>CADCTD010000172.1 GCA_902805545.1 uncultured Craurococcus sp. | reverse complement strand
GCCGACTCGCCGCGGCCGGGCATGGCCGGGGCGGCGTTGCGGCCTAGGCGGCGGCGGGCCTGCTCGTCCCAGGACCGGACATCGGCCCAGAAGTCGCCGGGCTCCACGGTGAGCGGCGGCTGGCCGCTCGGCGACTGGCCGGGCCGCTGCTGCTGCGCGGCGGCCGGCACCGCGAGCAGCAGGCCGAGCAGCGTCCAGATCCGTATCATCGCCCTCCCCTCCATTGCGGTCGGCGCGGTCTTGTGGGCCGAAGGGGGGATGACGTGCAAGGGTTGTCGAACTCCAGCGGTCCGGGACCCTTCGGCCATTGTCGGGGGGCCTGAGGAGGGCGGCGCCCGCCTCAACCCACCGGCCGCGCCCCGCACCAATCGGCAATGAAGGCGGCGATGGCCAGCGTCGTCTGCTTCAGGTGGTCGAGGTCGGTGCGTTCGTCGAAGGCATGGGCCCCCTCCCCTTTCGGCCCGTAGCAGAGGCCGGGGATGCCGAAATAGAGGCCGTAGAAGCGCGTGTCGTTCACCGCCGTGGTGATGCGCGCCGGCATCTCGGCGCCGAAGACCTGGGCATGGGCGGCGGCCAGCACCGCCTCGGCCTCGCTGCCCGGCTGCAGCACGTAACCGTCGGCGAGGAAGCCGTGCCACTCGACCGAGGGCGGGTTGTTGGCGAGGAAGTTGTCGCCTCGCGCCGCCTCGGCGATGCAGAGCTCGACGCCGCGCTGGACCTCGGCGACATCGGCATCGGGGAGGAGGCCGATGCGGCAGTCGACCTCGCACCAGGCGGGAGTGCTGCTCGCCCAGTCGCCGCCACGGATGATGCCGGGGTTGAATTTCAACGGGCTCTCGATGCCGTTGTACCATTCGTGGTGGCGGGCGGCCTCGTTCAGCGTGGCGGTATGGGCCTGGAGCGCCTGGATCAGGTGGTAGGCGGAGAGGATGGCGTTGCTGCCGCTCTGGGCGACCGCCACATGGACCGGAATGCCGCGGACCTTGATGCGGAACCAGAGCGTGCCGGTATGGGCGCGGGTGATGGTGCCGCCCGTCGGCTCCGGCACCAGCGCGGCCTCGGCGCGGTAGCCGCGCAGCAGGGTCGAGAGGGCGCCGTTGCCGGTGCTCTCCTCCTCGGTGACGGTCTGGAGGTGGACATCCGCCGCGGGCTCGAGGCCGGCGGCCTTCAGCGCATCCATGGCGAAGACCATGGCGGCGACGCCCGACTTCATGTCATGCGCGCCGCGGCCGTACATCCAGCCATCCCGGATGGTGGCGCTGTAGGGCGGATAGGTCCACATCTCGGCGGGGCCCTCCGGCACCACGTCGATATGGCCCTGAAGGATCAGGCTGCGGCCCGTGGGCTTCTCCGCCCGGTGGGTGGCGACGACCTGAACGGAGCGGGCCGGGTCGGCCTCCACCATCGGGCTCGCCTTCGGGTGGCCGGCGAGCGGGACATCGGCGAGGGTGAAGCGGTCCACCGCATAGCCGCGGGCGGCGAGCTGGCGGGCCATCCAGTCCTGCAGCGGCGCCTCGTTGCCGCGGGTGGAGGGGAAGCGGACGAGATCGGCGAGGAAGGCGGTCTCGCGCTCGAAATTCGCATCCACCGCGGCGGCGAGGCGGGCGAGCAGGGCGGCATCCGGCATGCGGGGCATCTCCACGGCCATGGCGATGCCGCAGCATGCGCCGGGCCGCGCGGCGGCGCTACTCCACGGGCTTGGCGTGTTGCGCCGCGGTGTGGTTCACCGGGCTCGGGTCGTAGGTGACCTTGTCCCGCCGCCCGGCCCAGACATTGCGGAGGAAGATGATCGGCAGCACGCCCTTGTCGTCGAGCAGCGCCTGGGCGGCCTGCTGCGTCAGGATCTCGCGCCGCTCCGGGTCCATGGTGGTCATCGCCTCGGCCAGCGGCACGTCCATGGCGGGGTTGGAGTAGCGCTGCCGGTTGAAGGGGCCGTGGCCGAGCTCCGGGTTCCGCGTCATCGCCACCTGGCGCATCGGGTTGATGGTCAGGTAGCTGCTGAAATAGGTCATGAAAAGCGAGAATTCGCGGTTGGTGGCGCGGGTGAAGAGCGTCGCCGGCGGCAGCGTCTCGACCGCGGTCTCGATGCCGATGCGGGTGAAGGACTGGGCGAGGGCCTGGAGCAGCCCGTCATCGCCGGGGAAGAAGCCGTTCGGGCCATGGATGGTCAGGCGGAAGCCCCCCGGGTAGCCGGCCTCGGCCAGCAGGGCGCGGGCGCGGGCCGGCTCATGCGGCAGGGGCGGCAGGTTGGGCAGGCGATGCGCGGCGATGGGGGCGGCGAACTGGTCCGCGGCGCGGGCCTGGCCATGGTAGAGTCGCTCCGCGATCGCCTCGCGCGGAATGGCGAGCGAGAGCGCCTCGCGCACCCGCCGGTCGGCCAGCGGGTTGCGCGGCAGCGGCCTGCCCTGTCGGTCGAAGGCGAAGGGCGTCGTCTCCCGCATCGCATCCGGGGCGAGGTAGACGAAGGTCACGCTGTCCACGCCGAAGAGGGCGAAGCGCGGGTCCCGCTCCAGCCGCGGCATGTCCTGCGACGGGACGTAGTCGATCAGGTCCGCCTCGCCGGTCAGCAGCGCCGCCATGCGGGAGCCGCCCTGCGGGATGTAGCGGAAGGTCACGCGGTCCCAGGGCTCGGCGGGGCCCCAGTAGTCGGCGTTGCGCGTCACCTCGAGCCGCTCGTTCGGCAGGTAGCTGGCGTAGCGGTAGGGGCCGGTGCCGATGGCCAGCCGCCCGGTGTTGAAGTCGGAGGTCGCGGGGTTCGGGCCATGGATCTTGCGGGAGAGAATGGCCGGCGCCGCCAGGTCGATCGGCATCAGCGGGTTCGGCTCCCGCGTGCGGAGGATGACGGTCTGGGGGTCCTTGATCTCGACCGCGCTGATGGTCCTCACCGCCGGGGTGAAGAGGGCCGGGCTGTTCGGCACGGTGGGCACGCGGGCGAAGGTATAGGCGATGTCCTCCGCCTCGAAGGGCGTGCCGTCATGGAAGCGGACGCCGGCGCGGAGCTTCACCTCCCAGGTCAGCGGGTCGATCAGGCGAAGGCTCTCGGCGAGGCGCGGCTGCGGCCGGGCCTGGTTGTCGAGCTCGAAGAGCGGCTCGTAGATCTGTCGCAGCACCATGTTGTTGTTGGTGGTGTTGTGGAAATGCGGATCGAGCGCGCTGGGCGGCGTCTGCGCCGCGATCACGAGGTTGCGCTGCGCCGCCGCAGGCGCGGCGAGGCAGATGGCCAGCGCCGCCGCCATGATGCCATGGTGCATGGAAGCCTCCCGTCGGGCCGGTCTGTCGCCGGCTCTGGCGGCAAGCCTCCGTCGCGGGCGAGGCCCGCGTCAAGCAAACTCCGCCGGATCAGCGGATGGGCGGGGCGTATTGCAGCCCGCCCTTGGTCCAGAGCCCGTTGATGCCGCGGGGGATGCCGAGCGGGGTGATGTTGCGCTCCCAGACCTCGCCGAGATTGCCGACCTGGCGGATGATCCGCACCGCCCAGTCGTTCTCGACGCCCATCGCGCGGCCGAACTCGCCGGTGCGGCCGAGCAGGCGCTGGATGTCGGGGTTGGGGCTCGCCATGAAGCTGTCGATGTTCTCGCTGGTGATGCCGAGCTCCTCGGCCGCGACCATGGCGAAGTGGGACCAGCGGACGATGTCGAAGAAGCGCCAGTCGCCCTTGCGCACCACGGCGCCGAGCGGCTCCTTCGAGATGATCTCGGGCAGCAGGACGAAGTCGCCGCTGTTGCCCTGGCTGGCGCGGAAGGAGGCGAGGGAGGAGGCGTCGTTGGTATAGGCATCGCACCGGCCGCTGACGAAGGCGGCGCGGATCTCCTCCACCTGCTCGATCACCACCGGGGTGAAGCGCATGTTGTGGCTGCGGAAGTAATCGGCGAGGTTCAGCTCCGTCGTCGTGCCGGGCTGGACGCAGATGGTGGCGCCGTCGAGCTGGCGGGCGGAGGCGACGCCGGCGGACTTCCGCACCATGAAGCCCTGGCCGTCGTAGAAATTGATGCTGGCGAAGGCGAGGCCGAGCTGCGCCTCACGCCCGAGCGACCAGGTGGTGTTGCGGACGAGGAGGTCGACCTCGCCGGATTGCAGGGCGGTGAAGCGCACCTGCGTCGTCGTGGGGACGAAACGGACCTTGGTGGCGTCGCCCAGGATGGCGGCGGCGACGGCGCGGCAGGCATCGACATCGAGGCCGCGGAAGACGCCGCGCGCATCGGGCACGGCGAAGCCGATGGTATTGACCGAGACGCCGCAGACCACCTGGCCGCGGGCCCTGATGGCGGCGAGCGTGTCCGCCGCGGGTTGGGCCTTGGCCTGGGCCAGGGCGGCGAGCCCGAGGCAGAAACCGAGAAGCAGAGTGCGGATCATGCTCATCCCCCGTTGCGGCACGGGAAGCTTCGCCGGGGGTGGCGGGCAGCGCAAGCAATTCCCTGGCCCGGCGGTTTGCTCTAGTCTCGGCCGCAACGGGGCCGAAGCCCCCGACCGAGGGAACCGCCGCCATGAGCCTCACCATCCGTCCCGCCAACCCGGCCCGCCCCGATTTCGTCGGCGAGGTCTCGGGCATCGACCTCCGCCTGCCGATCGGTGCCGCCGAGGCCGCGGCGATCGACGAGGGAATGGACCGCTTCGCCGTGCTGGTCTTCCGTGACCAGCCGATCGACGACCAGCAGCAGATCGCCTTCAGCCGGCATTTCGGGGATCTGGAGCTGGCGACGGGCGACATCGTCCAGGGCCAGGCGCGGCGCCTCTCGATGGAGATCAACGACATCTCCAACCTGGAGCGCGACGGCCAGGTGATGGCGCGGGACGACCGCAAGCGGCTCTTCTCGCTCGGCAACATGCTCTGGCACAGCGACAGCAGCTTCAAGCCGACGCCGGCCAAGTACTCGCTGCTCTCGGCCCGCGTGATCCCGGGCGGCGGCGGCAACACCGAATTCGCCGACATGCGCGCGGCCTGGGATGCGCTGGATGCCGAGACGAAGGCGATGGTGCGGGACCTCGTCTGCGAGCACAGCCAGATCTACTCGCGCGGCGTGCTGGGCTTCACCGACTTCACGCCGGAGGAGCTGGAGAAGTGGCGGCCGGTGCCGCAGCGGCTGGTGCGGCGGCACCCGAAGACGGGGCGGCTCTCGCTCTTCCTCTCGGCCCATGCCGGGGCGATCCAGGGCTGGCCGGTGCCGGAGGCGCGGGCCCTGCTGCGCGACCTCAACGAGCATGCGACGGGGCGGGAATTCGTCCATGCCCATGTCTGGCGGCCGCATGACCTGGTGATGTGGGACAACCGGGCGACCATGCACCGGGCGCGGCGGTATGACGCGACCAAGGTGCGGGACCTGCACCGCACCACGGTTGCCGACGTGGCCCCGACCCTGGAGCAGGCCGCCTAGATCGCGCCGCCGAGATAGGCGTCGCGGACGTCCGGGCTCGCCAGGAGCTCGGCGCCGGTGCCGGTGCGGAGGACGTGGCCGGTCTCCAGCAGATAGGCACGGTCGCAGAGCTGCAACGCGGCCATGGCGTTCTGCTCCACCATCAGCACCGTGGTGCCGGTGGCGCGGATGTCACGGACGATGGCGAAGACCTGCTCGACGAGGCTCGGCGCCAGGCCGAGCGAGGGCTCGTCGAACATGATCAGGCGCGGGCGGGACATCAGCGCGCGGGCGATGGCGAGCATCTGCTGCTCGCCGCCGGAGAGGGTGCCGGCCGCCTGGCCGCTGCGCTCGCGGAGGCGGGGGAAGCGGGCATACATCGCCTCGAGATCCCCGGCGATGCCGGCGCGGTCCCGCCGCAGCAGGGCGCCCATGGCGAGGTTCTCCCGCACCGAGAGATGCGGGAAGACGCGGCGGCCCTCCGGGCAATGGGCGATGCCGCGGGCCAGGATCTCGCGGGGCGGAAGGCCGCCGATCGCCTGCCCGTCCAGGGTGATGCGGCCGGTGGTCGGCTTCAGCAGCCCGCTGATGGTCCGCAGCGTCGTCGACTTGCCTGCGCCATTGGCGCCGATGAGGCTGACCAGTTCCCCTTCCCGCACCTCGAGCGAGACCTCGGCGAGGGCGGCGATGCGGCCATAGCCGGCGGAGACACCCTCAAGCCGCAGCATGGGCCGCCCCGAGATAGGCGCGGATCACCTCCGGATCCTGGCGGATCGCGGCGGGCGGGCCGGAGGCGATGATGCGGCCCTGGTTCAGCACGACGATCCGGTCGGAGAGGCGCATCACCATCGCCATGTCATGTTCCACCAGCAACACGGTCATGCCGCGCTCCTTCAGGCAGCGGATGAGCGCCATGCATTCCGCCGTCTCCGAGGGGTTGAGGCCGGCGGCGGGCTCGTCCAGCAGCAGGAGGCGCGGATGGGCGGCGGCGGCCATGGCGATGCCGAGGCGGCGCTGCTCGCCATAGGCCAGCGCCTCGGCGGGCAGATCGGCGCGGTCGGCGAGGCCGACGAGGTCGAGCAGCTCGGCGGCTTCGGCGCGCAGCGCGGCCTCCTCCCGCCGGGCGCGGAGGAAGGGCAGCAGCGCATCCAGCAGCCCGGCGCGGCCGCGGAGGTGGAGCGCCATCAGCGCATTCTCGAAGACGGTGCAGCCGGCGAAGACGCTGGTGCGCTGGAAGCTGCGCACCAGGCCGCGGGCGGCGATGCGCTCCGGCGCCAGGCCGGCGATGGGCCGCCCCTCGAAGAGGATGCGGCCGCGGGTTGGGCGCATGTAGCCGGTGATGACGTTGAAGGCCGTGGTCTTGCCGGCGCCGTTTGGGCCGATGAGGCTCACGACCTCCGCGGGCGGCACGGTGAAGCTCATATCGGCGATGGCGGTGAGGCCGCCGATCTGCACGCCGAGGCCTTCGACCGAGAGCAGCACCTCGCTCATGACGGGCGCCGCACGAGGGCGGGGACGATGCCGCGCGGCAGGAACATGACGAAGAGGATCATCGCCGTGCCGTAGATGATCCATTGCGCCTCGGGCGGGGCGGTGCCGCGCAGCAGGTCCGGCATCAGCCCGAAGACGAGGCCGCCGACCACCGGGCCCCACAGGGTGCCCTTGCCGCCCGTCACCACCATGATGACCATGGTGACGGTGTAGATGAAGAGGAAGACGTCCGGATCGACGATGCGGACGTAATGGGCGAAGAGGCTGCCCGCGGCGCCGGCGATGCCGGCCGAGATCACCGCCGCGACGACGAGGTAGTGCGTGACGCGGATGCCGACGGAGCGCGCCAGCGGCTCGTTCGCCCTGAGCGCCACCAGCGCCCGGCCGATGCGGGAGCGCACCACCTGCCGCACCAGCAGGAAGGCGAGCACCGCGACCGCCAGCACCAGCCAGTAATTCTGGTCCTTGCGGTAGAGCGCAATCCAGCCCTCCCCCGGCCACCAGAGCGAGAAGGGCGGGATGGAGATCAGCGCCATCGGTCCCTGGGTGAGCTCCACCCAATTGAGCGCCACCATCCGCAGCACCTGGGCGAAGCAGACGGTGATGATGACGAAATACGCCCCGCGCACCCGGAAGGCGAGCCGCCCGAGCAGCCAGCCGAAGCCGCCCGCCACGACGATCGCGGCAAGGAAGCCGAGCCAGACCGGCTGCGGCGCCACCACCAGCCTCCAGCCGAAGCCGATGGCGATGTCGAAGCCGAGCGTCGCCAGCGCGCTGGCATAGGCGCCGAGGCCGAAGAAGGCGACATGGCCGAGGCTGAGCTGCCCGGTATAGCCGAGCAGCAGGTTGAGGCTGATGGCGCCGATGATGAAGATGCCGGCCGAGGTCAGCACCGCCAGCAGGTAGGGGTCGGGGAAGAGAAGCGGCAGCGCCGCCAGCGCGGCGACGAAGCCCCAGCCGAGAAGCGTGCTCACCCGATGCGCTCCTTCGCCGGCACCAGGCCTTGCGGCTTCAAGGCCAGGATCAGGATGATGAGGAGGAAGCCGAAGGCATCGCGGTACTCGGTCGAGACGAAACCACCGGCGAACTCCTCGACGAAGCCGAGGGCAAAGCCGCCGATGGTCGCGCCCGGCAGGCTGCCCAGGCCGCCCAGGATGACGATGGCGAAGGCCTTCAGCCCGACCAGGTCTCCCATGGTCGGCGAGACCATGAAGACGGGGCCGAGCAGCGCGCCCGCCGCGGCGGCGAGGCCGGAGCCGATCGCAAAGGTCGCGCTGTTCACCCAGTTGATGCGGACGCCCATCAGCGCGGCTGTCTCCGGGTCCTGGAAGGTGGCGCGCATCGCCATGCCGATGCGGGTGCGGTCGAGCAGCAGCCAGAAGCCGAGCAGCAACGCGATCGAGACCACCAGCACGAAGAGGCGAAGCGGCAGGACGGAGACCGGGCCCACCACCAGCGGCGTGCCCGGGAAGGGGTTGGGGATGAGCTTCGCCACGCCGCCCCAGGCCCACATCTCGCCATTCTGCAGCACGAGCGCGGCGCCGATCATGACCAGCATGGTGCTGTCGATATCGGCCCGGCGCATCGGCCGGAGCAGCAGGAACTCGATCGCCGCGCCGAGCGCCATGCCGAGCAGCGTCGCCAGGGCGAGCGAGAGGTAGAAATCGAGGCCGAGCAGCGAGACCGCCGCATAGGTCATGTAGGCGCCGAAGGCATAGAGCTCGCCATGGGTGAAGTTCACCACCCGCATGACGCCGAAGACGAGCGTCAGCCCGATCCCCAGAAGCGCATAGGTGCCGCCGAGGACCGTGCCGTTGACGAGATGCTGCAGCGCCTGGTCCATCAGAGAAGGCCGGTCTTGCCTTCGCTGAGCGTCACGACGGAGACGTTGGGCCGGTTCTGTCCGCTCTCCTGCCCGGCCGGGCCTTCCTTGGCGAAGCTGATGTCGCCGTTGACGCCGGCGAGCTTTACCGTCCAGAGCGCCTGGCGGATCGCCTCCGCCTCCGGCTTGCCGGCGGCCTTCAGCGCCTCGGCGACGGTCAGCATGGCGTCATAACCGCGGAAGCCCTCGGTGAGGCCGGCGAACTCCCAGCCCTTCCTGTTCCACTCGGCCGTGTAGCGCTCCGCGATCCGCGGATGCGGCGCGCGCTCGGGGAACCACGGGGCGTAGAAAAGGATGTGGAAGCTGGTATTGCCCGGCGGCAGCGGGTTGGCGAGGAGCTGGTCGGGGAAGGAACCGCCGGTCGTCACGATCCGCTTGCCGAGGCGCTGCTCCACCGCCTGGCGGAGCGCGAGGGTCTGCTGCTCGACGCCGGTCGTGAGGAAGACGGTGTCGGCATCGGACTGCTTGAGGGCGGTGATCTGCGCGGCGAGGTCGGTCGCCTCCGGCGTCATCGTCTCGGTACGGCCGATGGCGATGCCCTTCGCCCCGAGGGCGGCCCAGAATTTCTCGGTGGCGCCCCGGCCGAAATCGTTGTTCACCGAGAGGAAGCCGATCTTGCGGATGGCCGGGGTGAACTTGCCCAGCAGCTCGGCGAAGGCGACGGCCTCCATCTCCGAGGTCGGGGCGATGCGGAAGACCCAGGGGTTGCCCGAGGTGGTGATGCGCGCCGCCGAGGAGGTCTCGACGATCATCGGCACCTTGTATTCCATCAGCTTCGGCATGATGGCGAGGGTGAAGGTGGAGGACCAGGCGCCGATCAGCACCGGCACCTTGTCGCGCAGCACCAGCTTCTCGGCCGCCGCCACTGCCTCGCGCGGGTTGGACTTGTTGTCCTCGAGGATCAGCTCGACCGGGCGGCCGAGCACGCCGCCCGAGGCGTTCAACACCTCGGCCGCGATCTTCGCGCCATTGGCGACGTAGTTGCCGGAGGCGGCGACGGCGCCGGTCAGCGGCTGGGTCATGCCGATCCTGATGGGGTCGGCCGCGAAGCCGGCGCGGCTCAGGGCGGGCATGGCCAATCCGGCCAGCAGGAGGGTGCGGCGGTTCATCATGCAGCGGGTTCCTTCACGCGGGTCTGGCGGTACTTCTCGTCGCGATAGGCGCCGGAGAGCACGGGCGGGTACTTCGCCTCGCCCGGCGGCGCGATGCATTCGATTGGCGCGTCGTAATTCGGGTGCTGGAAATAGGCGATGGAGAGGCGGCGGCTGCGCGCCGCCAGGCTGTCCGGCGGGTTCACCACGCGATGGAGGTTGGAGACCCAGCGGTCATTGGTCCAGCGCATCAGCAGGTCGCTGATATTGACGACGAAATCGGCCGGGCGGGTGGCGACGTCGAGCCAGTCTCCGCCGCGCGTCTGCACCTGCAGGCCGCCGGGCGCCTCCTCGCCGTTGAGGATGGTCAGCAGCCCGTAATCGGTATGCGCGCCGGCGCGGAGCTGGCCGGGAGCGGGCGGCGCCACCTGCTCCGGGTAGTGGTTGAGGCGCATGGCGGTGATGTGGCGGTCGAGCTTGTCGTCGAAGAAATGCTCGCCGATGCCGAGGCCGAGCGCGGCGAGGCGCATCAGCTCGACGGTGAGCACCTCCATCGCCCGGTAATAGGCATCGGCCGCGGCGGCGAAGCCGGCGGGGCGCCCGGGCCAGAGATTGGGGATGAAGTAGCGGCGGCCCTCCGCGCCGGTCCAGTAGGGCTCGTCGGGCCAGGCCTCGCGGCCGACATGGTAGTATTCCTTGAGGTCGGGCGGCGTCGCCCAGGCATTGCCGCGCGACAGCGCCTCGACGCCGAGGGCGATGTAGCCGCGCGGCGTGCCCTGCACCGGGTGCTTCGCCCGCAACTTCTCCTCGAGCGGGAGGGCGAAGAACTCCTTCGCAGTGCCGCGCAGCGCATCCATCACCGCGGGCGGGACGCCATGGCCGGTGATGGTGAAGAAGCCGATCTCGCGGCAGGTGCGGTCGATCTCCTGCCCGGTGCGGAGCCGGGCCGCGGCATCGCCGCCAAGCGCCGGGGCGAGGTCGATGACGGGGATCATGCGCGCGCTCCGCTCAATGGAAATAGGCCCCGCCATCGACCACCAGCGTCTGGCCGGTGATGAAGGCCGCATCGGGCCCGGCGAAGAAGCAGACGGCGCCGGCGAGGTCCCCCGGCAGCATGTCGCGGGCGAGGACCCGGCCGCGGAGCGAGGGCTCCCTCACCCCCTCGGCCAGCACCGGGTTGCGCATCACACCGTCGCTCAGCGTGAAGCCGGGGGCGACGCTGTTGACGAGGATGCCGTGGCGGCCGAGCTCCGTCGCCAGGGCGCGGGTCAGCGAGACGACGGCGCCCTTGCTGGCGACGTAATGCGCCATGTAGGGGTTGCCCTTGAAGGCGACGCCGGAGCTGATGTTGACGATGCGTCCGCCGCCGCGCCGCCGCATCGCCGGCAGCACGGCGCGGCAGCCGAGGAAGGTGCCCATCACGTTCACCTCCAGCACGCGGCGCCATTCCGCGATGTCGAGCTCCTCGAAGGGCTTCGGCGTCAGCGTGGCGTAGATCCCGGCATTGTTCACCAGGATGTCGAGGCCGCCGAAGCGGGCCTCGGCGGCCTCGGCCATGGCGGCGGTCGCGGCCTCGGAGGAGACGTCCGCCTCGATGCCCTCGGCGGCGAGGCCTTCGGCGCGGAGGGTCCCGGCGGCGGCCTCGGCGCCGGCAAGGTCGGCCAGCAGCACCCGGGCGCCGCGCTGCGCCAGGGGCCTGCACGGTGGAGGTGGACGGGGCGCCGGCGCGCTCCTGCATTCTGCATGCGGGGGCCTGCGCGGGGGCTGCCATCCGCACCATCGAGGGCTTCGAAGCGGATGCGGTGATGGCGGCGCTGCGCGAGGCCTTCTCCGCCGAGCATGCGCTGCAATGCGGCTACTGCACGCCGGGGATGCTGGTGACGGCACGGGACATCGTTCTGCGGCTGCCCGAGGCGGACGAGGCGCGGGTGCGGGAGGAGCTGGCAGGGAATCTCTGCCGCTGCACCGGCTATCGCGGCATCGTCCGGGCGATCCTCGGCGTGCTGGAGGCGCGAAGGGCTACCTGACTCGCGGGGGCGGCGCCTCCACCGCATCGGCCTCGTCGACCAGGCGGCGGAGCATGCGCAGCAGCAGGGCCCGCTGACGGGGCGGCAGCGGCGCCACGAGGCGCTCATGCGCGCGGGCGGCGCTCTCCCGCATCGCCGCATGGACCGCCTTGCCATGCTCGGTGAGGGTGAGCAGCCGGGTGCGGCGGTCGCGGCCGGGGCCGACCTGCAGCAGGCCTGCCGCCTGCAGGCGCTTGATGACATCGGCGGTGGTGAAGCGGTCGAGGCGGAGGCCGCTGGCGGCGCTGCCCTGGTCCATCCCCGGCGCGGCGGCGACCAGGGTCAGCAGGCTGTACTGCACGGGCGTGACGCCGAAGCCGCCGCATTCCTCCTGGAACATGGCGGAGTGGATCTGGTGCAGGCGGCGCACCAGCACGCCGGGGCGGTCGAGCAGCAGGGAGGCGGCGGCGGGCTGGTCCTTCGGCATGGCGGTCAGAGCGCCACATCCCGCGGCGCCGTTTCCGGCCTGGGGACCCAGCCTTCCGGCGTCGGGCGGTAGAGCGGCGTCGCGAAGGCGGCGACGAGCGGCACCTCGCGCGGCCAGGCGGCGCGCCAGCGGTCGCCCTGGGCCATGGCGACGCAGGCGGCGACCGGGCGCACCCCGGCGGCCGCCAGCAGGGCAAGGCCGGCGAGCGCCGAGTGGCCGGTCGAGATCACGTCGTCGACCAGCAGGACGCGGCGGCCCTCGAGCCGGTCGAGGAGGCGCGGGTCGAGCCAGAGGCGGCGCGGCGCCGGC
Organism: uncultured Craurococcus sp.; assembly: GCA_902805545.1. Classification (GTDB taxonomy): domain Bacteria; phylum Pseudomonadota; class Alphaproteobacteria; order Acetobacterales; family Acetobacteraceae; genus Belnapia. The sequence goes on along the minus strand of CADCTD010000172.1, from coordinate 22,779 downwards.
GTGGTGGAGGAGGCGAGCGGGACGGAGAGGCGCTCCTCGTACCAGAGCTTGCGGGAATAGCCGGGTGCGACCCAATTGGCATGACCGAGCGCCTCCGCCACCAGCGGGCCGAAGACATGGCCGAGCGTCGGCAGGCCGACCACCACCTCCGGCGCGAGGGCGCGCGCGGCCTCGGCCATCCATCCGGCGAGGCGGCGCGTCACGGCGAAGGAGGCCTGGTTGGCGACCAGGCCGGTGACGCCGATCGCCCCGTAGTCGCGCAGCGGCAGGCGGAGGGCGGAGCCGTCGGGCATCGGCACCAGCGCATCCGCCAGGCAAGGGTTGTCCATGCCGAGTGGGGCCTCGAATGCCTGCCAGAATGCCATCCCCGCCAGGGTGCCAGCGGGACCCTCCGCCGGCAATCTCGGCACGGGGGCTTGCGGCGATGGGTGCGAGGCGGATGCCATGCCGCTGCACGTCACTATCGCCGACCGCGCCGAGGCCGAGGAGACCGTGCTGCCCTCCGCGAGGCTGGGCGCCGGCGCCGGCTTCGGGGCGCCGCGGATGGCGGCGCTGACGGAGGGGCTGGCGGATGCGCGGCTCTGGATGGCGGAAGGCAGGCGGCCATCCCTTCACCGCCGAGCAGCCGGAGCCGTTCAACCGCGTGCTGCTGGAATTCCTCGGTGGTTGATATCGGGACGGCGAATCTTTCCGCAGGCCCGGCCGCCACCGCTGACGGTCGCCATTCTGGATCAGGATTCTGGGCTTGGCCGTCGAAGAAACCATGCTTGCTTCAGCCACAAGCCTGTTTTCGTTGACGCGGAATGGGCCATGCCAAGGCCTGGAACACGAACCGGGCCGTCATTTTCCAGGTGCGCATCGATTTGGTATGGAATAGAATCGTTCCGTCTACGATCTATACCGACAGGCAGAAGGCCCAAGACGGATCGATGAACACCGCCCTGTTGCACCCCGTCCTCGGGCAGGACCGAATGAGCCTGGCCGAGCACGGCCCGGCCCTCGCCGAGGCCCCGCCGCGCCCGCGGACAGCCCGGTCACGCGCCGTTGCGGTGATCGAGGCCATGGCGGCCGCCTCGCGCGACGCTGCCTTCCGCAGCCTCATCGCCGAGGCGGACGGGATGCGCGACCAGCGGAACTGGGGCCAGGCGGAGTACCTGTACTGGCGCGCGCTCAGCCTGCATCCGCTGCATCCCGGCTATCGCGTGCAGCATGGCCATGCGCTGAAGGAACAGGCGAAGTTCGCCGATGCGGAGGTCGCCTACCGCTCCGCCTGGGCGCTCGGCGAGCCGGGGGAGGACCTGCGCCAGCACATCATCCATGTCGCCGCGGCGCAGGGCGACTCGACGCCGCCCATGCCGGCGCCGCGCCTCGCACCGGCCCATCCGCTGGACGAGCGGCCCTGGCTCGGGGATGTCGAGCTCGGCTTCGCCCTGCTGCTGCACCGGACCCCGTGCCTCGTCGAGGAGGTGCTGCCCCTGCTGCGCAGCGCGCCGACGCGCCGGATCATGCTGCTTGACCTGGCGCGGCGGCCGGAGACGGCGACGGCGAACCGGGACCTCATGCTCCTGCTGGCCGACCGGGGCTGAGCAGCATGGACCGCCCGGAGATCAGCATCGTCATCAACACCTGCAACCGCGCGGCGCATCTCCGCAGCGCGCTCCAGGGGCTGCGCGGCCTGCGCTATCCGCGCTTCGAGGTGATCGTCGTCAACGGCCCCTCGACCGACGGCACCGCCGAGGTGCTGGCGGCTTGGGAGGGGCGCATCAGGCTGCGCCACTGCGCGGAGGAAAACCTCGCCGTCTCGCGCAACATCGGCATTGCCGCCGCGGCCGGGGAGATCGTCGCCTTCATCGACGATGACGGCGTGCCGCACCCGGACTGGCTGGAGCGGCTGGCGGCCGCCTACCGGGACCCGGCGGTGGGCGCGGTCGGCGGCTTCACCGTCGACAATACCGGCACGCGCTGGCAGGCGCGGAAGACGATCTGCGACCGCTTCGGCAATGCGCATATGGTCTCCGACTTCTTCGACGAGCGGCCGCTGAACCGGCCCGGCTCGCCCTTCTATCCGAGCCTGCTGGGGACGAATTGCAGCGTGCGGATGGCGGCGCTGCGCGAGGTCGGCGGCTTCGACCATGCCTATGCCTATCTGCTGGACGAGACCGATCTCTGCCTGCGCCTGGTCGATGCCGGCTGGCACGTGCTCTACGAGCCGCGGGCAATGGTCTTCCACCAGTTCGCGCCGAGCGGCATCCGCAACGCGGCGCGGATCGCGCGGACGCTCTACCCCTCGGCGGTGAGCAAGGCCTATTTCATCCATCGGCACGGCGCGGCGCAGAATGCGGGCCGCGTCGCCGGGGAGATCGAGCGCTACCGCAGCGACCTCGCCGCCGGCAATGCCTGGTTCGAGGAGAACCGGGAGATCGGCCTCGGGCACCGGCTCTCGCTCGATCAGGATTTGGCGCTCGGCCTGCGCGACGGCGCGGCGCTGGCGCGGCGCATGGGCGAGCGCAGCCGCGGCGACCTCGCGGAGGAGGCGGAGGCGCCGGGCTTCATGCCCTTCGCCACGGCGGATGGCTTGCGCATCTGCCTGGTCAGCCAGGGCTTCCCGCCGGAGAACGATGCCGGCATCGCCCGCTGGACCGAGATGGTGGCGCGCGAGCTGCTGCGGCGCGGCCATGTGGTGCATGTCATCACCCGGGCCGCGGCGGAGGAGAGCGTGCGGCAGACCGAGGGCCTCTGGCTCCATGCCCTGCTGCCGGAGGCGGAGGGCGCCGAGCCGCTGATGCTGGAGCTCGGCCTGCCGCCCAGCATCGCCGCCTGGAACCGCCGGGTGCAGCGCGAGGTGGAGGCGCTGAAGAATTTCGGCCTCGACGTGCTGTCCTTCCCGATCTGGGATCTCGAGGCCCTGGCCTGCCTGCATGATCCCGAGATCGGCGTGGCGATGAGCCTGCACACCAGCTACGCCCTCGCCCGGCCCTTCAAGCCGGAATGGGAGGCGCGGCCGCTCTACGAGCATTTCATGGTGCGGAAGATGATCGCCGCGGAGGCGAAGGCGCTGGCGACGGCCCCGCTGCTGCTGGCCAACTCCCGCGCCGTCATCGCCGATCTCGAGGCGGCCTACGGCCTCTGCCTGCCGGAGAGCCGCCTGGTGCTGGCGCCGCATGGCACGGACGACCTGCTGGCGGGGGTGCCCCCGGCGCCGCCGGGCGAGGGATACCGCATCCTCTTCGTCGGCCGCTTCGAGCCGCGCAAGGGCTTCGACCTCGCGGCCGAGGCGGCGCTCGCGGTGCTGGAGGCGATGCCGGAGGCGGAGTTCGCCTTCGCCGGCGGCGAGCCTGACGCGGCGGCGATGGCCGCCCTGCCCGCCCCGCTGGCCGAGGCGCTGCGGCTGCATCCGCGCATCCGCTGGCTCGGCGTGCTGGACCGGCCGGCGCTGGAGACGGCCTATCGCGCCGCGGATGTCGTGCTGGTGCCGAGCCGCTACGAGTCTTTCGGCCTGGTGGCGATCGAGGCGATGTCGGCCGGCAAGCCGGTGGTGGCGCTCGCCGTCGGCGGCCTTGCCGAGGTGGTGACGCAGGGCGCGGACGGCCTGCTCGTCCCGGACGGGCCGGGGGCGGCCGCGGAGATCGCCGCGGCGCTGCGCAGGATCGGCGAGGATGCCGGGTTGCGCGCCCGCCTCGCCGCCGGGGCGCGGGAGAGCTTCATGACGCATTACACGGTGGCGGCGATGGTCGACCGGCTGGAGCCGGCCTACCGGCAACTTGCCGCCATGGCGCGGGCGCGGCGGGAGGCGGCCTGACATGCAGCTCGATGCCGAGGCGGTGGAGCGCCTGCTGGAGATGCTGGAGGCGGAGGCGCCGGCACCCGCGGAGGCGCGGCGGCTCGCCGCCCTCACCGGCGCCTGGCCTGAGCTGCTGGCGCATCTGCTGCTCCGGCGCGGCAGCCTGGAGCCTGAGATCGCCGCGGCGCTGCGTGCGCATGTCGGGCGGTTCCGCGGCGGCCCGGTCGACCGCCGGCCGCCGCAGCCCCCGGGCAGCCTCGACCTGCTGCGGCAGGCGCGCAGCGAGCAGGCGCTGGAGGAGGCGCTCGCCGCCGTGCTGGCGGCGGAGCGCGAGCGGGCGGCGGTCATGGCGGCGGCCGATGCGGCACTGCGCGAGCATGTGCTCGCCCATCGGCGCCGTGGCTTCGACCTGCATCGCCGCGTCGGGCACGAGCCCGATTGAGGTCGGGATGCTCCTGAACCTCCACCGCCGCGCCACGGCGAATCTGGGCGATCTCGCCAGCGCCCCGGCCCAGTACTTCGACACGCTGAAGAACGCCAGGATCGCCGACATCCTGGGTTGGGACGAAACGGAGAACCGGGCGGAGGGGGACCGCGAGGCCTGGATGGCGGATTTCGCGGCGGCGCGCGGCCTCATCCTGGGCGGCGGCGGCCTGCTCGGCATCGATTTCTTCCAGCCGGCCCTCGACTTCGTCTTCGGGTCCAGCCGGAGGCAACGCCCTGTCATCCTGTGGGGTGCCGGCCACAACAATTGGCGGATCGGCGATTGGCGGGCCCTGAAGGAGCGCATCGTGCTCGATCAGTGGTCCTTCGACCTGGTCGGCGTCCGCGATTATGGCCAGGGCCACCGCTGGGTACCCTGCGCGAGCTGCATGACACCGGCCCTGGACACCGCGGCGGAGGCAACCAACGAATTCGTGGCCTACCTGCACGAGGCGAATCGGGAGCACGAGCTCGTCCACCGCGCCCTGCCGCCCGAATTGCCGCGCATGCACAATGACGGCGACCTGACGACGACCATCGCCTTCCTGGCGTCAGGCGACACCATCCTGACCGACAGCTACCACGGCGCATACTGGGGTACGCTGCTGGGACGGAAAGTCGTCGCATTCCCCAGTTCCTCGAAATTCTACGGCATGAAGCATCCGGTCCCGCTTTGCGCCCCGGAGGACTGGCGGCGCCATGCGCGTCTTTCCATCCGCTATCCGGAAGCGATCGGCGAGTGCCGCATGGCCAACAGGGCGTTCGCCCTGGACGCGGCGGCCCTTCTCGGCCTGTGAGAGGGAGCCTGCCGGCTGAGGCGCGCCTCTCCTGAGCCAGGACCTGCGGCCTGCGGCGGGGTCGCCGCCAGGACGGCCACGCCAGGCCCCGGCACGCCTCGGCAGTCCAACGGCCCGTTCGGCCACCCGGCGCTTTCCGGACGTCTCGACCTCCCTCCGAAGGGTCATCCTTCCCGCCAGGTCGGGAGCTGGCTCGGGGACGCCGGCCAGGAGGGTTGCCAGTTGCAATTAAGAGTGCGTCGCATTATCGGAACCGGACATCACCGGGAACTGTCGCTGTGCGCTCGCTTGCCCTCCCCTCCTGCCGCGCTGCAGGATTAGCTCTCCTCGCCCTCGCCGCCCCTGCGGTGGCGCAGGACGCCACGGATGGCGTCGTGCGCCTGCCGCAGCTCGACATCTCCGGCGCGCCGCCGCTCGGCGCGGTGGAGCCGCCGCGCGGCTTCGTCGCCAGCGAGGCGACGGCGGGGACCAAAGGCACGGCACGGCTGACCGAGGTGCCGCAATCCATCTCCGTCGTGCCGCGGGCGACGATCGACGCGCTCCAGGCCCAGACCCTCGGCGAGGCGGTGCGCTACCAGGCGGGGCTGCGGGCGGAGAGCTACGGGCCCGATCCGCGCGCAGACTTCCTGCTGCTGCGCGGCTTCGACGCGGTCGACAACGGCCTCTATCTCGACGGGCTGCGCTACAGCGTGGGCTTCGCCGCCGGCTCGCTGGAGCCCTACGGGCTGGACCGCTTCGAGATCCTGCGCGGGCCGGCCTCGGTGCTCTACGGCCAGATCCAGCCGGGCGGGCTGGTCAACCAGGTCTCCCGCCAGCCCACCTTGACGCCGCAGGGCGAGCTGCGCCTCACTGCCGGCGATTTCGGCCGCGCCCAGGCGGCCGGGACGGCGAGCGGCCCGCTCGACCGGGACGGCGTCTGGTCCTACAGCCTCACCGGCCTCGGGCGCCTGGCGGACAGCCAGGTCGACAAGGTCGACAACGACCGGGCCTTCATCGCGCCGGCCATCACCTGGCGGCCGGATAGCGACACCCGCCTCACGCTCCGCGCCTACTACCAGCGGGACCGCACCCAGGGCGCGCAGTTCCTGCCCTATGTCGGCACGGTGACGGAGACGCCCTTCGGCCGCATCCCGACCAGGCGTTTCGCCGGCGAGCCGGGCTTCGACAAGTACGACATCACCCAATGGGGCGTCGGCAGCGAGTTCGAGCGGCGGCTCAACGACGTGGTGACGCTGCGGCAGAATCTCCGCTGGGCGCATTCGGGGATCAATTGGCGGCAGACCGTCGGCACCGGGCTGCTGGATGACGGGCGGACGCTCGGGCGCATCGGCTTCCTCTCGACCCCCGACATCGATCGCTTCCAGGTCGACAACCAGGCGGAGTTCCGCTTCTCGACCGGCCCGGTCGCGCACCGGCTGCTGGCCGGGTTCGACTATTCCACGGTGCGGATCTCGAACCCGCAGGCCTTCGGCAGCGCCCCGGGCCTCGACCTCTTCCGCCCGGTCTACGGCTCGCCGGTGCCGCTCGCCGCGGCGGGGACCAATACGCGGCAGAACACCGCGCAATACGGCCTCTACGCGCAGGACCAGCTCCGCCTCGGCGAGCGCTGGGTGCTGACGGCGGGCGTGCGGCAGGACTGGGTCGAGAGCAGCACGCTCGACCGCATCGGCGGCGACACGCAGCGGCAGAACGACGCGGCGACGACGGCGCGGGTCGGCCTCGTCTATCTCGCGCCGGGCGGCTTCGCACCCTATGCGAGCTGGTCCACCTCCTTCCTGCCGACGCCGGGGACGAATGCCGCCGGCCGCGCCTTCACCCCGCGCCAGGGCGAGCAGTTCGAGATCGGCATCAAGTACCAGCCGCCGGGGCGGGACAGCTTCGTGCAGGCCTCGCTCTTCCACCTCACCCAGTCGAACAGCCTGGCGACCGATCCGAACAGCCCGCTCTTCCAGGTGCAGACCGGCGAGATCCGGGTGCGCGGCGTGGAGCTCGAGGGCGTGGCGCGGCTGCCGCGCGGGCTCAGCCTCATCGGCTCCTTCACCGCGCTCGATGCGGAGATCACCAGGGGCGCGCCGGAGGAGCGGGGCAACCGCCCGGCCGGCGTGCCGGCGACCGGCGCCGGCCTCTATGCCGACCAGAGCTTCGACGAGCGCGCAGGGCGGCTGGCGGGGCTCGGCCTCGGCGCCGGGCTGCGCTTCCTCGGCAACAGCACCACGGGCAATGCCGCGCACAACGTCGTCCCCTCGGTGACGCTGGTGGATGCGGCGCTGCGCTACGACCTCTCGCCCTTCGGCGCCGGCTTCGCCGGCACGCAGCTCTCGGTCACCGCGAACAACCTCTTCGACACCGCCTATGTCGCGCGCTGCACCAGCGACACGGCCTGCTTCTACGGCAACCGGCGCACGGTGCTCGCCAGCCTGGTGAAGCGCTGGTGAGCCTGCGCGGCTGGTCCCGCCTGCACACGTGGTCGAGCCTCGTCTGCACGCTCTTCCTGCTGCTGCTTTGCATCACCGGCCTGCCGCTGATCTTCCACCACGAGATCGGCCACCTGACCGGGTCGGAGGTGGAGGCGCCCGCCATGCCGCCCGGGACGCCGCCGGCCGATCTCGACCGCGTCGTCGCCGCGGCCCGCGCGCAGCGTCCCGGCGAGGTGGTGCAGTACCTGATCTGGGAGGACGACCCCGCCATCCTCCGCCTCAGCATGGCGCCGGGCCCAACCGCGCCGCCGGATGCGCTCCGCACCGTGCTGGTCGATGCGCGCACCGCCACGGTGCTGGAGGAGCCGCGCGACCGCGAGGGCTTCCTCTACTGGATGCTCCGGCTGCATACGGACCTCTTCGCCGGCATTCCCGGCAAGCTCTTCCTCGGCGCGATGGGGCTCCTCTTCGTCGTCGCCACCGTCTCGGGCGCGGTGCTCTACGGGCCCTTCGCGCGGCATGGACGGTTCGGGACGGTGCGCAGCGGCAGGAGCGCGCGGCTGCGCTGGCTCGACCTGCACAACATCCTCGGCGTCGTGACGCTGAGCTGGGTGCTGGTGGTGGGCGCGACCGGCGTCGTCAACACCCTGGCCGAGCAGGTGCTGGCCGCCTGGCGGGCTGACCAGCTGGCCGAGATGGTGGCGCCCTGGCGCGGGCAGCCGCCGGTCACGGCGCCGGGGTCGGTGGAGGCGGCGGTCGCGGCGGCGCGGGCGGTGGCGCCCGGGCGGGAGCCCTTCTTCGTCGCCTGGCCGCAGACCATGTTCTCGAGCGGCCACCACTACGCCGTCTTCCTCCGCGGCGACACGCCGCTGACGCACCGGCTGCTCACCCCGGCGCTGGTCGATGCCGAGACCGCACGGCTCACCGAGATGCGCAGCCTGCCCTGGTACGTGACGGCGCTGCTGGTCTCGCAGCCGCTGCATTTCGGCGACTATGGCGGGATGACGCTGAAGATCGCCTGGGCGGTGCTCGACATCGCCACCATCGTCATCCTGCTGAGCGGGCTCTGGCTCTGGTGGCGCCGGCGGCGCGGGGCGGCATGATCGGGCCGGTCTGGCGGATCCCGGCGGCCCTTGCCCTGCTCTCCGCGGCGGGGCTGCTGGTGGCGCTGGTCGAGGATGGAGCGTGGGACGGGCTGGGCGCCGCAGCCCTGCTGTTGCCGCTGCTGGCGGCCTGGCTGGCCGGGCGCCGCCGATAGGCGCGTCAGCCCCTCCCGGCCTCTCGTTGTTCCGGTCGTCCTCCTCGAGGCGCGCGCGCCATCGGGCAGGCGGCCGTCCGATCGGTCGGATGCGACAGGCCGGATGCCGAAGACGCGCGCCGCAGCATCCGCCGGGATCCGCGGAGGGCCGGCCCGGCCTCCGCCTGGTTGATCGCACGATGCAGCGTGCGGTGGGCGGTCAGGCGGCGAGGCCGTAGCGGCTGGCCGGCACCGTCCGGGACAGGCCCGGCCGCAGCGCGAGCCGCGCAGCCTCGAAGGCGGCCCAATCCGCCGGGTCAGGCAGCGAAGGCACCGTCGCGAACTCGCCCGCGTCCAGCCCGGCGAGGGCGGCGTCAACAAGGTCCTCCGCGCGCATCACCATCTCGCGCGGCAAGTGCTCGAGCGGGGTGCCGGCGACGCTCCAGAACTCGGTCGCGGTGGCGCCGGGCAGCACCACCTGCACGCCGACGCCGGTCCCGGCCAGCTCGTGGCGCAGCGACTGGCTGAAGGCGAGGACGAAGGCCTTGGTGCCGCCATAGACGCCGTTCAGCAGCTCGGGCGCGACCGCGACCACGGAGGCGATGTTGACGACCGTTCCATGGCTACGGGCGACGAAGCGCGGCACCGCCGCGTAGGTCAGCCGCATCGGCGCATCGACGTTGAGCGCGATCATCCGGCTCATCGCGCCGACATCGGAGGCGAGCAGCGGCGCGGTGGCGCCGACGCCGGCATTGTTGACCAGCATGGTCAGCGATGCGTCGTCCTGCAGCACCTGCTCCACCGCGGCGGTGCCGGCCGGATCGGCGAGGTCGGCGGCCAGCACCCGCACCTGGCGCCCGGTCTCGGCGACGAGGCGACGTGCCAGGCGGTCCAGCCGGGCGCGGTCGCGCGCGACGAGGACCAGGTCGTGGCCTCGACGGGCGAGGCGGTCGGCATAGAGAGCACCGATGCCGCCCGAGGCACCGGTGACGAGGGCCGTGCCGGGGATCTGGGACTTGCTCACCTGGGTCCACTCCTTGCTTGGGGTGGCCCGAAGCTCGTGCATCCCGGCACGGCGCAGAAGCTGCTAGGATCGGCCGACACCCTTCCGGAATCTGGAAAGCGACCGCATGGACCGCATCGAAGCCATGGCGACCCTGCTGGCCGTCATCCGCGCCGGCAGCCTCTCCGCCGCGTCGCGCGAGCTGCGGACGCCGGTCGCAACCGTCAGCCGCCACATCTCGGAGCTCGAGGCGCATCTCGGCACGCGGCTGCTGACCCGGACGACGCGCAACGTCACCCCGACCGATGCCGGCGCGGCCTATGCCGCCGCCTGCCGCGACATCCTGGAACGCGTCGAGGAGGCGAAGCGCGCCGCCTCCGGCGAGTATCGCGCGCCGCGGGGCGAGCTGACGGTGGCGGCCAGCACGGTGGTCGGACGCCGCTACCTGGCGCCGATCGGCACCGATTTCCTCGGCGCCTACCCGGATATCGTGCTGAACCTGCGCTTCGGCGACCGCCCGCTCAACATGCTGCAGGAGCATGTCGATGTCGCCATCCGCCTCGGTCCGCTGGCGGACAGCGCGCTCATCGCACGGCGCATCGGCGAGGTGCGCAAGGTGCTGGCGGCGAGCCCGGACTATCTCGGCCGGCGCGGCACCCCGCAGGAACCGGCGGAGCTGGCGCGGCACGAGTGCCTCGACTTCGCCGGCTTCCGGCGCATCACCTCCTGGGACACGGCGGGGGAGCCAGCGCCGGCGCGGCCGCGCCTCTCCATCGACACGGCGGAGCCACTGGTGGATGCCGCGATCGCGGGCGCCGGGATCGTCGGCCTGTTCTCCTTCCACCTCGCGCCGGCGATCCGGGCAGGCCAGCTCGTGCCGCTGCTGCGGCAGTTCGAGCCGCCGCCGCTGCCGGTGCACATCGTCTATGTCGGCGGCGGCCCGCTGCCGCTGAAGGTGAGGGCCTTCCTCGACTTCGCCGCGCCCCGGCTGAAGGCGGCGCTGGAGGCCGACGCGCTGTAGCGCCCGGCTACCCGAAGGTCGCGCTGTAGAGCGCGAGGCCGGGCGCCTCGGCGGTGAACTCCAGCAGGTGCTCGCCATAGGCCTCGCCGTCGAGCAGCGTGTAGAGCGTCGGCCGGTCGATCACCAGGCGGCGCGGCTCGCCGCCGTCGACGCGCAGGGTGAGCGACTGCGGCGCCGGCGCGCTGGCGACGAGGTGCAGCTTGGCCGCCGAGAAGCGCAGGCGCAGCCCGCCCGTTGCCGAGCGCAGCACCAGCGCCTCCTCCTCGCGCGCCCAGCGGCCGTCGAGCTGGTACTGGTCGAGGCGCGGGCCGGACGAGGCGAAGGCATAGGCCCCCTCGCCGCGCCGCGGGGATTGCGCGCGGTCCTGCGGGGTCGGGTGCTTGCCGCCGAAGTAGATCTCGGGCGAGCGGATGCCGGAGAGGTCCGGGTCGTCGCCGCGATGGGCGGGCGCGCCGGGCAGGCCGAGCAGCCCGCGGATGGCGGCTTCCAGCTCCGTGGCATGGCCTTCGCCCTCGCGCAGCAGGACGATGCGGCCGTCGCGATCGAGCAGGTAGAAGGCCGGCCAGGCGCGGTTGTTCCAGGCGCGCCAGGTGCGGAAGGCGTTGTCCTGGCCGACCGGGTAGCGGATGCCGAACTCGCGGATGGCCGCCGCCACATTGGGGCGGGCACGCTCGAAGCCGAATTCCGGCGTGTGGATGCCGACGACCTGCAGGCCGGCACCGCCGTACTCGGCCTGCCAACGGTTCAGGTAGGGCACGGTCCGGCGGCAGTTGATGCAGGAATAGGTCCAGAAATCGACCAGCACGACCTTGCCGCGCAGGCCGGCGAGGGTCAGCGGCTCGGTGGTGTTCAGCCAGCCGTCGAGGCCGAGGAATTCGGGGGCGGGCGCGGCACCGCGGGCGGAGGCCGCGAGCCCGGTGCCGGCGAGGAGGCCGAGCAGCAGGCTGCGGCGGGAGTTGGGGGCGATGTCGGTCATGGGGGGCTCCAGGGGCCGTGCCGGCGCGGCCCTGCGGCCGCGCCGGGACAGGGCCGGTTCAGACGAGGTTGACGGCCACGTCGATGTTGCCGCGCGTCGCCTTGGAGTAGGGGCAGATCCGGTGCGCGGCATCGAGCACGGCGCGGGCCGTCTCCTGCGGCAGGTCGGGCATGCTGACATTCAGCCGGGCGCGGAGGAAGTACTCGCCATCGGCGAGGTTGAGGTCGACCTCGGTGTCGATGATCGGCTCGGCGGGGATTGCGACCTGCAGCTTGCGCGCGGCGACGGCGATGGCGCCCTCGAAGCAGGCCGACCAGGCGGCTGCGAAGAGCTGCTCCGGGTTGGTGCCGGCGCCGCGGGTGCCAGGGGTGGAGAGCCTGACCTCCAGCCGGCCATCGTCGCTGCGGGAGGTGCCGTCGCGCCCGCCGGTGGTGCGGGTGCGCGCGGTGTAGAGAAGGCGTTCGGTGCTGCTCATGGTGGGGATCTCCTGTGGGCCGGGCCTGCTGCGGCCCGGTGTGCGGAAGGTGAGGCGCCGCGCGGCGGCGCAGAAGCGGTCGGGACCGGAGAGCAGCCTTCCGGGGGATGGAAAGCCGCACCGCCGCCCGTTGCGTCAGCCGAGGCGCGCAAGCAGGCGCACCAGCCGCCTGGTGCCTGCGCCGAACAGCTTCGGGGTGAAGAAGCTGCCCGCGGCGCGCTTGCTGACCTCGCCGAGCGTCGGATAGGGCGCGATCATGCCGGCCAGGGCCTTGATGTTCAGCCCCTGGCCGATCGCCAGGGTCCAGACCTGGATCAGCTCGCCCGCCTGCGCGCCGAGGATGGAGGCGCCGAGGATCCGGCCGGACCTCGTCGTCACCGCCTTCAGCAGACCGAAGGTCTCGCGCTCCGCCTGCGCGCGGTCGTTCTCGTGGAAGGGCGAGCGCAGGACGACGACATCCTCGCCATGCGATGCGCGGGCCTCGGCCTCGGTCAGCCCGACCTGGGCAAGCTCCGGGTCGGTGTAGGTGACCCAGGGCAGCGCGCGGTAGTCGACCTTGGCCGGCAGGCGGAACAGCGCATTCCGGATCACGATGCCGGCGTGGTAACCGGCGACGTGGGTGAATTGCGGCCCGCCGGCGACGTCGCCGATGGCGAAGACCCGCCGGTTGGAGCTGCGCAGCCGCGCATCCACCGTGATGCCGCGCGGGCCGTGGGCGATGCCGGCCTTCTCGAGGTCAAGCCCGGCGAGGTTCGGCCGCCGCCCGGCAGCGACCAGCAGGTGGGAGCCCTGGATGCGCTCCTCGCCCCGGTCCGTGCCGAGCACCGCGGCGATGCCGCCCTCATCCTGCTCGATGCGGAGGATGCGCGCCCCTTCGCGGAGGACGATGCCCTCCGCCTCCAGGCGCTGCCGCAGCAGCCCGACGAGCTCCGGGTCGTCCTTCGGCAGGATGCGGCCGGATTGCAGCACGGTCACCTCGGCGCCGAGCGCCCGGTGGGCATGCGCCATCTCGATGCCGATCGGCCCGCCGCCGATGATGAGCAGGTGGCGCGGCAGCTCCGTATTCTCGAACACCGTCTCGTTGGTGAAATAGGGCACGCCGTCGAGGCCCGGGATGGGCGGCACCGCGGCGGTCGAGCCGGTTGCGACGACGAAGCGCCGCGCGCGGATGCGCAGGCCGCCGGCCGTGATCTCGCGCGGCCCGGTGAAGCGCGCGCTGCCCTTCACCACGCGGACGCCGAGGCCCTCGAAGCGCTCGACGGAATCGTTCGGCGCGATCGCGGCGATGACCTCGTGGACATGCCGGTTCACCGCGGCGAAGTCGATGCCGGGCGGCCCCGAGGTCACGCCGAAGGCCGGCGCGCCATGCCAGCGGCGGGCGGCCTTGCCCGCGGCGAGCAGCGCCTTGGACGGAACGCAGCCCGTGTTCAGGCAGTCCCCGCCCATCCTTCCCCGCTCGACCAGCACGGTCGAGGCGCCGAGCTGCGCGGCGCCCGCCGCCACCGAGAGCCCGGCCGAGCCGGCGCCGATGACGCAGATGTCGACATCCAGGAACATGTTGCTCATGACACCTCGCTCCTGCCTTGCGGCGGCCGGCGGCGGAGCCGCTTGGCGATGACCGGGACCAGCGCCAGGACGGCAAGGCCGGCGATGGGGATGATGACGCGCGGCTGCAGGATGGCCGCGCCATCCGGCGTGCCGCCGCTCTCCAGGATGGCGCCGAGGCCGGTGCCGATGCTGGCATAGACGAAGGCGCCCGGGATGATGCCGAGGAAGGTGCCGGTGACGAAGGTGGAGAGGCGCACGCCGAGGAAGGCCGGCGCCAGGTTGACCAGCCAGAACGGGAAGAGCGGCACCAGCCGGAGCACGAGCATGTAGCTAAGCGCATCCTCGCGGAACCCTGCCTCCAGCCGCTGCAGGGCGGGACCGGCGCGGGCGCGCAGCGCGTTGCCGAGCACGGTGCGCGCGGCGAGGAAGACGACCGTCGCGCCGAGCGTCGCCCCGACCAGGATGCTGAGCCCGCCCCACCAGGTGCCGAAGAGGAAGCCGCCGAGCGTCGACAGCAGCAGGCCGGTCGGCAGGGAGAACGCCGTGCAGGCGGCGTAGACCAGGATGAACAGGACCGGCGCGGCGGCACCGAGGGCGGCGACTTCCGCGACCAGCCATTCACGGTGGCGGGCGAGGGCGGCGAAGCTGAGCAGGTCGAGCGCGCCGGTGAGCTTGAGGGCGGCGGCGACCGCGATGACCGCGGCTGCCGTGGCCAGCAGCCGCAGCCCCAGGGGCCTTGCCGCCGGCGCGGGCGGTTGCGTGATGAGGGTTGTCATGGCGGGGTTCCTTCTCGGGCGCGGCGGGGCAGTCGCCTGCCGCCGCCGCGCGAGGTGGCGGTCAGCCGTGCTGCGGCTGCGGCGAGACGCCCTTGTGCCGCCGCTCGGCGAGCAGCAGGCCGGCGCGGAACAGGACCGCGACGCCGAGACCGAAGACCAGGTGGAAGCCGATCTCGATCGGCACCATCCCGGCGTGGAAGCCGCCGCCGACGCCGGCGCCCTTCAGCGGCAGGGCGACGAACCAATGGCCGAGGAGCGGCAGGATGCCGAAGGCGATGCCGCCCAGCCAGCGGCCGAGGCGCGCCGTGAGCCTCGGCTCCAGCGCCACATAGAGCAGGGCCCAAAGGCCGGCCCAGAAGGCCATCGACACGGTTCGCGGCACGCCGAGCGGCGGGACGGGTGCGAGGCTGAAGGGCAGCGAGGGCAGGATATGCGCCGCATGGAGCGCGGTGCCGAAGCCGCCTTGGAACACCAGGTGCGACAGGATGCCGGCCGCGAAGCCGAGGGCGAGGCGCGTCGAGAGAGTGGGCATGAGGGGTTCCTCCTTGTGCTGGGTCCGGCGACCGGCGCCATTGCCGCTGGCGGTGGTTGGGGTGTCCCTCGTGATGCCCGCGGCACATGAGGGCGGCGCCTCCGTCGACACGGAAGCTAGGCCGCCACTCGGCCGGGACTTATCCGGAAAGATCGGAAGGCACCTTTCCGCCGGGTGGGAAGCTGCCGGCCGGGCACCGGCCTGCCGGACGCGTCGCCGGGGTCCGGGCCGAGGCCGCGGGCATGGAACAGGGGCGATCGTTCCGGGACGGAGCACCGGCCATCTACAGCGTGGCATCCGCTGGCGCCCGAGGCAGCGGCAGGCTGCCCTCGCCTGGGGGTCAGCCGGTCATCACGGGCCCTCCAGGCGGATTACCCAACTGCGTCCGGCGGGTTGCCTAGGGATAGCTTAGCTGATAGCCGCACCTGCTCATTGACCCGGGACGCGTGTGACGCGCCCGGCATGTCGGGCGGGAAGCTTAGGCTTCGCTCGCGCGTCCTTTTCTCACCGGTCGGTTCGCAGGGCGCGAACCGGTGGCGCTTCGGCTCCAACAGGGGACAGCGATGGGGATCACGGATCATCTCTCCGCGGCGGATGTCATCCTCGACCTCGGCGCGCCGAACAAGCGGACCGTCCTGCAGCTCCTGGCCGGCGAGGCGGCCGGCCGCCTCGGGCGGCCGGAGGCCGGGATCCTGGAGGCGCTGCAGGCGCGGGAACGGCTAGGCTCAACGGCGCTCGGCCGGGGCGTCGCCCTGCCGCATGCCAGGCTGGAGGGGGATTCCCCACCGGTCGTGCTCTTCGCACGGCTGCGGCGTCCTGTGGACTTCGAGGCACGGGACGAAGAGCCGGTGGACCTCGTCATCCTCGTCCTCTGGCCCGAGGCCTCGCCCGAGGGGTTCCTGCCCACCCTGGCGGAGACCTGCCGGTCGTTGCGGGAGCCGCAGGTGCTCCAGCGGCTGCGCTCCGTGGGGGCACCTGAGGAGGTGGTGGCGCTCCTCGCCGGCCCATCCCCGGACGTGGCACGGTGATGCCGCGAAGCGCCGGCGCAGCGCCTGCCTCCCGGACCGGAGGCTGAGCCGCCGCGATGCCCGAGACCGCGCTGCTCCTCATCCTCGTGTCCCTGCCCTTCGCCGGCGCGGTCGCCGCCGGCCTGCTGCCGACGCATGCCCGGAACGCAGCGGCGGTGCTGGCCGGCGCGGTCGCGCTGACCGGCCTGCTGCTGGTCTGGGCCGCCTATCCGACCGTTTCGGCCGGCGGGGTGCTGCGGGCGGAGTTCGCCTGGATCCCGGCGCTTGGGCTGAACTTCTCGCTGCGCATGGACGGCTTCGCCTGGCTCTTCGCCGGGCTGGTGACGGGTATCGGCGCGCTCGTCGTGCTCTATGCGCGCTACTACATGGCCGAGGACGACCCGGTGCCGCGCTTCTTCGCCTTCCTGCTCGCCTTCATGGGCGCGATGATGGCGGTGGTGATCTCGGGCAACCTCGTGCAGCTCGCCTTCTTCTGGGAGCTGACGAGCCTCCTCTCCTTCATGCTGATCGGTTACTGGCACCACACGACGGCGGCGCGCGAAGGCGCACGCATGGCGTTGACGGTCACGGCCACAGGCGGCCTCGCGCTGTTCGCGGGCGTGCTGGTGCTCGGCCACATCGTGGGCAGCTACGAGCTGGACGCGGTGCTGGCCGCGGGCGACCGCATCAGGGAGCACCCGCTCTACCTGCCGGCGCTGGTGCTGATCCTGCTCGGCGCGCTCACCAAGAGCGCCCAGTTCCCCTTCCATTTCTGGCTTCCGAACGCCATGGCCGCGCCGACGCCGGTCTCGGCCTATCTCCACTCGGCGACCCTGGTGAAGGCAGGCGTCTTCCTGCTGGCGCGGCTCTGGCCGGTGATGGCCGGCACCGAGGCCTGGTTCCTGATCGTCGGCACGGCCGGGCTGGTGACGATGCTGCTGGGCGCCTATGTCGCCATCTTCCAGAACGACCTGAAGGGCCTGCTGGCCTACTCCACCCTCAGCCATCTCGGGCTGATCACGCTGCTGCTCGGGCTGGACAGCGAGCTCGCCCTCGTTGCGGCGGTGTTCCATATCCTGAACCACGCGGCGTTCAAGGCCTCGCTGTTCATGGCGGCCGGCATCATCGACCACGAGACCGGCACGCGCGACATCAGGCGGCTGTCAGGGCTGAACCGGTCAATGCCCTTCACCGCCCGGCTGGTCCTGGTCGCGGCCGCGGCGATGGCGGGCGTGCCGCTGCTGAACGGCTTCATCTCCAAGGAGATGTTCTTCGCGGAGGCGCTGTCGGCCGAGGCTCCCCTCGGGCTGCTGAACATGCTGCCCGTCGCGGCCATGCTGGGCAGCGCCTTCAGCGTCGCCTACTCCCTCCGCTTCATCCACGGCGCCTTCTTCGGCCCCGACCCGGTGGGCCTGCCGCAGACGCCGCAGGAGCCGGGCACCTGGATGCGCCTCCCCGTCGAGATCCTGGTGCTGACCTGCATCGGCGTCGGCGTGCTTCCGGCCGCAACGGTCGGGCCCTTCCTCGACCTCGCCATGCGTTCCGTGCTGGGGGACGGCGTGCCCGGCTACAGCCTGTCGGTGTGGCACGGCCTGAACCTGCCGCTGCTGATGAGCGTGGTCGCGCTTGCCGGGGGCGTGGCGCTCTACCTGCTGCTGCAGGGGCGGCTCCGGAGCGAGATCGAGGGCGAGCCGCTGCTCCGCCGCCTGGAGGGGAAGCGGATCTTCGAGCGCGCGATGGTCTTCCTCTCCTGGCGCCTGGCACGGCGGCTGGAAGGCATCGCGAGCACGCGGCGGCTCCAGCCTCAGCTTCGCCTGATCGTCGTCGTCGCTCTCCTGGCCGGCGGCCTGACGGTGTGGGTGCGCGGCGTCGGGCCGGGCAACCTGCCCCCCTCCCCCGTCGACCCCGTGCTCGCCCTGGTCTGGGCGGTGGGCGGCGCTTGTGCGCTCGGCGCCGCGGCGCTGGCGAAATTCCACCGCCTGGCGGCGCTGATCCTGGTGGGCGGGGCGGGGCTTGCGGTCTGCGTCACCTTCGTCTGGTTCTCGGCCCCGGACCTCGCGCTCACACAGCTCACGGTCGAGGTCGTCACCACCGTCCTGCTGCTGCTCGGCCTGCGCTGGCTGCCGCAGCGCATCCAGATTCCCGGGGACGGCGGACCGGAGGTGCTGACCCACGCACGGCGCATGCGCGACCTTGCCCTCGCGGTGGGCGCGGGCGGGGGGCTGGCGGCGCTCTCCTACGCCGTCATGACGCGCACGCCGCCCCAGCTGCTGGCGCAGGACTTCCTCGCCCGCGCCTATACCGAAGGCGGCGGCACCAACGTGGTCAACGTGACGCTGGTGGACTTCCGGGGCTTCGACACGCTCGGCGAGATCTTCGTGGTGGCCGCCGTCGCCCTGGCGACCTACGCGCTGCTGCGCCGCTTCCGCCCCGCGCCGGACAGCCTGGAGCCGCCCATCCAGCAGCGGGACCAGCTCTCCGCGGCCCCGGCGGAGGAGGCGCCGGCGACGGCGCGGCCGGTCGCGGACTGGCTGCTTGTCCCCTTCACCCTCACCCGGCTGATCTTCCCCGTCATGGCGCTGGTCGCTGCCTTCCTGCTGTTCCGCGGCCATGATCTTCCGGGCGGCGGCTTCTCCGCCGGCATGGTGGTGGCGATCGCCGTGATCCTCCAGTACATGATCGGCGGCACGGCCTGGACCGAGGACCGGCTGGCCTGGCTCAGGCCCCGCGTCTGGATCGGCACGGGCCTGCTCCTGGCATCCGGCACCGGCCTTGCTGCCCTGGGCTTCGGCCGCCCCTTCCTCACCTCCTATTTCGGCTACCTGGAGCTCCCGTTCATCGGGCAGGTGCCGACAGCGAGCGCGCTCATCTTCGACATCGGCGTCTTTGCATTGGTGGTGGGCGCGACGCTCCTGATGCTCGTCGCCCTCGCCCATCAGTCGGTGCGTGGACGCCGCGCCACCTCGCGGGCGCTCGCGTCGCCGGCGCGGACCGAGCGGACGCTGGCCGCGGCAGGAGACGATTGATGGAGCTCGTCGTCTCCCTCGCCATCGGCGTGCTCGCCGGCTCCGGCGTCTGGCTGCTGCTGCGGCCGCGCACCTTCCAGGTCACGATCGGCCTCGCGCTGCTGTCCTATGCCGTGAACCTCT
Source organism: uncultured Craurococcus sp. (assembly GCA_902805545.1). GTDB lineage: Bacteria > Pseudomonadota > Alphaproteobacteria > Acetobacterales > Acetobacteraceae > Belnapia. The sequence continues at coordinate 3,577 of CADCTD010000172.1, read as the reverse complement.
TCATCTTCTCGACCGGTGGGTTGCGCACCGGCGCGGATGCCATCCTCGGACGCGGCGAGGTGGGCACGCTGGCCGAGTTCACCGACCCGGTGCCGCAGGCGCTGGTGCTGACGGCGATCGTCATCGGCTTCGCCACCACCGCGCTGCTGCTGGTGGTGCTGCTTGCCGCGCGCGGCCTGACCGGGACCGACCACGTGGACGGCCGGGAGCGCGAGCGGTGACCGCCTGGATCGACCACCTCGTGATCGCGCCAATCATCGTCCCGATGCTGGCCGGCGCCGCGATGGTGATCGCAGGCAGCGACCGGCGCCGGCTGCTCGCGGGGCTCGGGATTGCCTCGACGGCGCTTCTGCTCCTGTTGTCGGCGACGCTGCTGGTCGTGGCGGATGCGCCGGAGGTGCGGATCTACCGCCTGGGCGACTGGCCCGCCTCCTTCGGCATCGTCCTGGTGCTGGACCGGCTCTCGGCCATGATGGTGGCGCTCGCCTCCGTCCTCGGCTTCGCCGCCTTCGTCTTCTCGCTCGCGCGCTGGCATCGCGCGGGGGCACATTTCCACCCGCTGTTCCAATTCCAGCTCATGGGGCTGAACGGCGCGTTCCTGACGGGCGACCTGTTCAACCTCTTCGTCTTCTTCGAGGCGATGCTCGCCGCCTCCTATGGCCTGGCGCTGCATGGCTCCGGCACGGCGCGCGTGCGGGCCGGGCTGCACTACATCGTCGTCAACCTGCTTGCCTCGCTGCTGTTCCTCATCGGCGTCAGCGTCGTCTACGGCATCGCCGGCACGCTCAACATGGCGGACCTCGCGGCCCGGATGCGGGACGTCGCCGCCGAGGACCGGGCGCTGCTGGAGGCCGGGCTCGCCGTGCTCGGCGTCGCCTTCCTAGTCAAGGCGGCCATGTGGCCGCTGGGCTTCTGGCTGCCGGGCACCTATGCCGCGGCCAGCGCGCCGGCGGCGGCGATCCTCTCGATCCTCAGCAAGGTCGGGATCTATGCCGTGCTGCGCATCTGGCTGCTGCTGTCCGGTGACGGCGCCGGCGCCTCCGCGGCCTTCGGCGCGACCGCGCTGACGGCTGGCGGGCTGCTGACGGTCGCCTTCGGCTCGGTTGCCGTCCTGGCAAGCCAGGACCTGGCCCGCCTGGCCGGGGCGAGCGTGCTCGTATCCTCCGGCACGCTGCTGGCCGCCATCGGCATGGGCCAGGCCGCCGTGACCGGCGGCGCGCTCTTCTACCTCGCGGGTTCCGTGCTGGCGATCGGCGCCTTGTTCCTTCTGGTGGAACTCGTCGAGCGCGGGCGCGACATCGGCGCGGACGTGCTGGCCGTGACGCGCGAGGCCTTCGGCACCGGCGAGCAGGAGGAGGACGGCGAACCCGGGGAGCGGGATGCCATCGGCGTGCCGATCCCGGCCACGGTGGCGACCCTCGGCGGGTCCTTCCTGGCCTGCGCGCTGCTGATCGCAGGGCTGCCGCCGCTGTCGGGGTTCCTGGCCAAATTCGCCATCCTTTCGCCGCTGCTCGCCCCCGGCGGGGGTGCGCCGCGCCCGATGGCCTGGGTGATCATGGCCGCGCTGATCCTGCCCGGGCTGGCGACGGTGGTGGCGATGGTGCGCGCCGGGATGGACGCCTTCTGGGCATCCCCGGCCGGGACGCCGCAGCGGGTCAGCGTCGTGGAGTTCCTGCCCGTGGCACTGCTTCTCGCGCTCTGCGCCGCGCTGACCGTCGCCGCGGGCCCGGCCCTGGGCTACGCCACCGCGGCGGCGGAGGCGCTGCACGCGCCGGCGAATTACCTGCGCGCCGTGCTGGGGACGCCGGAGGGCGGCCGATGAGGCGCGTCCTGCCGCATCCGCTCCTCGCGCTCTTCCTGCTGGTCGCCTGGCTCCTGCTGGTGGAGAGCGTCTCGCCCGGCGCGGTGCTGCTCGGCAGCGTGGTCGCGGCCTGCGGCTCCTGGGCCCTGGCCTCGCTGGCGCCGCCCAGGGCGCGGCTGCGCCGCCTCGCCGTGGTACCCGGCCTGCTGCTCGACGTGCTGGTGGAGGTGATGCGCTCGAACGTCGCGGTGGCGCGGATCATCATGCGCCCCGCGGATCGAGGCGCGCGGCGCTCCGGCTTCGTTCGCATTCCGCTCGACATGCGCGCGCCCTATGGGCTGGCGTCGCTGGCCTGCATCCTCACCGCCACGCCGGGGACGGTCTGGGTCGACTATGACTCGGCGGAGGGCACCATGCTGCTCCACGTCCTCGACCTGGTCGACGAGGCGGAGTGGGCCCGTATCGTCAAGGAGAGGTGGGAGCGACGCCTGATGGAGATCTTCGAATGACCGCTGCGCTGCTCGAATGGGCCGTCCTCACGGCGCAGTTCCTGCTCGTGGCCGCGATGGGCTGCGCCGCGTTCCGCCTGCTGCGCGGGCCGCGGGCGCAGGACCGCGTGCTCGCGCTCGACACCCTCTATATCATCGCGGCCATGCTGCTGCTGGTGTTCGGCATCCGGACCGGCAGCCCGCACTATTTCGAGGCGGCGCTGCTGATCACCTTGCTGGGCTTCGTCGCCACGGCTGCGCTCTCCAAGTTCCTCATGCGGGGCGAGGTGATCGAGTGACGCATGCGGCCGAGCTTCCCGCCTGGGCGGCGCTGTCGGTCGCCGTGCTGCTGCTGCTGGGTGCGGGGATGGCACTGGTGGGTGCGGTCGGCCTGCTGCGGCTCCGGAGCTTCTACGAGCGTGTCCACGCCCCGGCCCTCGGCACCACGCTCGGCATCGGCTGCGTGCTTGTGGCCTCGATGCTGTTCTTCTCGCTCGTGCAGACCCGCTTCGTCCTCCACGAGGTCCTGATTGCGGTGCTGGTGGTGATCACGACCCCGGTCACGCTGATGCTGCTGACCCGCGCAGCGCTCAACCGCGACCGGATCGAGGGGAACGAGGCCGTGCCACCGCCGCCACGCTCCCGCCGATGACGGGGCGTCGGCGGCAGCGGGTTACGGCTGAGAGCAAACGCCGATCAGGTGGAAACACCTGATCGGAGCGATTTGCCCGACCAGATAACAGGCTGGAGCGAGTTTCGTGAGCCAGGTCGAACGGAACCCGCTCCAGCGTCGCGGTTGCCGTTTTCGCCGCAGCCAGGCGCCTTGTGCCGCCGCCTGGCCCACGTCATGGGCGGGGGGCTGGCTTGCGGTCGGAAGCGAGGCGCGCATCCGGGAACCGCGGAGACCGGACGGAGCATCCTGCCATTCGGTGCCTTCCGGTCCGACCGGGAGGCCGGCGAGGAGCCGGCAGCGGTACGGCGCGAGGACGGCTCCTGGCTGCTGCCGGGCTGGATGGCCGCCGACGGGATGGCCGACCGGCTTCGGATCATCCTGCCCGCCGAACGCGGCTACCAGACCCTCGCCGGTTTCGTGCTTCACGCCATGGGCTGCTGCCGCGAGTGGGCGACGCGGTGGAGGCCCAGGGCTGGCGTTTCGAGGCGGTCGACCTCGACGGCCGCCGGATCGACGAGGTGCTGGCCGCCCAGGTCAAGGCCGACGCGACCCGCGTGGCGCGCCGTCCCGGTGCCGATGCGGGCCCACGGACCGAGGCGATATGAGGCCCCGCCC
>CADCTD010000171.1 GCA_902805545.1 uncultured Craurococcus sp. | reverse complement strand
GGGAAGCCGGCGAGACCCGGTCGCGCATCCCTGGCAAGCAAGCCCCGGGCGGGGCGGCCAAGTCCAAGCCCCCCGCGCGCAGCCGCACCGGCAAGGCAGCACCCGACGGCAAGGCGCCCGCCCGCACCCGCAAGCCGGCCGATGAGGCCCGGACGCCTGCGCGCAGCCGCTCCGCCGCCACGGAGTCCAGGCCCCCGGCCCGCGGCCGTGCCGCACCGGAAGGCAAGGCACCCACCCGCAGCCGCTCCACCACGGCGGAGTCCAGGCCCCCGGCCCGCGGCCGTGCCGCGCCGGAAGGCAAGGCACCCACCCGCAGCCGCTCTACCGCAACGGAGCCCAGGCCTCCGGCCCGCGGCCGTGCCGCACCGGAAGGCAAGGCACCCACCCGCAGCCGCGCCGCCCGGCCTGAGACCGTGGCCGCACGGCCGATGCGCGGGGCCGCGCGCACGCCGTCCCGCCCCGCCGCGCCGCATCTGGTCCCCGCCCGGCCGATGCCCGAGACGATGGTCATCCGCCGCCCCGTCGGCGTCCCGCCCAAGCCGGTCCCGCAGGAGGAGCCGAGCCCGCGCAAGCGCCAGGTGATCGCCGGGCCGGAGGCAAAGCCCGCCCGCCGCCCCCGCACCGAGGACAAGGCGCCCCCCGACCGGCTGGAGCAGCTCGTCACAGCCGCCCGCACCAGCCTCGAGGACGACAAGGCCGAGGACATCCTCGTCCTCGACGTCACCGACCGCGCCAGCTTCACCGACCGGATGGTCATCGCCACCGGCCTCTCGGACCGGCAGATCCAGGCCATGGCGAACCACCTGGAGGACGCGCTGGAGAAGGTCGGCCTCAAGCTGCGGCGGGATGCGATCCAGGGCTCGGACGACTGGGTGCTGATCGATTGCGGCGACATGGTCATCCACCTCTTCAAGCCCGAGGCGCGGACGACCTATGCGCTCGAGCGGATGTGGGGCCCCGACAGCCCGCAGCCCGAGGGCAGCGCCCCGCCGGACGACACGGCCGGGGCGTGAGCCGGGCGCCGCGGCTGATCGCCGTCGGCCGGCTGAAGGGCGGGCCGGAGGCGGCGCTGTTCGAGCAGCACAACGCCCGCCTCCGCCCGCCCTTCGCGGTGACGGAACTGGCCGAGGCGCGCGGCAGCCCGGGCGAGATCCGCCGGCGGGAGGGTGCGGTCCTGCTCGCCGCCCTGCCCGAGGCGGCGCTGGCCGTGGCCCTCGACCTCGGCGGCGAGGCGCCGGGCAGCGAGGCGCTGGCGGCGCTCGCCGCCCGCTGGGAGGCGACGGGCAGGCCGCTCTGCTTCCTGATCGGCGGGGCGGAGGGGCTGGACGAGGCGGTGCTGGCGCGCGCCGACCATCGCCTCTCGCTCGGCCCGCTCACCTGGCCGCATTTCCTGGTGCGGGGCCTGCTCGCCGAGCAATGGTACAGGGTGCAGGCCATCCGCTCCGGCCACCCCTATCATCGGCCCTGGCGGCCTTGAGGGAATGACGATGCTGGCGATTGCGGCCCTGGTCTGGATCGGCGTCCATGTCGGCCTTGCCGGCACGCGGCTGCGCGGGGCGCTCGTCGCCCGCCTCGGCGAGGGCGGCTTCCGCATCGCCTTCTCGCTGGCTTCCTTCGCCTCGATCTTCTTCCTCATCGAGGCCTGGAAGGCGGCGGAGACGACGCCGCTCTGGTTCGCGCCCGGCTGGCTGCGCTGGGTGCTGGCGCTGCTGATGCTGCCGGCCTTCATCCTCTTCGTCGCCTCGGTGGCGAAGCCCAACCCGACGGCGGTCGGCGGCGAGACGCGCCTCGGCGCCGAGGCGCGCGGGATCCAGCGCATCACCCGCCACCCGATGCTCTGGTCCTTCGCGCTCTGGGCGGCGATCCACGTGGTCGGCAACGGCGACAGCGCGTCGCTGCTCTTCTTCGGCGCCTTCCTCGTCACCGCGCTCGCCGGCATGCCGAGCATCGACGCCAAGCTCGCGCAGCGGGCGCCGGCGGACTGGCCGAGGCTCGCCGCCGCCACCTCCATCCTCCCCTTCGGCGCGATCCTCGCCGGGCGGAACCGCGTGGCGCCCGGCGAGATAGGCTGGGTGCCGCCGGTGATCGGGACGCTGGCCTGGGCCGCGCTGCTGCACTTTCACGGGCACATCTTCGGCGTCTCGCCCCTGCTGGTGGGTGGCTCGTAATGGAAGAAGGCCGCATCGCCGCCCGCCCGCAGCCGCCTGGCGCCGGCGCGCCCTGGCCGCTGCCGCCGGGCCTCCACCCGCTCGGCGAAGCGCTGCTGCGCGTGCCCGCCACCCCCGGCGCCGGCCCGCTGCCGCTGATCCTCATGCTGCACGGCGCGGGCGGCGACCCGGCACGGGCATTGCGGCGCATCGAGCCCATCGCCGAGGCCGCGCTGGTGCTGTTGCCGAAGAGCCGCGGCGCCACCTGGGACGTGCTCGAGGGCGGCTACGGGCCAGACGTCGCGCGGATCGACGCGGCGCTGGCCTCGGCCTTCGCCGCCTGGCCGGTCGATCCGGCGCGGGTCGCCGCCGCGGGCTTCTCCGACGGCGCCTCCTACGCCCTCTCGCTCGCCATGATGAACGGGGAGGTCTTCACCCATGCGCTCGCCTTCTCGCCCGGCTTCGCCGCGCCGCTCCACATCGAGGGGAAGCCGCGCTGCTTCCTCAGCCACGGCACCGAGGACCGGGTACTCAACATCGACCTGTGCAGCCGCCGCCTGGCGCCGAAGCTGCAGCGCGCCGGCTATCCGCTGACCTATCTGGAGTTCGACGGCGGCCATGAGGTGCCGGAGGAGATCGCGCGGCGCGCGCTCGCCCTCCTGTTGCAGGACTGAAGGGGAGGATACGGACATGGCCGAGATCGCCGAGAACCTCGCGGGCAAGGTCGCCATCGTCACCGGCGCCGGCTCGCGGCCCGGGGAGGGTGTCGGCAATGGCCGCGCCGCTGCCATCCTGCTCGCCCGCGCCGGCGCCCGGCTGGTGCTGGCCGATGCGACGGAGGACTGGGCGCGCGACACCCGGCGGATGATCGAGGCCGAGGGCGGCGAGGCCCTCACCATCGCCGCCGATGTCAGCCAGGCCGAGCCATGCCGCGCCGTCGTCGAGGCGGCGACCGGCCGCTGGGGCCGGCTCGACGTGCTGGTGAACAATGTCGGCATCGGCGGCCCGCCCGGCACGGCCGAGACCGTCGATCCGGAGGCCTGGGCGCAGGGCCTCCTCGTCAACGTCACCTCGATGATGCTGATGGCGAAATACGCCGTGCCGGCGATGCGCGCCGCGGGCGGCGGCTCCATCGTCAATATCGGCTCGGTGGCCGGGCTGCGCGGCGGCCACCCGAACCTGCTCTACCCGACCAGCAAGGGCGCCGTGGTCAACATGACCCGCGCCATGGCGGTGCATCACGCCGCCGACGGCATCCGCGTCAACTGCATCTGCCCCGGCATGGTCTACACGCCGATGGTCCAGGCCGGCGGCATGTCGCCGGCCAAGCGCGAGGCGCGGCGCAAGCGGAGCGTGCTGCAGACCGAGGGCACGGGCTGGGATGTCGGCGCCGCGGTGGTCTTCCTCTGCGGCGGCAATGCGCGCTGGATGACCGGGGCGATCATCCCGGTCGATGCCGGGGCGACGGCCATCGCCGCGCTGCCGGAGGAGATGGTCTGATCCCTACCTGGCGTCATGGAAGATGATGCCCAGCGTATGCCGCGCCCCGCTGCGGAGCCGGCTCACGCCGTGGCGCATCGTCACCCGGTAGTCGCCCCGGCTGCCCCGCACCGGCCGCTGCGCGACCGCGAAGACGGCGGCCTCGCCGAGGCCCAGCGGCACCACCTCGGCACGCGACTGCATGCGCGGCCGCTGCTCGGTCAGCACGAATTCGCCGCCCGAGAAATCCTCGCCCGGCGCCGAGAGCAGCGCCACCACCTGCAGCGGGAAGACATGCTCTCCGTAGAGGTCCTGGTGCAGGCAATTGAAGTCGCCCGGCCCGTAGCGCAGCAGCAGCGGCGTCGGCCGCGCCTGGCCTGCCGCGTGGCAACGCGCGAGGAATTCGGCATGCGCCGCCGGGTAGCGCACCGGCAGCCCCATCCGCTCGTTCCAGCGGTTGGCGATGGGCGCGAGCCGCGGGTAGAGCGCCTCGCGCAGCGCCTGCACCCGATCCGGCAGGGGATAGGCGAGATACTGGTACTCGCCCCGCCCATAGCCGTGCCGCGCCATCACCACCCGGCTGCGGAAGCGCGCCGTCTCGTCATAGAGGGCGATGAGCGCCCGGCACTCTTCCGGCGCCAGGAGCGGGCCGAGCCGCGCCACCCCTCCCCCCTCCAGCTCCGCCTCCGCCGCCGCCCAGTCGATCCCCTGCATCGCATCCTCCCTCGAACCGCGCTTATGGACGTGATCGCCCCGCCCCGCCCCCCGCCCGTTGCGCCGGCATGGCCCCGGGGCTAGGTCCGCACGACGCCAGAGGAGGAGCCCCCATGCCCGCACCCCGCCCCGTGATGCTCACCATCCTCGATGGCTGGGGCTGGCGCGAGGAGGAGGCGGACAATGCCGTGCGCCTGGCGAGGACGCCGGTCTTCGACGCGCTCTGGGCCGCGGGGCCGCGCGCCTTCCTCCGCACCTCCGGGCACGATGTCGGCCTGCCGGACGGGCAGATGGGCAACTCCGAGGTCGGCCACCTCAACCTCGGCGCCGGGCGGGTGGTGATGCAGGACCTGCCGCGGATCGACGCCGCGGTGGAGGACGGGTCGCTGGCCCGCCTGCCGGCGCTGACCGGCCTCATCGCCCGGCTGAAGGAGACGGGCGGCACCTGCCACCTGCTCGGCCTGCTCTCCCCGGGCGGCGTCCACAGCCACCAGGCGCATGCCGCGGCGCTGGCGGGGATCCTCGCAGGCGCCGGCATCCCCGTCGCGCTCCACGCCTTCACCGATGGCCGCGACACCCCGCCCGAGGCCTCGCCCGGCTACCTGAAGACGCTCGAGGGCGCGACGGCCGGCCTGCCCGGCTTCCGCATCGCCACCCTCACCGGCCGCTACTTCGCCATGGACCGCGACCATCGATGGGAGCGCGTCGGCCAGGCCTGGCGCGCCCTGGTGCTCGCCGAGGGCGAGCGCGCGCCGGATGCCGCCGCCGCCATCGCCGCCGCGCACGGCAAGAAGGTCACGGACGAGTTCATCCCCGCGACCGTCATCGGCGACTATGCCGGCATGCGCGACGGCGACGGGCTGCTCTGCTTCAACTTCCGCGCCGACCGGGTGCGGGAGATCCTCGACGCCCTGCTCGACCCTGAATTCGCCGGCTTCGAGCGCCCCCGCACCCCGCGCTTCGCCGCGGCGGCCGGCATGGCGGAATACTCGACCGGGCTGAACCGCTTCCTCGCCACCCTCTTCCCGACGCAGGGAATGCACGACCTGCTGGCCGAGGTCGTCTCCCGCGCCGGGCTGCGCCAGCTCCATGCGGCGGAGACGGAGAAGTACCCCCATGTCACCTTCTTCCTGAACGGCGGGCAGGAGCCGCCCTTCCCCGGCGAGGACCGCATCATGGTCCCCTCCCCCAAGGTCGCCACCTACGACCTGCAGCCGGAGATGTCCGCGCCCGAGCTCTGCGCGAAGGTCGTCGCGGCGATCGGGACCGGCACCTACGACCTCATCGTGCTAAACTTCGCCAACCCTGACATGGTCGGCCACACCGGCAGCCTGCCGGCCGCGATCAAGGCGGTGGAGACGGTGGATGCCGCCCTCGGCCGCATCGCGGAGGCGGTGAAGGCCCAGGGCGGCGCCCTGCTCGTCACCGCCGACCACGGCAATTGCGAGCTGATGAAGGACCCGGCGACCGGCGGCCCGCACACCGCCCACACCACCAACCCGGTGCCGGTCTTCCTGGTCAACGGCCCGGCGGGTGCCGTGTTGCGCGACGGCCGCCTCGCCGATGTCGCGCCGACCCTGCTGGAGCTGATGGGCCAGCCCCAGCCGGCGGCGATGACCGGGATGTCGTTGCTCAAGCGCTGATGGCACCGGCCCCGGCCGGCATGCTATCTGCCATCGTGTCTTGACGCGCATCCCAGCCCCGCTCGCGGCCATGCTGCTGGGCCTCGCCCTGCCGCCGGCCGCTGCCCAGCCCGTCACCCCCCAGTCCCTCACCCCTGGGGCGGTGCAGGAGGCCCAGCGCGCCGGCCAGGCCGAGCGCGCCGCCGCCGAGGCCGCCGC
>CADCTD010000170.1 GCA_902805545.1 uncultured Craurococcus sp. | reverse complement strand
GCACATCACCAACCGAGGTCCCATGGGTCCCGCCAGCCGAACCCTTCCCTGGACCATCCGCCCCGGCGTCCGATCCCGCCGACGGATTGGAGTCCTTGTCTACCCCGGCATCGGACCCACCGAGCACAGCCCCAACCGAGGTCCCGTGGCCCCCGCCAGCCGAACCCTTCCCTGGACCATCCGCCCCAGCATCCGATCCCGTCACTGGATCGGAACCTTTGTCCGCCCCGGAATCAGACCCTCCCAGCACAGCACCGACGGAAGCCCCGTAGTTCCCGCCAGCCGAGCCCTTCCCAGGACCATCCGCTCCGCCATGCGATCCCGTCACTGGATCGGAACCTTTGTCCGCCTCGGAAGCAGACCCTCCCAGCACAGCACCGACGGAAGCCCCGTAGTTCCCGCCAGCCGAGCCCTTCCCTGGACCATCCGCCCCGGCATCCGATCCCGCCGCCGGGTTGGAGCCCTTGTCCGCTCCAGGATCGAACCCTCCGAGCACAGCCCCAACCGAGGCCCCGTGACCCTTGCCAGCCGAGCCCTTCACTGGATCACCCGCCCCGGCATCCGATCCCGTCACTGGATCGGAGCCCTTGTCCGCCCCGGAATCGGATCCTCCGAGCGCAGCACCGACGGAGGCTCCATGCCCACCGTCCGCCGAACCCTTTCCAGGACCGCCGCCTCCGGCATCCGATCCGGTCGCGGGATCGGAGCCTTGGTCGGCCCCAGCATCGAACCCTCCGAGCACATCATCGAGCACAGCCCCAACCGAGGCCCCATGGCCCCCGCCGGCCGAGCCCTTCCCAGGACCATCCGCCCCGGCATCCGGTCCCGCCGCAGGATCGGCACCCTGGCCGGCCCCGGAATCGGACCCTTCAAAAACATCACCGAGCACCGCCCCGACGGGGGCCCCGTGGCCCACACCGACCGAGCCATTTCCCGGACCACCGCCTTCGGCATTCGTCACCGGCGCCGGATCGGCACCCTGGCCCTCGCCGAGGCCGGGCGTCCCCAGCGCCTCGCCCGGCACACCTCCTCCGGTCGCTACCCCGCCAGCCGGCTCGGCCCCATGACCCACGCCAGGTTGGATCGTCCCCAGCACATCGCCGAGCACCGCCCCGACCGTCCCGCCAACCGCATCCGTACCCTGGCCGCCATCCGGGCTGAGCGTCCCGATGACACCACCCGCCACAGCCCCGACCGACCCGGCAGCCGTATCGCTGCCCGCCTTCGCACCGCCCGCGGTCCCGCCAGGCACGGCCGCCGTCACCGGACCAGCCGAGGCCGCATGATCCGCCGTTGTCGCTCCGACGGCCCCCGCATCGAGTCCCGCCACGACCCCGATGGACACCGGCGTGCCCAAGGCCGCCTGATCCACACCCGCCACCGCGCGGGCCACCGCATTGACCGCCCCGGTCACGCTCCCCTGCACCAGCCCGACCGTGCCGGCATGATCCGCCGCTGCGACGACGGCCGGGGCCGCACGGCCATCCACCGGCGCATGACTGACCGTCGTGGCCGCCGTCTCGGTTCGATACGCCGAGGCTGCGACGCCGCCGCCGTGCTCCGCCTTCACCTCGGCGACCGCACCCTTCGCCAGCGCCGCCGCCTTGCCGAGCCCCAGCCCGGCGAGATCGAGCGGCGCCGCCACCATCATGTCCAGCTTCGCCGCCGAGGTGACGATTGGCGAGGGCGCCGCCCAGCCCAGCGCACCGTCATCCGCATCGGCGACGGTCTGGCTCGCCTGGCTGCCGAGGTCACGGCCAGCCGCCACCGACTGGGCCGCGGGCGCGGCATACACCGGTTCCGCCGTCTGCGCCTGGGGCTGCACCGCGGCCTCCGCCTTGGCGCCCTCCACGGCCTTGGCCGCTTTCCCCGCATCGGCGATCGCCCGGGCCTGCGACGCCGCCAGCAGCGCCGCATCCACCCCGCCGACCGCCCGCGCCTCCGCCGCCTGCATCAGGCCGAGCCCGGCCGCCGCTTCCGCCAGCAACCCCGCCTTGCCGATCACCGAGGCATCGGCGACCCGTATCGCCCAGGCATCCGCCTCGGCGCGCAGGATGTTGGAGGGGATGATGGTCGTCCCCCGCGCCATGGGCCGCTCCACCGGGGCGTCGGCGGTCCGTCCGCCATGGGTCGCGGCGCCCGCATCGCTCCCGCCCTGGTCGAGCCCGCTGCCCACCTCCGCCCCGGCCATGACGGTGCTCGCCCCGCTGCTGCCGCGCCCCGCCGCCACGGCCGGCTCCGGCGCCGCAACCGCCTCGCCCGCCGGCGCCCCGCCCTTCAGCCCGATCTGGTCCAGCACCGCCGCCAGCATCGCCGCGCTGAGGCCGAGCCCCGCCATCTCCGGCGAGACGACCCGCTCCTTCAGTCGCGCCCGTGCCCAGCGCTGCGCGCTTTCCTGCAATTCCTTCTGGCTGAGGGGCTGGGCCGGCGGCCGGGTCGGGCGGCTCGCCTCACCCGGCTCGAGGAAGGAGGCATCGGCCCGCGCCGCGCCGCGACGGAACATGCTCGCCCGCTGCCACTGGTCGATGCCCATCCGTCTTTTCCCTCGTTGCGCGAGCAGAGCAGCCCCGAAGGAAATCGTATACGATAGATGCCCGGCATTCCGGCTATCACGCTCCGGCTACTGGCACCGGCGAAGTGACAGATGCGCCGCCGGATCCTGCCGCACCCCATCCGCCAGCAGCTCGAAATGCAGATGCGTTCCGTAGGTGATGCCGGTCCGCCCGACCCGCCCCAGCCGCTCGCCCTGCGCCACGCGCCGCCGGCCCGAGGCCAGCGCCGGCACGACGGCGCCGAGATGCGCATAGCGCGTCACCCACCCGCCCGGATGGGCGAGGTCGATCTCCAGGCCCGCCGCCCCGCGCCGCCGGATCGCCACCACCTGCCCCGATGCGGCCGCCACGACCCAGGCCCCCGCCGGCGCCGGCAGGTCGATCCCGCCATGCAGGCGCGAGGCCCGCGGCCCCGCCCCCTCCCGCGGCCCGAAGGGCGAGGAGATGCAGGCCGGCGCAATCGGCGGGACGAGCGCCGGCGCCTCCCCTGCCGCCCCCAGCATCAGCGCGCCGAGGCCGAGCAGCCCCGGCTTCACCTGCCCGTTGCCGCCACCTCGCCCGGCAGTGCCATCCAGGCGGGGATGCGCGGCCGGATCACCGCCTCGCCGCAGCGCAGGCTGCGCCCATCCAGCGCCTCCAGCCGCAGCTGCGCGATCCCCAGGCCCCCGCGCCCGGAGCGCATCTCGCCCATCTCCGCCGCCCCGGCGACGACCGCGGTGCCGGGCGCCGGCAGCGGCCCCTCGACCTCGACCGGCACCAGCCGCCGCTTCAGCAGCCCGCGATACTTGGTCCGCGCCGTCAGCTCCTGGCCCATATAGCAGCCCTTGCTCCAGGAGACGCCGTGGAGCTCGTCGAACCCCGCCTCCAGCAGCAGGCTCTGCTCGCCGACGAGGTCACGGCTCCCCTCCGGCAGGCCGAGCGCCAGCCTGTGCGCATCCCACGCCTCGGCAGGGGAATCCGCCGCCGGCGCCTCGGCCGAGACCAGCCGCCACCCGGCTGCCTCCAGCCGCGGGTCCGGCACCGCGCCGGCCGGCATCGCCGCCCCACCCCAGCCGACGGCGACCGCCATCTCCCCGGACAGGTCCCGCAACGCGACCTTCGACCGCAGCCGGAACCGCCCGAGCCGCTGCGCCAGCATCCCCGCCTGCGCCCGCTCGCAATCGAGCAGCAGCCGCCCCTCCTCGGCGATGATGAAGAAATCCGCCAGCCACTTCCCCTGCGGCGTCAGCAGCGCGGCGAAGACCGCCCGGCCCGGCCCGGCCGCGGCCACGTCGTTGGAGACCAGGCCCTGGAGGAAGGCCACCCGGTCCTCCCCCGCCACTTCCAGCACGCCCCTCTCGGGCAGGATTGCGATCGGCATGCAACGGAGTTGGCCCGCCCGCCCCTCCGGGACAAGGCCGGAGCATGGCGAGCGTGATCGTCGGAGGCCGCATGGCCGGAGGCGCGAGGCACCCGGCCGAAGGACAGGCCCGGCGCGTGATCGTCGCTTCTACAGGCGGCGATCATGCTCTAAGCCCGCCGCCGTGCGCATCCTCTTCATCACCGCGACCCGGATCGGCGATGCCGTCCTCTCCACCGGGCTGCTCGACCACCTCATCCGGCAGTACCCGCAGGCGCGGATCGTCGTCGCCTGCGGCCCGGCCGCCGAGGGCGTCTTCGCCCGCATGCCGAACCGCGCCTGGACCATCGTGCTGACCAAGCGCCGCTTCCGCCTGCACTGGCTGCAGCTCTGGCAGGAGGTCGGCACCCAGCGCTGGGACCTGGTGGTGGACCTGCGCGGCTCCGCCTTCGCCTTCCTTATCCGGGCGAAGCGCCGCCTCGTCATGCGCGGCGGCCGCCAGCCCGGGCCCCGCACGGCCCATCTCGGCGCCTTGATGGGCCTCGAACCGCCGCCCCTCCCGGTCGCCTGGTTCAGCCCTGCCGACCGCGCTCGCGCCGCCGCCCTGCTGCCGGGCGAAGGCCCCTGGATCGCCCTCGGCCCCACCGCCAACTGGGACCGCAAGGTCTGGCCCGCCGAGCGCTTCGTGGCGTTGTTCGAGGCGCTGACCGCCCCCGGCCAGCCCCTCGCCGGCGCCCGCGCCGCCATCCTCGGCGGCCCCGGCGTGCAGGAGGCCGCGATGGCCGCCCCCGTCCTCGCCGCGCTCGGCGATCGCGCCGTGGACCTCGTCGGCACCCTCTCCCTTCCCGAGGCCGCCGCCGTCCTGGCCCGCGCCGCCCTCTTCGCCGGCAATGACAGCGGGCTGATGCATCTCTCGGCGGCGACCGGAACCCCGACCCTCGGCCTCTTCGGCCCCTCCCGCGTCGAGGAATACGCCCCGGTCGGCCGCCGCACCGCCACCGCCATCGCGCCGGGCAGCCCTGGCCTCGACAGCATGGCCGGCCTTGCCCTCGACCAGGCCCTGGCCGCCGCCCGGACCCTGCTCGCCGAGCCGCAGCCTGCATGAGGCTCTCCGCCCTCGTCGTCGCCCGCAACGAGGCGGCCCGCCTCCCCGCCTGCCTGGCGAGCCTTGCCCCGGCCGACGAGCTGGTGGTGGTGCTCGACCGCAGCACCGATGACAGCGCCGGGATCGCCCGCGCCCACGGCGGCCATGTCCTCGAGGGCGCGTGGGAGCTGGAAGGCGACCGCCGCAACGCCGGCATCGCCGTCTGCAGCGGCGACTGGATCCTCGAGGTCGATGCCGATGAGCGCGTCCCGCCCGAGCTCTGGGCCGCCATCCGCCGGGTGATCAGCACCTCGCCGCACGGCTTCCACCGCCTCCGCATCGACAACTACGTCGGCGACCGGCTGATCCTGCACGGCTGGGGCGGCAGCTTCGGCACTACGCTGAAGCCGGTCCTCTTCCGCCGCGGCGCCAAGCGCTGGCGCCCCCAGCGCGTCCATCCCGGCCTCGACTGGACCGGCACGGAGGGCGAGCGCATCACCTCCGCCGGCATCCGCCATGAGGTCGACCGCGACATCTCCGACATGCTCCGCCGCCTCGACCGCTACTCTTCCGCCAAGGCGGCGGACCTGCTGGCGGCCGGCGACATCGGCTCCCTGCCCGACAACATCCGCCGCTGCCTCTCCCGCATCATCAAGTGCTACGTGGCGCGGCGCGGCTACAGGGAAGGCGGCTGGGGCCTGCTGATCGCCCTCTGCGCCGGCCTCTTCCCCCTGCTCGCCCACCTGAAGGCCCGGCTGGAGCCGGACCGCCACCGCGGATGAGGATCGCCCTCGCCACGGAAGGCCCCCGCCTCGGCCCCGCCGCCCTGGCCGAGCGCCCGCTCGGCGGCGTCGAGACCGCCTTCGCCCTGCTCGCCGCCGCCTTCCTCGCCCGCGGCCACAGGCTCGACCTCCGCGCCGGCACCGACCCGCCCGAGACCCGCGACGGCCTGGCCTGGTCACCCCTCGCCCCCGGCGGCCCGCCGGCCGACCTGGTGATCGCCAACCGCCTCCCCCGCCTCTTCCGCGCCCTGCCGCGCGGCCGCCGCGTGCTCTGGCTGCACAATCCCGGCGGCTACCTGCGCAAGCCCCGCCACCTGCTTCCCCTGCTCGCCGCCTGGCCGCGCCTCGTCACCCTCGGCGCCTCGCACAGCGCGAGCCTGCCCGGCTTCCTCCCCCTCCGCCCGGTCGAGATCCCCCTGGCCCTCGCCCCGCCCTTCGCCGCGGGCGCCGCGCCCCGACCGCCGCCGCCGCCCGTCGCGGTCTTCACCTCCAACCCGCTGCGCGGCCTCGACTGGCTGCTCGACCTCTGGACGCAGCGCATCCGCCCCGCGGCGCCACGGGCGGAGTTGCACCTGTATGGCGGCGCTGCCACCTATGGCGACGATGCCCGCCTCACCGCCCGCGCCGCCCCGGTGCTCGCCCGCGCCGCCTCCCTGGCCGCGGAGGGCATCCGCGTCTTGGCCCCCCTGCCCCGCCCGGCCCTCGCCGCGCGGCTCGCGGAGGCACGGGTGATGCTCTATCGCGGCGACCCCGGCGAGACCTTCTGCCTCGCCCTGGCCGAGGCCCAGGCCCTCGGCCTCCCCGCCGTGGTGACGCCCCTCGGCGCCGTCCCCGAGCGGATCGCGGATGGCGAGACCGGCCTCCTCGCCGCGGACGACGCGGCCTTCGCCACCGCCGCCATCCGCCTGCTCACGGACGACGCCGCCTGGGCGCGCCTGCACGCCGGCGCCCTCGCCCGCGGCCCCGGCCCGTCCTGGTCCGACATCGCCGCCCGTTTCGAGGCGCTGGCCGCATGAGGCGGCCCAGGAGCCGCAGCGCCGACGGGCCGGGGCAGCCCGCCCGGGCGGGATCGCCATGAGGGTCGCCCACGTGATCGCCGGCGCCCCAATGGGCGGCGCCGAGGCCTTCTTCGAGCGCCTAGCCCTCGCCCAGGCCCGCGCCGGCGAGGCCGTGCTCGCCGTCATCCGCACCGACGCCGCCCGCGCCGCCCGGCTGGCGGCGGGCGGCCTCGCCCCCGTGCAGCTTCCCTTCGGCGGCCCCTTCGATCTCCGCACCGGCCCGGCGCTGCGGGCGGCGCTGGCCCGCTTCCGCCCCGATGTCGTCGTCTCCTGGGCCAACCGCGCCAGCCGCTTCGCCGGCCGGCTCCGCCGCCGCGGCGCCCCCTGGACGCTCGCCGGCCGCATGGGCGGCTACTACGACCTGAAATACTATCGCGGCTGCGACGCCGTCCTCGGCAATACCGAGCATATCCGCGACTGGATCATCGCCCGCGGCTGGCCCGCAGCCCGCGCCCATTACGTGCCGAATTTCGCCGCCGACCTCGAGGGCGCCACGCCCGCGCCGCTGCCCGCCCCGCCCGGCACCCGCCGCCTGCTCGCCCTCGGCCGCCTCCATCCGAACAAGGGCTTCGACATCCTCCTCCGCGCCCTCGCCCTGCTGCCCGAGGCGCATCTCTCGCTCGCCGGCGAAGGCCCCGAACGCCCCGCCCTCGAAGCCCTGGCCCGCGAGCTCGGCCTCGGCCCCCGCCTCGCCTTCCTCGGCTGGCGCCAGGATGCCGGCGCCCTGCTCGCCGGCTGCGAGGTCTTCGTCTGCCCCTCCCGCCACGAGCCGCTCGGCAATGTCGTGCTCGAGGCCTGGTCCGCCGCCCGCCCCATCGTCGCCGCCGCGGCCGAGGGGCCCGCCGCCCTAATCCGCCCCGGCGAGACCGGCCTGCTCGCCCCGTTGGAGAACCCGGCGGCGCTGGCCGCCGCCATCCGCGGCCTGCTGGCCGAGCCGGCCCGCGCCGCCGCCCTCGCCGCCGCCGGCCGCGCCGAATTCGCGGCCCACCATGCCGAAGCCCCGGTGCTCGCCCGCTGGCGCGCCTTCCTCACCGCCCTCGTCCCACAGGAGAT
This sequence comes from uncultured Craurococcus sp., assembly GCA_902805545.1. GTDB lineage: Bacteria > Pseudomonadota > Alphaproteobacteria > Acetobacterales > Acetobacteraceae > Belnapia. Next base: position 98,455 of record CADCTD010000170.1, on the reverse strand, counting down.
GGCCTGATGTGCGGCCTTGCCGGCCTCGCCCTCCGCCTGGGCCAGGTGCCCTCCGGCGCCACCCTCGACGCGCTGACCCGGGCGCTCGCCCATCGCGGGCCGGACGGGCATGGCCACCATGTCTCGGGCAATGTCGCCCTCTCCCACACCCGGCTCTCGATCATCGACCTGGTCACGGGCGACCAGCCGCTCTTCGCCGGCGCCGCCGCCCTCGTCGCCAATGGCGAGGTCTACAACTACCGGGAGTTGCGCGAGCAGAATCAGCTCCACTGCTCGACCGGCAGCGACTGCGAGCCGCCGCTCCACCTCTTCCGCCGCGACGGCATCGGCTTCGCCGACCGGCTGCGCGGCATGTACGCCATCGCGCTGCATGACCGCGGCACCAAGCGGCTCGTCCTCTCGCGCGACCTCTTCGGCATCAAGCCGCTCTACCTGGCCGAGGTCGCGGGCGGCCTCGCCTTCGCCTCCGAGCCCCAGGCGCTGATCGCCGCCGGCCTGGTCGAGCCGCGCATCCGCCCCGAGGCGCGCGCCGAGCTGCTGCAGATTCAGTTCACCACCGGCGCCGAGACCATCTTCGAGGGCATCCGCCGCATCCTCCCCGGCGAGACGGTGGTGATCGCCGACGGCGCCGTCACCGAGCGCCACCGCCGCGCCGCGCTCCCCGAGGGCGGCCCCGAGGAGATATCCGCCGAGGCAGCCCTCGTCCGGCTCGATGCCGCGCTGGAGGAAAGCGTCCTCCTCCACCAGCGCAGCGACGTGCCCTATGGCATGTTCCTCTCCGGCGGCATCGACAGCAGCGCCGTCCTCGCCCTGATGGCCCGGCTGAACGAGAAGCCCGTCCTCGCCTTCACCGCCGGCTTCGACGTGCCCGGCGCGGCGGATGAGCGCGCCCTCGCCGCGCATCTCGCCAAGGCGGCCGGCGCCCGCCACGTCACCGTCGCCGTCACCGAGGCCGATGTCTGGCGCCACCTGCCGGAGATCGTCGGCGCCATGGACGACCCGGCCGCCGACTACGCCATCATCCCCACTTGGTTCCTCGCCCGCCGCGCCCGGCAGGAGGTGAAGGTCGTCCTCTCCGGCGAAGGCGGCGACGAGATCTTCGGGGGCTACGGCCGCTATCGGGCCGCGATGCGGCCGTGGTGGCTGGGCGGCAAAGCTCCCCGTTCGAGAGGGAGCTTCGACCGCCTCGACGTCCTCCGCGAGGCTCCGACCGGCTGGCGCGACGGCACCGGCGCCGCCGAGGCCGCCGCCGCCAGCCCCGGCCGCACCCGCCTGCAGGCCGCGCAGGCCCTCGACATCGCGGACTGGCTGCCGAACGACCTGCTGATCAAGCTGGACCGCTGCCTCATGGCGCATGGCGTCGAGGGCCGCACGCCCCTCCTCGATGCCGGCATCGCCGCCAGCGCCTTCCGCCTGCCCGATGCGCTGAAGGTCCAGCGCGGCAGCGGCAAGTGGCTGCTGCGCGAATGGCTCGCCCGCCACTTCCCCGCCGCCGAGCCCTACAAGCCGAAGCAGGGCTTCACCGTCCCCATCGGCGCCTGGATCGAGGGCGTGGGCGACCGCCTCGGCCCCCTCGTCGCCGCCCAGCCGGGCGTGGCCGAAATCGCCCGGCCCGATCGCGTCGCCGCCCTCTTCCGTCAGGCCGGCAGCGAGAAGCACCGCGGCTTCGCTGCCTGGCACCTGCTTTTCTACGCTCTCTGGCACCGCCGCCATGTCGAGCGGCGCGACGTCAGGGGCGACGTGTTCGAGGTGCTTGGCGAGCGGTAGGGCCGCACCTGCCCGGCCGTGCTCGCGGCAGCCGGCCAGACCGCCTGCTCGACGCGCAAATCACCCCCGGGAGACCGCCACATGACCCGCCGCCTCGCCCTCCTCCTCGCCCTGCTCGCCGCTACCCCCGCCCTGGCGCAGGAGCCGGACGGCCTCGTCACCCGGCCCAGCGCCCATCCCGTGCGGGAGACGCTCGACCGCTTCGCCGCCGCCGTCCGCGCCGCCGGCTGGACCGTCTTCACCGAGATCGACCATGCCGCGGCGGCCCAGGCGGCGGGGATGCAGCTCCGCGCCCGCACCGTGCTGGTCTTCGGCAACCCCCGCGGCGGCACGCCGGCGATGCAGGCCCACCCGACCCTTGCCCTCGACCTGCCCATGCGCGTCCTGGTCTGGGAGGACGAGGCCGGCCGCATCTTCCTCACCCGCAGCAGCGGCGAGGACATGGCCCGCCGCGTCTTCGCCCGCCACGGCGTGAACGTCCCCGCGGAGGCCCAGCGCGCCACGGAGGAGACGCTCGCCGGCTTCACCCGCAAGGCGGTGGAGTAGCAACCCCCTGGGTTTCGCCGCCCGCCGCCCAAGATCATCATCTCAGCGCATCAGAGAGGAGCCCCGAGCATGTCCGACTATACCCCGCCCAAGGTCTGGACCTGGGAGAAGGAGAGCGGCGGCCGCTTCGCCAGCATCAACCGCCCGATCGCCGGCCCGACGCATGAGAAGGAGCTGCCGGTCGGCCGCCACCCGCTCCAGCTCTACTCGCTCGGCACGCCGAACGGCGTGAAGGTGACGATCATGCTGGAGGAGCTGCTGGCCCTCGGCCATGCGGGCGCCGAATACGACGCCTGGCTGATCAAGATCGGCGAGGGCGACCAGTTCGGCAGCGGCTTCGTCGCCATCAACCCGAATTCCAAGATCCCGGCGCTCATGGACCGCAGCGGCCCGACGCCGGTCCGCGTCTTCGAATCGGGCGCCATCCTCACCTATCTTGCGGAGAAATTCGGCGCCTTCCTGCCGACCGAGCCGGCGAAGCGCGCCGAGTGCCTCTCCTGGCTGTTCTGGCAGATGGGCTCGGCGCCCTATCTCGGCGGCGGCTTCGGCCATTTCTACGCCTATGCGCCGAGCAAGATGGAATACCCGATCAACCGCTTCGCCATGGAGACCAAGCGCCAGCTCGACGTGCTCGACCGCCGCCTGGCCGAGAGCGAGTACCTGGGCGGCGCCGACTACACCATCGCCGACATCGCGGTCTTCCCGTGGTATGGCGGGCTGGTGAAGGGCTGGCTCTACGACGCCGCGGAGTTCCTCGCGGTCCACGAGTACAGGCACGTCAACCGCTGGGCGGACCAGCTTTATGCCCGCCCCGCCGTGCAGCGCGGCCGCATGGTCAACCGCGTGCAGGGCGAGCCCTCGAGCCAGCTCCACGAGCGGCACGAGGCGAGCGACTTCGAGACGAAGACGCAGGACAAGATCGGCGCCAAGGGCTGAGCGCCGGCGGGGCGGGCCATCCACGGCCCGCCCCGCCCCGGGAAGTGAGGCACCCGGCACCCCCTTCCCCGCTCCTCCGCATCGCGGGATAACCCCGGAGGACTGCCGGAAGGAGACGCCCGATGCCCGCCTTCGACCTCGTGCTGCGCGGCGGCACCTGCGTCCTCCCCTGGGGCGAGGAGGCGACCGATGTCGGCGTCCGCGCCGGCCGCATCGCAGCGATCGGCGACCTCCGCACCGCCGGTGCCGCCGAGACCATCGACTGCACCGGCCTCCATATCCTCCCCGGCCTGATCGACGCCCATGTCCATCTGCGCGACCCGGGCGACCCGGCGGTGGAGACGCTGGAGACCGGCACCCGCGCCGCCCTGCTCGGCGGGCTGACGGCGGTCTTCGACATGCCGAACACCGCCCCCTCCATCACCGACCGGGAGCGGCTGGACTGGAAGCGCGGCTATCTCGAGGGCCGCGCCTGGGTCGATGTCGGCCTCTATGTCGGCGCCTCGAAGAAGAACATCGCCGAGCTCGCCTCGCTCGAGCTGCAGCCCAATGTCTGCGCCGTGAAGGTCTTCGCCGGCAGCAGCACCGGCGACCTGCTGGTCGAGGACGACGCCTCGCTGGAAGCGGTGATGCGCAGCGGCCGGCGGCGGATCTGCTACCATTCGGAGGACGAGTACCGCCTGCAGGAGCGCAAGCCGCTCTTCCACAGCGGCATGCCGCACCGCAACCACATGGTCTGGCGCGACGTCGACTGCGCCCTCATCGGCACCAAGCGGCTGATGACGCTGGCCCGCAGGACCGGCCGCCCTGCCCATATCCTCCACGTCTCGACGGCGGAGGAGCTGGAGCTGCTGCGCGATTACCGTGACGTCTCGACGGTCGAGGTCCTGCTCAACCACCTGACCCAGACCGACGAGGCCTATGACCGCCTCGGCGGCTATGCGGTGATGAACCCGCCCATCCGCGACGAGCGCCACCTGCGCGCCGCCTGGGCCGCCGTCGCCGACGGCACGGTCGATGTCGTCGGCTCCGACCACGCGCCGCACAGCCGCGCCGCCAAGGAGCGCCCCTGGCCCGACGGCGCGGCGGGGCTGACAGGCGTGCAGACCATCGTCCCGCTGATGCTCGACCATGTCAGCGCCGGCCGCCTCAGCCTCTCCCGCCTCGTCGACCTGATGTGCGCCGGCCCGGCCCGGGTCTATGGCGCGACCGGCAAGGGGCGCCTCGCCGCCGGCTACGACGCCGACTTCACCCTGGTCGACATGAAGCGGCAGCGGACCATCGAGGAAAGCTGGATCGTCTCCCCCTGCGGCTGGACGCCCTTCGCCGGCCATCGCTGCACCGGCTGGCCCGTCATGGCGATCCTCCGCGGCGCCGTCGCCATGCGCGAGGACGAGGTGATCGGCACCCCCCGCGGCACCGGCGTCCGCTTCGCGGAGGCGCGGGGCTGAGCGCCTACCAGAGCGAGAATTCGGTGCCGAAATCCGTGGTGGCGAGCCCCCCGCAGCCCGTCGTCGCCGCACATTCGGCCCGGATGCGCTCCTCCGGCCCGAGGCCGAGACGGAGCGGCACGGCCGGCTCCGAGAGCTTCGTATAGGCCAGGTCCACCTGGAACCGCAGCGAGTCGTAGCGGTCCCGCTCGACATAGAAGATGAGGTCGCGCGAGACAGCCTCGCCCGGCTGGAGCTCGGACGGCTCGGCCGGCAGGGCGGTGGCGCCCTCGAACAGCACGCCCAGCCGCAGCACCATCTCCTGCCGCTCCGCTCGGCCAAAACGGGCGGCGGTGACCTCGGCGACCCCGGCCAGGGCCTCCGCCGACGGCCCGGCCTCGGGCTCGCCGAAGCGAATCCCAGTGCCGATGACGTTGTAGGTCAGGCCGAGCACCCGCACGCCCGTCTCGCCCACATTGGTCCGCGTGACGGTGGAGCGGATGGCCAGCCGCCCCTCCCGCTCCCCCGCCTTCTCGAGCGTGGTGGTGACCGAGACGCTGGGCGGCGCCAGGCCCGGCTTGATCCGCGCCTCGTAGATGAAGGTGTAGACGCCCCAGGCCCCGGCACCGAGAATGGCCAGCGTCTGCACCACGGTGCTCAGCGCGTCGAGGCTGAAGCGGCTGGTCTCCTGCGGCGTCCCGGCGGCCTGGCTCATGCCGCAACAACCCTGCGTCGGGGCGCCGGTTGCGTCACCACAGCCCCGGCCAGCGCCGGGTCCGGTTCGCCTCCTGCGCCACGCTGAGGGTGGCCGGCCCATCCGCCACGCCCCGTCGCCCCGGCAACGGCGCCGTCCAGCAGTCGACGCGGCCGAGGCTCCGCGTGCAGTAGGGCGGCGGCGGCGGCGGTGCCTCCTGCGGCTTGCAGTAGTCCTGCCCCCGGTCCAGCCGCACCACCGAGCAGTCCCGCCCCGCCGCCACGGAGACGACGGCATCGACCGGCGACCTCCCGATCACGGCGACCGAGCCTGCCGTCACCGCCGCCCCAACGGCCAGCGGCTCGCAGCCCGTGAGGAGGACCATCAGGAGGGGGAGCATCCAGCGCATCGCCCACCAGCCTATGCGCAGCGGACTTAACGCCCTGCCAACAGGCTGCTATGCACCCCCCGCTTCCAAGGAAGGGACCGCGTGGCCGACATCTTCGACGAGGTGCAGGAAGACCTCCGCGCCGAGCGCATGAAGCGGCTGATGGCCCGCTATGGCGGGCTGCTGGCCGGGCTGATGCTCCTCGCGGTCGCCGCCGTCGGCGGGGTGCAGGGCTGGCGCTGGTGGGAGTCCCGCCAGGCCGCCCAGACCGCCGAGACCTACCTGGCCACCAACCGGTCCGCCGCCGAGCCCGGCGCCGACGGCAAGGCCGTCGCCGACCGTTTCGCCGCCGTCGCGGCCGAGGCGCCGCCCGGCTATCGCAACCTTGCCCGGCTCCGCGCCGCGGCGCTCAAGGCCGAGGCCGGCGACCGCGCCGGGGCGCTTGCCCTCTGGGAGGAGATCGCCCGCGATGGCGCCATCGACCCGCTCTACCGGGACCTCGGCACGGTGATGTGGGGGCTGCATTCCCTCGACGCCGGGGACCCGGCCGCGATCGAGACCCGCCTCGCCCCCCTGGCCGGGGGCCCCTGGAGCGCCTCGGTGCAGGAGATCCGGGCCCTGGCCGCGATGAAGCGCGGCGCGACGGAGGAGGCGAAGCAGTTGCTCACCGACCTGGCCACGGCCCCGGCGACGCCCCAGGGGGTGCGCGACCGGGCCGGCAAGCTGCTTGCGGAGATCGGCGGCTGATGCGGACCCCCCTCACCCGCCGCTTCGCCCTGCTCGGGGGCGCGGGCCTGCTCGCCGGCTGCGAGTCGATCACCGACACCCTCGACAGCATCTTCGGCGAGCGGAAGACGCCGCTGCGCGGCGAGCGCCGCCCAGTCCTCGCCGCCGACCGCCCGCTCAACATCGAGGAGGGCGGCGCGCAGGTCCCCGTCACCCTGCCGCCCCCGGCGCTGAATGCCGACTGGCCCCAGGCCGGCGGCACCATCGGACATGCGCCGGGCCACCCCGCGCTCGGCCTCCGCCTGGGCGAGGCCTGGCGGGCCGACATCGGCACCGGCACCGCCTATCGCCGCCGCCTGCTGATGCCGCCCATCGTCGCCGGCGGCGCGGTCTATGCGGCCGATGCGCTGGGCACGGTCACGGCGCTGACGGCGCTCGACGGCCGCCGCCGCTGGTCCTTCGACACCCGGCCGGAGCGGGACCGCGACGGCGCCCTCGGCACCGCCCTCGCCTTCGACCAGGGCACCCTCTACCTCGCCACCGGCATGGCGGAGGCGATGGCGCTCGACCCGGCCGACGGCAAGCCGCGCTGGCGCGTCGACCTGCCCGCCCCGTCCCGCGGCGCGCTCACCGTCGCCGATGGCCGGGCCTATGTGACGACGACGGAGAACCACCTCCTCGCCCTCTCGGTGGAGGATGGGCGGACCCTCTGGACCTATCGCGGCCAGCCGACCGTCACCATGGCGCTCGGCCTGCCGGCCGCGGCGGTGGAGGGCGACATGGTCGTCGCCGGCTTCGGCTCCGGCGAACTGGCCGCCATCCGCGCCAGCGACGGCCGCGTGCAATGGAGCGAGACGCTGAGTTCCGCCGCGGGCGGCGGCCTCGCCGACATCGCCGCCATCACCGCCCTGCCGGTGATCGACCGCGGGCGGGTCTTCGCCAGCGGCCTCGGCGGGATCACCATCGCCCTCGACCTCCGCTCCGGCCGGCGCCTCTGGGAGCGGGACGTGGCCGCGTCCGATACCCCCTGGGTGGCCGGCGACTGGGTCTTCCTGCTGACGACGGGGGCCGAGATCGCCTGCCTCGGCCGTGATGACGGGCGCGTGCGCTGGATCGCCGGCCTGCAGCGCTTCAGGGATGAGAGGCGGCGGCGGGATCCCATCCAATGGGCGGCCCCGGTCCTGGCCGGCGGCCGCCTGCTGGTCGCCGGCAGCAATGCCCAGCTCGTCGAGGTCGACCCGGCCAATGGCGACATCGCCGGCCGCGTCCGCCTGCCGGACGGCGTCATGCTGCCCCCCGCCGTCGCCGGCGGCGTCATGTACGTGCTGACGGAAGATGCGGTGGTGGCGGCGCTCCAGGGCGCCTGAGGCGGGACATCGGCCGGCGGATGCGCTAGGGGAGCCGCATGCTCCCCACCATCGTCATCCTCGGCCGGCCGAATGTCGGCAAGTCGAGCCTCTTCAACCGGCTCGTCGGCCGGCGGATCGCCATCGTCGACGACACCCCCGGCGTCACCCGCGACCGCAAGGAAGCCGAGGGGCGCGTCGCCGGCCGCGATGTCCGCCTGCTCGACACCGCTGGCCTCGAGGAGGCGGCGCCCGAGACCATCCAGGGCCGCATGCGCGCCAGCTCCGAGGCGGCGCTGCGCGAGGCGGATCTCGCCCTCTTCGTGATCGATGCGCGGACCGGGCTGACCCCGGCCGATCGCGCCTTCGCCACCTGGCTCCGCCGCCAGTCGGTGCCGGTCATCCTGGTGGCGAACAAGACCGAGGGGCGCTTCGGCGGCCAGGCCGCCTTCGAGGCCTATGAGCTCGGCCTCGGCGACCCGGTGGCCGTCTCCGCCGAGCATGGCGACGGCATGGGCGAGCTGCACGACGCCATCCGCGAGCACCTGCCCGCCGAGGCCGAGGAGCAGGAGGACCCCGACCGGCCCCTCCGCCTTGCCATCATCGGCCGCCCCAATGCCGGCAAGTCCACCCTGCTGAATGCCCTGTTCGGCCAGGAGCGGATGATCACCGGCCCCGAGCCCGGCCTGACCCGGGATTCCGTCGCTGTCGAATGGCGGGACGAGACGGGGGCGCTGGTCCGCCTCGTCGACACCGCCGGCCTCCGCAAGAAGGCCCGCATCGAGCAGGCGCTCGAGAAGATGTCCGCCGCCGCCTCGATCGCCGCGCTGAAGGAATGCGAGGTCGCCGTCCTCGTCATCGACGCCCTGCTCGGGATGGAGGAACAGGAGCTTCGCCTCGCCCGCCTCGCCGAGCGCGAGGGCCGCGCCGTCGTCATCGCGCTGAACAAGTGGGATGCGGTGGAGGACCGCGCCGCCGCCCGCCGCCGCATCGAGGACGTGCTGACGGCGAGCCTCGCCCAGATGCGCGGCATCGCCGTGGTGCCGCTCTCCGCCCAGACCGGCCGCGGGGTCGAGAAGCTGATGCCGGCGGTGCGCGAGACCTATGCGCACTGGAACCGCCGCATCCCGACCGGCGAGCTGAACCGCTGGTTCGAGGCGATGCTGACCCGCCACCCGCCGCCGCTCTCCGAGGGACGGCGCATCAAGCTGCGCTACGCCACCATGCCGAAGGCCCGGCCGCCGACCGTCGTGGTGTTCGGCACCCGCGCCGAGCAGCTGCCGGAGGACTACCGCCGCTACCTGGTGAACGGCTTCCGCGAGGCCTTCGCCATGCCCGGCGTGCCGATCCGCCTGCAGCTCCGCGGCACGACCAACCCGTATGCGGAAAGCGATACGTAGCGGCTTGCCCCGCGCCAACCGCCTGATTATGGTCCGCCGCCCTGGAGCGGGTTCGCGGAATGCACTCCAGGGATAGTGCTTGATCGGGCAAGCGACACCGTTCCGGAGCCCCCGGACCGATGCTTGCCCTCCGGACAGGTGGCCGAGCGGTCGAAGGCGCGCGCCTGGAAAGTGCGTATACGTCAAAAGCGTATCGTGGGTTCGAATCCCACCCTGTCCGCCAGCGCTGACCCGCTGATCCTGACGCTCGCCCTCGACCCCGCCACCCAGGCGCGGTTCGACCGGGAGCGGCGGGCCCATTTCCCGCCCGAGCGCAACCACCTCGCCGCGCACCTGACGCTCTTCCATCACCTCCCCGGGGAGGCGATCGACGACATCATGGCCCGACTGGCCGGGACCTGCCGTGCGCAACCCGCCTTCGACCTTGCCGTCGAGGATGTCTGGATGATGGGCCGCGGCGTCGCCTATCGCCTCCGCTCGCCCGTGCTGGCCGCGCTGCATGGCGGCCTCGCCGCCGCCTGGCAGTCCTGGCTGACGCCCCAGGACCGCCAGCCGCTCCGCCCACATGTCACCGTCCAGAACAAGGTCACGGTCGAGGCGGCGCGGGCGCTCCATGCCAGCCTGCGCGCGGCCTTCACCCCCTTCACCGCGCAGGGGACCGGCCTGCTGCTCTGGCACTATCGCGGCGGGCCCTGGGAGCCGGCGGGGGAATTTCCCTTCGCCTGAGGCGGGGCAGGTTTCGGTTAAAGTTCCACTCACGGTTCCGTGAAAAGAGGGCGCCATCCTCAGACCTCCCACGGATTCCCGCTGTGCCCCAGCTTGGCCCCTTCCGCCTCCTCACCCTGCATGCCGCCCTGTTCGGCCTGGCCTCGGCCATGGCCGGCGGCTTCGTAGGCGCCTATCTCATCAAGCTCGGCCTCGGCCTGCCCGTGGCGCTGGCGACCTATGCGGCGCTGCTGGCCATCCGCTGCGGCGTCCGGCTGGCGGCCGTCGCGGTGGTCCGCCGCGTCGGCATCGCCGGCGGCATGATGCTCGGCGCGGTGCTCGGCGCGCTGGCATTCCTGCCCCTCCTCCTGGCGGACCGGAGCACCGGCTGGCTCCTCGCCTGGGTCGTCGCGGTCTCGGCGGCCGAAGCCCTCTACTGGCCCGCCTACCACGCCGCGACGGCCGCCACCGCCGCCGGGGAGGGCTCGCTCGGTCGCCAGCTCGGCGAGCGGATGACGGTCGGCGCGCTGGTGACGGTGGTCGGCCCCCTCGCAGGCGGCTTCCTGCTGGCCTCCTGCGGCGAGGCGGCGGGTTTCGGCATCGCCGCCCTCTGCGCCCTGCTCTCCATCCTGCCGCTCGCCCGCATGGGCCGGATCGAGAGCGGGCCGGTGCCGAGCCTGCGCGAGGCGCTGGGCGGCTTCGACCGGCGCGGCACAGCGGCCTATGCCGCGGATGGCTGGATCGCCTCCGGCCTCGGCTTCGTCTGGCCGATGCTGCTCTTCTCCTCGATGGGGGCGAGCTACGAGGCCTTCGGCGCGGCCAATGCCGCCGCCGGGCTGGTGGGCGCCGCGGTCAGCCTGTTCTGCGGCCGCGCCATCGACCGCGGCCAGCGCGACCGCTACCTCCTCCTCGTCTGCGTCGCGCTGGCGGCGAGCTTCGGCCTGCGCGCCGCCTCGGCCTGGTGGCCGCTCGCTGCCGCCATGGCGAATGCCACCGGCGCGGCGATCGCGGGCTTCTACGGGCCGGTTGTGATGAGCGCGGTCTATGAGCGGGCGAAGCGCTCGGGCGCCATCTACCGCTTCCAGATCAATGCCGAGGCGGGCTGGGATTGCGGGGCCGTCGCCGGGCTGCTGGTGGCGGCGCTGGTGGCCTGGGCGGCGCCTGCCGCCTCCCTCGCCGTGCTGCCGGCGGCGCTCGGCATCGCCCCGCTCTACCTCGCCATCCGCGGTCCGCGCCGCGCGCACCCGGCGCCCGGCCCCGCCCTCATCGCCGCGGCTTAGGGCAAACTCCGATCAGATGGAATCATCTGATCGGAGTAATTTGCCCGGCAAGACAACAAGCTGGAGCGGGGTCCGTGAGCCAGTGCGAACGGAAACCGCTCCAGGGCAGGCTCCGGCCCTTACGGTCTCCGGCGATCGCGCTCCGGGGATGCTCAGGCCTTCGCCCGCAGCCGCTGCGCATAGACGTTGATCACCAGCGCCAGCAGCAGGATCAGCCCGCGGATGAGGATCTTCAGGAAGCTGTCGATCTGCACATGGTCCAGCCCGTTGTTCAGGACGCCGAGCACCAGCAGCCCGACCACGGTGTTGCCGATGCCGCCCTGCCCGCCGAACAGGCTGGTGCCGCCCACGACGACGGCCGAGATGGCATCGAGCAGGTAGTTGTCGAATTCGTTCTGCTGCGCGCTGCCGAAATGCGCGACGCCCAGCATCCCGGCGATGCCCGAGCAGACGGCGGAGATGACCAGGACTGCGGCGAGCACCAGCTTGACGTTGACGCCGGAATACTCCGCCGCCTCCCGGTTGCCGCCCACCATGTAGACGTAGCGCCCGAAGCGCGTGTAGCTCAGCACGATGTGGCCGAGCGCCAGCACCAGCACCGCCACCACCACGATCCAGGGCACCGGCCCGATCGAGCCGGAGCCCAGCATCTCGATCGGCGCCGGCACGCTGTAGGCGATCTGCCCGCGCACCAGCATGGCGCAGATGCCCGCGCCGATCTGCAGCATCGCCAGCGTCATGATGAAGCTGGGGATGCCGATCACCGTCACCCCGAAGGCCGTCACCGCGCCGAGCGCGAGGCTGCCCAGCAGCGCCAGCAGGATGGCCGCTGCGCCCGGCAGCGGGATGTTGGCGATATTCACGCTCTGGTCCTGCAGCGTGAAGAAGGCCACCATGATGCCGACCGCATTGGCGACGCTCGCCACGCTGAGGTCGATCTCCGCGCAGAGGATGACGAAGGTCAGCCCCACCGCGATGATCGCCGTCACCGAGACCTGCCGCGCGATGTTCGCCACGTTGTCGAGCGTGGCGAAGGAGGGGCTGGCGATGCTGAACAGCGCCACCAGCACCAGCAGCGTGGCGAAGGGCGCGATGTTGCGGAGCTGTCCCTTGAGCCAGCCCATGCCGCCGCTGCGGGGAAGGACGGCGCTGTCGCTCGTGCTCATGGATGCTCTTTCCTATGCTGCCGCCAGCAAGCGGTCCTTGCTGACCGTGCCGCCGGCGAATTCCTCGCAGACTTGGCCACGCTTCATGACGAGGATGCGGTCGGCGAGCGACAGCACCGTCTCCGGCTCCGTCGAGACGACCAGCACGGCGATCCCCTGCTCGCGCAAGGCCCGGACGATCCGCACCACCTCCTCCTTGGCGCCGACATCCATCCCCCGCGTCGGCTCGCTGAGCACGAGCACGCGCGGGAGGTGGGTCAGCCACTTGGCCAGCGCCACCTTCTGCTGGTTGCCGCCCGAGAGCGTGCCGAGCCGCGGGTGCACGGAAGGCGGGCGGATGCCGAGCGCCTCCACATGCCGCTGCGCGATCGCCCGCTCCACCGCCGGCTTCACCCAGAGGCGCGAGATGCGGTCGAGGATGCTGATCGAGACGTTCCTGTAGACCGGCTCCTGGGCGAAGAGCATGCTCCGCCGGCTCTCCGGCACGAAGGCGATGCCCGCCCTGCGCGCCGCCGCCGTGTTGCGCAAGGCAATCGGCCGCCCGTCGAGCGAGAGCCGCCCGCCCGAGAGCGCCGTCCGCCCGAACAGCGCCCGCGCGAGGTCGAGCTGCCCCGCCCCCATCGAGCCGTAGATGCCGAGCACCTCCCCCGCCCGCGCCTCGAGCGAGACCTCGCGGAAGCCGGGGCCGGAGGCCGCCTCGCAGGCGAGCACCACCGGCGCGCCGGGGCGGCTGTCGAGCCGGATTTCCCCGGCATAGCCCTGCTCCAGCTCCTCGTGCCCGGCGCCGATCATGCGGGTGATGATCCAGCCCTTGTCGATGGCCGAGACCGGCGCCGTCTCGATCAAGCGGCCGTTGCGGAAGCAGGTGACGCGGTCGCAGATCGCCAGCACGTCCTCGAGGAAGTGGGAGATGAAGACGATGCTCCGCCCGCTGTCGCGCACGCGGCGCAGCAGGCCGAACAGCACCTCCACCTCCGGCGGCGAGAGCGCCGAGGTCGGCTCGTCGAGGATGACGATGCGCGCCCCGGAGGAGAGCACGCGGGCGATCTCGACGAGCTGCTGCATCCCCAGCGGCAGGCGGCCGATCGGCACGCGCGGGTCGACATCGATGCCGAGCTCGGCCAGCAGCGCCCGCGCCCGGCGCATCATTCCCGGCCAGTCGACCAGGCCGAGCCGGTTCACCGGCTGCACGCCGAGCATGACGTTCTCGGCGACGGAGAGCTCCGGCACCACGCTCAGCTCCTGGTGCACCATGCCGATGCCGGCATCCCGCGCCGAGCGGGCGGAGCGGTGCCGCGCCGGCCGCCCGGCAATGCGCATCTCCCCCTCGAAGCTGGTGTGCACGCCGGCGATGATCTTCATCAGCGTGCTCTTGCCGGCGCCGTTCTCGCCGACCAGACCATGGATCTCGCCCACTTCCAGCGTGAAGTCCACGCCGGAGAGGGCGGTAACGCCGCCGAAGGACTTGCTGATGCCCCGAAGCTCGAGCAGGGGCGCGCCGCGGGCCATGATCAGATCAGGAAATGGCTCTCCATCCAGGCCATCCCCGGGGCATTCGCCTTGGTGACGACCGGCCCGTCGGTGATGACATGCTTCGGGATCATGCCCGCGCCGTTGCCCGTCTTCTGGCCCGCGACCGCGGCGACGCCGGCGACGATCGCCCCGCCATGGATCCGGCAGGAGGGGTTGCGCACCGTCGCATGCATCCGCCCGTCGGAGACGGCGGCGAGCGCCGGCGGCATCGCGTCGCAGCCGCCGATCAGGATGTTGGTGCGGCCGCGCGACCTCATCACGTTGTAAGCGGCCAGCGCCATGTCGTCGTTGTGGAAATAAGCGGCGTCGATCTTCGGGTGCTTGGTCAGCAGCGTGTCCCAGAGCCGCGCCACCTTGGTGACGTCCCAGTCGCCCGGCGTGGTGTCCACCACCTCGATCCCGGGGTGCTTCTTCACCACGGAATCGAAGCCGCGGGCCCGCCCCTGCGCCCCGGTATGGCCGAGCGCGCCCTGGGTCATCGTCATGATGCCCTTGCCGCCGATCGCATCGACCAGCGCCTGGGCGACGGAGGCGCCCATGAACTCGTTGTCCGGGGCGAGGAAGCTGTGGACGTTGATGCTGTCGAGCGGCGCGATCAGCGTATCCATGTCGATCACCGGGATGCCGGCATCGATCATCCGTTTCACCGGCTGCGCCAGCGTGCCGATGCCGAAGGCCTGGATGGCAACGAAATCCCATCTCTGGCTCGCCATGTTCTCGACGGCGCTGCGCTGCTTCGTCGCATTCAGCTCGCCATCGAACCAGGTGACCTGGACGTTGAAGAGCTTACCCCACCACTCGGCCGCCTGCTTGCCCTGGGCGCACCAGGTCGCCTGCAGACCTGCATTGGAGAAGGCGGCCCGCAGCGGCCGCTCGGAGCGGCCGACCTCGCGCACCATGTCCTGGGCGAGGGCAGGGCTGATCCCGAAGCCGCCGAGGAGGGCACCGAGCAACGCCCCGCCCCCCTGCAGCATGCCGCGCCGGTCGCCAGGCAGGTCGAATGCCATCGCGTCTCTCCCCCAATGCCGCGGCCCTGCATGGGGCCGTTCGTGCCGGCGGATGATCGATGGCCGTGACTTGCAGCGTCAAGCGAAGCGCCAGCCGCACACGCTCGGTTGATGACGCGCGGCCTCGCGCCCTTATCATCGCAGTGCAACACGCCGTGCATGGACCGCCACCCCTGGCATCGTTAAGTCCTCCGCCCCATGCAGCACCTCGCATCCCCGCCCGCCCCCGCCGAGGCGGAGGGCGAGGCCCCGCGCCTCGGCCGCGCATTGCGCCGCACCGGGGCGACGCTTGCCGCCTTCCTGCTCGCCTGCGCCGCCTTGCTTTGGTTCGCCCGCGACAGCGAGATGATGGCGGCCGCCTCTCTGCTCTCGCCCGCCGTCCTGCTCGGCTGCCTCGCCCTTTCCTTGGCCAACTACCTGCTGCGCGGCTGGCGCTGGGTGCTGCTCGGCCGCGCCTTCGGCATTGCCGCCCCGCCGGCGCGGCAGATGCTCTACTTCTTCGCCGGCTTCGCCCTCACCGTCACGCCAGGCAAGCTCGGCGAGGTGGTGCGGCTCTGGCTGCTGCAGCGCCACCACGGCGTGCCCTATGCCCGCAGCATGCCGCTGCTCGCCGGCGACCGGGTGATGGACATGGTGGCGATCTGCCTGCTGGCGCTCGCCGGCGCCGCGCTCACCAGCCAGTACGTGGTGGTGACGGCGGTGCTCGCCGCCGCCTGCGTCGCACTGCTCGCGGCACTCACCCATGCGCCGCTGCTGCTGCACCTGATCGACTGGGCGGAGCGCCGCATCCGCCGCGCCCCCGGCCTCTTCGCCCGCGCGCGGGAGGTCTGCGCCACCCTCCCCGCCATCGGCCGGCCCATGGTGCTGCTGCCCGCGCTGTTGCTGAGCCTGCTCGGCTGGCTTGCCGAATGCCTGGTGCTGATGCTGGTGGTGCAGGCGCTCGGCACGCCGATCGGACTCGGCGAGGGCATGCTCGTCTTCTGCCTCGCCGCCGTCGCGGGCGCGGTCTCGCTGCTGCCGGGCGGGCTGGGTGCCGCGGATGTCGGCCTGCTCGGCCTGCTGCGCCTGGTCGGGGTGCCGGAGGCGGCCGCGATCCTCGCCACCATCCTGGTGCGGCTGGCGACGCTCTGGTTCGCCGTGCTGCTCGGCCTCGCCACCCTGCCCTTCGCGCTGCGGCGGCGCTGACTCAGCCGTCGATCAGCGCGCGGATGCGGTTGCCGAGCTCGTTCAGCGAGAAGGGCTTGGTCAGCAGCTCCATCCCCGGGTCCAGCGGCGCCTGCCCGGCCAGGGCATTGTGCGCATAGCCGGTGACGAAGAGCACCTTCAGCCCAGGCCGCACCGCCCGCGCCGCATCCACCAGCTGCCGCCCGTTCAGCCCCGGCAGGCCGACATCGGTGACGAGCAGGTCGATGCGCGCTGCGGAGCGGATGATCTCGAGCCCCGCCGCCCCGTCCGGCGCCTCCAGCGCCGCATAGCCGAGATCCTTCAGCGTCTCGAGGATGAGGAGGCGCACCGCCGGCTCGTCCTCCACCACCAGCACCGTCTCGCCGCGGTCGGAGCGCGGGGGGCGGCCGCCGCGCTCCTCCGCCTCCGCCTGGTCCGGCGCGCCGCTGTGGCGCGGCAGGTAGAGGCGGAAGGTCGTGCCCTGCCCCGCTGCGCTCTCCACCCGTACATGCCCGCCGGACTGCTTGACGAAGCCGTAGAGCATGGAAAGCCCCAATCCCGTCCCCTGGCCGATCGGCTTGGTGGTGAAGAAGGGCTCGAAGGCCCGCTCCAGCACCTCGGGCGGCATGCCCGTGCCGGTATCGCCGACGCTGATGGTAACATACTTTCCCGGCTGCAGCTCGCCGCCGAGCATCCGCGCCGCAGCCTCGCCGAGCCGCAGGTTCTCGGTGCCGATGGTGAGCTGCCCGCCCTCCGGCATCGCATCCCGGGCATTGATCGCCAGATTGAGGATCGCGCTCTCGAGCTGGTTCGGGTCGCAGAGCGTGGCCCAGAGCCCCGGCACCAGCCGCATCTCGAGGGCGATGGGCGGGCCGAGCGTCCGCCGCAGCAGCTCCTCCATCCCCGCGACCAGCCGGTTCGCATCGACCGGCCGCGGGTCGAGGGGCTGGCGGCGGGCGAAGGCGAGCAGCCGCTGGGTCAGCGCCGCCGCGCGCTGCGCCGAGGTCATCGCCACGCCGGTATAGCGCCCGAGCGCCTCGACCTGCCCGGCCTCCACCCGGCGCTGCAGCATCGCCAGCGCGCCGATGATGCCGGTCAGCAGGTTGTTGAAGTCATGCGCGATGCCGCCGGTGAGCTGGCCCACGGCCTCCATCTTCTGGGCCTGGCGCAGCTGCTCCTCCAGCGCCTTCTGCCGGGTGACGTCGCGGGCGTTGCCGAGCACCAGCCGCTCGCCGCCCGCCTCGCCCATCGGCACCAGGATCACCTCGGCGATCCGCCGCTCGCTCTCCACGTCATAGGCGACTTCGTAGGTCATGCGCCGCTGCTGCTCGGCGCAGAGGCGGTAGCGCCGGGCGGTGAGCTCGGCGATGCCGGCAGGCAGTACCTCCTCGACCGGCCGGCCGATGACCTCGGCAGCCTTCATCCCGGTGAAGCGCTCCGCCGTCGGGTTCAGCGCCTCGTAGCAGGCGACGCCATCGGGCGAGACCCTGATGAGGAAGACGAGGTCCGGCGAGGTCTCGAAATAGGTGCGGAAGCGCAGCTCGCTGGCGGCGAGCTGCGCGGTGCGCTCGGCCACGCGGCGCTCCAGCGTCTCGTTCAGCCGGCGCAGCTCCGCCTCGGCATGCTTGGCGGCCGAGATGTCGACGCTGCAGCCGGTATAGCCGAGGAAGCGGCCATGGTCGTCGAGCCGGACGACGCCCTCGCAGCGCAGCCAGCGCAGCGCGCCGTCGCGGTTGATGGCGCGGAATTCCCGCCGGTAGGGGCGCCGCGCCTCGAAGGCCTCGCGGAAAGCGGCCTCGTGCGCCGGCCGATCCTCCGGCAGCAGCACCTCCCACCAGCCATCGCCGAGCAGCGTCGCCGCGGCCCGGCCGAAGACGAAGTCGTGGTGCATGTTGGCGAAGACCAGCTGCCCCGTCTCGTCCGTCATCCAGATGAGCGCCGGCGCGCTGTCGGCCATGTGGCGGAAGCGCGCCTCGCTCTCGCGCAGCGAGGCCTCGACCCCCGCCCGCTCGATGGCCGAGGCGGCGAATTGTGCGAGCTGCACCACGATCGCCTCGTCCGCCTCGTCGAATTCGCCCTCGAGCTTGTCGGAGAGCTGGATGATGCCGAGGTTGCGCCCGTCATTGCCGAGCAGCGGCGCCACCAGCCAGCCCCGCATCGGCGGGTGCCGCGCGGCATCCCCGCCCAGGCCGCGCCAGCGCGGATGCGCCTCCAGCTCCGCCTGGGTCATGCGGATCGGCCGGTTCGCCTCGCAGGCCCAGGCATGGAGGCCGGAGCCGTCCGGGCTCGTCGCATGGTCGCGCCAGGCGGCGTATTTCTCCGAGAGCGAGACGGCGCTGGTCGCCTGCGAACTGTCGCGGCCGCGGCTGAGGCTGCAGACCGACTGATGCGCGCCGACGATGCCCCGCGCCGCATCGGTGATCGCCTGCAGCGTCGCCGGCAGGCCGGGCGCGCGCATCACCCGCCCCGCCGCCTCGGCCAGGGCCTTCATCTGCGCCTGGATGCGCCCGGGCTCGGGCGTTGGCCGGCGCGCGAAGGCGACGACCTCGGCGGATGCGGCCCGCGGGATGTCCTCAGCGGCCATGCCGATCGCTACCCCTTCCTCGGCGCCCATAGGCCATGGTTTCGCCCTGCCATGTCGATCACGTTTCAGACGGTCGCCATCGGCGAGGCGCTCTCATAGCCCAGGCGGGGCCGAAGGGGAGAGGCAGAGGGAAAGGCGCGGAAAGGGGGCGGGCCGCGCGGCCCGTCGCCCCGGCTAGACCGGATCGTTGCCCCGCGTCTCCGTCATCCCGCGCGCCTCGGCGGCGGGGATGGAGAGATGCACGACATTCTCCTCGATCCGGGCGATGGCGCCGAAGGGCAGGTAGCGGTGCTGCCCGCCCGAGGCGGGGTCCTGCTTGGTCAGCTTCAGCCGGGTCGTATCGACGGAATCGATGGTGCCGACATGCTGCCCGTCCGAGCCGACGACCTCCATATGCTCGGCGATCTTGGTCATATCGATCATGGCGTCCTCCTTCGGGCCGCGACATGCGGCCGTGAGGCGGAAACGGCCCAGCCCCGGAAAGGATGCATGTTGCCGGTTCCATTTCCGCCGCAAACATAAAGATATCCTTATGTCTCGTCGCAAACCCCTGGCCAGCCTCGCCCGCCCATGCTACGCGCCCCGCCGAACCGCCTGTTTCAGGGAATGCGCAGATGGCCGATAGCATCGTGAAGGATCTCAGCCTGGCCGATTGGGGCCGGAAGGAGATCGCCATGGCCGAGGACGAGATGCCCGGCCTGATGGCCGTGCGCCGCGACTATGGCCCGTCCCAGCCGCTCAAGGGCGCCCGCATCGCTGGCTGCCTGCACATGACCATCCAGACCGCCGTGCTGATCGAGACGCTGAAGGCCCTCGGCGCCGATGTCCGCTGGTCCTCCTGCAACATCTTCTCGACCCAGGACCACGCCGCGGCCGCCATCGCCGCCGCCGGCACCCCGGTCTTCGCGGTGAAGGGCGAGACCCTGCCGGAGTACTGGTCCTACGTGCAGAAGACGCTCGAATGGGCCGATGGTGGCGAGCCGAACATGCTGCTCGACGACGGCGGCGACATGACGCTCCTCGTCCATTACGGCCTGCGCGCCGAGCAGGGCGACACGGCCTTCCTCGGCAAGCCGGCCAATGAGGAGGAGGAGGCCTTCTTCGCCCTCATCCAGGACTGCCTGAAGACCAAGCCGGGCTGGTTCGCCAAGCTGGCCGCCAGCATCCGCGGCGTCTCCGAGGAGACGACGACGGGCGTGCACCGCCTCTACACCATGGCGCGCGAGGGCAAGCTGCTCTTCCCCGCCATCAACGTGAACGACAGCGTCACCAAGTCGAAATTCGACAACCTCTACGGCTGCCGCGAGAGCCTGGTCGACGGCATCCGCCGCGGCACGGACGTGATGATGTCGGGCAAGGTCGCGATGGTCGCGGGCTTCGGCGATGTCGGCAAGGGCTCGGCCGCCTCTCTCCGCAATGCCGGCTGCCGCGTCATGGTCTCCGAGGCGGACCCGATCTGCGCGCTCCAGGCCGCGATGGAGGGCTATGAGGTCGTGACGATGGAGGATGCCGCCCCGCGCGCCGACATCTTCGTCACCGCGACAGGCAATGTCGATGTCATCACCATCGACCACATGCGGGCGATGAAGCACCGCGCCATCGTCTGCAACATCGGCCACTTCGACAGCGAGATCCAGGTCGCGGCGCTGAAGAACCAGAAGTGGCACAACGTGAAGCCGCAGGTGGACGAGGTCGAGTTCCCGGACGGCAAGCGCATCATCCTGCTCTCCGAGGGGCGGCTCGTGAACCTCGGCAACGCCACCGGCCATCCGAGCTTCGTCATGTCGGCCAGCTTCACCAACCAGACGCTGGCGCAAATCGAGCTCTGGGCGAACCCGGGCAAGTACGAGAAGAAGGTCTACGTCCTGCCGAAGCACCTCGACGAGAAGGTCGCCGCGCTCCATCTCGACAAGGTCGGCGCCAAGCTGACCAAGCTCAGCGCGCAGCAGGCCGCCTATATCGGCGTGCCGGAGCAGGGCCCCTTCAAGACCGAGCAGTACCGGTACTGAGCTAGGACGGCGCGGCGCGCCCCCGCGGGGGCGCCGCCGGCGCCGCGTGACACGAGGCTTCGGCAAGCGTCCCGCGGCGATGCCGCGGGACGGCACCGGCGAGGCGTCTTGCCAGATGCGGCAACGGGGCCATCTCCGCCGCCGCATGATCCTCCCAGGCCTCGCTCTCCTCAGCCTCGCCCTGCTGCTCGGCGGCATGGTCTTCTTCGCCGCCGTGGTGGCGCCGCTGGTCTTCACCCGCCTGCCGCCGGAATGGGCCGGGCGCTTCATCCGCCAGCTCTTCCCGCGCTACTATCTCTGGCTGATCGGCACGGCCGGCCTCGCCGCCCTCGCCCTGGCGCCCTCCCGCCCGGCCGATGCGCTGGCCATGGCCCTCATCGCCGCGCTGACGGTCTGGCTCCGCCAGGGGCTGATGCCGCGGATCAACCGGCTCTCCGATGCCGCCCAGGCCGGGGATGCGGCGGCGAAGCCCCGCTTCGACCGTGCCCATCGCCTCTCCGTCCTGCTGAACATGGCCCAGCTGGTGGCGGTGGCCGTAGTGCTGCTGCGGGGCGCAGGCGGCCCCTCCTGATCCCTGACGGCTGCCCAATAATGAATAATCAGTCTCCTTTTTTCAACGCAAGCTTGTGATAACTATGACGGTAACGAGAGTGGATCGTCCCGGGATGTAGCGCGAAGGTTTCTTAACGCACTGCACCATGGATCCT
The DNA here is from genome assembly GCA_902805545.1 of uncultured Craurococcus sp. Classification (GTDB taxonomy): domain Bacteria; phylum Pseudomonadota; class Alphaproteobacteria; order Acetobacterales; family Acetobacteraceae; genus Belnapia. The sequence goes on along the minus strand of CADCTD010000170.1, from coordinate 77,067 downwards.
GACGCGATGGCTGTCTTCCGCCTTGAGCCTCGTCCAACCGCCCTCGACCATCCCGCCTGGGCCATGAGCTGGCACAGCGCACCCTGCCACATCGTCGCGGACAGCGTTGAACAGGCTCGGCAATTCGCCAATTGCGCCTTCATCGTGCCGTTGCAGTCCGCCGCCGGGCCAACGCAGGACCTGCCGCCGCCCTGGTCCGATCCGCGACTGGTCGAGGCCTGGCGCCTGCCCCAGATGGCCGAATTCGGTCCGATCGGCACATGCAGCGTCGGCAGCCTTCCGCAACCTGAACGTGTGGACGCCATAGCAGCCTAAACCCGCCGAACCGCCACCACGGCCGCCATTGCGGCGGCCAGGGCCGGCACCACCAGCGCATCCTGCCCCATCCGCGCCTCCAGCCAGGCCCCTGCCGTCGCTCCGGCAACCAGCGCCATCCAGGCCGCGGCCTGCACCACCCAGGCGCCATGCCGCCCCGCCCCCGCCAGCGCCGTCACCAGCGCATCGGCAAAGCGAGTCAGCGCACCGGTGACGAAGGTGATCCCGCCCACCCCTGGCAGGGCGAGGTTCAGCGCCCCCATCGCCGGCACCACCGCGAAGGCCATCAAGGGCAAGCCGGCCCCCTCCACCGAGGGCAGCCGCCACCCGCAGCCCAGCAGCACTGCCACCACGCCCAGCACCGCCGCCGCCCGCCGCCGCCCTGCCAGCCGCGCCAGCCCCGCCCCCGCCACCGCGCCGAGCGCGAAGAGCGCTACCACCACCGCCAGCTCCGCCGCGCGGCCCGGCTGGCGCGCCGCCACCGCGACGCCGAGCAGCGTGCTCGTCCCGCTCATGAAGCTGACGAACAGCTCCTGCAGCCGCAGCCAGCCGATCGCATCCACGCAGCCGCCGATCGCCACCAGCGGAACCGCCAGCCAGGACCGCCGCAACCCTTCTGCATCCGCCATGCCGCCCCTTTCGATCGTTAGGGTATTGCTTCCGGCGCGCGTTCAGGCTTTTCCATGCGCCGCATGACCATGGGCCGGGCGCAATGTCCGGCCCCGACCGGGAGGAACCGCCACCGATGAACCGCCGCCTGATCCTGGGCGCCGCCGCCCTCGCCACGCCCGCCGCCCTGGCCGCCCCGGCCCTGGCCCAGTCAGCGCCCGAGGTGAACTGGCGCATCTCCTCCGCCTTCCCGCGGAACCTCGACGTGCTCTTCGGCACCGGCGACAACATCGCCAAGCGCGTCGCGCAGCTCACCGACAACCGCTTCCGCATCCGCTTCTTCCCCGCCGGCGAGGTCGTCCCCGGCCCGCAGGTGCTGGATGCGGTGCAGTCCGGCTCCATCGAGGGCGGCCATGCGCCGCTCTACTACTATGCCGGCAAGGACCTGGCGCTGAACTTCTTCACCGGCGTGCCCTTCGGCCTGAACGCGCGGCAGAACCTCGCCTGGCTGCAGTATGGCGGCGGCAACGCCCTCTGCGACGAGTTGCTCGCCGAGTTCAACTGCGTCGGCTTCCCCGCCGGCGACACCGGCGCGCAGATGGGCGGCTGGTTCCGCAACGAGGTGAAGACCCTGGCCGAGCTGAAGGGGCTGAAATTCCGCACCCCCGGCCTCAACGGCCAGCTCTTCGCCCGGCTCGGCGCCGTGCCCCAGGCCATCGCGCCCGCCGACATCTACCCCTCGCTCGAGCGCGGCGCGCTGGATGCGGTGGAGTTCGTCGGCCCGCATGACGACGAGAAGCTCGGCTTCGTCCGCGTCGCCCGCTACTACTACTATCCGGGCTTCTGGGAGGCCGGCGCGCACCTCCACTTCATCGTCAACCGCGATGCGATGGCGAAGCTGCCGGACAGCTACAAGGCCGCCATCGAGGTCGCCTGCAGCGAGGCCAATGCCAACATGCTCGCCCAGTACGACCACCTGAACCCGCAGGCGCTGCGCCGCCTGGTCGCCGCCGGCGCCCAGCTCCGCCCCTGGCCGCGCGAGATCCTGCAGGCCGCCTGGAACGAGGCGAATGCAATGTACGATGAGCTCTCCGGCAGGAACGAGCGCTTCCGGAAGATCTGGGCCGCCTACCGGGCCTACCGGCAGGAGGAGTACCAGTGGTTCCGCATCGCCGAGAGCAGCTTCGACAACTTCGCCTTCCCGGCCGCCGCAGCGCAGCGCTGACCGGCGGAGGGGGGCGCCGCCCCCCTCACGCCCCGGCCATGAGCCGCCTGTAGTCCAGCTGGTCGGACTGCATGCGGCGGAAGACCGCATACTTGGCCTCGTGGTAGCGCCGCGTGGCCGGGTCGGGCCGCCGCACCTCGCCCGCCCGGCTCATCGCCGCCATCGCTTCGGGCAGGCCGGGATGCAGCCCGGCCGCCACCGCCCCCAGCATCGCCGCGCCGAGCAGCACCGCCTCCGGCTCCTCCGGCAGCACGATTCGGCAGGCGGTGGCATCCGCATGCTCGCGGAGGAAGACCGGGTTCTTCGTCCCACCGCCGCTGGCGAGCATGGTGTCGATGGCATAGCCCTCGCCATTCATCGCCTCGACGACATGCCGCGTGCCATAGGCCACGGCCTGCACCGTGGCGAGGTAGAGCCGCGCCAGATCGTCCGTCCCGGCCGATAGCGTGAGGCCGGAGACCATCCCCCGCATTCCCGCATCGGCCAGCGGCGAGCGGTTGCCGTGGAAATCCGGCAGCACATGCAGCCCCTCGGTCAGCAGCGCCGGGAAGGCGAGCGGCGCCGCCAGCGCCTCGATCCGGGCATTGAGCCGCGCATAGACCGTCGCGCCCGCCTGCCGCGCCTCCTCCGCCAGCGCCGGATAGGCGGCATGGGTGGTGATGACATGGTCGATCAGCGCGCCCGTCGCCGACTGCCCGCCCTCGTTCAGCCAGAGCCCCGGCTGCATGGCGGAGTAATAGGGGCCCCAGACCCCCGGCACGAAGCGCGGCTCGGCCGAGACGGCCATGTGGCAGCTCGATGTGCCGCCGATCAGCGCCAGCCGGCGCCGCAGCGCCGCCGCATCCGGCGCCGCGCCGTCGAGCGCCGCGCCGATCGTCCCGAGACCGCCCGCATGCGCATCGATCGCCGAGGCGCCGACCGGGATGCCCGACGGCAGCCCGAGCTCCGCCGCCGCCCCGGCCGCCAGCCCGCCGGGAATCGCCTGCCCCACCGGCAGGATCTCGGTCCCGATCCGCCGGAACCCCTCTTCTGCCAGTTCTCCGAGCCCGACGGCATGGAAGAAGGCCGCATCCCACCGCCCCTCCCGCCCCAGATAGGTCCATTTGCAGACCGTCGAGCAGAGCGAGCGCGCCGCGTTGCCCGTGGCCCGCCAGGTGAGGAAGTCCGGCAGGTCGAGGAACAGCGCCGCCCGCCCCCAGGCGGCCGGCAGGTGCCGCTTCAGCCAGAGCAGCTTCGGCACCTGCATCTCGAGCGAGATCCGCCCGCCGACATAGCGCAGCACCTCGTGCCCGCCGGCATTGATCGCCTCGGCCTCCGCCGCGGCGCGATGGTCCATCCAGACGATGATGTCCTGCTCCGCCTCGCCCCCCGGGCTGACGGAGACGGGCGCCCCCGCCGCATCCAGCGCGACGAGCGAGCAGGTGGCGTCGAAGCCCGCTCCCCGCACCCGCCCTGTGTCGAGCCCCGCCATCGCCCCGCGCACCGCCTGGCAGACCGCGCCCCAGATATCCGCCGAGCTCTGCTGCGCGTAGCCCGGCCGCGGCGCCCAGAGCCGGATCGGGCAGCTCGCCTGGCCCAGCATCCGCCCCGTGCCGTCGAAGGCGCCGGCCCGGGCGCTGCCGGTGCCCACATCCACGCCGATGACGATGTCCTGCATGCCGGCCCCGCCCCCTTCCATCGGTCTACGATGCCTCGTCCAGCCGGATCCCGGCACGGCGCAGCGGCAGGGCCGCGGCGGGATCGGGGAGCGGGCTGGTCACAATGCGGTCAAAGGCCCCGATGGGGGCGAAATGCGCTGGCTTCAGCCGCCCCAACTTGCTCGCATCCACGACAAGGATGGATTGCGCCGCGGCGGCCATGGCAGCCTGCTTCACCGGCACCTCGTTGAAATTGGTGCAGGTGACGCCGCCTGCCGCATCCACCCCACCCGCCGAGAGGAAGGCCTTGTTGATGCGGATGCGCCTGAGGCTTGCCAGCGCCTCGTCCGAGGCGAAGGTCGCGGACGCAGGGTGGAACAGCCCGCCGAGCAGGATCAGCTGCGTCTGCGGCCGCCGGCTGAGCAGCGTTGCGATGTTGAGCGCATAGCAGAGAATGGTGAGGAAGATGCCGGGCCGCAGCGCCTCCGCCAGATGCGGCATGGTGGTGCCGCAATCGACGAAGAGCGTGTCGCCCTCCTCGACCAGCGCCGCGGCATGCCGTGCCGCCTGGCGCTTGGCGGCGCGATGGCTGCCCTGCTCCCGCTCCAGCGCATATCCCGCACCGGCGCCGAGCGGCACCACATGCCCGCCGAGCAGGCTGAGGTCGAGGCCGGGCCGCGCCAGGTCGCGCCGCAGGGTCATGGAGGAGACGCCGAGCGAGGCCGCCGCGGCCTCCAGCCGCATCGGCCCACCCTCCGCCACCATCGCCTGCAGCCGCGCCAGCCGGGCGCCCTGCCTTGCGCCCTCCGCCATCACTCCTCCCGGATTGGTGTGCTTGACGCTCGGACAACCGATGTTTCAGATACCACAAAGGTTAAGATTCTAACAATCCCGAGGACGCCCCGCCGCATGACCCAGGCCCCGATCGCGCTGGCACCGCTGATCGACCACACCCTGCTGAAGCCGGAGGCGACCGAGGCGGAGCTGCGCCGCTACTGCGCCGAGGCGCGGGAGTACGGCTTCCGCTCGGTCTGCGTGAACCCGGTGCATGTGCCGCTGGTCGCGGGCCTGCTGCGCGGCAGCGAGGTCCGCACCTGCTCCGTCGTCGCCTTCCCCCTCGGCGCGACCACCCCGGCCGACAAGGCGGCGGAGGCGGCGAATGCCGTCCGCAACGGCGCCGAGGAGATCGACATGGTCATCGCCATCGGGGCGCTGCGCGAGGGCCGGGCGGATGCGGTGCGCGCCGACATCGCCGCCGTGCGCGCCGCCTGCCCCGGCCGCGTGCTGAAGACCATCATCGAGACCTGCCTGCTGGACGATGCGCAGAAGCGCCTCGCCTGCCGCCTCGCTGCCGAGGCGGGGGCGGATTTCGTCAAGACCTCGACCGGCTTCTCCACCGGCGGCGCCACCGCCGCCGATGTGGCGCTGATGCGGGCCGCGGTCGGGGATGCGCTGGGGGTCAAGGCCTCCGGCGGAATCCGCACCCGCGAGGCCGCCGAGGCGATGATCGCCGCCGGCGCCACCCGGATCGGGGCGAGTTCCGGCGTCGCGCTGGTCACCGGCATGCCGGCGGCCAGCGGCTATTGAAACAGACCGACATGGGAGAGACACCAATGACCGGAATCGACAGGCGGAGCCTCGGCGCCCTCGCGGCGGGCGGGCTGATGGCGGCAAGCCTCGGCCGCCCGGCCTCCGCGCAGGGCGCGGCGGTGGATGCGAGCAAGGTGTCGAAGGACATCAGCGCCCGCGCTACCAAGAAGTACAGCATCGCCACCGTGGTGAAGGTCGACGGCATCGCCTGGTTCGACCGCATGCGCGCCGGCGTGAAGCAGTTCGGCGCCGACCAGGGCCACGACACCTGGATGGTCGGCCCGAGCGCGGCGGACGCCGCCGCACAGGTCCAGCTCGTCGAGGGACTGATCGCCCAGGGGGTGGATGCCATCTGCATCGTCCCCTTCTCGGTCGAGGCGGTGGAGCCGGTGCTGCGGAAGGCGCGGCGCCAGGGCATCACCGTCATCTCGCACGAGGCATCGAGCCTCGAGAACATCGACTACGACATCGAAGCCTTCGACAACCACGCCTATGGCGCCAAGCTGATGGAGGTGCTGGCGCGCGACATGGGCGGCGAGGGCAAGTATGTCGCGACCGTCGGCAGCCTCACCTCGCAATCGCAGATGGAGTGGATCGACGGCGCCGTCGCCTACCAGAAGCAGAACTTCCCGAGGATGCAGGAAGTGACGCGCCGCATCGAGACCTATGACGACGCGACCACCGACTACAACAAGCTGAAGGAAGTCCTCACCGCCTATCCGGACCTGAAGGGCATCCTCGGCGCGCCGATGCCGACCTCGGCGGGGGCAGGCCGGCTGATCGCCGAGCGCAAGCTCGCCGGCAAGCTGTTCTTCTCCGGCACCGGCCTCGTCTCCGTCGCCGGGCAGTACCTGCGCAACGGCGACATCAACTACATCCAGTTCTGGGACCCGGCGACGGCCGGCTACGCCATGAACATCCTTGCCGTGATGGCGCTGGCGAAGAAGCCGGTGAAGGCCGGGCTCGACCTCGGCCTCGCCGGCTACAACAGCCTGCAGGCGCCGGACCCGAAGCGGCCGGGCGTGCTGGTCGGCCAGGGCTGGGTCGGCGTCACCAAGGACAACATGGCCCAGTACAACTTCTAGTCGCCGACGCCTTATCAGATGGCCGCCCCGCTCATCGAATTGCGCCATGTCGGCAAGAGCTTCGCCGCCGTGCGCGCCCTCGAGGACGTGTCGCTCTCGATCGGGCGGGGCGAGATCCATTGCCTGGCCGGGGAGAACGGCTCCGGCAAGTCGACGCTCATCAAGGTCGTCTCGGGCGTCTGGCAGCCCGACCAGGGCGAGCTGCTGATCGATGGGCAGCGGATCGAGAGCATGACGCCGCGCGCCGCCATCGCCCAGGGCGTGCAGGTGATCTACCAGGACTTCTCGCTGTTCGGGAACCTCTCGGTTGCCGAGAACCTGGCGCTGAGCAGCGAGCTGCAGGAGGGGCGGAAGCTCGTCTCCTGGCGCCGCGTCCGCCAGATCGCCCGCCAGGCCATCGACCGCCTCGGCGTCGAGCTCGACCTCGACGCGCCGGTCGAGACCCTGCCGACCTCCGGCAAGCAGCTCGTCGCCATCGCCCGCGCGCTGATGTCGGACCCGCGCCTGCTCATCATGGACGAGCCGACCACGGCGCTGACAGGGCGCGAGGTCGCGGCGCTGTTCCGCGTGGTGCGGGACATCCAGTCGAGGGGCATCGCCGTTCTCTTCGTCAGCCACAAGATGCGCGAGATGCTCGAGATCAGCGAGCGGCTGACGGTCATCCGCAACGGCCGCGTGGTCGCCGCCGGTCCCATCGCCGAGTTCGACGAGGCCGCCATCACCCGCGCCATGACCGGCCAGGAGATCGCCGCCGAGGGCTATCGCTGGGAACCCTCCCCCGGCGCCGCGCCGCTGCTGGAGGTGGAGGGGCTGACCATTCCCGGCCAGCTCGAGGATGTCTCCCTCCGCGTCATGCCCGGCGAGATCGTCGGCGTCTCCGGCCTGCTCGGCTCCGGCCGGACGGAACTCGCCCTTGCCCTCTTCGGCATGCGTCCCGGCTATGCGGGCCGCATCCGCATCGGCGGCCGCGAGGTCCGGCTCGACAGCGTGCAGCGCGCGATCGGGCACGGCATCGCCTATGTCCCGGAGGACCGGCTGACCGAGGGCCTCTTCCTCGCCCAGACCATCGACCGCAACATGCTGGCCACCTCCCTCCCCCGGCTGAGCCGCGCCGGCGTCATCCAGCCCGGCCGCGCCGCCCGCGACGCCGCCGGGATGATCCGGGAGATGGCCATCGCCACCCCGACCGGCGACCGCCCCGTCACCCAGCTTTCGGGCGGCAACCAGCAGCGCGTGGTGATCGGCCGCTGGCTGCTCAACGACCCGCGCCTGCTGATCCTGAACGGCCCCACCGTCGGCGTCGATGTCGGCTCCAAGTCCGGCATCCATCGCAAGATCCGCGAGCTGGCCCGCGCGCGGGGGCTCGGCGTGCTGATGATCTCGGACGACCTCCCGGAGCTGGTCGAGAATTGCAACCGCATCCTCGTGCTGCATCGCGGCCGCCTCGTCTCCGACACGCCGGTGGAGGCGACGAGCGAGACGGCGCTCGGCGAGCAGCTGGCGGCGCTGGCATGAGCGGCATCGCCGCGGCCTTTCGCCGCCATCCGGAGCTGATGGTCGCCGCCATCCTCGTCGTGACGGTGGTCACCATCGGCCTCGTCAACCCGGTCTTCTGGCAGCCCTCCAACCTCTTCAGCCTGCTGCGGGCCAGCGTCATCACCGGCATCCTCGGCCTCGCCGTGCTGCTGGTGATGCTGTCGGGGGGCATCGACGTCTCCTTCCCCGCCTTCGCCATCGCCGCCATGTACCTGACGGTGAAGGCGATGATCGCCTGGGGGTTCGACAGCATCCTCCCGGCCTTCGCCATGGCGACCGGCATCGGCCTGCTGCTCGGACTCGTCAACGCCGTCTTCGTCCACTACCTGCGGATGATCCCGCTGATCGTGACGCTCGGCACCGGCACGGCGGTGCGCGGCTTCATCCTCGGCATCGTCGGCACCAGCCAGATCAACATCGACCAGATGCCGCAGCGGCTGATCGAGTTCGGCCGCGGCCAGCTCTTCAGCGTGACGCAGGCTGATGGCAGCCAGACGGGGCTCTCCGCCATGGTGCTGGTCTATGCCCTCATCGCCCTGCTGGTCCACCTGCTGCTGCGCTACACCATGGTCGGGCGCGGGATCTATGCGCTCGGCGGCGGGGAGGAGGCGGCGCGGCGCGTCGGCTTCAACATCCGCCAGACCACCTTCCTGGTCTATGGCCTGGCCGGCGCCATCGCCGGCTTCGCCGGGCTGCTGCATGGCGCGATGATCTGGACGGCCAACCCGCGTGACATGGTGGGCCTCGAGCTCGACGTGATCGCCGCCGTGGTGCTCGGCGGCGCCAGCATCTTCGGCGGGCGCGGCTCGGTCATCGGCACCATCCTCGGCGGGCTGACGCTCATCGTCATCACCAACAGCCTGATCATCCTCGGCATCGACACCACCTGGCAGCGCGTGGTGGTCGGGCTGATCGTCATCACGGCGACGGCGGCCACCGCCTGGCGCGACCGCAAGCGCATCGCCTGAGGGAGGGGCACGCCGCATGACCGCCATCGCCCAGCGCCTCCGCCGCGTCGACACCAACCTGCTGCAGCTCGCCCTGCTGACGGTACTGATCTTCGCGGCGATGGCGGCACTGAACCCGGAGCGCTTCCTCCGCCCCTATGTCTTCGAGTCGATCACCTTCGTCGCGCCGGAGCTCGGGCTGCTCGCCATCGCCATGATGGTGGCGATGCTGACGGGCGGCATCGACCTCTCCGTCATCGGCATCGCCAACCTCTCCTGCATCCTGGCTGGGCTGTTCTTCCACGCGGTCGGGGCGCCGCGCGGGCCGGAGCTCGCCAACCTCGCCTGGCCGCTGGTGGCGGCGGGGATCGGCCTCGCCCTCTGCACCGGGCTGCTGGCAGGGGCGATCAACGGGCTGCTCATTACCAGACTGCGCGTGACGCCGATCCTCGCCACCATCGGCACGGGGCAGGTCTATACCGGCATCTGCCTGGTGCTGACCGGCGGGCCGGCGGTGGTCGGCTTCCCCAAGCTCTGGGGGCTGATCGGCAACGGCACCGCCTTCGGCATCGCCGTGCCGCTGATCGTCTTCCTCGTGGTGGCGGCGCTGGTCTGGTTCATGCTGGCCCGCACCGCCTTCGGCATCAACCTGGCGCTGATCGGCACCAATGCGCGGGCCGCGGCCTTCGCCGGGCTGCGGACGGGGCGCACCGTCTTCCTCTCCTACGTGCTGACCGGCGGGCTGGCGAGCATCGCCGGCATCCTGCTCTCCGGCCGGACCAATGCGGCGAAATCGGACTACGGCGTCTCCTACCTGCTGCAGGCCGTGCTGATCGCGGTGCTGGCCGGCACCAACCCGGCCGGCGGCCGCGCCAGCGTGCCGGGCATCGTGCTGGCGCTGGCGGCGCTGATGCTGCTCTCCTCCGGCCTGCAGATCATGCGCTTCAGCAATTTCCTGGTGGACCTGATCTGGGGCGGCTTCCTGCTGCTCTCCATCGCGCTGGCCGCCTGGCGCAACCGGACCCGCTGAGCATGACCGCCACCATCCCCCTGCACGAGGCCCTGGCCGGCGAGGCGGAGCGGCGCATCCTCACCGCCGGGGAGTTCTCGGCCAGCCTCTTCCGCTTCCACACCGGCGTCGCGGCGCTGCGCCTGCGCAATGCCCGCGGCGAGGTGGTGGTGCTGCCCTGGATGGGCGGGATGATCTGGTCCGCCCGCTTCGACGGCGTGTCGCTTGCGATGCAGAGCGGCTTCGACGCACCCCGCCCCGCCCGCAGCATCGCCGAGACCTATGGCTGCTTCGCCTTCCACAGCGGGTTGCTGCGCAACGGCGTGCCGGGGCCGGAGGACGACCACCCGGCGCATGGCGAATTCCCCTGCGCCGCCATGGACCGCGCCTGGCTTGAGCTCGGCGAGGAGGAGGGCGAGCCCTTCCTCCGCGTCGTCAGCCTGCGGGATCACGTCATGGGCTTCGGCCCGCACTACCTGGCCCAGCCCTTGGTCACGCTCCGCCCCGGCGCCACGCTCTTCGAGATCGGGCTTGCCGTGCGCAACCTCTCCGGCAAGCCGATGGAGCTGATGTACATGGCGCACGTCAACTTCGCCTTCGTCCCCGGCGGCCGCTGCCTCCAGCCCGCGCCCTTCACGCCCGAGCGCACGGCGGTGCGCCGCGCCGTCCCCGCCCATGTGCAGCCCAACCCGGACTATCTCGCCCTGATCGAGTCCCTCGCCGCGGCCCCGTCCCGCATGGCGACGCTCGCCGAGCCCGCGCTCTACGACCCCGAGCAGGTCTTCTACCTCCACGGCCTCGGCACCGATGCCCGCGGCGAGACGCATCTGATGCTCGCCCGGCCGGAGGGCGACGGCTTCGGCATGTCCTACGCGCCCGCCGCCTTCCCGCAGGCCGTCCGCTGGATTCTGAACGACCCGGACCAGAAGGTCGCCGCCTTCGCCCTCCCCTCCACCTGCCAGCCCGAGGGCTACACGGCGGAGAAGCGCAAGGGGCATGTGCGGATGCTGGCGCCGGGCGAGGAGGCGCGCTTCGCCGTCCGCACCGGCTATCTGGACCGCGCCGCCGCGTCCCGCATGGCCGCCCTCATCGCATCCCTGCCCTAGACCATGACCCACGATCACGGGGAGCGCGGATCATGGTCTAGATTATTGTCTCGTCGCGTGATTCACGCCTCCGGCCGTTCCGGCCTCCGGCGATCACGCTCTAGGAGTAGGCCATGAACACCCGCATCGGCGTGGTCGGCAGCAACATGGTCGACCTGGTGACCTATACGGCGCGGATGCCGGAGGCCGGCGAGACGCTCGAAGCCCAGTCCTTCGCCATGGGCCATGGCGGCAAGGGTGCGAACCAGGCCGTGGCGGCGGCCAAGCTCGGGGCCGACGTGCTGCTGGTCAGCCGCGTCGGCGACGACCTCTTCGGCGGCAACACCATCCGCAACTTCCAGGAGCTCGGCATCGACACCCGCCATGTCCGCGCCGTGCCGGGGGTGCCGAGCGGCGTCGCGCCGATCTTCGTCGACCCGTCGGGCGAGAACCGCATCCTCATCGTCAAGGGCGCCAACGACCGCCTGCTGCCTGCCGATGTCGATGCCGCCGCCGAGGATCTCCGCCGCTGCGGCCTGATCCTGCTCCAGCTCGAGATCCCGCTGGAGACGATTTACCATGTGATCGACTGGGCGGCGCGGGAGGGCATCGAGGTGCTGCTGAACCCGGCGCCGGCGACGCCCGGCCTCGCCCTCGATCGCATCCTGCCGGCGACCTTCCTCGTCCCCAACCAGACCGAGCTCGCCATCCTCACCGGCCAGCCGACCGCCACCCGCGCCGAGGCCGAATCCGCCGCCCGCCTGCTGGTCGCGCGCGGCCTGAAGGCGGTAATCGTCACCCTCGGCGGCGACGGCGCGCTCCTCGTCCAGGGCGAGCGAACCGTGCACGTCCCCGCCATCCCGGTGACGCCCGCCGACACCACCGGCGCCGGCGACGCCTTCATCGGCGCCTTCGCCCAGGCTTACGCCGCCACGCGCGACATCGAGGCGTCGATGCGCCAGGGCGCCCGCTACGCCGCCGATTCCATTACCCGCCCCGGCACGCAGAAGGCCTTCGCCGATGCCGCTGGCTTCGCCGCCTTCTGCCGACGGCTCGAGGCGAACTAGGCCGAGTCCAGCCAGGCGAGCAGCGCCTCCCGGTAGACCGGCAGGCTCTTGTAGCGCCCCATCTCCTCCGGCAGCGCCCGCACCGCCCCGGCCAGCCGCGCGGCGACGCCCGGCAGCGCCGCCACCCGCGTCAGCGGATAGCTGTGCACGCGGATGGTGAACAGCACCGCCCCGCTCTCCGGCAGCCGCCGGAAGGTCTGCCGCTCCGTCCGCAGATGCAGCCGCTCCCCCGCATTCGCCGCGGTGAAGCCCGGGTCCCGCTCCGCCCGGTGCTTGCCCTCGAGCTGGAACAGCGCCGGGCTGTCCACCACCGACCAGTTTACCCGCATGGCGATGCGCCCCGGCTTGATCTGCGCCATGAAGCGGTCGACCGGCGCGCCCAGCCGCTCGCCATAGAAGGGCACCGCCGCATGCACCGCCATCAGCGGCCGGCCGATCTTCTCGGTGATGCGCCAGCGCGTCGGCGCGCAGACCACCCCCGCCTCCAGCACCGGACCTCCCTCGGCCGGCCGGATGATGCAGAGATCCTCCTGCACCAGCCGCGCCGCGAGCTCCAGCGGGTCGCATCCGGGGGCGTCTAGGTCCCACTCCTCCCCCGTCAGCCCGTTCCGCAGCCGCCCGCCCTCGCGCCGGAACCAGGCCGGGAAGCGCGCCGGCAGATGCGCCGCGAGCAGGGCCAGCACCTCCGCCCGCGCCGGCTCGGAGCCCGGGAGGGCCGCGAAGACATCCGCCCGCCGCGAGGCGAGCAGCCCCCGCTGCTCGGCCAGTTCCGCCGGATACCGTTCGTCGATCTCGATCCATGCGGCCTCGGGGCAGGCGACCAGCCCCATCGCCATGCGGAAGGGCCCGTCCTCGAAAGGCAGGTAGACCACTTCCCGCGGCAGCTCCGCCCCGTCCATGCCTCAACCTCCGGCGAGAACCCACCCGCCCCAACTATCGCGCCCCCGCCCCGCCCGGTATAGGCGCCGCATCCTTCCCGGAGCGCTCACTGCCCATGGACCTCGCCGCGATCCTCTCCGCCGTCGCCATGGGCGTGCTGGAGGGGCTGACCGAATTCCTCCCCATCTCCTCCACCGGCCACCTGATCCTGCTCGGCTCGCTGATCGGCTTTCAGGGCCCGCCCGGCAAGGTCTTCGAGATCGGCATCCAGCTCGGCGCCATCTGCGCGGTGATCTGGATCTACCGCGACCTGCTGCTGCGCCTTGTCGCCGGCTTCTGGCGGCCGGGGCGCGAGCGCTACTACGTGATCAACCTGATCCTCGCCTTCGTCCCCGCCGCCATCATCGGCGCGACGCTGCATGGCGTGATCACGGAGCGGCTGTTCAACCCCTGGGTCGTCTCCGTCGCGCTGATCGCGGGCGGCATCGCCATCATCCTGATCGAGCGCGCCCGCCCCTCGCCCAGCATCCATTCCGTGCCGGAGATCGGCCCCGTCTCCGCCCTGCTGGTCGGCTTCGGCCAGGCGCTGGCGATGATCCCCGGCACCTCGCGCTCGGGCGCCACCATCATCACCGCCCTGCTGCTCGGCGTCGACCGCAAGGTGGCGGCCGAGTTCAGCTTCGTCCTCGCCATCCCGACCATGCTGGCGGCCAGCGCCTACAGCCTGCTGAAGGTCCGCAACGAGATCTCGGCCGATGGGCTCGGCCAGGTCGGCATCGGCTTCGTCACGGCCTTCGTCGTCGCGCTGCTGACGGTGCGCTGGGTGCTCGCCGTCATCGGCCGCATCGGCTTCACGCCCTTCGGCTGGTACCGCATCGCCCTCGGCACGGTGATGCTGGCTTGGCTGGCCCTACACTAAAGCGGGTTCCGTTCGACCTGGCTCACGAGACCCGCTCCAGCCTGTTATCTGGTCAAGCAAATCACTCCGATCAGCTGATTCCACCTGATCGGAGTTTGCGCTACCGCCCGCTGCCCGCGGCAGGCTGCGCCGGCGCCGGGGCACCCGTGCCGCCCGCCGCCTGCATCACCTGCTGGCGCAGCCCGGCGATGATCTGCACCGCCTTCTCCGCCGCCTGCGTGCTGCCCTCGCCGCCGGCGCGCTGCGCGGTGATCATGCTGGAGAGCGTCTCCCGCAGTTCCCGGTCGGCAGTCCGGTAGGCCTCGTTCCCGGCGAAGCTAGCCGGCACTCGCTGCACGCTGTCCTGCGCCGACCGCGCCACCTGCATCAGCTCGATCCGCTGGCCGGAGATCGCCCCGCCCTGGTGATTGACCGGCGCGCGCGAGGCGGCCTGCTCGGCCTGACGCAGCCTGGTTTCGGCATCCTCGAGCAGCCGCGCATAGGAGGCGAGGTCCGGCGCCGCCGCCGCCCCGGGCGACGTCGTCTGGCCCGCAGGCTGCGCCCAGGCCCCGGGCACCGCCCCGCCTAGCATCGCCGCCACCAGCAGAATCCTCACCCGCATCTCCGCCTCCTCGCTCCTGTCTGAGCGAACGCGAGGCGCGGCGAGGAGGTTGCCCGCCCGGTGCCTAGCCGAGCACGCTCCCCGGCTCGCAATTCCCCCCGCAGACGAGCACGCCGACCCGCGCCCCCGCCGGCGCCGCCCAGGCGCCGCACAGCAAGGCAGCCAGCGCCGTCGCCCCGCCCGGCTCCGCCACCACCCGCGCCGCCTCCCAGAGCAGCCGCTGCGCCTGGCGGATCGCCCCGTCCGGCACCAGCACCGCCGCCTCCACCGCCCGCTGCGCCAGCGGGAACATCAGCGCCCCAACCTGCCGGGCGCCCAGGCTGTCCGCCGCCACCCCACCGACCGGCGCCGGCACCGGCCGCCCCTCGCGCAACGCCGTGGCGAGCGTCGGGCACCCCTCCGGCTCCACGCTGACCAGCCGGGTCCCGCCCGGGCCGTGCCACGCGGCCATGCCGCCGATCAGCCCGCCCCCGCCGGTTGCCACCAGCACATGGCTGAGCCCCGGCGCATCCTCCTCGAATTCGAGCGCGACGGTGCCCTGCCCCTCCAGCACCCGCTGCTGGTCATAGGCATGGACGACCAGCGCCCCCGTCTCCGCCGCCCGGGCCTCGCTTGCCTGGCGCGCCGCGTCATAGGCCTCGCCGCCGACCACCAGCCGCGCCCCATAGCCCTCGATCAGCGCCCGCTTCGCCGCTCCGGTGATCTCGGGGACGAAGATCTCCGCCGCGACGCCCAGCGCCTGCGCCGCATAGGCCACCGCCGCCCCATGGTTGCCGCCCGAG
This sequence comes from uncultured Craurococcus sp., assembly GCA_902805545.1. Classification (GTDB taxonomy): domain Bacteria; phylum Pseudomonadota; class Alphaproteobacteria; order Acetobacterales; family Acetobacteraceae; genus Belnapia. The sequence continues at coordinate 61,781 of CADCTD010000170.1, read as the reverse complement.
GCCGCGACCACCCCGGCCGGCGGCACCGCCCCGGCCAGCAGCGTGTTGAAGGCCCCTCGTGGCTTGAAGCTGCCGCTCGCCTGCAGCAGCTCCAGCTTCAGCACCACGTCATGCGCCAGGCCGAGATCGGCCCCGGCCAGCCGCATCACCGGCGTCCGCCGCAGATGGGGAGAGATGCGCCGGGCTGCCGCGCGGATCGCGTCGCGGCCGATGAGAGGGGTTTCGTTCATCATGCGTCATCGGTGGCACGACACATGATGCGGTGCAACCGAGGGTGCCCTTGGAACGATCTAGGCTTTCTGCCAATGTGAGCCCTCTGTTGGTTGGCGGCCATGATGCTGCATGCCAGTTCCGTCGCCCGGGGGGAGGATGCCGTCCTCCTCCTCGGTCCATCGGGGTCAGGGAAGTCCGATCTGGTGCTGCGCCTGATTCAATCGGGATGGTCCCTGGTCGCCGATGACCAGGTCGCGCTCCAGGCGGAGGCGGGCGAATTGCGCCCGGCTTCCCCCGCGCCGCTGGCTGGGCTGATCGAGGTCCGCGGCCTCGGCCTCTTCGGCCCCTTCCCCCGTGCCGTCTCCCCCGTGCTTCGCCTGGTCGCCCGCCTGCTGCCCCGCGCCGAGATCCCCCGCCTGCCGGAGCCGGAGCGCTGGTCGGCCGAGGGCGTCACCCTTCCCGCCATCCGCCTCCACGCCTTCGACGCCTCCGCCCCGGCGAAACTCGCCCTGGCCCTGGATGCCGCCCTCGGCCGCATCGCCCAGCCAGCCGGCGCCTTCGCCCCATCCATGCCCCGGGGCATGAAATGATGGCCGCGCGCCCGGTCGTCCTCGTCACGGGGCTGTCGGGTGCGGGCCGCGCCTCCATCCTCCGCCATCTGGAAGACCTCGGCTTCGAGACCGTCGACAACCCGCCCCTCGACCTGCTCGAGGAGCTGGTGGGCGACGGCGACCTGCCGCTGGCGGCCGGCGTCGACACCCGCAGCCGCGGCTTCGACCCGGAGGGGGTGCTCCGCACCCTCGCCCGCCTCCGCCTCCGCCCCGACATCGCCGTCACCCTGGTCTACGCGACGGCCGAGGATGCCGTCCTGCTCCGCCGCTACAGCGAGACGCGGCGCCGCCATCCGCTCGCCCCCGGCGGATCGCTGGGCAGCCGCGTCGCCGACGGCATCGCCCGCGAGCAGGCGCTGATGGCCCCGCTGCGCGATGCCGCCGACATGGTGGTCGACACCTCCGACCTGCCGCTGCCCGCGCTCCGCCAGATGATCGAGCGCCGCTTCCGCCGCGAGGGCGCGCCCGGCCTGCTCATCCACGTCCAGTCCTTCGCCTTCCCCCGCGGCCTGCCGCGCGAGGCGGACCTGGTCTTCGACGTGCGCTTCCTGCGCAACCCGCATTACGTGCCGGAGCTGAAGCCGCAGACCGGCCGCGACGCGCCCGTCGCCGCCTATGTCGAGGCGGACCCGGACTTCCCCGGCTTCTGGAGCCGGCTCGTTGGCTTCGTCGATCCGCTCTTGCCGCGCTACGTGGCCGAGGGCAAGAAGTACCTCACGGTCGCGCTCGGCTGCACCGGGGGCCGGCACCGCTCGGTCCTTGTCGCCGAGCGTCTGGCTGACCATCTTCGTGTCCTGGGCTGGCGTGCGGATGTCACGCATCGCGAACTGGACGAGGCGGCACGTCACAAGGCCGCGCCGGAAGCCCATTCAGGGGGTCGGGAGGCCCTTTCACCGTCCCCATGATCGGATTGGTCCTGGTTACCCATGGCCGGCTGGCCGACGAGCTCCGCCTCGCCATGGAACATGTGGTCGGGCCGCAGCGCGCGGTCGCGACCGTCTGCATCGGCCCCGAGGACGACATGGAGCGCCGCCGGCAGGACATCCGCGAGAGCATCGCGGCGGTCGAGCAGGGCGATGGCGTGGTGGTGCTGACCGACATCATGGGCGGCACCCCCTGCAACCTCGCCGTCTCGCTCGCCGACCACAACCATGTCGAGGTCATCGCAGGGGTGAACCTTCCCCTGCTGGTGAAGCTCGCCAAGATCCGCTCGTCGGAACCCCTGGCCGAGGCGGTGGACCATGCCGCCGCCGCCGGCCGCAAGTACATCGCCGCCGCGGGCGACATCCCGAACGGGATCGCCCGGGTCAACGGGGGCGCCAATGGGAATGGTGGGAACAAGCCATGAGCCAGACCAGCAGCGAAACCGGCACCGAGACCTCCTCCGGCGGCGGGGAGCTCGTGCTGCGCCAGTGCATCACCATCCGCAACAGCCGCGGCCTGCATGCGCGCGCCGCTGCCAAGCTGGTGACGCTGGCCGAGCGCTACTCCGCCTGCCTCAGCGTCTCCCGCGACGGGCAGAGGGTGCCGGCCTGCTCCATCATGGGGCTGATGATGCTGGGCGCCGGCCAGGGCAGCAAGGTCACCATCGAGGCCGAGGGCTGGGACGCACGGGAGGCGCTGGATGCAGTCGCCGGCCTGGTCGAAGCCGGCTTCCATGAAGACTGAGCGGGGCGACCGGTCCGAGGCGAAGCCGGCCGACATCCTCCGCAAGCCGGGCCCCCGCCGCGGCCGCGAGCACGCCATCCGCGGCATCCCGGTCTCCCCGGGCATCGCCATCGGCATGGTCTTCGACACCACCGAGGTGCCGACCGAGGCGCCGCGCCGCGGCATCGCGCCCGAGCAGGCCGAGGCGGAGAAGGCCCGGCTGGCGGAGGCCGTCAGCCTCTCCCGCAAGCAGCTCGGCAAGCTGAAGACGCGCCTCTCCGTCCTGCCCGAGGAGGCGCAGGAGGAGCTGGCGCCGCTGCTCGACGCCTATGTGCTGATGCTCGGCAATTCCCGCCTGCTGCGCGGCGCCCGCAAGCGCATCGAGACCGAGCTGCTCGCCGCCGAGACCGCCGTGCAGGACGAGGCGGAGTCGATCGCCGCGTTGATCCTCGCCGCCCGCGACGACGACAAGCCCGGCCTGCAGCGCCGCGCCGGCGAGGTGCGCGAGATCGCCCGCCGCCTGACCCGCAACCTGACCTCGACGCCCTTCCGCAGCCTGAAGGGCGTCCCCGAGGGCGCCATCCTCGTCGCCGAGGAACTGACGCCGTCCGATGCCGCCCTGCTCGACCCCACCCGCATCGCCGGCGTCGCGACAGATGAGGGCGGCGCCGATGGCCACACGGCGATCATGCTCCGTGCCCTCGGCATTCCTGCCATCCTCGGCGTGACCGGCCTCAGCGAGAGCGCCGAGCGCGGCGACATGGCGGTGCTCGACGGCGCCGCCGGCACCATCGTGCTGCGCCCCGGCGAGAAGGCGCTCGACAAGGGCCGCGCCTCGCTCGCCGCCTTCGCCAAGGAGCGGACGAAGCTGGCCAAGCTCCGCCGCCTGCCCGCCATCACCACCGATGGCGAGCTGGTCGAGCTGCAGGCCAATCTCGAGATCCCGGCCGAGCTGCCGCTGATCGCCCAGGCCGGCGCCCAGGGCATCGGCCTGCTGCGCACCGAGTTCCTCTTCATGAACCGCGAGGACCTTCCCGACGAGGAGGCCCAGCTCATTGCCTATACCCAGGTGGTGGACGCCATGGGCGGCGACCCCGTCACCATCCGCGTGCTCGACTGGGGCGGCGAGAAGGACATGCAGGCGCTGAGCGAGGGCGTGGCGCCGACGCATTCCGGCCCCAACCCGGCGCTGGGGCTGCGGGGCCTCCGCCTGCTGCTGAAGCGGCCGGAGCTGCTGGAGGCGCAGTTCGCCGCCATCCTCCGCGTCGCGGAGCGCGGCAAGGTGCGCATCCTCCTGCCGATGGTGACCAACCCGTCCGAGGTGCAGGCCGCCCGCGAGATCTATGAGCGCGTCGCGCGCCGCCTGCGCCGCAAGGGCGTCGCCCTGCCCGACAAGCTGCCCGAGCTGGGCGTGATGATCGAAACGCCCGGTGCGGCGCTTGCCGCCGACGCCATCGCGCTCGAGGCGGATTTCTTCGCCATCGGCACCAACGACCTCGCCATGTACACCCTGGCGGTGGATCGCTCCGAAGCGGAGGTCAGCCATCTCTATGACAGCCTGCACCCGGCCGTGCTGCGCCTCATGCAATTCGCGACCGAAGCGGCGCTGCGGCTGCGCATGCCCGTCTCCATCTGCGGCGAGATGGCGGGCAACCCGCGGCTGGTGCCGCTGCTGCTGGGTCTCGGCATCCGCTGCCTGTCGATGAACGCCAGCGCCATCCCGCGGGTGAAGCAGGCCGTGCGCGCGCTCGACATAGCCGATTGCGCCCGCTTCGCCCGTCGCGTGATGGAGCAATCCGACCCGGCCCGCATCCATGAGCTGGTGCTGAACTTCGAGACCGGCTCCGAGAGAAGCTGACGGATGCCGACCTTTCCCGGCAGGGAAGCCGGAGCGTGGCCGCCGGGGGCTGGGACGACCGGCGGCGTGTATCACGCGGCACGACGGCGAGCCGGACCATGACCCGCGGTCCGGCGATCGCGGATCTTTGCCTAGGGCGGCTTCCGTTCGGCGTGGCTCAATGAACCCGCTCAGCCTGTTGTTTGGCCGAGCGAATGCCTCCGATCAGGTGCCTCCACCTGATGGGAGTTTGCTCTAGCGCCCGCCCCGCCGATGCCTGTCCGCCTCGGCGAGCGCCCGGGCCGTCTCGACCAGCGCCTGCCGGACCCCGGCATCGGTGATGGAGGTATAGGCCTGCACCAGGCTCGACACTCCCTCGCCGAGCGCGCCCTGCAGCACCTCGCCGCCATGGCCGAGGAGGTCATCCACCGCCACCCCGCAGGTCACCGCCCAGGCGGGGAGACGCGTGGCGCAGAGGCGGTTCTGCCCGGTCTCGTATTTGAGGACTTGTTGCGGGCTGACGCCGAGCGCCCGGCCCATCTGGGCCAGGGTAACGCCGGCCTCGAGCCGCGCCTGCTTGAGGCGCGGATGCATCGGTCCCGCATCCCGTGCGGGCCAGGTGATGAGGCGAGACATCGGCATGTCGGTCACGGCTGAGGCTTGGGCCACTTCTTGATTCCGACTTCTATATGGAGGCAGAATGTTTCTCCACCTTTAGTTGTGTGAAGACTCACACACGATCGCAGTAGGACAAGTGCCGGAGTTGTTGGTTTTGTTGTGAATTTGCAACAATAAGGCTCCGTGCCTCCTGCGTGTCACGCATAGGGAGGCAGCGTTGGATCCGTCTCCCAGATGCGCCCCGGACACGGGGCTTATCCCCTCCGATCCTCACGCCTCGCTTGGGACCTCAACCCGACCGAGGAGTTGGCTGCCTGACGCGTCGCATCCTGAGGCGCGGGAACCGCCCGATGACCAACCGGCCCCGAGGCCGCCCTTTCGCCAGCCTTCGTGAGAGGTCTATACGTCGTCGCATGCTACCGGCGCAGGCCGCCCGGAAGCGGCCGCGCGGATCCCCCCTGCCCGCTGCCGCCTTCCGCCCGGCCCCCGCACCTCCCCCCAGCCCCTCCCGTGCGGCGCGCCGCGGCGGCTGGCGCTGGCTGCGCTGGCCCCTGCTGGCCGCCATCTGGGGTGCCCTCGCCCTCGCCCTGCTGCTGCTGGCCTTCGCCTGGGACCTGCCGCGGCCGGACAGCCTGCCCGCCGCCACCCGCCGCCCCGCCGTCACCCTGCTGGCGGCGGATGGCACGGTGCTGGCCAATCAGGGCGACCTCTATGGCGAGGTCGTCCGCCTGCGCGACCTGCCCGCCCATCTCCCGGCCGCGCTGATGGCGGTCGAGGACCGCCGCTTCCGCAGTCATTTCGGCGTGGACCCCTGGGGCATGGCCCGCGCGGCCCATGCCAACTGGCGCGCCGGCGCGGTGGTGCAGGGTGGCTCCACCCTCACCCAGCAGCTCGCCAAGAACCTGTTCCTGACGCCGGAGCGGAGTGTCCGCCGCAAGGTGCAGGAGGCCCTGCTGGCCCTCTGGCTGGAGCGCCGCTTCAGCAAGGACCAGCTGATGGAGATCTACCTCAACCGCGTCTATCTCGGTGCCGGCGCCTATGGGGTGGATGCGGCGGCGCGGCTCTTCTTCGGCGTCCCGGCGCGGCGCCTCCAGCTCTGGCAATCGGCGCTGCTCGCCGGGCTGCCGAAGGCGCCCTCCCGCCTCAACCCGCGCGCCTCGCCCGACCTCGCCGTCGCCCGCGCCGCCGAGGCGCTGGAGGCGATGGTCGCCACCCGCGCCATCACCCAGGCCCAGATGGAGGCCGAGCTCGCCCGGATGCGCCTGCCGCCGCCGCGCGCCGGTCAGGCCGGGTGGTTCGCCGACTGGGCGCTGGAGGACCTGGCCGAGAGCTTCCCCGGCAATGCCGACCTCGCGCTCCGCGCCACGCTCGACACCCGCCTGCAGGCGGTGGTGGAGGCGCGGCTGGAGGCGCTGCTCGCCGGGCCGGGGGCTCGGGCCGGCGTCTCCCAGGGCGCCGTCATCGTGCTGGAGGCGGCGAGCGGCGCCGTCCGCGCCATGGCCGGCGGGCGGGACTACCGCAGCAGCCAGTTCAACCGCGCGACCGATGCGCGGCGGCAGCCCGGCTCCGCCTTCAAGCCGGTCTACTACCTGGCGGCGCTGGAGCAGGGGATGCGGCCGGATGATGCCGTCTCCGACCTGCCGCTCACCCTCGGCGGCTGGTCGCCCGGCAACGGCGCCTGGCGCGCCCGCGGCGAGATCACCATGGAGGAGGCGCTGGCCAACTCGGTCAACACCGCCGCCGTCCGCGTGCTCTACCGCGCCGGCGGGCCGACGGGGGCCATGGAGATGGCCGCCCGCCTCGGCATCGCGGGCCGCTTCCCGAAGGACGCCTCGCTGGCGCTGGGCACCGGGGAGGTCAGCCTGCTCGACCTCGCCGCCGCCTACGCCGCGATCGCCAATGGTGGGATGCGCGTCACCCCCTTCGGCGTCGCCGCCGCCAGCGCCGGCGGCCGCGCCCTGCCGATGATCCGCCAGGCCCCGCGCCGCGTCATCGCCGCCGGGCACACGGCCGAGCTGCGGCGGATGCTGGAGGCCGTGGTCGCCCGCGGCAGCGGCCGCGCCGCGGCGGTGCCGGGCCGCAGCGCCGCCGGCAAGACCGGGACGACGCAGGATTCGCGCGATGCCTGGTTCATCGGCATGGCCGGCGGGCAGGTGATCGGCGTCTGGCTCGGCAATGACGATGCCCGGCCGATGGACGATGTCCGCGGCGGCACCCTCCCGGCCCGGCTGTTCCGCGAGGTGGCGGAGGCATTACCCTAGGTCGGGGCCCGATTGGGGATGCAGTCGGCGGACAACCGCGATACATCACGGCCCATGACGGGCCAGCCCCCCACCCCGGCCGATTCGGCCACCGAGATCCAGGCGAAGCGCCTCGCCAGCGTCGCCACCCTGGCGCGGCCGGTGCAGCACGACATCAACAACCTGCTGACCGTCGTCTTCGCCAACCTCGAACTGCTGAAGCGCACCGCCGCGGACGGCGGGCCGCAGCGCCAGCTCGACCGCATCCACGAGGCGGCGAAGCGGCTGGAGGGCTCGACCCGCGCCATCCTCAGCCTGCTGCGTCGCCCGGTCGGCCAGACCGCGCCGCTGCGGATGTCGGGCATCCTCGGCGCCGTGCAGCCGCTGCTGCTGCTCCTGCTGCCGACCGGCGGCGCCCTCCAGCTCGAGCTGACGGAGGAGGATCCGCCGGTGCTGGTCGACCGCGCCGCCTTCGAGGATGCGCTGCTGGCCACCGCCCAGCAGGCCTCAGGGTCCATGCCGCGCGGCGGCGCCCTCCGCCTGGTGCTGGAGCGGGAGGGCGCCAGCGTCGCGCTCGCGGTCCTGCATCCGGAAGGGATGGCGCTGCCGGCCCTGGAGGCCCTGGCGAGCCTCGCCCGGGACAGCGGCGGCACGGCCGAGGCGGCGGCGGATGGGCTGCGCCTTACCCTGCCGGCAGTACCAATTGCGGGATAATACGCCCAGCGATTGAAGCTTCGCCCGGAATCTGGGCAAATTACGCCTCGCGAGCCGGTAAACCTTAACCGATTGCTTCGCATTTCCGTGACGCTCTGCTATCGGCCGCAGTCCGGCGATGCGGCGCCCGGTCAGGCGTTGCCTCGACAACGCCCTGTGGCGCAACATTTGCTGGACAAGCAGGGACCGGACCGCCCCCAGACAGGGGGGTCCAGAACGGGAGACGGAGTTGATGCCCCAATTCGGGCTTTTCTTGAAACGTGCTGTGGGCATGGCTGCCCTCGGCCTGACGCTGGCCCTGCCGGGCCTGGCCCAGGCCCAGCAGGCCGCACCCGCCAACACCCTCGATGCGGTCCGCGGCCGCGGGCAGCTGATCTGCGGCGTGAATACCGGCCTCGCCGGCTTCGCCCAGCCGGACAGCCAGGGCGTGTGGCGCGGCTTCGACGTGGATTACTGCCGTGCCGTGGCCGCCGCCATCTTCGGCGACCCGAGCAAGGTGCGCTACGTGCCGACGACGGCGCAGGTGCGCTTCACCGCGCTGCAGTCGGGCGAGGTGGACCTGCTGTCCCGCAACACGACCTGGACGCTGTCGCGCGACACCGCGCTCGGCCTCGACTTCGCCGCGACCAACTTCTTCGACGGCCAGGGCTTCATGGTGAAGACCAGCCTCGGCCTGAAGTCGGCGAAGGAACTGGAGGGCGCCACCATCTGCGTCCAGCCCGGCACGACGACGGAGCTGAACCTCGCCGACTGGGCGCGGGCCAACCGGGTCCGCTTCACCCCGGTGGTGATCGAGCGGCTCGAGGAGATCGTCGGGGCCTTCGTCGCCGGCCGGTGCGATGCCTACACCACGGACGTCTCCGGCCTCGCCGCCACGCGCGCGGCGCAGCCGAAGCCGGACGACTACGCCATCCTGCCCGAGGTCATCAGCAAGGAGCCGCTGGCGCTCGGCGTGCGGCAGGGCGATGCGCGCTTCGCCGACATCGTCCGCTGGACGCATTACCTGCTGCTGAGCGCCGAGGAGTTCGGCATCACCCAGGCCAATGTCGACCAGATGGCGAACGACCCGCGGCCGGAGGTGCAGCGCATCCTCGGCAGGAACGGCGAGCTCGGCAAGATGCTCGCGCTCGACAACCTCTGGGCCGTCAACGTGCTCAAGGCGGTCGGCAACTACGGCGAGGCCTTCGACCGCAACCTGAAGCCGATCGGCATCCAGCGCGGGCCGAACGCGCTCTGGACGACCACCGGCGGGCTGCAGTACTCGCCGCCCTTCCGCTGATCAAAAGGGGGCCGGCCGCTCGGCCGGCCCCGCCATCGGCCCGGAACGAGAGGGCGCCATGTCCCAGACCACCATCGACCCGCGTTCGCTGCGCGCCCCGCCCCGGCGGCCGCTGCGGCTCTCCTGGTCCGACGAACGGGTTCGCGCCATCGTCTGGCAGATCCTCGTCGTCGGCCTGCTCGGCGCCATCCTCTGGTGGCTCTGGTCGAACACCGTCCACAACCTCGAGGTGCGGCGCATCGCCACCGGCTTCGGCTTCCTCAGCCGCGAGGCGGGGCTGCCGATCGCCGAGAACCTCATCCCCTACAGCCCGACCGATACCTATTTCCGCGCCCTGCTCATCGGCTTCCTCAACACGCTGAAGGTTGCCGTCGTCGGCATCGTGCTGGCCACGATCTTCGGCACGTTGATCGGCATCGCGCGCCTGTCGAAGAACTGGCTGCTCTCCAAGATCGCCGGCGTCTACATCGAGGTGATCCGCGACCTGCCGCTGCTGCTGCAGCTGCTCTTCTGGTACGCGATCCTCCAGGGCCTGCCCGGGCCGCGCCAGGCGCTGAACCCGGTGGACGGCGTCTTCCTCTCCAACCGCGGGCTCAAGCTGCCCTGGATCGAGTGGCAGGACGCGCATTCCTATGCGCTGCTGGCCTTCGTGCTCGGCGCCGTCTTCACCTGGTTCTACCGGCGCGACGCCATCGCCAAGCGCATCCTCGACGGCAGGCCGCGGCCGGTCTGGCCGATGGCGCTGGGCTGCCTCGTGGCGCTGCCGCTCGCCGTCTGGGCCGCCGCCGGCGCGCCGTGGACGGTCGATTGGCCGGAGCTGCGCGGCTTCAACTTCCGCGGCGGCCTCAACATGTCGCCCGAGTATTTCGCCCTGCTGCTGGGGCTGACCACGTACACGGCGGGCTTCATCGCCGAGATCGTGCGCGCCGGCATCCTCGCCGTGCCGCATGGCCAGTGGGAGGCGGCGCAGGCGCTCGGCCTCCGCTCCGGCCAGGTGCTGAAGCAGGTGGTGCTGCCCCAGGCGCTGCGCGTCATCATCCCGCCGATGACCAGCCAGTACCTCAACATCACCAAGAACAGCTCGCTGGCGGTGGCGATCGGCTACCAGGACATCGTCTCGATCGCCAACACGACGCTGAACCAGACCGGCCAGGCGATCGAGGGCATCGCCATCATCATGCTGGTCTATCTGAGCATCAGCCTGTCGATCAGCCTGTTCATGAACTGGTACAACGCGCGCATCGCGCTGGTGGAAAGGTGATGGCGATGCGCGCTTTGCCATTTTTCTCCCTCGCCGGCCCCAGGGCCGGCTGCGCGGCGCGCATCGCGCCGATGGAGCGCTGAGCCCATGAGCGACATCACCCTCAACGCCGCGCCGAAGGTCGCCGAGGCGGCGCCGCGCACCGCGCCGATCAGCCAGATCGGCTTCGTCGGCTGGATGCGAGCCAACCTGTTCTCGGGCTGGCTCTCGACCGCGGTCACCCTGGCGCTCGGCTATTTCATCATCCGCTGGGCCATCGGCTTCGTCGACTGGGCCTTCGTCAACGCGGTCTGGTCGGTGCCGAACAACCAGACCCAGGCCTGCCGCGACCTGCGCGGCGTCGGCGCCTGCTGGGCGGTGATCACGGAGAAGCACCGCTTCATCCTCTTCGGCACCTATCCCTTCGAGGAGCACTGGCGGCCGGCGCTCTGCGTCGCCCTCTTCGTCGGGCTCTACGTCGTCTCCGCCATGCGGCGGTTCTGGCGGAAGGAGCTGGCGCTGATCTGGGCCGTCACCCTCGCCGCCATCGGCGTGCTGATGTGGGGCGGCGTGCTGGGGATGCCCTATGTGCCGCAGGAGCGCTGGGGCGGCCTCGTCATCACCCTGATCCTGGCGACCTTCGGCCTGGCCTTCGCCTTCCCGCTCGCCATCCTCGTGGCGCTCGGGCGGCGGTCGAAGCTGCCGGCGATCAAGGCGATCTGCGTGATCTATGTCGAGCTGATCCGCGGCGTGCCGCTGATCTCGCTGCTCTTCATGGCGAGCGTGATGTTCCCGCTTTTCCTCCCCGAGGGGATGAACATCGACAAGCTGCTGCGCGCCCAGATCGCCATCATCCTCTTCGCCGGCGCCTACCTCGCCGAGGTGGTGCGCGGCGGGCTGCAATCCCTCTCGAGGGGTCAGTACGAGGCGGCCGATGCGCTCGGCCTCTCCTACTGGCAGAAGACCGGCTTCATCATCCTGCCGCAGGCGCTGCGCCTGGTGATCCCGCCGCTGGTGAACACCTTCATCGGCTTCTTCAAGGACACCTCGCTGGTGCTGATCATCGGCATCTTCGACCTGCTGACGGCGGGCAAGACGGCGATCATCGAGCCGGCCTGGCAGGGCTTCGGCATCGAGGTCTACCTGACCGTCGGCGCGATCTACTTCATCTTCTGCTTCGCCATGAGCAAGTACAGCCAGGGCCTGGAGGCGGAGCTCAACCGCCACCGCGCGCGCTGAGGGGGACCATAGGATGAGCGAGACCCTGGAACACATCGCCTCGGCCGCGCGGACGGATGCCCCGCCGGCCATCCTGCTCGACAAGGTCAACAAGTGGTACGGCGCGCTGCATGTGCTGCGCGACGTGTCGCTCAACGTGGCGCTCGGCGAGCGGGTGGTGGTCTGCGGGCCTTCGGGCTCCGGCAAGTCCACCATGATCCGCTGCATCAACCGGCTGGAGACGCATCAGGAAGGCCAGATCAAGGTCAACGGGATCGAGCTCTCCGACGACCTGAAGGCGCTGGACGACATCCGCCGCGAGGTCGGCATGGTGTTCCAGAGCTTCAACCTCTTCCCGCACCTCACCATCCTCGAGAACTGCACCCTCGCGCCCATCTGGGTCCGCCGCATGCCGAAGAAGGAGGCGGAGGAGGTGGCGATGGAGTACCTGACCCGGGTGCGCATCCCGGAGCAGGCTAAGAAGTATCCGGGCCAGCTCTCGGGCGGGCAGCAGCAGCGCGTCGCCATCGCCCGGGCGCTCTGCATGAAGCCGAAGATCATGCTCTTCGACGAGCCGACCTCGGCGCTCGACCCGGAGATGATCAAGGAGGTGCTCGACACCATGGTCAGCCTCGCCGAGACGGGCATGACCATGATCTGCGTCACCCACGAGATGGGCTTCGCCCGTCAGGTGGCGGACCGGGTGGTGTTCATGGACCGCGGTGAGATCGTCGAGATAGGCGAGCCGAACCACCTGTTCGAGAATCCGCAGACCGAGCGGCTGAAGACCTTCCTCAGCCAGATCCTGCGCGGGCATTGAGGCCCCGGCGGCCCCCGCGGGCGTGACCGCGGGGGCCGCCCTTGCGTGCCACCCGGGACCGGGCCTATGCCTTAGCCCCTCCCTGTTCCCCCGGGCCCAGATCCTTGCACGCACCCCCCGACGCCGGCCCCCGGCGCGCCCTGACCCCCGCCCTGATCCTGGGCGTCCTCGGCGTCGTCTATGGCGATATCGGCACCAGCCCGCTCTATGCGCTCAAGGCCTCCGTCCTGCATTTCGCCGCCGACGGGGTGGAGCGGTGGGAGGTGCTCGGGCTGCTCAGCCTGATCTTCTGGTCACTCATCCTCACCGTCACGGTGAAGTACGTCGTCTTCATCCTCCAGGCCGACAACAAGGGGGAGGGCGGCATCCTCGCGCTCATGGCCCTCGCCCAGCGCGGCGCGCGGACGGAGCGGGGGCGGTGGTGGGTGGCGCTCATCGGCATGGCCGGGGCCTGCCTCTTCTTCGGCGACGGCATCATCACCCCGGCCATCTCCGTGCTCTCGGCGGTGGAGGGGCTGAAGGTCGTCTCCAGCAGCTTCGAGGAGGCGGTGATCCCGCTCTCGGTCGTCATCCTGATCGGGCTGTTCCTCGTGCAGTACCGCGGCACGGGGAGCATGGGCGCGATCTTCGGGCCGGTCTGCGCGCTCTGGTTCGCCACCATCGGCGTGCTCGGGCTGATCGAGGTGGTGCAGGAGCCGGAGGTGCTCATCGCCCTCTCGCCGACCTATGCCATCGATTTCTGCATCAGCTACCGGCTTGCCGCCTTCATCGCCATGGGCAGCGTCGTGCTCGCGGTGACGGGCGGCGAGGCGCTCTATGCCGATATGGGGCATTTCGGCAAGCGGCCGATCAGGATGGCCTGGCTGACCTTCGTGCTGCCCTGCCTCGCGCTCAACTATTTCGGGCAGGGGGCGCTGCTGCTCTCGAACCCGGCAGCGCTCGAGAGTCCCTTCTTCCTCCTCGCGCCGGAATGGCTGCGGCTGCCGCTGGTGATCCTGGCGACGGCCGCGACCATCATCGCCAGCCAGGCGATGATCTCGGGCGCCTACTCGATCGCCCGGCAATGCGTGCAGCTCGGCTTCTCCCCGCGGCTCGAGGTGCGCCATACGAGCGAGACGGAGGAGGGGCAGATCTACCTGCCGCAGGTGAATTTCGCCCTGCTCGCCGGCGTGCTGGTGCTGGTGCTGGCTTTCAGGAGTTCGGACAGCCTGGCCGCGGCCTACGGCATCGCGGTGACGGGCACCTTCGTCTGCACCTCCTGCCTCGCCGTGCTGGTCTTCCACCGGCGGTTCGGCTGGCCGGTCGCGCTCGTGGCGCTGGTCTTCGGGCCGCTGCTGGCGCTCGACCTCGTCTTCTTCATCGCCAATGTGCTGAAGATCCCGGATGGCGGCTATGTGCCGCTGGTGCTCGGCGGCGCGCTGATGCTGCTGATGAACACCTGGTATCGCGGCCGGCAGCTGCTCTTCGCCCGCTTCCGCCAGGACGGCCTGCCGCTGAAGAGCTTCCTCGCCCGGCTGCCGCAGAGCCGGACCATCCGCGTGCCCGGCATCGCCGTCTTCATGACCGGGCAGGCGGATTACGTGCCCGGCGCGCTGCTGCACAACCTGAAGCACAACAAGGTCCTGCATGAGCGGGTGCTCTTCGTCACCGTGCTGAACGAGGACGTGCCGCAGGTCGGGCCGGAGCGGCGGCGCGAGGTGCAGGAGCTCGGCGCCGGCATCCATCGCGTCATCCTGCGCTACGGCTTCCAGGAGAGCCCGCACATCCCGCGCGAGCTGGAGAGCCTGCGCCAGGACGGCGTTGCCTTCGACCCGATGCAGTCCAGCTACTTCCTCGGGCGGGAGACGCTGGTGCAGGCGGTGGTCCCGAAGATGTCGCGCTGGCGGCAGTGGCTCTACACCTTCATGTCGCGCAATGCGGTGCCGGCGACGGAGTTCTTCCGCATTCCCTCCGACCGGGTGGTCGAGCTGGGCGTGCGCGTCGCGATCTGAGGCTTCCCGCGACGCCGCGGTGCGGCCTCTGAACCCATCCGATGCCCGGACGTTACATCATCCGCCGCTGTAGCTTGGGAGGATGATGCCGCCGATGCCCCTGGTGACCCTGGTGCTGGCCAATGGCCCCGGCTTCGCGCAGGGCAGCGCGGACCATCGCTATGAGATGTCGGTGAGGCTGACGCCCGGCGGGCACCTCGAACCCGGCGATTGGCTCGCCGACCCGGCGCCCTGGCCGGCGGTGCGCTTCCGCCCGGATGGGCCGCCGCAGCCCGGCACGGTGCAATGGAGCGAGCAGACCGGCTGGTCGCTCGCCTTCTCCCCGGCCGAGGGGGAGGCGGCGGATGCCGCGCCGCATGTGCAGATCGTCCAGGCTGGGCAGCTCCGGCCTGGGGAGTACGTCACCGTCCGCGAGCCGAACGGGCGGGACTACGGCTACCGGGTGGTCGGCGTTGGCTGAATGACGTTCCGCCCGGGAGGGGCAACCGGCCCCTCCCACGCCCCGTTGCTTTCCCTGGAACCCGCCTCCAGAGGAATGCCACCATGGCCGAGACCATCAAGGACCTGCTCGAGCTCTCGCTGCAGGACACCTACAGCGCCGAGAACCAGATCCTCGCCGCCTATCCGGAGGTCGAGGAGGCCGCCAGCTCGCCCCGGCTGAAGCAGGCCCTCCGCGAGCACCGCGAGCAGACCGAGCGCCAGGTGGAGCGCCTCGAGGAGGTCTGCGAGATGCTCGGCGTCGAGCCCGATGGCGAGAGCTGCGCCGCCATGGAGGGCTTGGTGGAGGAGGCCGACGACATGATGGAGGAGCTGGAAAGCGGTCCCGTGCTGGACGCCGCCCTCATCGCCGCCGCCCAGAAGATCGAGCATTACGAGATCGCGGCCTACGGCACGCTCTGCTCGCTGCTGAAGTCGATGGGCCAGACCAAGGCGGTCGACCTCCTCGCCCAGACCCTGAAGGAGGAGAAGGAGACCGACGAGCAGCTAACCCGGCTTGCCGAGCAGGAGGTCAACCCGGCGGCGATGCAGACCCTGCCGGCCAACGAGCAGTCGGGCGGCTCGCGCGGCGCCGCCTGAGCCAGGGGCTGAGGTAGGGGCTGAGCCAGGGGCGGCCGCGCGTCAGGCCTTCTCCAGCTCCCGCGCCGGCGCCTGCCCGGGCACCGGCGTGGCATGGCCGCCCTTGGGCTCGCGCCCGGTGATGAGCCGGGCGCCGCGCTGGAAGGTCAGGTAGCTCCACAGCCATTCGAAGGAGACGACTACCCGGCTGCGGAAGCCGATCAGGTACCAGACATGGGCGATGCCCCAGAACCACCAGCCGACCAGCCCGGTGAGGCGGATGCGGCCGAGCTCCACCACGGCGGAGCGGCGGCCGATGGTGGCGAGGTCGCCATGGTGCCGGTAGCGGAAGGGCCCCGGCGCCGCCTGCCCCGCAGCGCGGGCAGCGAGCAACCGGCCGACATACTGCCCCATCTGCTTCGCCGCCGGCGCATTGCCCGGCACTGCCTTGCCCTTGCCGTCCGTCACCGTGGCGGTGTCGCCGATGGCGAAGATCTCCGGATGGCCCGGCACCGAGAGATCCTCCCCGGAGCGGATGCGCCCGGCGCGGTCCCGCTCCGCCCCGATCCAGGCCCCGACCGGCGAGGCGACGACGCCCGCCGCCCAGACGATGGTGCTGGCGGCGATCCGCTCCTCGCCGCATTCGACGCCGGCCGGGCCGCAGCCGGTGACGCGGGTGCCGGTCAATACCTGCACGCCCATCCGCTCCAGCGATTGCCGGGCCTTGGCGCCGAGCTCCTCCGGGAAGCTCGCCAGCAGGCGCGGCCCCGCCTCGATCAGCACGATGCGCGCCATGGCCGGGTCGATGCGGCGGAATTCGCGCGGCATGGCGTGGCGGGCGAGCTCCGCCATCGCGCCGGCCAGCTCCACCCCGGTCGGCCCGCCGCCGATGACGGCGAAGGTCAGCAGGCGGCGCCGCGCGGCCGCATCCTCGGTGAGCTCGGCGCGCTCGAAGGCCAGCAGCAGGCGCCGGCGGATATCCGTCGCATCCTCGATGGTCTTGAGGCCGGGGGCGATCGGCGCCCATTCGTCGCGGCCGAAATAGGAATGGGTGGCGCCCGTCGCCACCACCAGCGCGTCATAGGGGATGCGGAGGTCCGGCCCGGCCGCGACCTCGCGCGCCGCGGTGTCGATGCCGGTCACCTCGGCCATCATCACCCGCACGTTGCGCTGGCGGCGGAAGATGGTGCGCACCGGCCAGGCGATGTCCCCGGGCGAGAGCGCCGCCGTCGCCACCTGGTAGAGCAGCGGCTGGAAGAGGTGGTGGTTGTGCCGGTCGACCAGGGTGACCTCGGCCGGCGCCCGGGCCAGGGCGCGCGCCGTTTCCAGCCCGCCGAAGCCGGCGCCGATGATGACGACGCGGAAGGGCGGGCTATCGGGCATGCGGCATCTCCATGGCGGCTGGTGTCCTTCGGGGCTTGGCCAGGCCGGTAACGCGGATGGCGGCGCGCAAGCGCATGAACAGGGCGCGATTGCGGCCTCCGGCCGTTGCGGTTTCGTCGCGGCAGCCTTCCGCGGGGCTCGGCGTTCAGCGCATCCATTTGGGGGATTGCCATGTGATCGCGGAACCGGAAGGGCTGCTGGCCGCCTGCCTCGTCGAGCGCTTGGGCGAGACGGGGCTCGTCTTCGTCGCGCGGAGCGAGGGGCGGGCGGCGCGGCTGCATCGCGCGGCGCGGGCGCTGGCGCCGCGGGGCGCAGCGGTGGCGCTGCTGCCGGGCTGGGACTGCCTGCCCTATGACCGGGTCTCGCCCTCGCGTGCGGTGATGGGGCAGCGCATGGCGCTGGCCGCCGGGCCGCCGCCGGGGCTGCTGATCGCCTCGGCGGAGACCATCGGCCAGCGCCTGCCGCGGGTGACGGAGCGGCTGCGGCTCGCACGCGGCGAGGCGCTGGAGGCGGAGGCGCTGCGGCGCGGCCTGCTCCGCCTCGGCTATGCGCTGGACCAGCGCGTCGACGAGCCGGGCGAGGCGGCGCTGCATGGCGAGGTCATCGATCTTTGGCCCGCCGCGGGCGCGGCGGCCTGGCGGCTGCGGCTGGAGGCGGGGTGCGTCGCCGTCATTCAGCGCCTCGACATCCTCAGCCAGCGGAGCCTTGGGGAGGAGATGGAGGCGCTGGAGCTCGGCCCGGCCTCCGAGGTGGTGCTGGCGGCCGACGACCCGCTGCTGGAGGCCCGCCCGCCGGGGCTCGAGCACGGGCTGGCGGAGCATGCCGCCACGCTGATCGCCCCGCTCGATCTGCTGCCGCAGGCGACGATCCTGCTGGATGCGGGGGCCGAGGCGGCGCTCGACCAGCGCCGGGCGGAGGTCGCGGAAGCCTTCCGTACGCGCATCGCGCTCGGGCCGGCGGGCTCGCCGCCGGAGGCGCTCCACTGCGGCGAGGACCTGCTCGATGGGCGCCGGGTGGAGCGGGTGGCGGAGGGCGAGGCTGCCGCGCCGCCGCGCTTCGCCGAGGCGGAGGACCCGGAGGCCGCCTTCCTCGACTATGCCGAGGCGCAGCGCGAGGCGGGGCGCCGCATCGCCATCGCCGGCGGGCGAGGGCGCGGGGCGCGGCGGCTGGCGCAGCGGCTGGGCGCGGCGGTGCCCGTCGCCGACTGGCCGGCGCTGCAGGCCCTGCCGCCGGGCGGCATCGCCCTGATCGAGGCCGACCTGCCGGGCTTCGAGGCCGAGGCGGCCAGCCTGGTGCCCTATGCCTCCATCCGCGCCGCCGGCGGGGCCGGGCGGGACCGCGGGGCGGAGGCGCTCTTCGCCGCCAGCGCGCGGCTGCAGCCGGGGGACGCGGTGATCCATCTCGACCACGGGCTCGGCGCGCTCGAGTGTGTCGAGCAGGTGGATGCCGGCGAGGCGCAGGTGGACTGCCTCCGCCTCCGCTATGCCGATGCCACGCAGGTCGTGCCCTTCGACGAGCTGGACCGCATCTGGCGCTACGGGGCGGAGGCGGAGGGGCTCTCCCTCGACCGGCTCGGCGGCGAGTCCTGGCCGAAGCGGCGGGCCGAGGCCGAGGCGGCGGTCGCCGCGGGCGCGCAGGCGCTGCTCGGCCTGGTGCAGGCGCGGGAGCGGGCCCGGGCGCCGGCGCTGCGGCCGCCGCCGGAGGCCTATGCCCGGCTCGCCGCGCGCTTCCCGCATGATCCGACGGAGGACCAGGCGGCCGCCATCCATGCCGTGCTCGGCGACCTCGCCTCCGGCCGGCCGATGGACCGGCTGGTCTGCGGCGATGTCGGCTTCGGCAAGACGGAGGTGGCGATCCGCGCCGCGGCGGTGGCGGCGCTCACCGGGCACCAGGTGGCGCTGCTGGCGCCGACCACGGTGCTGGTGCGGCAGCATCTGGAGAGCTTCCGCCGGCGCTTCGAGGGCTTCGGCCTGCGGATCGAGGCGCTGTCGCGGCTGACGCCCCCGGCCGAGGCGCGGGAGATCAAGGCGGCGATGGCGCGGGGCGAGGTGGCCATCACCATCGGCACCCAGGCGCTGGCGGCCCGCGGCGTCCGCTTCCGCGACCTCGCCCTGATGATCGTCGACGAGGAGCAGCGCTTCGGCGCGGCGCAGAAGGAACAGTTCAGGCGGCTGCGGCAGGCCGACGGGCTGCACATGCTGACGCTGACGGCGACGCCCATCCCGCGCACCCTGCAGGCGGCGCTGGTCGGGCTGCGCGAGCTCAGCGTCATCGCCACCCCGCCCGCGCGGCGCCAGCCGGTGCGGACCATCCGCGCGCCGGTCGAGGACGCGCTGCTGGCGGGCGCGCTGCGGCGCGAGGCGCGGCGCGGCGGGCAGAGCTTCTGCGTCTGCCCGCGCATCGAGGACATCGCGCCGATGCGCGAGCGCCTGGCCGGGCTGGTGCCGGACCTCGCGCTGATCGAGGCGCATGGCGGCCTGCCGGCGGCGGAGGTCGATGCCGCCATGGTCCGCTTCGCCGAGGGCGAGGGCGACGTGCTGCTCTCGACCAACATCGTCGAAGCCGGGCTCGACGTGCCGCGGGCCAACACGATGCTGGTCTTCCGGGCGGACCGCTTCGGCCTCGCGCAGCTGCACCAGCTGCGCGGGCGGGTCGGGCGCGGTCGGGCGCGGGGCGTTGTCTACCTGCTGACCGGGCCGGAGGCGCGCATCGGCCTTGCGACCGAGCGGCGGCTGGCGACGCTGGAGGCGCTGGACCGCGTCGGCGCCGGCTTCGCCATCAGCGCGCGCGACCTCGACCTGCGCGGCGCCGGCGACCTGCTTGGCGAGGAGCAGGCGGGGCATCTGAAGCTCGTCGGGCTGGAGCTCTACCGCCACCTGCTCGACCGGGCGCTGGCCAAGGCGCGGGGCGAGGCGCCGCCGGAGGCCTGGAGCCCAGGCCTCGCCATCGGCGTCGATGCCTATGTCCCGCCTGGGCATGTGCCGGAGGAGGCGCTGCGCGTCTCCCTGCACGGACGCCTCGCAGGCCTGCTGCGCGCCGGCGATGCGGCGGGGGTCGAGGCGCTGGAGGACGAGATGGAGGACCGCTTCGGCCCTGCCCCGGCGCCGCTCGCCCAGCTCTTCGCCCTCGCGCGGATCGCGGCGCGCTGCCGGCGGCTCGGCATCGAGAAGCTGGAGGTCGGACCGAACGCGGCGGCGGCGAGGCGGCGCGGGCAGGAGACGGGACGGCTGCTCCTCCGGCGCCCGAGCACGACGCCGGAGGAGCGGCTGGCAACGGCGGAGGCGCTGCTCGCCTCCCTCGTCAAAGCCCGCGCAGGGGCCAGACGAGAGCGATCATCGGCACGCCGACGAGCAGCACGATGAGCGAGAGCGGCAGGCCGAGCCGCCAGTAATCGCCGAACCTGTAGCCGCCGGGCCCCATCACCAGCGTGTTGCACTGGTGCCCGATGGGGGTGAGGAAGTCGCAGGCGGCGCCGAGGGCGACCGCCATCAGGAAGGCATCCGGGCTCATCCCCAGCCGCTGCGCCAGGCTGCCGGCGATGGGGCCGAGCATCAGCACCGTCGCCGCATTGTTGAGGAAGGGCGTCACCGCCATCGCCGCCACCATGATGAGGGCGAGCGCGCCCATGGGCGGCAGGTGCTCCACGGCGCCGGAGAGCCAGCCGGCGATCAGCTCCGTGCCGCCCGTGCTGCGCACCGCCTCGGAGACGGGGATCAGCGCGCCGAGCAGCACGATCACCGGCCACTCCACCGAGTCGTAGGCCTCCTGCGGCGTCAGCGCGCGAACCAGCAGCAGCAGGACGGAGGCGGCGAAGAAGGCGACGGCGACGGGCACCAGGTTCAGCGCGACGCTCGCCATGGCGAGCGACAGGATGATCGCCGGCAGCCAGCTCCGCCGGCTGCGGCCGAGGGCGATGCCGCGCTCCGTCAGCGGCAGGATGCGCAAGGCGGCGAGGGTGTCGGGCAGGCGCGCGGCCTCGCCCTTCAGGATGGCGACATCGCCGCGGCGGAGCTTCAGCGAGTTCAGCCGCTCGGCGATCTGCGCGCCGCGGCGGCTGACGGCGAGCAGGCTGATGCCGAAGCGCCCGGCGAGCGAGGCGCCGGCCGGCGTTGCGCCGACCAGCGGGGAGTCGGCGGTGATGACGCCTTCCACCACCGTCTTCTCGTCCTCCGGCACCTCCGCGCCACCGGTCGGCTTCTCGCCGACCAGGGTGAGGCCGGCGCGGGCGATGAGGGATTCCAGCTCCTCCGGATCGCCCTCGAGGATCAGCAGGTCGCCGGGCTGCAGCAGCATGTCGGCGGGCGGGTTCTCGCGGCGGAAGCGGTCGCGCAGCATGGTGCCGACGGTGATGCGCTCCTCCCCCATCGCCACGAGATCGGCGATGGCCTTCCCGACCAGCGGGCTCTCGGCCGGGATGCGCGTCTCGGTGACGTAGGATTCGATCGCCACGGTCACCTGCCCGGCGCTGCCCTGCCGCCCGCGCGGCAGCAGGCGCCAGCCGAGGCTGAGGAAGACAAGCCCCGCCACCGCGATCGCCGCGCCGACGGGGGCGTAGTCGAACATGCGGAAGGGCTCGCCGGTGACCTGCTCGCGCACGCGGGAGACGATGATGTTGGGTGATGTGCCGATCAGCGTCACGAGCCCGCCGAGCAGCGAGGCGAAGGCCATCGGCATCAGCAGCGCCGAGGGCGGCGTGCCGGTGCGCCGCGCGAGCTGCAGGGCGACGGGCATGAAGATGGCGAGGGCGCCGATATTCTTCGTCACCATAGAAGCGGCCATGACGGCGGCGACCAGCGCCGGCACCTGCATCCTCGCACTCGTCAGGTGCGGCAGCAGCGGCCGCATCAGCCGCTCCACCGCGCCGGAGCGGGCGACGGCCGCGCTGACCACAAGTGCGGAGGCGACGATGACGACAATATCGTCGCTGAAACCCGTGAAGGCCGCATGCGCCGGTACGATGCCGGACACCAGGCCGGCCAGCAGGGCCAGCATCGCCACCAGGTCATAGGGGAGCCGGCCCCAGGCGAATAAGCCGACTGTTACGCCGAGGATGCCGAAGGCAAGGGCTTGGTCGAAAGTCACACCGCGCCAACCCTCGCCGGCCGCTTCGGTTCCGCACCATGTTGCAACGGCACTCGCGGGCCGGCGTTCGCCCCAACACGGCAAGCGAGAGGGAAATCGATGCGCCCCGACGACGACAACGCGGCGGACAGCCCGGCCATCGCCATCCATGGCCACCAGATGGATGTGGGCGAGGCGCTGCGCAGCCACGTGACCGACAAGCTGACCGCGGTCGCCGAGAAATACCTGGGTGCCGAGGACATGACGGCGCGCTTCTCGCGCACCGGCCATGGCGGCTTCTCCTGCTCGGTGCGGGTCCATGCCGGCAAGGGCCTCTTCTTCGACGGCTCGGCGGAGGCGGCGGAAGCGCCGATCGCCTTCAACGACGCGCTGGAGCGGGTGGCGAAGCAGCTCCGCCGCCGGAAGCGGGAGCTGCGCGAGGACAAGCCGGTGAACCCGGACAAGGAGGGCCTGATCTAGGCGGATGGCGCATGGCGGCTCCCGCCGCGTGATCCTGGCGGCGCTGGCGGGCAATCTCGCCATCGCCGCCACCAAGCTCGCCGCGGCGATCTTCACCGGCTCGAGCGCCATGCTGAGCGAGGCGATCCATTCGGCGGTCGATACCGGCAACCAGGGGCTGCTGCTCATCGGGTTGCGGCGGGCGGCGCGGCCGCCTTCGCCGCGGCATCCCTTCGGTCATGGGATGGAGCTGTATTTCTGGGCCTTCGTCGTCGCGCTGATGATCTTCGCGCTCGGCGGCGCGGTCTCGATCTACGAGGGCTGGCGGAAGATCGCAGAGCCGGAGCCGGTCGAGAGCGCCTGGGTCAATTTCCTCGTGCTCGGCGCCGCGATCGTCTTCGAGGCGCTGTCCTTCCGCGTCGCCTTCAGGGAATTCCGCCGCAGCCAGGCGGGCGAGCCCTTCTGGCAGGCGATCCGCGCGAGCAAGGACCCGGGCGTCTTCGCCGTGCTGCTCGAGGATGCGGCGGCGCTGGCGGGGCTTGCCATCGCGCTCGTCGGGCTCGGCCTGGCGGAGTGGCTCCACATGCCGGCGCTGGACGGCGTGGCCTCCATCGGCATCGGCCTGCTGCTGGTGCTGGCGGCGGGCTTCCTCGCCAATGAGACGCGCAGCCTGCTGACCGGCGAGGCGGCCTCGCCGCGGCTGGTGGCGGAGGTGCGGGCGACGCTCACCGCCGACCCGCGGGTGAAGACGGTGGACGAGTTGCTCAGCATGCATCTGGGCCCGGCCGAGGTGCTGATGGCAGTGACCATCGACCTGGAGGATGAGCTGCCGGGCGCGGGCGTGGAGCAGGCGGCGCGGGAGCTGAGCCGCAGCATCGAGAACCGGCACCCGGAGGTGACGCGGATCTTCCTCAGGCCCAGGCGCCTGGCTGCCTGACTCGGCAAGCCGCCCGCCGGGAGGGAGCAATCCCCCGGCGGGCGGCTCTATGCCTTGACGTGTCGGCCCGGCGTCCGGCCGGGTGAGGGATACGCCCTCACCATGCGGCGGGGCTCACCCCCGCGGGTGCCGTACGGTATGAAGCGCCGTCCGGTTCGCCTTCAGGCACAACCGGACAGGCTGCCAAGGGTTTCCCGGCTGGCGGCCGAATATCCTCAGGCCACGTCCTGCGCCGCGCCGGCGGGCATCAGCCCCGCCCCATGCAGGATCCCGTCCTGCTCCATGCGGCGGCGGATGGCGACACCCCAGAGCACCAGCATCATGCCGGCGCTGAGGCCGAGAATGCCGAAAGCTGCGGACAACATCACATTCTCCTCCGGGATCCGTCGGATGGGCGCCCCATGCGCCCGGCGACCCCGTTGCTGCCGAATCTGGGTCTTTCCCCGGCCGGACAGCAGCGGCATCGCCTCTCCCCAGCCATGCAAGGAATGCGCTGCTCAGGGCCGCAATGTCGCATGCCAGCGGCGAAGGCCGATGGCGCCGCTGCTCAGCAGCCGGTGGCGCAGCAGCCAGAGCTCCGCTTCCTCGATCAGGCTGGCGGCGGCGGCGCGCAGGTGGCCGGCGCCGGCGGCGCGCAGGTCCTCGATCAGCCGGGCCCAACTCTCGATGATGGCGGCGCATTGGCGGGGCGCCGCATCCTCGGCGACATGGACCTGGAAGCCGGCGGCCTGGAGCGCGACCTCCACGGCCTGACGATCCGGCGGTGGGCCGACGCGGCCCTCGAGGGCGAGCCAGCGGTCGAGGCCCGGGCAGGTGGCGGGGCCGTCGCCCTGCACGACCTCCAGCATGATGAGCTGCGCCGCCGGCTTCAGCGCCTCAGCCAGGGCCTGGGCGACGGGGCCGAGGGAGCCGCCGCCGGCCAGCGGCTCCAGCGCCAGGGCGTGATGGTGGTAGCGGGCGCGGAAGGCCGGCGCCTCCGGCTGCCAGGGCAGCACCGCGGCGCGACGGCCGAAGGGGCGGAGGCGGAGGGCCATCCGCTCCGCCAGCAGCGCGTCGTGCTGGTAGGCAGCGACCCAGGCGCCGCGGCGGGCGACGACGGTCCCGGCCGCCCCGCCGGCATCGCGGCCGAGCAGCAGCAGCGTCGTCGCCGGGGAGAGCGGCAGGAGGCTGGCGAGGCGCTCGACTTCCGCCGGGCCGCCGGGGATCAGGCAGCCGTCCTGCCAGAGCCGTTCCGACCAGGCAAGGCGGGAGAGGGCGAGGCTCTCGGCCGGGTCCGGCAACGGAGGAGGGCCAGGGATCCCTTCCGTCGCCTGGCGGGGCGGGGCGCCCGCGGCCGCCGGCGGCATGCCGGCCGGGCCGCGAGGCCGCACCAGCCTGGCCAGGGCCTCCTTCAGGGCCGGCATGGGGGCCGGGTCATGGGTCGGTTCCTTGCCTCACGGGGGTGAGGAGCGGGACGAGAGCATGGGAGTGGTGAAGGAAGCGTTGCGGCGGAGCCGGCGCGGGTCTATCGCACGGGACCATGCCCGAAGCGCCCTACCCGATCCGCTACGTCGCGAAGAACATGCGCCTCGACCTCCGGCTGATCGCCGAGATGATCACGCCGGGTGCGCGGGTGCTGGATATCGGCTGCGGCGACGGGGCCCTGCTCGCCTATCTCACCACCGAGAAGGGCGCCGATGCGCGCGGCATCGAGATCGACATGGCGGAGGCGACGCGGGCGGTGGCGGCCGGCCTCGCCGTGATCCATGGCGATGCGGACCACGATCTTGCCTCCTACCCGGACGGGGCCTTCGACTATGTCGTGCTGTCGCGCACGCTGCAGGCGGTGGAACGGCCGCGGGAGGTGCTGCGGCAGATGCTGCGCATCGGCCAGCGGGCGATCGTCAGCTTCCCGAATTTCGGCCATTGGCTGGTGCGCTGGCAGGTGCTCGCCACCGGGCGGATGCCGATGACCGAGGCCTGGCACCGCGCCTGGTACGAGACGCCGAACATCCACCCCTGCACCATCCAGGACTTCTTCGACCTCTGCGCCCTGGAGGGCTATGCGGTCGAGCGATGGCTGGCGGTGGACGAGCGGGGGCTGAAGGCGCCGTGGAAGCGTTCGCCCTGGCTGGCCAACCTGTTCGGCGAGCAGGCGCTGTTCCTGCTGCGGCGGGGATAGGGGCGGCGAAGCCGGTTTCCGCGGGAAAAGGGCGGAAGCCGCTTCGGCAGGTCATGGGGTCGGGCAAGTCACCCCGGGCGGGCGATTGCCCTGCTCAATGCAGGCGGGCGTTGCGCGGGCGGAGCGGGGTGGGCGGGCGAGGCGCGGCCGCCGCGGCGACCGGATCCGGCAGGTTGGAAACGGCGAGGGCGACATGGCGCGCGGCTTCGGTGGCGCCGATCCGCAGGCACTCCGCCTCGACATAGGAGAGCATGAGGCGAAGAGCTGATTGGTCGGGAGATTCGGGCTCTGCCTCGGTTTCGAGAGGCTTGAACGCGGCACGCATCCAGCACGCTCCGGCTAAAGTGATTACACCGCACACATACTCTTGACCCACCCTGACAGCAACACGGAAATCCTTCCTGGGTTGCGTGCCTCCAAGGCAAGCAACGATTGCGAAGCGTAAGCCCAGCCAGGAAAGTTTAGCCACTCAGCATTATTTCTACCCTGGGTTTCTGTGAGAATTTCGCGTCTGCTTCAACGCCCTTGCACAAATCTCGATCTTGAGAAGCGAATCAGAATTTTTCAACCCAAGGGCGAATTTCCAACTCCCAGCTCCAAGTGCTGCGTGGCTGGCGGATGAGCTGGAGGTAGCTGGCGGCGATGGCATCGGGGTCGAGCAGGCTGTCCTGCCCGTCATCCGGCCGGCCTGTGCTCCGGATGCCACCATCGATGACAATATGGGCCACATGGACGCCCTTCGGGTGCAGCTCCCGCGCGGCGGACTGGGCGAGGCCGCGCAGGGCGAATTTCCCCATCGCAAAGGGGGCGCTCAGCGGATAGCCCTTCACCCCGGCCGAGGCGCCGGTCAAAAGGATGGTGCCGCGCCCGGCGGCCAGCATGCGCTGCGCCGCCTCCCGCACCGCGAGGAAGGCGCCGAAGGCCGAGACCTGCAGGCTCTTCTGCACCTCGGCGGGGTCGAGCTCGGCGATCGGGCCGCGGGTGCGGTAGCTCGGGTTGTAGACCACCACCTCGGCATCGCCCTCGGCCGCGAAGAGCGCGGCGACCTGGGCGGCATCGGCGGCGTCGCAGGCCCGGGTGGTGGCGCCGGTCTCGGCGGCGAGCGCGGCGAGCTTCGCCGTATTGCGGGCAGCAAGCGCCACCGCATAGCCCTCCCGCGAGAGCAGCCGGGCGAGGGAGGCGGAGAGTCCGTCCCCCGCGCCGATGATCAGGGCCTTCGGCATCGGTCTCGCTCCTTATCCCAGGGTTTCCAGTAATTCGCATAGCACGGCGCAGCGCGGCGCCAGGTCCGGCCAGCGGATATGCTCCTCCGGCGCATGGGCGCCGGCGCCGGTGCAGCCGAGGCCATCGAGCGTCGGGATGCCCAGGGCGGCAGTGAAATTGCCGTCCGATCCGCCGCCGCGATGCTGCTTCGGCAGGTCGTAGCCCTGGCGCGCGGCGATGGCGCGGGCGGTCTCGTAAAGGGCGAGGTTGGCCAGGCTCTCCTCGAGCGGCGGGCGGTTGAGGCCGCCCTCCACCGTGATGCGGATGCCGTCCTCCTCCCGGGCAAGCGCGCGGATGGCGGCGACCACGCGCTCTGCCTCAGCGAGGCTCGGGGCGCGGAAGTCGATGCGGCAGCCGGCCTCGGGCGGGATGACGTTCGGCCGCGTGCCGCCCCAGACCGGCGCGACATTGGTGGTGACGCCGCGCTCCAGGTCGGTCAGCGCGTGGATCCTGAGGATCGCCTGGGCCAGGGCGACGACGGCGC
This sequence comes from uncultured Craurococcus sp., assembly GCA_902805545.1. Taxonomy (GTDB): domain Bacteria; phylum Pseudomonadota; class Alphaproteobacteria; order Acetobacterales; family Acetobacteraceae; genus Belnapia. Next base: position 34,549 of record CADCTD010000170.1, on the reverse strand, counting down.
TCCGCCCCTCGGACCAGTTGCCGCCGGCATGGGCGCTGCGGCCCTCGACCGTCAGGGTGAAGCCGCCGGTGCCCTTGCGGCCGGTGACGCAGGCGCCCTGGCTGCCGCCGGCCGGCTCCGGGATCAGCACGGCACAGGCGCCGCGGGCGGCCGCCTCGATGGGGGCGCGGCTGGTCGGGCTGCCGACCTCCTCGTCCGGGGTGAGCAGCAGGGTGATGGGGCGGCGGGTCTTCACCCCCTGGCGCAGGATCTCCCGCACCGAGTGGAAGGCGAAGAAGCTGCCGGCCTTCATGTCGTAGATGCCGGGGCCATGCGCGCGCTCGCCCTCGACGCGCCAGGGCATCGACTTCGCCAGCGTGCCGTGGTCCCAGACCGTATCGACATGGCCGGCGACGACCACAGGGGCGCCCTCGCCCGGGGTGCGGGCGATCAGCGTGTCGCCGAAGCCGCCATGGCCCGGCAGGCGCTCGATGGCGGCGCCGGCCCCGGCGAGGTCGGCCTGGCAGCGGTCGAGCAGGGCGTTGACGGCGCCGGGGTCGGTGGTCGGGGTCTCGTGCTCCACCCAGCCCCGGAGTTCGGCGAGGAGGCGGTCGGCGCTGCCGATCTCGGTCCGGGGCATGGGCGGCGGTCCTCTCCTGGGTGCCGTTCCACTGTGGCGATGGCGCGGCGCTTGTCCACCCGCCCGGGCCTCGTCGGAGCCGTGTCCGCTCGGCTGCGCTCGCGGAAACGCCTCCGCCTGTTGCTCGACCGGGCAAATTACCCCACCCGGGTGATTCCACCCGCCCAGGGTTTGCTCTAGACCGCCAGGGCATGACCCAGCCCCTCGTCCTCACCGACTGGCGTGACCTGCCGCCCGGGCTGCGCGGGGCGACCGTCGCGCTCGGCAACATGGACGGGGTGCATCTGGGGCACCGGGCGGTGCTGGCCGCCGCCCATGCCGCGCGGCCCGGCGCGCCGCTCGCCGCCCTGACCTTCGAGCCGCATCCGCGCGAGCATTTCCGGCCCGAGGATCCGCCCTTCCGCCTCACCCTGCTGCCCGCCAAGGCGGAGGCGCTGGGGGCGGCGGGCGCGGCGCTGGTGGTGGCGCTGCCCTTCGATGCCGCGCTCTCCGGCATGCCCGCCGATCGCTTCTTCGGCGAGGTGCTGCGGGACGGGCTGGGCGCCGTCCATCTCGCCTGCGGCCAGGATTTTGCCTTCGGCCACCGGCGCGGCGGCGATGCCGGGACGCTGACGGGCCTCGCCGAGGCCGCCGGGATCGGCCTGACGATCGTGCCGCCGGTCGCGGATGCGCAGGGGCCGGTCTCCTCCACCCGCATCCGCCGGGCATTGCAGGACGGCTACCCGGAGCGGGCGACGGCGATGCTCGGCCGGCCCTGGGAGATCCGCGGCGAGGTGGTGCATGGCGACAAGCTCGGCCGGGTGCTGGGCTGGCCGACGGCCAATCTCTGGCTGGGCCGGCACCTGGAGCCGGCGCGCGGGGTCTATGCGGTGACGGCGATGCTGCCGGACGGGCGGGAGGTGAAGGGCGTCTCCAATATCGGCCGGCGGCCGACGCTCGGGGGCGATCCGGAAACCAGGCTGGAGACCTACCTCTTCGACTTCTCGGGCGATCTCTACGGCCAGGAGATCGGCGTGAAGCTCCGGCATTTCCTGCGGGCCGATGCCAAATTCGACGGGCTGGAGGCGCTGAAGGCAGCCATCGCCCGGGATGCGGAGGATGCGCTCGCGGCGCTCGCGCAGGATGCCTGACCGCTATACTTGACCCCCTGGCCCTCCCATCCCCATAAGCCCCTCATGCATCGCCCGGTGGCCCATCCGCGAATTAGCCGCCCGGCCCTCGCCTGAGGGCCGGGACCGCCGCGCACCCGCCACCGCTGACCCGCCGCCGCGTCGCCGGCGGCCGGAGACCGCCCCGATGAACGATACCGAAGCTTCCGCGACCCGAGCCCCAGGGCCACACTCCGGGACACAAGACTACCGCGGCACCGTCTTCCTGCCGCAGACCGCCTTCCCGATGAAGGGCGACCTGCCGAAGCGCGAGCCGGACTGGCTGCAGCGCTGGGAGCGGCTCGACCTCTGGGCCCGGCTGCGCGAGCGCTCCAGGGGCCGGCCGCCCTTCGTGCTGCATGACGGCCCGCCCTACGCCAACGGGCCGCTTCATATCGGCCACGCGCTGAACAAGATCCTGAAGGACGTCGTCAACCGCGCCGCCCAGATGGCGGGGCACGATGCCGACTACGTCCCGGGCTGGGACTGCCACGGCCTGCCGATCGAGTGGAAGGTCGAGGAGGAGTACCGCGACCCCAAGGGCAAGTACCAGGGCGGCCGCAAGAAGGACGACGTGCCGGTGCTGGAATTCCGCGCCGAGTGCCGCGCCTATGCCGCGCGCTGGCTCGACGTGCAGCGGGAGGAGTTCCAGCGCCTCGGCGTCTTCGGCGACTGGGCCGGGCGCTATGCGACGATGGACTTCCCCTCGGAAGCGACCATCGTCGCCGAGATCGGCAAGTTCCTGATGAACGGCTCGCTCTATCGCGGGCTGCGGCCGGTGATGTGGAGCCCGGTCGAGAAGACGGCGCTGGCCGAGGCCGAGATCGAGTATCACGACCATGTCTCGCCGACGCTCTGGGCGCGCTTCCGCCTGGTGACGGCCGCCGCCGAGGACCTGGCCGGCGCCAGCGTCGTCATCTGGACGACGACGCCCTGGACCATCCCAGGCAACCGCGCCGTCGCCTACGGCGCCGGGATCGACTATGCGCTGGTGCATGTCGGGGGCACCGGCGAGGGCAGCCATCTCGTCCCGGGCGAGCGGCTGCTGGTCGCGCTGCCGCTGCTGCCGCAATTCGGGAAGGACGCGAAGCTCGGCGCCCATACGGTGGTGCGCATCCTCAAGGGTGACGAGCTTTCCGGCGCCATCGCCGCGCACCCGCTGCGCGGCGCGGGCTACGACTTCGACGTGCCGCTGCTCGCCGGCGATTTCGTCACCACCGAGGCGGGCACCGGCTTCGTGCACATCGCGCCCAGCCATGGCGAGGACGACTTCAACCTCGGCCGCGAACACGGGCTGCCCGTGCCGGAGACGGTGAATGACGACGGCACCTTCACCCAGCACGCGCCGGGCTTCGCCGGCCTGCATGTCTTCAAGGCGCATGATGCCGTCTATGCCGCCTGCGAGGCGGCCGGCACGCTGGTCGCCAAGGGCCGGCTGAACCACAGCTACCCGCATAGCTGGCGCTCGAAGAAGCCGGTGATCTTCCGCGCCACGCCGCAGTGGTTCATCGCGATGGACGATGCCAATGCCATCCGCGAGAAGGCGCTGGCCGCGATCGACGCGACCCAGTTCGTCCCCGACCAGGGCCGCAACCGCATCGGCAGCATGGTGGCGGCGCGGCCCGACTGGTGCATCAGCCGGCAGCGCGCCTGGGGCGTGCCCATCGCCATCTTCGTCGACCGCCGAACGGGCGAGCCGCTGCGCGAAACGGCGGTGATGGACCGCATCGTGGAGGCCTTCCGCGTGGAGGGCGCCGATGCCTGGTACCAGCCGGGCGCGGCCGCCCGCTTCCTCGGGCCGGGGCGCGACCCGGCGGATTACGAGCAGGTCATGGACATCGTCGACGTGTGGTTCGAGAGCGGCTCGACCCATGCCTTCGTGCTCCGCGACCGCGGCATGCCCTTCCCGGCCGACCTCTACCTGGAGGGCTCGGACCAGCATCGCGGCTGGTTCCACTCCTCGCTGCTGGAGAGCGTCGGCACCAATGGCATCGCCCCCTTCAAGGCGGTGCTGACGCATGGCTTCGTGCTCGACGAGTCGGGCCGGAAGATGTCGAAGTCGCTCGGCAACGTCACCGCCCCGCAGGAGGTGATGCAGCAATACGGCGCCGACATCCTGCGCCTCTGGGTGATGAACTCCGACACCGCCGAGGACCTCCGCATCGGCAAGGAGATCCTGAAGCAGCAGGCGGAGCTCTACCGGCGCCTGCGCAACACGCTGCGCTGGCTGCTCGGCAACCTCGCCGGCTTCGAGGAGCGCGAAAAGGTCCCCCATGCCGAGCTGCCGGAGCTCGAGCGCTGGGTGCTGCACCGCCTCACCGAGCTGGACGGGAAGCTGCGCAAGGCGGCCAAGGATTACGACTGGACCGGCGTCTATCCCGAACTCCATGCCTTCTGCTCGGCCGACCTCTCGGCCTTCTACTTCGACATCCGCAAGGACAGCCTCTACTGCGACGCCGCCGACAGCCACCGCCGCCGCAGCGCGCGGACGGTGCTCGACCTGCTGCATCGCTGCCTCTGCGCCTGGCTGGCGCCGGTGCTGGTCTTCACCGCGGAGGAGGCCTGGCTCGCGCGCTTCCCGGGCGAGGACGACAGCATCCACCTCCACGACTTCCCGGACCTGCCGCCGGCATGGCGCGACGAGGCGCTGGCCGAGCGCTGGGCCGCGCTGCGCGCCCGCCGCGCCGAGGCGACCGGGCTGCTCGAGGAGCTGCGGCGCTCCGGCGAGATCGGCTCCTCGCTCCAGGCGCGGGTCGCGGTGCCGGCCTCGGCCGGCTTCGGCCCGGAATTCTGGGAGGAGGTGCTGATCGTCTCCCAGGCCGCCATGACGGAGGAGGAGGGCTTCACGGCCGCGAAGGCCCCCGGCGCCAAATGCGACCGCTGCTGGCGCGTGCTGGAGGAGGTCGGCCTCTCCGCCGCCCATCCGACGCTCTGCCGGCGCTGCGAGGCGGTGGTGGCCGGCCGGTGATGCGCATCGGCCTCGCCATGGCGGCGCTGCTGCTCGCCGCCGACCAGGCGAGCAAGTGGTGGGTGCTGGAGGTGCTCGACCTCCCCAACCGCCGCAACCTGCCGCTGCTCCAGGCGGGGCCGCTCGGGCTCGACCTCACCATGGTCTGGAACCGCGGCGTCACCTTCGGCCTGCTGTCCGGCAACGGGCCGCTGAACCACGTCATCCTCGCCGCCATCGCCGCCGCCATCGCCCTCTTCCTGCTGCGCTGGATGGCGAAGGCGGAGAACCGCACGGTTGCAACCGCGCTGGGTGCAGTGGTGGGCGGCGCGGTCGGCAACGTCATCGACCGCCTGCGCTTCGGCGCCGTCGTCGATTTCGTCGATGCCCATGGCTGGGGCTGGCACTGGTACGTGTTCAACATCGCCGATGCGGGGATCGTATGCGGGGTCTTCGTCCTCCTCGCGGATGCCTTGTTCCGGAAGCCCCCGGCGAGTAGAGAGGCGGCATGAGGATGCGCCGCCCCGCGGGCCAGGCTATGGCCCTCCCGCTTCTGCTCGCCACCGCCCTCGCTGGCTGCGGCGGCGACACCGCGCGCACCTTCGGCCTGACGCGCGATGCGCCGGACGAATTCCAGGTGACGACGCGGGCGCCGCTCTCGATGCCGCCCTCGCTCGGCGGCCCCCTGCCGGCGCCGCGTCCCGGCGCGGACCGCCCGCAGGAGGTCTCGACCCGCCAGGCGGCGGAGGCGACGCTGGTGCCGGGCGCCGTGCTCGGCGGCCCGGCCGCGGCAAGCGCCCCGAGCTCCGGCGAGAGCGCCCTGCTGAGCCAGGCCGGCCGCCCGGTCGGCGACGACATCCGCCGCCGGGTCGACGAGGAGAGCCTGAAGCTCGACCAGCCGCAGCGCACCCTGGTCGACCGGCTGATGTTCTGGCGCGGGCCGGAACAGGCCGGCACCGCGCTCGACCCGCGGCGCGAGGCCCAGCGGCTGCGCGAGAACGCCGCGCTCGGCCGCGAGGTGACGGACGGGGAGACGCCGGTGATCCAGCGCACCCGCAGCAGCAACCCCGTCGCGGCGCTGTTCGAGAGCATCTTCTGACCGGCATCTGCTGACCGGCCTCGCCCGCTCGGGCTTGGCCCGCCCGGGCCATGCCGGCATGATCGGCCTCCCTGCCCCCATGGGCCCCGCGCGATGCTGGCGGAAACCCGTCGGCATCCCCACATCGGAGGCATGCCCAGCGTGACCCGCCGAACCGCCCTCCGCTCCGCCGCCGTCCTCCCGGTGGTGGCCGCCGCCACACCCTCGGCCTCCCCGGCCCTGGCCCAGCCCGCCATCGCCCCGCCGACGGAACGTCTTGCCGAACGCCCGCTCTTCGGCGCGGTGAGCTGGACGCTGCCGAACGGGCTGCGGGTCGTGCTGGCCGAGAGCCGGCGGGTGCCGGTCGTCTCCCACTACGTCTTTTATGGCGCGGGCGCCGGCGAGGACCCGGCGGGCAGGTCCGGCACGGCGCATTTCCTCGAGCACATGATGTTCAAGGGCAGCCGGAACGTGGAGCCGGGCGCGCTGTCGCTGGTCGTGGCGCGGGAGGGCGGGCAGGACAATGCCTTTACCTCGCGCGACGTCACCGCCTACCACCAGACGGTCGAGGCCTCCCGCCTCGCCCTGGTCATGCGGATGGAGGCGGACCGCTTCGCCTATCCGCTGCTGCCCGAGGCCACGCTGGAGCCGGAGCGGGCGGTGATCCTCGAGGAGCGCAACCAGCGCACCAGCAGCAACCCGCGCGGGCGGTTCTGGGAGGGGTTCGAGGCTGCCATGTGGGGGCCGCAGCACTGGCACGGCCGCCCGCTGATCGGCTGGGAGGACGAGATCCGCGCCATCCGGCTCGAGGACCTGCGCGGCTTCCACGAGCAGCGCTATGCCCCGGCCAATGCCGTGCTCGTCGTCACCGGCGATGCGCGGGAGGCGGAGGTGCGGAGGCTCGCCGAGGAGTTCTACGGCGTCGTCCCCGCCCGGCCGGTGACCCCGCGGCAGCGGGCGGAGCCGGTGCCGGCCGCGGCCCAGCCGCGTTTCGTCCAGCAGGACCCGGCGGTGCGCGAGGCGAGCTTCATGCGCGGCGCCATGGCGCCGAGCCTCACCTGGGGCGAGACGCGCCATGCCTGGCCGCTCGAGGTGCTGGCCCATCTGCTCGGCAGCGGCTCCGGCAGCCGGCTGCACAAGGCCCTGGTCGAGACCGGGCTCGCGACCAGCGCCAACGCCTCCTACGACAGCGAGACGGCCGGGCCGGGCAGCTTCAGCGTCTCCGCCACGGCGCGGCAAGGCGTGCCGCCGGAGCGGCTGGAGGCGGCGGTGGATGCCGCCATCGCCGCGCTGCTGCAGGACGGGCCGGGCGATGCGGAGGTCACCCGCTCCATCCGCCAGCTCACCGCGGGGGCCTTGCTGTCGCTCGATGGCATCGGCGCCGCGCCGCGCATGCTGGGCGGCGCGCTGGCGATCGGCCTGCCGCTGGAGACGGTGGAGTACTGGCCGCGCTACCTGAAGGCGGTGACGCGGGAGCAGGTGACGGAGGCGGCACGGGCGGTGCTCGGCCAGCCGGTCGGCACCACGGGCTGGCTGCTGCCGGGGGCGCCGGCATGACCGCCGCGTCGGATCCTGGGGCGCCAGGGGCGCAGGTCGTGACCCCGTCGCGCAACGAGCAGGGCTTTTCCCTCCCCATCCAGGTGGTCGAGGCGGACGGCATCTCCGCCTGGCTGGTCGAGGACCAGTCGGTGCCGGTGGTCTCCGTCGCCTGGTCCTGGGCGGGCGGGGCGGCGCTCGACCCGGCCGGGCAGGAAGGGGTGGCGGCGCTCGCGGCCGCCCTGCTGACCGAGGGGGCGGGCCCGCTGCGCGCCACCGAATTCGGCGATGCGCTGCGCGACCAGGCGATCAACCTCAATTTCTCGGCCGACCGGGACAGTTTCGAGGGCGGCTTCCGCGCCCTGACCACGGCCCTGCCGGAGGCGGTACGCCTCGCCCGCCTCGCCATGCAGGAGCCGCGGCTCGATGCGGATGCGGTGGAGCGGGTGCGCGCGCGCTCCATCGCCGCCGCCCGCCGCGCGCTGGAAACGCCGCGCGGCCAGGCGGTGCGGGCCTTTTGGGCACAGGCCTTCCCCGGGCATTCCGCCGGGCGGCCGAGTGGCGGCACGGCGGAGAGCCTCGCCGACCTGCCGGTGGAGGCGCTGCGGGCGGCGCTCGCCCGGCAGATCCATCGCGAGGGGCTGCTGGTGACGGTGAGCGGCGCCATCACCCCGGCCGGGGTGCGGGCCCTGCTGCCGGCGCTGTTCGGCGGGCTGCCGAGCGGGGCGCCGCCGGCCATCGCGCCGCTGCCGGCCTTCCGCGGCTTCGGCCAGCAGGTGCTGCCCGTCGCCTCGCCGCAATCGGCGGTGATCTTCGGCCAGGACGGGCTGGTCTCGACCGATCCGGACTGGGAGGCGGCGCAGGTCGTGCTGCGCATCCTGGCGGGTGGCGGCTTCTCCTCCCGGCTGATGCAGTCGGTGCGCGAGCAGCGCGGCCTCGCCTATGGCATTGGCGCAGGGCTCGACCTGCTGTTCCGGCATGGCGTCGTCATCGGCTCGGTGGCAACCGAGAATGCGCGCGTGGCCGAGACGCTCGCGGTGACGCGGGAGGAATGGGCGCGCATGGCGACCGAAGGGCCGACCGAGGCGGAGCTGGCCGATGCGGTCGCCTTCCTCACCGGGTCCCTGCCGCTGCAGTTCACCGACAGCCGGCGGGTCGCCGACACGCTGCTGATGCTGCGGCAGAATGACCGGCCGACGGACTGGCTCTCCGGCCGCCCGGCGCGGCTCAGGGCGCTGACGCGGGAACGGCTGGTGAAGGTGGCGGCGCGGGTGCTGACGCCGGACGCGCTCTCCGTCATGGTGGCGGGGCAGCCGGCGGGGTTGTGAGGCGGCGGCGGATTCCTCGCCCGGCTGCTTTGCTTTAAGCGAAGAGGGTCGATACGGGAGGAAGGCGCATGGCGCAGGATCTGGCGGCCGCCTGGGCGGCGGTGATGGCCCTGGCGAAGGCGCCGCGTCCGGACGGCAGCGCGCCCTCCTCCATCCGCCCGCTCTTCGCCGCCGACCCGGAGCGCTTCCGTCGCTTCTCCCATGCGGCGGACGGGCTGCTGCTCGACCTCTCCAAGACCTCGATGAGCGATGCGGTGCGGACGGCGCTGCTCGACCTGGCCCGCGCCGCCGACCTGCCCGCCAGGCGGGACGCGATGGCGCGGGGCGAGCCGGTCAACGTCACCGAGCGGCGGGCGGTGCTGCACATGGCGCTGCGCGGCGAGGGCGGCTTCCGCGCCGGCACCGAGGATGCCTCGGGCGAGGTGGCGGCGGTGCTCCATCGCATGCGGGACTTCACCCTCGCCGTCACCGAGGGCCGGCTGCGCGGGGCGACGGGGGAGCGCTTCACCGACGTACTGAACATCGGCATCGGCGGCTCCGACCTCGGCCCGGCGATGGTGGCGCGAGCGCTCTGGACGCCGGGGGCGCCGCTGCGGCCGCATTACCTCGGCAATGTCGATGCCCATGCCTGGGAGGAGATCCGCCCCCGGCTCGACCCGCGGCGGACGCTGGTGCTGGTGGCGAGCAAGACCTTCACCACCCAGGAGACGATGACCAACGCCGCGCTGGTCCGCGCCTGGCTGGCCGAGGGGCTGGGCGAGGCGGGCGTCGGCGGGCATCTCGCGGCGCTCTCGACCAACCTCAAGGCGACCGAGGCTTTCGGCATCGCCGCGGACCGCGTCTTTCCCTTCCGCGACTGGGTGGGCGGGCGCTTCTCGCTCTGGTCGGCGATCGGGCTGTCGCTTGCGCTGTCGCTCGGCTGGGATGCCTTCGAGCGGCTGCTCGCCGGGGCGCGGGCGATGGATGCGCATTTCATGGCGGCGCCGCTCGAGGCCAACCTCCCGGTGCTGCTGGCGCTCGCCGAGGTCTGGCACGTCAACGGCCTCGGCTGCGCGACCCGGGCGGTGCTGCCCTATGACGAGCGCCTCGCCCGGCTGCCGGCGCATCTGCAGCAGCTGGAGATGGAGAGCCTCGGCAAGCGGGTGACGCTCGGCGGGGCGCCGGCCGGGCATGACACGGGGGCGGTGGTCTTCGGCGAGCCGGGGACGAATGCGCAGCACAGCTTCATGCAGCTCATCCACCAGGGCACGCGGCCGGTGCCGGCCGACATCATCCTGGTGAAGCGACCGGACCATGCGCATCCGGACAGCCACCGGAAGCTGCTGGCCAACGGCCTCGCCCAGTCCGCGGCGCTGATGCGGGGCAAGACCGAGGCGGAGGTGCGCGCCGAGATGGCGGCCGCGGGCACCGACCCGGCCGAGATCGAGCGGCTGCTGCCGCATCGCGTCTTCCCCGGCGACCGGCCGACGGCGACCCTGCTGCTGCCGCATCTCGACGCCTTCACCCTCGGCCAGGTGGTGGCGCTCTACGAGCACAAGGTCGCCTCGCTCGGCATCCTCTGGGACATCAACGCCTTCGACCAATGGGGGGTGGAGCTCGGCAAGCAGCTCACCGGGCCGATCCTCAAGGCGCTCGAGGGCGGGGCGGCGGACGGGCAGGACGGCTCGACCCTCGGCCTGCTGGCGGCGCTCGGCGGAGGAGAGGGCTAGGCGGTGCGCATCGCCGTCCTCGCCGACATCCATGGCAATCTCCGCGCGCTGGAGGCGGTGCTGGCCGACCTGCCGCGGCGCGGGGCCGACCTCGTGGTCAATCTCGGCGACTGCCTCTCCGGCCCGCTGCAGCCGGCGGAGGTGGCGGACCGGCTGATGGCGCTCGGCTGGCCGACGGTGCGCGGCAACCACGACCGGCAGCTGCTCGACCGGCCGGTCGAGGCGATGATCCCCTCGGATGCCTTCAGCGCCGTGCGGCTGACCGCGGCGCACCGGGACTGGCTCGGCGGCCTGCCGCCGGTGCTGCATCCGGCCGAGGGCATCCTCGCCTGCCACGGCACGCCCTCGGACGACCTGGCCTATGCGCTGGAGGTGGTGGCCGGCCCGCATCACCTGCGCCCGGCGACCGCGGCCGAGGCCGCGGCGCGGATCGGGGCGACGCCGGGGGCCGGGCTCATCCTCTGCGGGCATTCGCACCTCGCGCGGGTCGTGCGGTTGCCGGATGGGCGGCTGGTGGTCAATCCGGGCAGCGTCGGCCATCCCGGCTACACCGATACCGAGCCGCACCCGCATGTCGTCTTCGCCGGCGCGCCGCATGCGCGCTATGCGGTGGTGGAGCGCGGGCCGTCCGGGTGGAGCGTGGAGTTCCACGCCCTCCCCTATGACTGGGATGCCGCGGCGGCCGATGCCCGGGCCGCGGGGCGGGCGGATTGGGCGCAGGCGCTGGCGACCGGTCAGCTCGGCCCGGCCTGACCCTACCCCTTGGGCCGCGCCCTGGTCTCCCGGCCGGCGGCGCCTTATCTTCCGGGGCGGAGGTTCGCCCCATGACCGCATCCGCGCCGAGCCTCCCCTGATGCCCATCCGGCTCCTGCCCGAGACCACCGCCAACCGCATCGCCGCCGGCGAGGTGGTGGAGCGGCCGGCTGCCGTGGTGAAGGAGCTGGTGGAGAATGCCCTCGATGCCGGGGCGCGGCGGATCGCCGTCACGCTGGAGGGCGGCGGGGTCGAGCGGGTCGTCGTCGAGGATGACGGGCATGGGATGGGGCCGGAGGATCTCGGCCTCGCCGTCGAGCGCCACGCCACCTCCAAGCTGCCGGAGGAGGCGATGCTCTTCCGCATCGCAACGCTTGGATTCCGCGGCGAGGCGCTGCCCTCGATCGGCGCGGTGGCGCGGCTCTCCATCACCTCGCGGCCGCAGGGCGGGGATGCGCATGTCCTGGCCGTCGAGGGCGGGCGGAAGGGGACGGTGGTGCCGGCCTCCGGCGCGCCCGGCACGCGGATCGAGGTGCGGGACCTGTTCTATGCCGTCCCGGCCCGGAGGAAATTCCTCAAATCGACCCGCACCGAGGCGGACCAGGCGGTGGAGGCGGTGCGGCGCCTGGCGCTGGCCTGGCCGGAGGTCGGCTTCCGGGTGACCCAGGATGGGCGGGAGGTGCTCTCGCTCGCGCCGGCGGAGCGGGATGCGCGGGTCGCCGACCTGCTCGGCGCGGATTTCGCCGCGGCCGCCCTGCCGGTCGCGGGCGAGGGCGGCGGGCTCTCGCTGTCCGGCCTCGCCGCCCAGCCGGCCTATACGCGGGCGACGGGGATGGAGCAGCATCTCGTCGTCAACCGCCGCCCGGTGCGGGACCAGCTGCTGCGGACGGCGCTGCGCGTCGCCTATCGCGACCTGGTGGCGGCGGGGCGCCATCCGGTGGCGGCGCTCTTCCTCGAACTGCCGCCCGAGGCGGTCGACGTCAACGTCCATCCGATGAAGACGGAGCTGCGCTTCCGCGACGAGGCCGGGGTGCGCGGCCTGCTGATCGGCGCGCTGCGGCGGGCGCTCTCGGCAGGCGCCGGGGTGGCGGTGCCGGCCCCGTCGCTCACCGCCTATGCGCCGCGCTCCGGCTGGTCCGGCGGCTGGCGGCGGCCGGAGCCGGCGCCGCTGCCCGACCGCATCGGCCTCGCCGAGATGCAGCTCGCCCTCACCCCGCCGCCGCCCGGGCCAGCGCCCGGGCCGATGCCGGCCCTGCCGCTCGGCTTCGCCCCGCCGCGGCCGCCCGCTCCGGCGCCGGCGCCCGCTCCCGCCGGCCATCCGCTCGGGCGTGCGCTGGCGCAGATCATGGAGACCTACATCCTCGCCGAGGCGCCCGACGGGGCGCTGGTGCTGGTCGACCAGCATGCGGCGCATGAGCGGCTGACGCATGAGGCGCTCAGGGCCCAGCTCATCGAGGGCGGCGTCAGGGCCCAGCCGCTGCTGCTGCCCTCGGTGGTCGACCTGCCGCCGGCCGATGCGGCGCGGCTGCTCGGCTTCGCGCAGGAGCTGGCGCGGCTCGGCCTCGAGGTCGAGGGGTTCGGGCCGGGCGCGGTGCTGGTGCGGGCGCTGCCGGCGCTGCTCGGTCCCGCCGATCCCGGGCCGATGCTGCGCGACCTCGCCGAGGAGCTCGCCGCCTATGACGAGGCGACGGCGCTCGACCGCAAGCTGGATGCCGCCGTGGCCCGGCTGGCCTGCCACGGCTCGGTCCGCGCCGGGCGGCGGCTCAGCCCGCCCGAGATGGACGCGCTGCTGCGGCAGATGGAGGCGACGCCGCGCGCCGCCACCTGCTCGCATGGCCGCCCGACCTTCCTCCGCCTCGGCACCGCCGATCTGGAGAAGCTGTTCGGCCGGCGCTGATCGCGTCAGGACTTCGCCACACAACCGCTGCGCGGTGCGGGGCTTCCGGATTCGCTCCCTTCCCCAAGGCGCCGCGCTGCCTCCCGCGGCGCAGCCGTGGGATGCACAGAACAGTGGCCAGGTCCGTTCGGTGCTCTATGCTGTCGCCGGGGAGAAGCAGCCGGGCACCATCGCCAGGGGACACGCGCATGGCCAGGCGCCGCATGCATCTCGGCTTCGATTTCTCCTACTCGCATATGGGCGGGCGCTGGCGCATGCCGGGCTCCTGGCCGGGCCGCACCTTCCCCGACATCGAGATGTTCGAGGAGATGGCGCGCATCGCCGAGCGCGGGCTGCTCGACCTGCTCTTCTCCGGCGACGGGACCGGCGTGCCGGATACCTGGCGGGGCTCGCGCGATGCGGCGGTGGAATGGGGCGTCAACTGGCCGCGGCAGGACATCCAGCCGATCGCCGTGGCGATGTCCCGCGTGACGCGGCATATCGGCTTCGGGCTGACCTACTCCTCCAGCTTCATGCACCCCTATTACACCGCCCGGCTGATGAACACGCTCGACCACGTCACCGGCGGGCGGATCGCGATGAACCTCGTCGCCTCCACGCGGCGCTCGGACTTCGCCAATTTCGGCCATGACGGGCTGGTGGACCACGAGGCGCGCTATGCGCGGATGGAGGAGTTCGTCACCGTCTGCAAGGCGCTCTGGGCCAGCGCCGAGCCGGATGCGATGCTCTGGGACCGCGCCACCGGCCGCGTCGGCGACCCCGACAAGATCCACGACGTCCACCATGAGGGCCGCTTCTTCAAGGTGGACGGGCCGCTGAACACGCCGCCCTCGCCGCAGGGGCGGCCGGTGCTGATCCAGGCCGGCGGTTCGCCGCGCGGGGTGCGCGCCTCGGCCCGCGTCGCCGACCACGTCTTCGGCGCCGACATGGCGCTCGAGCTCCAGGTGAGGCAGCGCCAGGCGCTCGACGCGGCGCTGCTCGCCGAGGGGCGGGACCCGGAGACGGTCGGCATCCTCTGGCAGACGCCGATGGTCATCGCCGAGACGGAGCGCGAGGCGCTGGCGCGGCGCGACATGATGCTCGCCGCCATCCCGGACGAGGCGGTAGGCGCCTATCTCTCCTACAATTCCGGCTACGACTTCTCGACCCTGCCGGAGCGCTTCACCCTGCGCGCGCTGCATGCGGAGATCGTCGCCGGCCAGGCCTCGCCGGTCGGCTTCATCCATGAGCTGGCGGCCGAGATCGGCGGCGACACCGAGATCACGCGGGCCGAGTTCTTCGAGCATGGGCGGCGCGAGGCGACGGCCTATGACACCACCATCGCCGGCTCGCCGCAGCAGATCGCCGACCGGCTGGAGGAGGCCTTCGTGGCGACGGGGGAGCGGGGCGGCTTCATGCTCGGGCACACGGTCTCCATGCCGCTCGACCTGATCGGCATCGTCGACCTGCTGGTGCCGGAGTTGCAGCGGCGCGGGCGCTTCCGCACCGGATATCGCGGGCGGACGCTGGCGGAGACGCTGGCGGAAGCCTGAGCCGCCGTCGCGGATGGGTGTTCCTCCCTGACCGAAGCGTCACCCGGGGCGGAGGACACCTCCATCGTCCGGGTCGCAAGCTTCCGGTCGTCCCAGCACGACGGGAGAGCATGCGATGCGTTTCGCGTCCCTGACCGCGACCGGCGCCGCCCTGCATCGCGGCCAGGCCGCCGCCTCGGCGCATGAGGCGGAGGCCGCGCGACAGATCATCGCCTCCGCCGAATAGGGCGCGGCGCGGCGCCGCTTGAGCGCCGGAAATATCCATGAGAGAGAGGGGGCGATGCCGCCCGCCCCCCTCGCCGCGGCGGGCCGTTGGCGCGGCCTGCTCGCCTGGACGCCGAGCCCCCTGATCCGTGCCTCGCTTGGCCTGCATGCGGGCAGTCTTCTGGCCATGGCGGCGGAGCCCGGCTGCTGGCCGGGCGCCCTCTCCGCCGTCGCCGCCAATCACCTGGCGCTCACCGGCTGCATGCATCCGCGCAACGGCCTGCTCGGGCCGGTGCTGACGCGGCTGCCGGGGGCGGAGCCGCGCATCGCCCTCACCTTCGACGACGGGCCGGACCCGGAGGTGACGCCGCGTGTCCTCGACCTGCTCGATGCCTGGGGCGCCCGGGCCAGCTTCTTCGTCATCGGCGAGCGGGCGGCGCGCCACCCGGCCCTGCTGCGGGAGATGCTGCGGCGCGGCCATGGCATCGAGAACCACACCCATCGCCACCCGCTCGGCTTCGCGGCCTGGGGGCCGGGGGCGATGCTGCGGGAGATCGAGACGGCGCAGGCGGCCATTGCCGATGCCTGCGGGGAGGCGCCGCGCTGCTTCCGCCCGCCGGCCGGGCTCAGGAGCCCGCTGCTCGACCCGGTGCTGTCGCTGGCCGGCCTCTCCCTCGTCGCCTGGACGCGGCGGGGCTATGACGCGGTCTCGCCCCATCCCGGGCGGGTGCTGGCGCGGCTCAGCCGCGGCCTCGGGCCAGGCGATGTGCTGCTGCTGCATGACGGGCGCTCGGCCCGGGGCTATCCGGGCCCGTCCGTCGCGCTCGAGGTGCTGCCGGCCCTGCTGGCGCGGATCGCCGGGGCCGGGCTCAGCGCCGTCGCGCTGCCGCCAGCGGAGGAGGCGCCGCGCGCCGCCGCCACAGCAGGCCCGGCAGGCGCGGCAGCATCCCCAGCACCAGCCGCGTATGCATCCAGGTGAGCAGCAGGTTGTCGCGCGCATAGTGGAAATGGGAGACGCCGCCCTCCTCCTTCGAGAGGTAGCGGCAGGGCACGGGCAGGTTCACCACCGGCAGGCCGCGCCAGCTCAGGCGGACGGCGGCCTCCGGGTCGAAGTCGAAGCGGCGCATCCAGCGATGCCGCTCCATCACCGCGACCAGGGGCGCCACGGGATAGACGCGGAAGCCGAAGAGGCAGTCGCCGATGCCGCCCCCCGCCGTCTGGAGGTTGGCCAGCCAGTTGGAGATGCGCCGCCCCTGGACGCGGAGCGGAGGCGCCTCCGGACCGAAGACCGGGCGGCCGAGGATCATGGCCTCGGGCGCGGCGCGGGAGGCCTCCATCATCGCGCCGATGCATCCGGCCGGGTGCTGGCCGTCGGCATCCATGGCCAGCGCATGGGTGAAGCCGCGCCGCGCCGCCTCGCGGAGGCCGTGCAGCACCGCCATGCCCTTGCCGGCATTGCGCGGCAGGACCATCACCTCGAGGCCGGGGTCGCGGTCCGCCTCGGCCAGGAGCAGGGCATCGGTGCCGTCCGTGCTGCCGTCGACCACCACCCAGACCGGCGTCCAGGCCGCCCGCGCCTCGCGCACCGTCTGCAGGACGCGCGGGCCGGTGTTGTAGCTGGGGATCAGGACCAGCCGCGTCTCAGGCGGCATCAGCCGGGGGCCTTCCCCGGCAACTCCTCGCGGAAATAGCCCTCGAGCCCGGCGACGAAGGCCTGCGGGTCCTCCCCCACCTCGAAGCGGCGGCCGAGGCGGATGCGGTAGACCAGCGGCAGCTGCGGCCGGCGGAAGAGCGGCCAACCCTTGCGCAGGTAGGGGCTGTCCGCCTCGATCAGCAGGGTCTGCACCGGGGCGCCGGCGGCGCGGGCCATGACGGCGAAGCTGCGGTGGAAGGCATCGACCGGCGGCCGGGCGGTGCGCGAGCCCTCGGGGAAGATCAGCAGCTGCGCGCCGTCGCGGATGGCCTGGGCAGCCCGGCGGATCATCGGCAGCGGCGCGTCGTTGCGGATATAGGCCGCGAGCCGCACGCTGCCGCCGTAGAAGACATTGTCCCACAACGCCGCCTTGGTGATGCAGACGACGCGCGGCAGGCGGGAGGTGAGCAGCACCGCATCCAGCATGGTCGGGTGGTTCGGGGCGATGACGAGGGCCCGCTCCCGCGCGAGCCGGTCGAGCTCCGAGAAGTCGACCCGCAGCACGCCGGTCAGCCGCATCAGCCCGATGAACCAGCGGAAGCCGAACATGATCATGAACTGGCCGAAAGCCTCGCCGGAGCGCTTCGGTAAGATTCGGTAAAGAAGTCCGGCCGGCACGCTCCAGCAGAAGCAGCTGAGGCCGAACATCAGCAAGCAGAAATAGAAGGCGACCGGGTAATAGAGCGCTGCGATCCAATCAAGCGCCGAGAGGCTTGCGCGTGGCTGCCGCAGACTGGTCGGCTGCATCTTTCCCATGTCCCCCTGTACGCGTTATGTAGTCTATGGTGATGCTTGACGTCCAGGAGCCGGCCGGACCGTGACAGGAAAACAGGGGTTGCAGGCTGCGGTTCGGCCGCCTGCGGAAGCTAGCATGCCGGGCGGCCGGGCGGACGAGGCCCGCCCCGTACCGCATCCGACTTTAACGGAATATTACCAGAGCGCCGATGCCCGCGATGGCTTCGTCCGCCAGCTGTTCGACCAGGCCGCCGGCTCCTACGACCGGATCAACGCCGCCTTCTCCCTCGGCTCCGGCGCCTGGTACCGGCGGCGGGCGCTGCTGCAGGCCGGGCTGCGGCCGGGGCAGCGGATGGTCGATGTCGCCATCGGCACCGGGCTGGTGGCGCGGGAGGGGCTGCGCATCCTCGGCCGGCCCGGGGCGGTGACGGGCATCGACCTCAGCGCCGGGATGCTGGCCGAGGCGCGGCGGAGCCTCGCCATCCCGCTGGTCCGCGGCCGGGCGGAGGCGCTGCCCTTCGCCGATGGCAGCTTCGACTTCCTCAGCATGGGCTATGCGCTGCGGCATGTGCCGGACCTCGCCACCGCCTTCGCCGAGTACCGCCGCGTGCTGCGGCCGGGGGGCAGGCTGCTGCTGCTCGAGATCGGCCGGCCGGAGGGGCCGCTCGCCTATCGCGCGGCGCGCTTCTATCTCGGCCGGGTGGTGCCGGCGCTGAGCCGCTGGATCGGTGGCGGGGCGCGGGCCGGGCTGATGATGCAGTACTACTGGGACACCATCGATGCCTGCGTGCCGCCCGCGACCATCCTCGGGGCGATGGGCACGGCCGGGTTCGACCGGGCGCGCTGCGACACGCAGCTCGGCCTGTTCCGCGCCTATATGGCCGAGCGGCCGGCATGAGCGCGACGCTGGCGCGGGAGGTGGCCGGCCTCTATGCCGGCGCCTCGCGCTTCGCCCGGGGCTATGTCGGCGGCAAGCTGCGGGGCGACCCGGCGAGCCGTGCGGTGCTGGAGCGGGCGGCGGCCAGGCCCTTCGGGGTGGTGGCCGATCTCGGCTGCGGGCGGGGGCAGCTCGGCCTCGCCCTGCTGATGGCGGGGCGGGCGCAGGAGGTGATCGGCCTCGACCGCGATGCGCGGAAGATCGCCGAGGCGGAAGCAGCGGCGGCGCGGCTGCCGGCGCGCTTCACGGCGGGTGACCTGACCGCGGACACCGTGCCGGACTGCGACACGGCCTTGCTGATCGACGTGCTCTACCAGCTCCCGGCCGAGGCGCAGCGGCCGGTGCTCGCGGCGGTGGCCGGGCGGGCGCGGCAGCGCGTGCTGATCCGCGCCTTCGACCCCGCGCGTGGCTGGCGCAGCACATTCGGCCTCGCCATGGAGCGGGCCGGGCGGCTGGTGCGGGGCGACAGCAACGCCATCGCGCCGCTGCCGATGGAGGCGCTGGCCGCGCCCTTCAGGGCAGCGGGCTTCGCCGTCTCCGTCACGCCCTGCTGGGAGGGAACGCCCCTGCCGAACGTCCTGCTGGTGGCCGAGCGATGAGGGCCGCGCTCGGGCTTCTGCTGGCCGCCTCATTGGCCGGCGGGGCGGCGGCGCAGGAGGTGCGGCGGCCGCTCTTGGAGCTCGGCGTCTTCGGCGGGGCGGCGCTGCTGCCGGACTATCCGGGGGCGGGGCAGTCGCATGTGCGCGGCCTCGCCCTTCCCTGGGTGATCTACCGGGGCGAGCTGCTGCGGAGCGACGACCGGGGCGTGCGCGGCCGGGTCTACCGCACCGGGGACCTCGAGCTGACGCTCAACTTCAACGGCGCGCTCGGCGCCGATTCCAAGGACAACCGGGCGCGCCGGGGCATGCCAGACCTCGACTATCTCGGCGAGATCGGGCCCTCGCTCCGCTGGGTCGCCTGGCGCGACCCGGCGGAGCGGACGCGGATCACGCTGGAGGCGCCGGTGCGGGCGGTGTTCTCGACCGATTTCTCCAGCATCCGCTATCGCGGCTTCGTCCTGGCGCCGGAGGCGGCGGTGGAGCGCACCGGGCTCGGTCGGCCGGGGGCGCGGCTGCGGGCGGGCATCGGCCCGGTCTTCGCCTCGGGCGGGCTGATGGACTACTGGTACCGGGTGGAGCAGCGCTATGCCCGGCCCGGGCGGCCGGCCTATGACGCCGCGGGCGGCTATCTCGGGCTGCGCTTCCAGTTCTCCTACCGCGTGCCGGTGACGGAGCGGCTCTCGCTCACCGCCGGAGGGCGGCTCGAGAATTTCTCCGGCGCGACCAATGCCGACAGCCCGCTCCTCAGGTCGGACCTCAACGCCTCGGTGGTGGGCGGGCTTTCCTTCACCCTCTACCGGACGGAGGCGACGGTCGCTTCGGCGGCGGAGCCCTTCGATTGATCCGGAAACTGTGTGGCTCGCTTCCTTGCCTCGGCGGGTAACCCTCTGATATCGAGTGCAAGGTTGAGCAACCCCCGTTAACGCCAGCGCTACAGCAAGGTTTCACGGTTCCATGCCTGACGGCACCACGACCCCCATTGTCATCGCTTCCGGCCTCACCCCGCAGGAGCTCGAAGTGGCGCGGCTGATCGTGAGCGCGCTGTCGCTCGAGGTCGCGGCCGAGGAGATCGAGCCGGAAGCCCCGCTCTTCAACGAGGGCCTCGGCCTCGACTCCATCGATGCGCTGGAAATGGCGCTCGCCGTCTCCAGGGCCTATGACGTAAAGCTGCGCTCCGATGACGAGCGCAACCACCGCATCTTCTCCTCCCTCCGCACCCTCACTGCGCATATCGAGAAGCACCGGACGCGCTGAGCGCATGCCGCGCGGACGCAGCCTCTTTCGGTTGCTGTTGCTGGCCGGCGCCTCCCTGGCCCTGACGGTGCTGCTCGCCGGCAATCCGCTGGCGGCGGCGCTCGGCAATGCCGCGGTCGCGCTGCGCTTCGGCCTGACGCTGCTGCCGGGGCGGGAGCCGCTGATCGCCCATTACAGCCGCTTCGACTGGGCCGGGCCGCCGGAGGGCGGCTATACTTGGTGGCTGACCCTCGCCTGGGCGCTGCTGCTCGGCAGCTTCGCGCTGGCGCATGGGGCGGCCGGCCTCGCCGGGCTGGAGGATGCGCCGCTGGCGCTGGCGGAGCCGGTGGTCTGCGCCCTGTTCTTCTGCGCCGAGCATGCGCTGCGCAACCGCCGCTTCCCGCAGCTCGGCCGGGCGACGCCGCTGCGGACGCTGCGCGCGATCGGCCTGGCGCATGGCCTGGTCCGGCATGCCGCCTGACGGAACCCTGCCGCTCACCAACCGCGCGGCGGCGGAGGTGATCTGCCACCGCTCCGGCGGGCCGGTGACGGTCGGCCGCTTCCTTGGCGAGGCGCGGGCGCTGGCCGCGCGGCTGCCGGCCGAGGGACATGCGATCAATCTCTGCGCCGACCGCTACCGCATGCTGCTCGGCTTCGCCGCGGCGCTGCTGCGCGGGCAGCCGACGCTGCTGAATGCCGATGCCTCGCCGCACCGGCTGCGGGCACTGGCCGGGGCCTATCCGGGGGCCTATCTCCTTGCCGACCGGGCGATCGCCTCGGAGCTGCCGCTGGTCCCGGTGGAGGATGCCGCGGCGGCGGACTGGACCGGGCCGGCGCCGCTGCTGCCCGCCGGCCAGCTGGCCGCCATCGCCTTCACCTCCGGCTCCACCGGCCAGCCCACGGCGCATCCCAAGCCCTGGGATGCGCTGGTGGCCGCGGCGCTCGCCGCCGCCGGGCGCTTCGGCCTCCGCCCCGGCGACGGGCCGCCGAGCAGCGTGCTGGCCACCGTGCCGCCGCAGCACATGTACGGCTTCGAGACCACGATCATGCTGCCGCTGCACGCCGCGCTCGCCTGCCATGCCGGCGAGGCCTTCTTCCCCTCCGACGTGCTCGATGCGCTCGACGGGTTGCCGGAGCGCCGGCTGCTGGTGACGACGCCGCTGCATCTCCGTGCCCTGCTGGCCGAGGGGCGCCGGCCGGCGCCGCTGGCCGCCGTCATCTCCGCGACCGCGCCGCTCGCCCTCCCCATGGCCGAGGCGGTGGAGCGGGACTGGGGCGCGCCGATGCTCGAGATCTACGGCGCCAGCGAGGCCGGCTCCATGGCCAGCCGCCGCACCGCCTCCGAGCCGGACTGGCTGCCCTATGCCGGCATCCGCATGGGCCCAGGGGGAGATTATGGCGAGGTGCATGTGCCCGGCCTCGGCGCCGTGCCGCTGGCCGATGCGCTGGAGCCGGCGCCGGGCGGCCGCTTCCGCCTGCTCGGGCGGCGGGCCGACCTGGTGAAGCTCGGCGGCAGGCGGGCCTCGCTCGCCGAGCTCAACCGGGTGCTGGTCGAGCTGGAGGGCGTCGAGGACGGCGTCTTCGTCGCGCCGGAGGATATCGAGAGCAACCCGGCCGCCCGGCTCAGCGCCTATGTGGTGGCGCCGGGGCGGAGCGCGGAGGAGGTGCTGGCCGCGCTGCGGCTGCGGCTGGAGCCGGTCTTCCTCCCCCGGCCGCTCGTGCTGGTGGCGGCCCTGCCGCGCAACGGCCTCGGCAAGCTGACGCGGGCGGCGCTCGCCGAGCTCCGCCTGGCGGTGGCCGGGCCATGACCACCCGCTTCGAGGTCCCGGCGGAGCATCCGGCCCTGCCCGGGCATTTCCCCGGGCGGCCGATCCTGCCCGGCGTCGTGCTGCTCGATGCGGTGCTGCAGGCGGCGGGGCTCGGCCAGGCGACGCTGCTGCGGGCGAAGTTCACGGCGCCCGTGCTGCCCGGGGATGCGGTGGAGATCAGCCTTGCCCCGCGCGCCGGAGGGCGCATCGGCTTCACCTGTGCCAGCGGCGGCAGGACGGTCCTGTCCGGGGAGCTGGCAGGTCAAGCGGCGCCCCAGGGCGAACCCGTCCCGGGCGCGTCGGCACGGGATGAGTAATCTGCTCGCCAAGGCGAAGGCCGGGGTGGCGGCGCCCGCCTGTGGCCCGGGCGCCGCCACCCCGGAATGGGTCGATGCGCCGGAGCGGGGCAGCATCCGCCTCGCCCGCTTCATGGTCTGGCTGGTGCACACCATCGGCTGGTGGCCGGGCCATGCGCTGCTCTACCCGATCGCCTTCTACTTCATGCTCTTCTCGCCCCGGCAGCGGCGGCTGGCGCGGCGCTTCCTCGGCCGGGCGACGGGGCGGCGCGCAGGGTTCCGCGATGTCTTCCGGCTCTATTTCGCCTTCGCCTCCACGATCCTCGACCGCGCCTTCCTGGTGACCGGGCGGACCGGCGCCTACCGGATCG
Source organism: uncultured Craurococcus sp. (assembly GCA_902805545.1). Taxonomy (GTDB): domain Bacteria; phylum Pseudomonadota; class Alphaproteobacteria; order Acetobacterales; family Acetobacteraceae; genus Belnapia. Next base: position 12,126 of record CADCTD010000170.1, on the reverse strand, counting down.
AGGTGCATGGGCTCGATGCGCTGAAGGCGCGCATCGCCGAGGGCCGCGGCTGCCTGCTGCTCGGCGCGCATATGGGCAGTTTCGAGGCGCTGCGGGCCGTGGCCGATGCCGGCAGCCCGGTCGAGGTCGCCGTGCTGATGCATGAGGCGAATGCGGCGCGGCTCAAGGCCGTGTTCGATGCGCTCGGCGGGGCGAAGCGGCAGGAGACCGTCATCCCCCTCGGCACCACCGATGCCATGCTGCGTGCGCGCGAGGTGCTGGAGCGCGGCGGCCTGGTCGGGCTGCTGGCCGACCGGGCGCCGCGGGGCGAGCGGATGCAGCCCGTCCCCTTCCTCGGGCAGGAGGCGCCGCTGCCGACCGGGCCGCATGTGCTGGCCGCCGTGCTCGGGGCGCCGGTGATGCTCGCCTTCGGCTTCTGGCGCGGGCCGCGGCATTACGAGGTGCGGTTCGAGCCCTTCGCCGATGCCACGCCCCCGGGCCGCGCTGGCCGGCAGGCGCTGGTGGCCGAGCGCGTCTGCCGCTATGCCGCGCGCATCGAGGCGCTGTGCCGCCGCTACCCCTACAACTGGTTCAACTTCTACGATTTCTGGCAGGAGCGCGGGCGGTGAGATGGGTGCTGCTGCTCCTCGCCCTCGCCACGCCGGCGCGGGCGGAGGACCCGGCGCTCGCCCGGCTGATGCAGGGCTTCGCCGCCCAGCCGCGCTCCGAGGCGCGCTTCTCCGAGGAGAAGGCGATCCCGGAGCTCGACCTGCCGCTGCCGAGCCAGGGGACGCTGCGCTGGCAGGCGCCGGACCGGCTCGAGAAGCACACCACCTCCCCCATCGACGAGGTGCTGCGGGTCGAGGGCGGGCGGCTGCTCTATGAGCGGCCGGACCGCGGCATCCGCCGCGAATTCGGCCTGGACGAGCAGCCGGAGATGCGGGCGCTGGTCGAGGCGGTGCGGAGCACGCTGGCCGGCGACCTCGCCGTGCTGCGTCACCACTACGAGATCGGCTTCACGCCGGAGCGGCCGGACGCGCCCTGGCGGATGGTGCTCACCCCGCTCTCGATCCGGGTGCGGGCCGCGGTGCAGCGCATCCTGGTCAGCGGGCGCGGGCCGCAGATACGCAGCATCGAGACCGAGGGCGGCGGCGGCGTGACGCGCATGCAGATCAACCCGTGAGGCGCCTCGTCGCGGCGCTGCTGGTGCTGGCGGCGCTGGGCGGGGCTCTCGGGGCGCTGGTCGGGGTGCGGGCCGACCTCGCGGAATTCCTGCCTGCAGGCCGCAGCCCGGCGAGCGCCTTCCTCTTCCGTGAGCTGCAGAGCGGCGCGGCGACGACGCTGCTGCTGGCCGGCATCGAGGGCGCCGAGCCGGCGGAGTTGGCCAGGGTTTCACGGGAAACAGCGGCGGGGCTGCGCGCCTCCGGCCGGTTCGACTTCGTCGGCGACGGGACGGTCACGATCGACGAGGGCGAGCAGGCGCTGCTCTTTCGCTACCGCTACCTGCTCTCGCCGGAGACGCAGCCGGAGGCCTTCAGCGCTGCCGCGCTCCGCCCGAAGCTGGAGGCGCTGCTGGAGGGGCTGCGCAGCGCCGCCTCGCCGCTGCTGGCGCGCTTCGGCTTCGCCGACCCGACCGGGGCCTTCCTCGGCCTCGCCCGCGCCTTCCTCGCCGAGAGCCGGCTGGAGGTGCGCGACGGCGCCTGGTTTGCACGCGAAGGGCCGCCGCGCGCCCTGCTGATCGCCCGCGCCCGCGGCGGGGCGGGGCTGGATGCGGAGGCCCAGGGGCAGGCCGTCGCCACCTTCCGCACGGCCTTCGAGGCGGCGAGGCCGGGTGGGGCGCGGCTGTTGCTGAGCGGGCCGGGCGTCTTCGCCAGCGAGGCCGCGCGGTCGATCCGGGCGGATGTGCGGCTGATCACCCTGGCCTCGGGCGGGCTGCTCGCGGCCTTCCTCCTTTGGCGCTACCGCTCGCTGCTGCTGCTCGGCCTCGTCGCGGTGCCGCTGGCGGCGGGGACCATCGCCGGCTTCGCGGTGACGGCGCTGGTCTTCGGGGGCAAGGTGCAGGGCATCGCCCTCGGCTTCGGCATGACGATGCTCGGCGTGACCGTGGACTACCCGATCCTGCTGGCGAGTCTCCGCCGGGCGGAAGAGGGGCTGGATGCGGCGGCGCGGCGCATCTGGCCGACGCTCCGCCTCGCCGCCGCCTCGGCCGCCACCGGGCTGGCGGCGATGCTCGGCTCCGGCTTCCCGGGCCTCGTCCAGCTCGGCATCTTCGCCGGCACGGGGCTGCTGGTGGCGGCGGCCACGACGCGCTGGGTGCTGCCCTGGCTGGTGCCGGGGGCGCGGATCGCGGCGCGGCCGCTGCCCGGGCCGATCCGTGCGGCGCTCGGCCTGCTGCGCGGGCGGCCGAGGCTCGCGGGCGGGATGGTGCTGGGCGCCGGACTGCTGCTGGCGGCGCTTGGCGGACCTTCGTGGCAGCGCGACCTCGCGGCGCTGAGCCCGGTGCCGCGCGAGGCGCAGGCCCTCGACGGGGAGCTGCGCCACCAGCTCGGCGCCCCGGATGTGCGGGTGCTCTTCGCCCTCGGCCCGGGGACCGAGGCGGAGGTGCTGGCCGCCTCGGAGCGGCTCGCCGAGGCGGTGGCGCCGCTGCTCGGCACGGCGCCGGAGCGGCTTCAGCCCGGGCGTGATCCGCCGGGCGGCCCGGCGGATGCGACCGGGCCCCAAGGCAAGGCAGCGTCATCCGCGCCGGGGACGGGTGGCGCCCTGGACGCCATCGATCTCCCCAGCCGCTACCTGCCGGCCGAGGCGACGCAACGCGCCCGGCAATCCGCCCTGCCCTCGCCCGAGGCGGCGCAGGCCGCGCTCGCCGAGGCGATGGCGGGCCTGCCCTTCCGCCCGACCGCCTTCGCCCCTTTCCTCGCCGCCCTCGGCGAGAGCCGGGCCCTGCCGCCGCTCACCGCCGCCACCCTCGCCGCCGAGGCGCCGACCCTTGCCGCCCGGCTCTCCCCGTTGCTCTCCCGCCGGGGCGAGGCGGTGCAGGGGGTCGCCCTCGCGCAAGGGGTGCGGGATCCGGCGGCGCTGGCCGCGGTGGCGCAGCGGCTCGGCGACCCGCGGATCCTCTTCATTGATGTGAAGGCGGAGACGGAGGGGCTGCTCGATGCCTATGGCCGGGCAACACTGCTCTGGGCGCTCGCCGGGGGCGTGCTGGTGCTCGGCCTGCTCGCGCTCGGCCTCCGCTCGCCGGGGCGGGCGCTGCGGGTCGCCGGGCCGATCGGAGGCTCGCTGCTCGTCACCCTCGCCGTCCTGACGCTGCTCGGCGAGGCGCTGACGCTCTTCCACCTCGCCTCCCTGCTGTTGCTCGCGGGGCTGGCGATTGACTATTCTCTTTTTCTTGCCGGTGACGCGACCGACGACACCGTGGGAGCCATCTTGAACTGCGTCGTCTCCACCCTGCTCACCTTCGGATTGCTTGCCTTCTGTCAAACGCCAGTGCTGCACGGGATTGGGCTGACGGTCTCGATCGGCGTGGCGAGCGCCTTCCTCCTCGCCTGCGCCCTGGCTCCGAGGCCCCATCCCCATGCCTGATACCCGTCGCCTCTGGCCGCTGAGCCTCGCGGCCGCCACCACCGTCACCGCCCTCGGCGCCGGCATCGCGCCGCTGCGCCGGGCGCTCCACGCGCGGGAGGGCGGCCTCAGGCCGAGCGAATTCCCCGGCGGGCCGGAAGATATCTGGGTCGGCCAGGTGCCGGGGGTGGAGGCGGTGGAGCTCCCGCCGGAGCTCGCCGGCTTCGCCTGCCGCAACAACCGCCTGGCCGAGATGGCGCTGCTGAGCGACGGCTTCGCCGAGGCGGTCGCCGCCGCCGCGGCGCGGCATGGCGCGGAGCGGATCGCCGTCGTCCTCGGCACCAGCACCGCAGGCATCGAGGAGACCGAGCAGGCCTACCGAAGGCGCGATGCCGCGGGCACGCTGCCGGCCTCCTTCAACTATGCCGGCTCGCATGACCTGCAGAGCCTGCCCTCCTATGTGCGAACGCGGCTCGGCCTGCGCGGGCCGGCCTTCGCCGTCTCCACCGCCTGCACCTCCGGCGCGCGGTCGATGCTGGAGGCGGCCTCGCTGATCGCCGCGGGACTCGCCGACGCCGTGGTCGCGGGGGGCGTCGACAGCCTCTGCCGGCTGACGCTGCACGGCTTCTCCTCGCTCGAGCTGCTGAGCCGTGGCCGGCCGTCCCGGCCCTGCGCCGCCGACCGCGACGGCATCTCGATCGGCGAGGCGGCGGGCCTCGTCCTGCTGACCCGGCCGGAGCATGCGCCGCCCGGTTCGCCGCTGCTGCTCGGCGCGGGCGCCAGCAGCGACGGGCACCACATGTCCTCGCCCCACCCCGAGGGGCTCGGCGCCGTCAGCGCCATGCGGGCGGCGCTGACGGCGGCGGGGTTGACGCCGGGGGAGGTGGACTATGTCAACCTTCATGGAACCGGCACCCGCGCCAATGACGCCATGGAGGACCGCGCCGTCCACCACCTGTTCGGCGACGGCGTGCCCTGCAGCTCGACCAAGGGCTGGACGGGGCATGCGCTCGGCGCCTCGGGGGCGGTGGAGGCGGTCATCGCCATGCTCTGCCTCGAGGATGGGCTGGTGCCCGGCTGCCTCGGCGTCGCCGAGCGGGACCCGGCGTTCCGCAGCGCCGTCGCCATCGTCAACGAGGCGCGGCCGGTGCGGCGCATCGCCAGCAATTCCTTCGGCTTCGGGGGCAGCAATTGCTGCCTGCTGATCGGCCAGGCCGCGTGAGCTGCTGGATCTCGGGGGTCGCGGTCCTCGGTGCCGGCCTGCCGGGCTGGGCAGCGAGCGAGCCGACCCTGGCCGGCACCGCGCCCTGGAACGCGGGCGACGTGGTGCTGCCGCTCCCCGCCCTGCTGCCGCCGACCGAGCGGCGCCGGACCAGCCCGGCGGTGCGCCTGGCGCTGGCTGTCGCGGCGGAGGCGACGGCGGGGGTCGAGGACCGGGCGGCGCTCGAGACCGTCTTCGCCAGCAGCAATGGCGACGGCGCGGTGGTCGGCGGCATCCTGGAGGCGCTGCACGCCCCGGGCGGCATCGCGCTCTCGCCGACGCAATTCCACAATTCGGTCCACAACTCGGCGGCCGGGTACTGGCACATCGCGGTCGGCTCGACCGCGCCCTCGGTGAGCCTCGGCGGGCACGACGGCAGCTTCGGCGCGGGGCTGCTGGCGGCGGTGATGGCGGTCGTCGCGCGCGGGAGCTCCGTGCTGCTCTGCGCCTATGACCTGCCGCTGCCGTCCCCGCTCGCCGCGGTGCGGCCGACCGGGCCGGGTTTCGCCGCCGCGCTGGTGCTGCGGCCGGAGCCCGTCGCGGAGGCGATGGCGGCGCTGTCGCTCCGGCATGTCGCCGAGCCGGCACCCGCCGCGCCGCCTGGCGATGCGCTCGACCTTCTGGCCGGGGGCAACCCGGCCGCGCGCGCCCTGCCGCTGCTGCGGGCGATGGCGGCGCGGCGCGCGGCGCGGATCGACCTGCCGCTCACCGCCAACAGCCATCTCGCCCTCGAGCTCGCCCCGTGCTGACCCGCGAGGCGATCGCCGCCCTCGTCCCGCACCAGGGAGCGATGTGCCTGCTCGACCGCGCCCTGGAATGGGACCTGACGCGCATCCTCTGCGAGGCGGAGAGCCATGCCGCGCCCGGCAACCCGCTGCGGCGCGACGGGATGCTGCCCGCCGTCTGCGGCCTCGAATTCGCGTTGCAGGCGATGGCGCTGCACGGCGCGCTCTCGGCCGGCGGGGCGCGGCAGCGGGCGGGCTTCGTCAGCAGCCTGCGCGACGTGCGGATGGCGACCGACCGGCTCGACACCATCGCCGGGCCGCTGCGGATCGAGGCGGTGGCGCTGGTCGCGGAGGACTCCGGCTTCATCTATCGCTTCGACATCGCCGGCGAGGGGCGCAGCCTGCTGAGCGGCCAGGCGGCGGTGATCCTGCCATGACGGCGCGCCGCGCCCTCGTCACCGGCGGGGCGAGCCCGATCGGCGCCGCCATCTCCCGCCGCCTCGCCGCGGCGGGGCACGAGGTGCTGGTCCATGCCCATGCCGGGCTCGGCCGGGCCGAGGCGCTGGCGGCGGAGCTGCGCGGCGCGGGCCACCGCGCGGGGGCCTTCGCCGCCGACATCACCGACATGCCGGCCACCGCCGCGGCGCTCGAGGCGCTGCTGGAGGGCGGCCCGATCCAGATCCTCGTCCACAATGCCGGCACGCATGACGACGCGCCGCTCGCCGGGATGAGCGAGGCGCAGTGGCGCGGCGTCATCGACGTGTCGCTGAACGGCTTCTACGCCGCGCTCCGCCCGCTGCTGCTGCCGATGATCGGCACGCGCTGGGGGCGCATCATCGCCATCTCCTCGATCAGCGGCATCATGGGCAACCGCGGCCAGGCCAACTACGCGGCGGCCAAGGCCGGGCTGATCGGCGCGGTGAGGACGCTCTCCCTCGAATACGCCTCGCGCGGCGTCACGGCGAATGCCGTGGCGCCCGGCATCATCGAGAGCCCGGCCGTCGCCGCCGCCATGCCGCGCGAGCGCATCGCGCAGATCGTCCCGGCCAAGCGCGCCGGGCGGCCGGAGGAAGTGGCCGACCTCGTCGGCTTCCTCGCCTCGGACCAAGCCGGCTACATCACCGGCCAGGCAATCGCCATCTCCGGCGGGCTCGGATAGCCAGGACCTCCGGATCGCGGATCAAGGCCGGACGCGTGATCCAGGCCTCCGGCCGGTTCAGCCTCCGGGGATCAGGCGCCGGCATTCGTTTCGATTAAGAAATCGATAATCCGCTTGCAGGAGCTTTGGGCGAGAGGTGCGTCCGCCGCGCCACGGGCCCGGCGCAGGCGATGCCGCGCCCGTGATTTCAGTGGACAGCGCAGCTCTCGATTTGTTGTTGTTATATATGCTCTGGAAGGGAAAAACCCTGTGTCGCTTGGCATTCTGAACCGCTCCAAGGATGGCAGCCCGACGCCCGAGTCGCCGGCGAAGCCGCGCGAGGCCGATACGGGCATCCCCGTCTTCCGTGCGGCCGGCAACAAGCCGCCGAACGCCTCCGTCCACCCGGACGCGGCCACCCCCGCCGTGGTGCCGGAGCCGATCGACCTGCGCACCCTCGTCGTCGGCCGCGGCATCCACCTGCGGGGCACCGTCGCCGATGCGGAGCGCCTCGTGGTCGAGGGCACCGTGGACGCGACGATGGACGCGACCGAGCTGATGGTCGCCGCCGGCGGCACCTTCCGCGGCGAGATCACCGTCGATGTCGCGCATGTCGCCGGGCGCTTCGAGGGCTCGATCACCGCGCGCAAGCGCCTCGTCATCCGCGACACCGGCATCGTCAGCGGGACCGCGCGCTGCCACCGCCTCTCGGTCGAGGAGGGCGGGCAGCTCTCGGCGCAGATGGAGATGCTGGGCGAGGCGCCGGCCAGGCGCGCCTTCCAGCCGGAGCCCGCCGTCCAGGTCGGCGACTGAGCCACGCGGCCGGGCACGCCCGGCCGCATGCCAGGGGAGGCGGGGGGATGCCTGCCTCACCCCGCCGCCGGGCCGGCACGGTGCCGCCCCGGCCTGTTTCGAGCCACCGGTCATCGCCCCGTTTTTCCTGCTGCGACGAGAGCCTCCGATGACCACCACCACCGGCAAGATGATGCATGTCGCGGCCTGGGGCGTGACGGCGCTGGCCAGCCTCTTCGTCCCGGCCGCCGGCTTCGTGCTGATGCGGCTGCAGGGGCCGGAGGCCTTCCTCGCCCTGCCGCCGCTGCACCTCTCGGTCATGCTCGCCGCGCTCTTCCTGCCGCCCTGCCTGCTGCTGCTGATCTTCACCTGGCTGACGCAGCGGATCGAGCTCGGCACGCTGACCGCCAACCTGCTGCGTCAGACCACCATCTTCTGCAACCAGCGCGCCCTGTCCGAGACGCTGGTGGAGGAGGTGCGGGCGCAATCGGCGCTGCTGCAGGAACAGCTCCGCACCGCCGCCGCGGACCGGGTGACGGAGCGGCGGACGACGCAGCTGCTCTTCCAGGAGACGCGGCTGCTGCGGCTGACGGCGGAGTGGGGCCTCGTCGTCAGCGAGCTGGGCGGCATCCTCGTCGCCATGTGGCGGCTGATCCACGGCTGGACCGAGCCGGGGGCGGAGGCGCGCTACTCCTCCCTGCCGCCGCCCGAGGAGCTGCCGCTGCATATCCTCCGCATCCTGCCGGTGACGCCGAAGGAGATGGCGAAATACGACATCGACGAGCGCTTCATCCGCCAGGCGGCGCGCTACCGTGCCGTGTTCCAGGCCTTCCTCGAGCAGGTGCCGGAGAGCGGGCGGCTGTCGCGCACCGCCTTCCGCCAGCTCGTCTACGGCCAGCTCGATGCGCGGCTGGCGCTGCTGCCGCGGCCGAACCATGGCGAGATCATCGAGCCGGAGACCCTGGCGGCGGAGCCCTACCCCGAGCAGGACAGCCTGATCGACTAGGGCGGCCGCCGGCGCGCCATGCCCGGCCGGAGACGCTCCGGATTGCCGACCGGTCGCATTGCCCGGACCGCCCGGCGCTCGGCCCCGGAGGCGAGATGCTCCGGCTCAGCCCTGCGCGCCCGACTGCACGACGATCGCGTTCTGCAGGTTGCGCACCCAGTTGTTGTAGTTCCGGTGGATGGTGCTGCCGGTGTAGTCGAGATTGGTGCTGGTGACGTAGCGGATGCTGAAGCGGCGCGTGTCGTACGGGATCTCGACCACTGCCTGGTGGCTGCGGATGTTGAGCGTGCCGCGCATCAGCCCCGGCCCCTGGTCCTGCATCACCCAGCCGAGGCCGGCGCCGGCCCGCCTGATCTCCGCGGCGCGCTGCGCGAGCGTGGCACGGCCGACGAACTCGCCGCTGCCCTCCTGGATCGGGGTCGGCCGCGCGCAGGCGGCGAGGGCGAGGATGGCACCGAGGGCGATCAGGCGACGCTGGATCATGGGCAAAGACCTCCCGTGTTTCCGACCGCCGGAGGCTAGCGCGGCGCCGTTGGCCTTGCCACCGCTCGGGGCGCGCCATATCCCGATCTCCCTGCCGAACGGAGTTGCCGCACCGATGTCCGCCTCCCTCCGCGTCCTCGTCGCCCTCTGCCTGATCGGCGTGGCGGCCTGCCAGAGCCGGCAGCCGGCGACGCGGGCCGGCGAGGCGATCGACCGCGCCGGCACGCGGACGGGCCAGACGCTCGGCCGGGCGGCGAACTCCACCGGCAATGCGCTGGAGCGCGCCGGCACATGGATGCAGCGGCGCACCGAGTGAGCCTCTCCCGCCGCCTCTGCCTGCTCGGTCTGCTCGGCGCCGCGGGCTGCACGCCGGTGGTGATGCCGGCCGGCCGGCCGGCAGGGGACCCGGCCTTCGGCAACAAGGCCTTCGTCACCGCCGATGGCGCGCGGCTGCCCTATGTCTCCTGGATGCCGGAGGGCCAATGGGAGGGGCGGCCGCGGGCGATCCTGCTCGCCCTGCACGGCTTCGGCGATTATTCGCTCAACTTCTTCGACATCCCGGCGCCGCTCTTCACCGAGCAGGGGGTCGGCGTCTTCGCCTATGACCAGCGCGGCTTCGGCGCGGCGCCGCATCGCGGCTACTGGCCGGGGACGGCGACGCTGGCTGGCGATGCCGCCGCCGTCGCCCGGCTGCTGGCGGCGCGCTATCCGGGCGTGCCGGTCTTCCTCGCCGGGGAGAGCATGGGCGCGGCCGTCGCCCTGGTGACGATGACGGAGGCCGAGCCGCCGCCGGTCGCGGGCGTGGTCCTGCTGGCGCCCGGCGTGCGCGGCCGCGCCGCGATGGGCGAGTTCGCCTGGAAGACGCTCGAGATCGCGGCGCATGCCATCCCGGCCGTCGGATTCAGCGGCTCCGCCCCCGGCTTCACGCCGACCGACAACGAGGAGGCGATGCGCCGCTGGGGGCGGGACCCGCTGACGCTCCGCACCTTCCGCGTCGATCTCGTCTATGGCCTGGTCGACCTGATGGACCGCGCGCTGGAGGCGGCGCCGCGGCTCCGGGCGCCGACGCTGCTGCTCTATGGCGGAGAGGACCGCATCGTGCCGCAGGGGCCGGTGCGGCGCCTGGTCGGCGCCTTCGACCCGGCGGCGCCCACCCGCCTCGGCTTCTACCCGAAGGGGCACCACCTGCTGCTGCGCGACCTGGAGCGGGCGGTGGTCGCCCGGGACATCGTCGCCTGGATGGAGGAGCCGGCCGAGCCGCTGCCCTCCGGCGCGGAGGCTGCGGGCCGCGCCTGGCTGGCGAAGGCGGGCTGACTACTCCGCCGGGGCGAGGGCCGGCGGCGGGCCCTCCTCCACCATCTTCGGCCCGAGGCCGACGCGGTGCAGGGCGGAGAGGGTGTGGTAGACCGCCTTGAAGCTCAGGATCGGCACCGCCGCGCGCCAGGAGCCGCGCAGGTTGCCGGCGAGCATGTTGATGATGCCGTCGCGCATCCAGAGCGTGTTCTTCGGCGCCATGAAGAGCGAGCGCATGACCGGGTCGTTCACCCGGTAGATCAGCCAGGAGATGCGGTCCATCGCCCGCGCCAGCTCGCGGTTGGTGCTCTCCGCCATGCGCTGGCCGCGCACCGGGTCGTCGAGCCAGCGATGGGCGGCCTGCGCGCCGAGCTCGCCGGCGGTCATCGCCATCAGCACGCCGGTGGAGAACATCGGGTCGACGAAGCCGTAGGCGTCGCCGATCATCAGGTAGCCCTGGCCGTTCCCCTGCCGTGCCCGGTAGCTGTAATTCGCCGTGGCGTAGATCTCGGAGGCGATCTCGGCATCGCGCATCCGCGCAGCGACCGTCGGGCTGGAGGCGATGCGCTGGAGGAAGAGGTCCTGCGCGCTGCCCTGCCGCCCCTTCCAGGCCGACTGGTTGCCGACGAAGCCGACGCTCATCACGTTCCCCGGCAACGGGATCAGCCAGAACCAGCCATCCTCGGCGAGGTGGATGCTGATATAGCCGTCGAGCTCGCCCTCGCGCCGCTCGACGTTGTGGAAATGCGCGTAGCAGGCGGCGGTGTTGTTGTACTTGTTGCTCGTCTTCACCTTCAGCCGCCCGGCGAGGAAGGTGTCGCGCCCGGAGGCATCCAGCAGGTAGCGCGGGCGGAAGGTGAGCGCCTCGCCGCCCGGCCCCTCGGCCGTCACCGTCGCCCGCTCGCCGGGGCCGGCGAATTGGATGTCGGTGACGCGGGTGCGCTCCATCGTCGCCGCACCCAGCCGGCCGGCATTGGCGAAGAGCAGCCTGTCGAAGTCGGCGCGCCGCACCTGCCAGGCATGGGTCCGGTTGCGGTCCAGCGCCAGGGCGAAGGGGAAGGCGCAGCTCCGCCCCGTGCGGTCGGATACGAATTCGGCGCCGGGCTTGTGGACGCCGATGCCGCGCACCTGCTCCAGCACGCCGAGGCGCTCGAGGATGTCGAGGTTCCGCGGCAGCAGGCTCTCGCCGATATGGAAGCGTGGATGGCTCTCCTTCTCCACCAGCGTCACCTGCCGGCCCTGCTGGGCGAGGAGGGCGGCAGCGGTGGAGCCGGCGGGGCCGCCGCCGACCACGAGGACATCGGGCTCGAGTGCGTCTTGCATGCGCTGAGTTTTTCCAAGGCCGGACGGGCAACGTCAAGTCATCCGGCGATCACGCCTCTCCGGCAGGGACCTTGAGCGCCCCGGCCAGCCGGCGGGCGAGGCCGAGCCAGTGCGCTTCCTGCGCGGCCGCCTCGGGCGCTTCCCGCACCGCCCTGGCGACGGAATCGGGCAGCAGCCGCACCAGGGCGGCGAGCATGCGGCGGTCGCGCTCCTGCGGCAGGCGGTCGAGCAGGTCGCCGGCGAGATCCGCCTCCCGCACCAGCAGGTAGGGGCCCCAGCCATCCGCCTCCGTCCCCGGCCAGGTGGAGAAGAGGCTCGGCCAGCCCTCGCGGGTGCGGAACTCCAGCACGGGTCCCTCGCCCCGCTGCGCGATCTTCACGCGCAGCGCCGGCCAGCGCCAGGGCCCGTCGCTGACCCCCTCCAGCCAGATGTCGAGGTGGCGGTAGCCGCCATCCGGGGTGGCGAAATACTCCTGCAGCCGGGTCAGCGCAGCATGAGGCCCGGCCGGGTCCGCCGGCGGGCTCGCCGGCGTGGCGGCGATGCGGCGGACGGCGGCGGGCGCGGC
>CADCTD010000169.1 GCA_902805545.1 uncultured Craurococcus sp. | reverse complement strand
GCCGGCGAGCAGCCAGATGGCGGCGCGTCGCGTGGCGGCGCGGCCTGGCGCTGGCGGCCGCTCCGGCTCGGCGATGACGGGGGCCTGGAGGATGGTCGCCGGGCGGCGGCGGCGCAGCGAGAATTGCGAGCCGCCCCGCACCAGGCCCGCGATGCTCACCAAGACCTCCCGCAGCGAGCGCAGCGGCCGGTCGATGCGCGTCTCGTCCCAGCTCATCCAGGCATCGGCCCGGCCGAGCACCGCCCGGACGATGCGGCCCTCGTCATGCAGGTCCTGCGGGGCGAAGCGTACCTGCAGCCGCCCTTCCGACCAGCGCAGCACCTCGGCCGGCAGCGCGATCGCCTCGTTGCCGCAATGCAGCTCGAGCGTCACCACCGCGTCGTCGAGCATGCCCTCGGGCCGGTCGGCATAGACCGCGGCGCCGCCGAGGGAGAGGTCGCGCGTGTCGCCCTCGATCATGCGGCCATCGGGCAGCAGGATGGTCGCCGGCACGTCGGCGCTGACGCGGGCGCGCTCGCGCAGCTGCCGCCGCTCCCGCCCGACGGCGAGGCCGGTCATCACCGTGATGAAGCAGAGCGTGGCCCAGACGAGGTTGAGCGTGTAGGCCTGGAATTCGAGGCTCTGCTGCGGGTTGGTCAACAGGCCGTAGAAGCCGAAGCAGAGGCCCGCGGCGAGGACGAGGGCCAGCACCATGTTCGGCCCGACCGCACGCAGGTCGAAATAGCCCTCGCCCAGCGTGCCGCCCTTGTCGGTCACGTTGAACCTGCCGCGGCGCGGGTCGAGCAGCGTCGCCAGCGTCACCGGCAGGAGATAGACGGCGAGCACGGCTTCGTAGATCTCCGACCAGAAGGAATGGCGGACGCGGCCCTGGATGCGGCTCGCCGTCACGATGGAATGGATGATGTGCGGCCCCGCATAGGCGACGATCGCCAGCGGCGATGCGGCGATGATGGTCTGCCCGGCGAGCAGGTAGGCGAGCGGCGCGGTGAGGAAGACGAAGCGCGGCAGCGGGAAGAGGAAGTGGAACATCGCCATGAAGTAGCAAAGCCGCTCCGACCACCCGAGGCCGCTCGCCGTCAGCGGGTTCTCGATGCGGAGGATCTGGATCATCCCCCGCCCCCAGCGCATGCGCTGGCCGATGTGCAGCATCAGCCGCTCCGTCGCGAGGCCGGCCGCGAGCGGCACGCGGAGATAGGCGGTGCGCCAGCCGCGGCGCTGCATGCGCAGCGAGGCGTGGCAGTCCTCCGTCACCGTCTCGGTCGGCACGCCGCCGATCTCCTCGAGCGCCTCCCGCCGGATGACGGCGCAGGAGCCGCAGAAGAAGGTGCCGCCCCAGAAGTCGTTGCCCTGCTGGATGAGGCCGTAGAAGAGCAGGTTCTCGTTCGGCACGCGCGAGCCGGAGACGAGGTTCCGCTCGAAGGGGTCGGGCGAGTAGAAGTGGTGCGGCGTCTGCACCATGCAGAGGTCGCGGTCGCGCAGCAGCCAGCCGACCGTGAGCTGGAGGAAGGCGCGCGTCGGGACGTGGTCGCTGTCGAAGATGGCGATGTACTCGCCGCTCGTCACGCCCATGGCGTGGTTGATGTTGCCCGCCTTGGCGCCCGCATTGTCCGGGCGGGTGATGTAGTTGGCGCCGACCTCGGCGGCGAAGCGGCGAAACTCCTCCCGCCTGCCGTCGTCCAGCACATGCACGCGGAGCTTCTCGGGCGGCCAGTCGATGGCGAGTGCCGCGAAGACGGTCGGCTTCACCACCTCGAGCGCCTCGTTGTAGGTCGGGATGAAGACATCGACGACCGGCCATTCGCCGATATCCTCCGGCAGCGGCACCGGCTTGCGCTCGAGCGGCCAGAGCGTCTGGAAATAGGAGAGGATGAGGGCGGCGACGGCATAGATCTCGGCCAGCACCAGGCCGGTGCCGAGGAAGGTCTGCCAGAAGCTGATGTAGTCGAGCGTGTCGCTCAGCCGCCAGAAGATGTAGCGCAGCGAGACGATGGCCGAGAGCGCGGCGAGGGCGAGCGTCACCACCCGGCCGCGGAAGACATTGGCGACGAGGAAGAGGAGGAGGCCGCCGATCGCGAGATAGGCCTGGTTCTCAGGATCGAGCGGGGCGACGATCACGGTGAGCGCGGCGGTCATCCCGATGAGCATGGCCAGCGCGCCGCCGATGCGGCTCCGCATGAAGGGCAGGCGCGCAAGGCGGTCGCGGGTGGTGGTGCTCATGGCGCGACCGGTTCCAGACGCTGGGGCATGGGTGGCAGCAGGGCGGCGATGCCGCGCGCGACCTCCTCGATGTCGAGGGCGGCGGGGCTGTCGGGGGCCAGCGCCTGCAGCAGGTGCTGGGCGGCGAGCGCCTCCGCCACCGCCTCGTCGCGGCAGACGGCGCCGAGCAGGCGCGGGCCGAGATGGCGCACCAGCGCCTCCGCCACCGCGCGGGAGAGGCGGGAGGAGGCCTCCACCTGGTTCAGCACCACGCGCACCTTCGCGGCGTGGAGCGCGGCCAGCGTGCCGGCGCCGAGGAAGCGCCCGCTGTCGATCTCCGGCACCAGGGCGGCGCTGGTCGCATCGGCCAGCAGCACGGTGACGACGAGGTCGGCGAGCGGCGCCAGCAGGTTCAGCACCTGCGAGGGGCCGGGTGGCAGGTCGGCGATGAGGAGGAGGCCCGGCTCGGCAAGCATGGCGCGCACCGGGGCGAGCAGCAGCTCCGGCTCCCGCTCCAGCGCGGCGGCAAGGCGCAGCGCGGCGCGGATGTCGTTCGCCCCGTGCGGCAGCAGGGCGACGCCGGCTTCGGTCTGGCGCAGCAGGGCGCGCCAGTCCGGACGATGGGGCAGCTCCGTCAGGAAGCCGGCGCCGTCGCGCACCGGCAGGCCGAAATGCAGGCGGAGGGCGTTCTGCGGGTCGCAATCCATCGCCAGCACCGCCCGGCCCTGCCGCCGCAGCGCCCCGGCGAGGTTGGCGGCGAGCGTGGTCTTGCCGACACCTCCCTTGGGCGCGGCGACGCAGATCAGCGGCATCCGGCCCCTCCCAATCCTGCCTATCGCGCGCCGGTGGGTCCGCCGGCGATGCGGAAGGCGGCGAAAGGCGAGGCCGGGTCCGGCGCCGTGCCGCCCACGAGCCGCAGCACCTCGGCGAGCGGCAGGGTGACCATGCCCGCAGGCAGCAGGCCGGCCTGCGGCATCGGCGCGGGCCAGGCGGGCCGCGAAGCGGCCTGGGCCATGTCGTTCAGCAGCGCGGCGAGGGTGCCGCCCTGCATGACGGGCGGCGGCTGGGCCAAGGGCGGCTGCGGCTGGTAGGGCATCTCGGCCGCCGGGGCGGCCGGCGGCGGCGCGGGGGGCGCGACGGGCCGCGCCGGCTCGGGCAGCTCGTAGCTGAGATCGACCGGGCCGGGAGATGGCCGGCTGGCGAAATCGGCGGGCAGCGGGACGAAGCTCGGCGGCGGCGTGGTGGCCGGCGGTGGCTTGGCTCCGGGCGGCGTGGGGCGCCCCTCCGCCGCGGCGGCCTCCAGGGCGGCACCGAGCAACGGAAACGAATTGCTCGAACTATCCAGGGATTGAGACGCCACGCCGCGGACGGGCTCGTTTCCAAAGCTCCGATACCGGAAGCCGGACGACCGCAGAGCTGCTGCTACCCTTGCAACGTCGGAGTCTCGTGCCATCACACAAATGTTCCCACGACTGGAAACAACATGCCGTGAAATGAACCAAAACGGAATAGTTTTTTGACCGCAGTATCAAGTTTTGCGCAAGCCTGCCCGGCGTTCAGCGGCGCGCGAGGCGGGCCAGCAACAGGAGGGCGGCGGAGTAGTAGTCGGGCGCATCGGCCACCGACGGCTCGGCCCGTTGCGCCACAGGCCCTGTCGGGCGCTGCGCTCCGGCCAGGCGGGCGACGGCCGTCAACCCGGGGGAGGCCGGGTAGGGCGAGATGGAATCGGTCATCAGGTCGGCCCAGGCCGGCATGAACCGATGCGCGGGATCCGTCCAGAAATTGCGAACAGCCTCCAGGGCCGGCTCGTTCCCGAGCCCGGCCCAGGCGAGGTAGAGCGGCACCCGCACCGCATCATAGGAGAAGCGCGGCGGCCAATTGCCCGGCAGGGTCAGCCTGCCATCCGCGCGGCCGAGCGTCACCCAGTCCGGCGGCAGGCCCCAGCGGCCGAAGCGGCAGTTGCGCAGCAGCACCAGCCCATCGGCGGCGACCCGAACCCAGGCCGGGTCCGGCACCGCCCGCGCCAGCGCCGCGAAGGCCGGGAAGACGTAATAGGAGGGGTTGAGCACCGCGCCCTCCGCCGGTTCGAAGCCCCACGCGCCGGGCAGCAGCACGCTGTAGCTGCCGACCCGGCGGACGAGCAGCCGCAGGATGTCGCGGGCGATGGCGGTGCCGAGTTCGGAGTATTCGGGCATGTCCCAGCGCGCCCCGGCCTCGAGCAGCGCCCAGGCGATGCAGACATCGCCATCCGTCGCATTGTTCGGGTCGTCGACCGGGACCGGCGCATCGGGCTTGAAGCGCCAGGAGTGCAGGTTGTCGCCCGGCCGCCGCAGCACCCGGCGCGTCCAGCCGAGCATGCGCTCGAAGCCGGGCCGGTCATCGGCGTGGAGGGCGAAGAGCAGGCCCCAGCCCTGCCCCTCGGAATGCGAGACGCCGGCATTGCCGGTATCGGCGATCCGCCCTTCCGGCAGCAGGAAGCGCGTCTGGAACTGGAACCATTCCGCCCGGAAGGCCGCCGGTGCCGCCGCGCTGGCCGGGCCGGCGGCGAGTGCGGCGAGGCCGGCCAGGGCGCTGCGCCGCGAGAGGCGCCAGGGGGAGGGCTGGGATGGGGTCGGCACCGGCCAGCTCTCGCTCAAGGATTGCGCTTGCCTGGAACATAGCAAAATCGGCGCTCTCCAGCAACCAAGGGTTGCTGAAATTACCGCGAGTGCATAGGCGCGACCCGTGGCCAGGGGCTTGCCACAACCGCGCCTACGCGGTCCCCTCCCCCGTAACGCCGGACCTGCGGGGGATCCTTTCCATGACCAAGCTTGCCACCTTCCTCGATGCGAAGGGCGCGCGCCTCGGCGCCGTGCTGGAGGATGGCCGCATCCTCGACCTGGCGGCAGCCGGCGGGATGGCCGCCGACATGCTCGGGCTGATCGATGCCGGGCCGGGGGCGCTGGCCGCCGTCCGGGCCCTGGCCGCCGCGCCGCGCCCGGCCGCGGTGCTGCCGGCCGGCGGCTACCGCCTGCTGGCGCCGATCCCGCGGCCGCGGCGCAACGTCTTCTGCGTCGGGCGCAACTACATGGACCACGTGGCCGAGGGCGACCGCACCCGCGGCATCACCCAGTCCGAGCTGCCGAAATACCCGCAATTCTTCACCAAGGCGCCGGAGGCGGTGATCGGGCCGGACGAGCCGGTGCCGGCCCATACCGGCATCACCGAGTGGCTGGACTACGAGGTGGAGCTGGCCTGCATCATCGGCCGCGAGGGGGTGAACATCAGCCGGGAGGATGCGCTCTCCCATGTCTTCGGCTGGAGCATCGGCAATGACGTGACGGGGCGCGAGCTGCAGCGGCGCTACGGGCAGTGGTTCAAGGGCAAGTCGCTCGACCGTTCCTGCCCGCTCGGCCCCTGGATCGTCCCGGCGGAGGAGCTGGACGCGCTCAACACCGGCATCCGCTGCTTCGTCAACGGCGAGAAGCGGCAGGACAGCCACACCTCCAAGATGATCTTCGACGTGCGCGAGATCATCCACCAGCTCTCGCTCGGCTTCACCCTGCGGCCGGGGGACGTGATCATCACCGGCACGCCGGAGGGCGTCGGCTATGCCATGCAGCCGCCGCGGACGCTGAAGCCGGGCGACGTCATCCGCTGCGAGATCGACGGCATCGGCAGCCTCACCAACACCGTGGCGGAGGGCTGAGCATGGGCGGCCCGCCCGGCCTCCATGGCGGGGCGGATGCCGGCATCCGGGTCGTGGATGGGGAGGCCGCGGCGGCGCAGGCGGCTGGGAAGACCGTCGGGATGAAGTTTGTCCGGAGGCTCCGCACGGCTTCAACGCGGACGACCGGCCGAGCCACCGGGAAGAGGCTGCGAGGGTGCTCGCCGGGTTCAGGAAAAACGGGGGTGGGTGAGGAGGGCGTCGCCCTCCTCACCCACCCACCAATGGCGGAAGGGCCCTTGGAATCCTTGAGTCAGGCGGCTTCGACGGCGCGCGCTTCCTGGCGACGCATCATCTCCAGGAACGCGCGCAGGGCGCCTGAGGCGTAGCAGTCGCGGCGGCGGGCGAAGACCGTCTCCACCCGCCCCTCGCCGCGCGGCAGCGCCTCCACCGCGAGGCGCCCGGGCTTCACCACCGGGCCGACCAGCGCCCGCGGCAGCAGCGTGATGCCAAGCCCTGCCGCGACG
>CADCTD010000168.1 GCA_902805545.1 uncultured Craurococcus sp. | reverse complement strand
TGGCGGCATCGGCATCACCGAGGCGGCACTGGCGGCGGCGGGGGATCTGGGCGTGACAGCCAATGCGGGGGCGATCGCCATCGGCCAGTCGAGCCTCGCGGCGGGCAATGGGGCGGTGCTACAGGCGGCGACGGGGATCGGCCTGACCGATGCGACCATGCAGGCGGGCGGCGCCATCGGCCTGACGGCGGCGGCTGGCGATGCAGTACTGCTGCGGACCCGGCTGGCAGCGGGCGGCGACCTCGCGGTGACGGCGGCGAGGCGCCTCGGCCTCGATGCCGTCACCGGCACGGCGAGCCTCGCCATGGTGCTGGCCTCGGCGGGCGATACGGCCATCGGTGGCTCCAGCCTCGCCGCGACGGGCGGGGCCCTCACCGCGATGGCCGGGGGAGGGATCCTCCTCACCGGCTCGACCCTCCAGGCCGCGCAGGATGCGACTGTCACCGCCCAGGGCAGCGTCAGCGCGGCTGGCTCGGTCCTGACGGCGCAGGCGAGTGGCCTCGGCATCCTGGCCGCGACCGGGACCATCGGCCTCGATGCGACGGCGCTCGGCCTCGCAGCCGGGGGCGGGATCTCGCTGACGGACACCACGCTGACCACCCCGGGGCGGCTGGCGGCGGCGGCCGGCAGCGGCGGCCTCGCCGTGCTGCGGAGCAGCCTGGCCTCGACCGCCGGCGATACCGAGCTGACGGCGGGCGGCGCGGGCAGCATCGGCGCGAGCAGCCTGCGCGCCAGCGGGCAGGTCCGGGTGGTGTCCGGCGGCGCGATGGTGCTCCGCGGCCTCGCCCTCAACGCGGATACCGGGGATTTCGAGGCGGGGCGGGCCAATCCGGCCGCCTACGGCGCCACCAACGGCTCCAGCGGCATGACGACGGATGGCCTCAACGCCAGCATCGGCACGGCGCTGCTCCTCGCCGCGCCGGGTGGCATCGTCAGTCTCGGGTCGACGCTGGTGACGCCGCGCGGTGCGCCGCTGCCGGCGGTGCTGTTCGACACGCGGCTGGCGCCGGAGAGCAACCCGCTCGCCATCGTCCGGCCGGATATCGCGGGCGCGACGGCGAACCAGCAGCCGACCCAGGTGCGCAGCGCCCCGGGCGCGCAGGGTCCGGGCGCCTTCGGCCTGGCGAACCAGACGACCGCGGCGGGGCCGGTGGTGCTGAACGTCAATGCCGGTCAATCGGCCGTCTTCCTGCTGGTCGATGGCGGCAGCGTCTCCGGCACCGTCACCGCGGGGCGGCTCGCAGTGCATGGCGCGGGCGGCGGCGCGACGCTGTTCGGCGCGCTGGGTGGCTCGGCCGGGGCGGAAGCGGCGCGCTTCGCCGATGTCACCCGGCCGATCGACCCCAACTCGCTGCAGCGCTACCGCTTCAACAGCTGCGTCATCGGGTCGATCAACTGCATCGTGCCGCCGTCCATCCAGGTGCTGCCGCCGCGGCCGACGGACCAGGCACGCTTCACCATCGAGAACAACCGCATCAACCTCACCGATGTCCTGATCCCGAACATCGGCGAGGAGGATGCCGACGAATGAGCCGGAGCCGCACCATGCACCGCCTTCCGCTGCTGTTGCTCCTGACGCTCTTCGGCTGCGCGCGACCGCCGGAGAGCGCCTATCTGGCAACGACGTCGGGCACTGGGCCGGTCGAGCCCGCCGGGAAGGATGCGCGGGGCGAGGATTGCTCGGCCCAGGGCGGCTCGGCGCTGCCGGCCGACCTGCCGGTGCTGCGCAGCCGCGACGTCTATTGCGGCGGCTGGACCCAGCCGGCGGCGCGCGTCCTGCAACTGCGCGGGCCGGGCGATGCGGCGCGGCTCGATGCGTTGGCCTCGGGCGGGCTGTGGCGCACCTGGCTCGACCAGCGCGTCACCTGCGCTGCCCCGCAGGCGACGACGCTTGCGGGCGGCATCCCGGCGCGGCTGCTGGCCTGCACCCGGAAGAACGGCGGCTGGCCGCATGTGGCGCTGGTCGCCGCCGGGTCGGACGGGCCGGTCCTCGCCGATGGCGTGGCGACCGCGGCGCCGGTGATGGAAGGGCTGGCGACCGGCCGCGTCTCGGCCGGCACGGCCGGGCAGGCGCGCTCCGCCGCGCTCGAGATCGCGGTGCGGCGGCTTTCGGCGGAAGCCTTCAGCGCCAATGACGTGGGCCGCTACGACGAGCTGATGACCCTCGGGCGGGAGCTGAACCAGGCGGAGAATTTCGCCGCCGCCGAGGATGCCTACCGCGCGGCGCTCGCCCTGCAGGAGCGGGTGCTCGGCCGCGACAGCCCGGATACGGTGACGGCGCTGATCCACCTGGCGCTCAACCTGTCGAACCAGGGGCGCGGGCAGGAGGCGGCGGCGCTCTTCGCGCGCGCGATGCCGCTCGCCGAACGCGCCGGCGACCCGGTCGCGCGGGCCCGGCTGGCGCATTACCAGGCGCTGTCGCTGCTGCGCGACGGCGAGGATGCGCCCGGCCTCGCCCGGTTGCGGGAGGCGGAGGGACTCTATGCGGCGCTCATCCCGCCGAGCCTGCTGCGCGGCAGCGAGGGCGGCGGGCTGGTGACGGACCCGGCGGCGGTCTCCGCCATGCTCGGCCTCTCCGAGGTGCGGCGCTACCTGGCGCGCACCGTCGCCCGCGGCGAGGAGCGGGCGACGGCGCCGGCGCTGATTGCCGACAGCCGCCGGCTGCTGCGCCAGACCGGCCTCGAGAACGGGCTGCTGGTGGCCCGCTCGCTCAGGACGGAGGCGGGCGCCTCGATCTCGCTCGGGCGGGACGATGCGGCGACGCGGCAGCTCGAGGCCGCGGCGCAGCGCTTCTCCATCGCCGCGCCGGGCGAAAGGCCCGAGGCGGTGACGCTCTTCCTGAACGGCGCGCGGCGCGCGGCGGCGGGGCGGCGGCAGGAGGCGCTGACGGCCTTCCGCGCCGGCGCGGCCATCCTGCGCGCCCGGCAGATCGCGCTGCCGATCAACCTGGTGCTGCCCTATCTCGACGCGCTCGATGCCGAGGCCACGGCGCGGCCCGCGGACGCCTCGGCGCTGCGCAAGGAGGCCTTCGCCGCGGCGCAGCTCGCCCAGCGCAGCAACACCGTGCGCTTCGTCCAGCAGGCGAGCGCGCGGATCGGCGCGGCGGCGGGCGATGCGCGCGTCGCCGAGGCGGTGCGCAAGCTGCAGGATGCCGACCAGGCGCTGCGCGCCCTCTTCGTCGAGCGGGATACCGGCACGGTCGGGCTCGATGCCCGCATCGCCGCCGCCCAGCAGGCGCGGGCGGAGGCGGAGAGCGTGGTGGCCGCCGCGGCGCCGGGCTACCGGCAGCTGCTCCTCAGCTCGGTCGATGCCGACGCCGTCGCCGCCGCGCTCGGGCCGAAGGAGGCGCTGGTCACCATGCTGCTCGGCCGCAGCCACAGCTGGGTGCTGATGGTGCGCGGCGGCGAGGTGCATACGGCGCGCTCCAGCCTCACCGAGGCGGAGGCCGGGCGGCTGGTGAATGCGCTCCGCGCCGGCACCGTCGATGCGGGCGGACGGCCGGGGCGGTTCGACCCGGCGCCGGCCCAGGCGCTCCATGCCGGGCTGCTGGCCGCGCTGGCCGGGCCGCTCCAGGGCGCGGAGACGCTCATCGTCGTCCCGGACGGGCCGCTGCTCGGCATCCCCTTCGGCATGCTGCTGACCGGGCCGGCCGATCCGGCGGCGCTCGGTGCGGCGCCCTGGCTGATCCGCCGGCATGCGATCGTGCATGTGCCATCGCCGCAGACGCTGGTGACGCTGCGCGGGGCGGGGCTCGGCTCCGCGGCGCCGCTGCCCTATGCCGGCTTCGGCGACTTCGTGCCGCCGACGCCGGCGCAGCTCATCCGCAGCTTCCCCGTCGACCGCTGCGCCGCCGATGCGCGGCTGGCGGCGGGGCTGGTGCGGCTGCCGGGCACCCGCATCGAGGTCCAGGAGGCGGAGCGGCTGACCGGCGCGCGGCCGCAGGACATCCGGCTCGGCGCGGAATTCACTGCGGCGTCGCTGAAGGCGGCCGATCTCGGCCAGCGCCGGATCATCCACCTGGCGACCCATGCGCTGCTGCCGGGCGAGCTGTCCTGCCTGCAGGAGCCCTCGATCGTCGTCTCGGCCAAGGCGGGGGCGACGGATGCGGACTCGGCCTTCGTCAAGGCGAGCGACCTGCTCGGGCTGAAGCTCGATGCCGACCTCATCATCCTCTCCGCCTGCAACACGGGAGGGCCGGGCGGCGCGGGGGGTGGCGAGGCGCTGTCGGGGCTGGCGCGCGCCTTCTTCTATGCCGGGGCGCGCGGCCTGATGGTGACGCATTGGGCCGTCGACGACGCGGCGGCGGCGCTCACGGTCGCCGATTCGCTGCGGCGGCAGCAGGCCGGCGCCTCCTCGGCGGCCTCGCTGCGGGGCGCGCAGCTCCTGCTTCTGGACGAGGCGGGGAAGCGGCTGCCGGAGGCCTTCGGCCATCCCTTCTACTGGGCTCCCTTCGCGCTGATCGGTGATGGCCGTCGTGCCGCTCCGGTGCAATCGGCGGAGGCGCAATCCGCGCACAGGCTGTAAGATGATATCCCGCCCGGCTTGAGTCGACCGCCGGGCGGATGCGAGAAGCCTCGAGGTTGCTGGGCGGATGATTCCGAACGAGATCGCCGGGAAATACGAGCTGCGCGGCACCCTGGGCAGCGGCGCCATGGGCACCGTCTATGATGCGCTCGACCGCAATATCGAGCGGCGTGTCGCGATCAAGGTGGTGAAGCGGCCGCCGCCGGGCGACCCGGAGGGGGTGGAGGCGCATAGCCGCTTCCGGCGGGAGGCGCAGGCGGCCGGGCGGCTCGCCCATCCGAACATCGTCGGCGTCTACGACTATGGCGAGAATGCCGAGACGGCCTGGATCGTCATGGAGCTGGTCGAGGGCGGCTCGCTGAAGGACCGGCTCGACCGGAAGGAGCGCTTCCCCGTCGCCGAGATCGCCCGGATCATGGAGCAGGTGCTGGCGGCGCTCGCCTACTCGCACGGCCGCGGCGTGGTGCACCGGGACATCAAGCCGGGCAACATCATGCTGGGCGGGGACGGCACGGTGAAGATGGCCGATTTCGGCATCGCCCGGCTTGAGAATTCCTCGATGACCCAGATCGGCACCGTGATGGGCACGCCGAGCTACATGGCGCCTGAGCAGCTGCGCGGCGAGACGGTGGATGCGCGGGCCGATATCTGGGCGGCCGGGGTGATGCTCTACCAGCTGCTGACCGGCGAGAAGCCCTTCGAGGGCGGCTTCTCGGCAGTGATGCACAAGGCGCTGCATACCGACCCGCCGCCGCCCTCGAAGCTCTCTGTCACGGCGCCGCAGGCCTTCGACGCGGTGATCGCCACCGCGCTGGCGAAGCGGCCGGAGGATCGCTACCCGAACGCCGCCGCCTTCGCCGCGGCGATCCGCGCGGCCTCGACGGCGCCGGCTGCGGCCCCGGGCGGCTTCGCCGATGCCGGGCGGCTGCCGGGGCTCGACAGCGACGCGACGCTGGTCGGCACCGTCGCACCCGCCGCCCCGGCGCCGCGTCCGGCCGCAGCATCGCCGGCCTCGCCGCCACCCGCACCCGCCCGCAAGGCCCCGGTCGGGCTGATCGCCGGTGGGGCCGGAGCACTCGCCGCGGCGGGGATCGCGGCTTTCTTCCTTTTCGGCAGTGGGGGCGACGGCCGCCAGGCGGAGCAGCAGCGGCTGGAGCAGCTTCGCCTCGCCGCGGAGCAGGATGCGCGGGAGAAGGCAGGCATCGCCCAGGCACCCACGCCGCCGCAGCCCGTCGCCCCACAGGCCACGGCCGCCGTGACAACCCCGGCCGTCGACACCCAGGCGGAGCTGGAGCGGCGGGCACGGGAGGAGGCGGTGCGGCGCGACGAGGCCGCCCGCCAGCAGCAGGCCGCCGAGGCCGCCCGGCAGCAGGAGGCGATGCACCGCGAGCAGGCCGCCGACGAGGCGCGGCGGCGGGCGGAGATGCTGCGCGCCGACCTCGCCGCCGCCGGGGCCGCGATGGCGGAGACGCCGTGCAGCCTGATCTCCTGGTCCTCCACCGGGACGAGCCTCACCGTCACCGGCATCCTCCGCCGCGACGACGAGGCTGCGCTGCGCCAGCAGGTCGCCTCGCGGGGCCTGCCGCCGGAGGCGGTGCAGATGCAGCTTCGCAGCTTCAGCGGGCCCTATTGCGGCGCGCTCGACATGGTGCGGCCCTATCTCGCCGCGCCGGATGCCGGGCCGCAGGCCGACATCATCGGCAACTCGCCCCTGGCGAAGGGGGAGCTGCTGCGCCTTTCGGTCAGCATGCCGCCCTATCCGAGCCAGCTCTATGTCAGCTACCTGATGCAATCGGGCGAGGTGGCGCATCTGGTGCCGTCGCGCGCCGAGGCGCCGAATGCGCAGGTGCGCCTCGGGGACCCGACCAGCAGCTTTCCCGGCTGGGAGGTGGATGAGCCCTTCGGCACCGACCTGGTGCTCGTCTTCACCTCGGACCGGCCGGTCTTCGCCCAGCGGCGGCCGGTGGTGGAGAAGGCGGACGACTACCTCCGGGCGCTGGGCACCGCGCTGAAGGCGGCGCAGCAGCAGAAGGGCCGTGTCGCGGTGCAGGCGGTGCTGGTGGAGACGGTGGCTCGGCGCTGACGCCGGTTAGGGCAGCGGCAGACCGTTGCGCAGCAGCTCCCGCAGCCGCTCGACCGCTGCCGCCGACAGGCCGACGAGGCCCGGCGAGAAGAGGCGCGGGTCGGGCGTGAAGAGCGTGTAGGCCATCGCCTCGTTGGCCATCAGCTCCTCATTGCCGGTGTCGTAGCCCTCGCGGCCGAGGAAGGCGCGATAGGCGGCGCGCTCCGCCGCGGTGAAGCCGTTCTGCCAGACCGCTCGCACATGCTCGGCGAAGCCGGGCAGGGTGAAGTAGTGGCCATGGCCGATCTCGTGTCGCAGCACGGCGTTGCGCATCGCCGCATCCAGCTGCCTGCCCGGATTGGCCACGGAGACGAAGGCGAAGGGGCCGGAGCCCGCGAGCGCTAGGGCAGTGACTAACTGCTCGCGCAGCCACAGCTCGGCCTCGGTCAGCGCCACGCGGTCGCGCTCGGCAAGGGCGAAGAAGCGGGCGAGATCGGCCGAGCGGTAGTCATGGCCGAGATACCAGGTCTCCGGCGTGTCGCCGCTGCGGGCGATGGCGGCGGCGAGCTCGACGCCGTCGAGCAGCCGGTCGCGCGGCAGCCCGGCCTTCTCCACGAGCGCCGCGGCACGGTTCAGCGTCGCGCCCTGCGCGGCAAGGCTCGGGAAGAGCAGCACGAAGACGCGGGGGTTCTCGCGCAGCCGGAGGAGGCTCGGGCGGTCGGGGAGCAGCGCGATCAGCTCCGCCTCGGCCAGCAGCGGCACCGTGGGGGCGGCGGCGCTGGCGGGCGGCGGCGTCGCCGGGGCGGGCGGCACCGATGGCGCGGGCGCCGCGCCAATCCAGGCCCAGGTCGCGGCCGCCGCCGCCGCGCCGAGCCCCCCCAGCATGGCCGCACTCCGCATCAGCCCCGCGCGGTAAGGCCGCGCCTGGCCGGTGCGGGGGAGCCTGACCGTATCGTCCTCGGTCCCCGCCATGGGTGGTTCAGCTGCCGATGTTGACGACCTGGACGCGGCGGTTCCGCGGTTCGTTCACCTGCGGCGGCGTCTGCACCAGCGGCTGCGCGGAGCCGAAGCCGACCGCGACCATGCGGCTGTCCGGCACGCCATAGACGCGGGCGAGGTGGTCGCGCACGGCGGCGGCGCGGCGCTCGGACAGGGCCTGGTTCACCGCGGCGTCGCCGACCGTGTCGGTATGGCCCTCGATGCGGAAGCGGTAGGGCGCGAGATCCGCCGAGGCCAGCGCTCGGCCCAGCGGGGCGAGGGCACGCTCCGCCTCCGGCGTCAGCACGGCGGAGCCGGTCTGGAAGGTAACGGTAATGGAAACCGAGGGCGCATCCGCCGTCGTCTCGCGCGGGGCGGTGCGCGGCGCCACGGGCCGGGTCGTGGCGGCCTGCTCCTGCACCGGGGCGGCGGGACGGGCCGGCGCGCTCCAGACCGGGGCCGGAGCGGCGACCGGGGCGGGGGCGGGCGCCTCGCCCGGCAGGCGGATGCCGCGGGTGCCGGAACTGCCCGAGGGCTTCAGCCGGTCGATCAGCGACTGCGCCGCGCTGTCGCTCTGCGCGCTGGACACGGTTGGAAGGGTGAGGGCGAGCGTGGCTGCGAAGCAGGCCAGCACGGGAAGCCGGGCCATGGTGCGGGTGCTTTCTCGATCCGGGTGTTGCGGGGATCTGGCAGGCCTAGCTGCCGAGATTGATGATCTGGACGCGCCGGTTGCGGGCCTCCGCGCTTTCGTCCGGGGTGGCGACCAGAGGCTGGCTCTCGCCGAGCCCGATCGACTCCAGCCGGGCCGCGCTGACGCCATGGCGCGAGGTCAGATAGTCCCGCACCGCGAAGGCGCGGCGCTCCGAGAGCGCCTGGTTCGACTCGGGGCTGCCGACCGTGTCGGTATGGCCCTCGATGCGGAAGCGGTAGGGCGCCAGGTCGGGCGAGGCGAGGGCACGGCCGAGCTCGTCGAGGCTGCGCTCGGCCTCGGGCGTCAGCGTGGCTGAGCCGGTGGCGAAGCGCAGCATGATCGAGGCGGCGGCCGTGCCGGGCGGCGCGGTGGTGGTGCGCTGCGCCGCCGGCGTGGCGGGGACAGCGGGTGCCGAGGGTGGCTGCTGGCCCGGGATGCGGATGCCCCGGGTGCCGCCCGGCTGGAGCTGCTCGATCAGCTCCCGCGCGCTTGGATTCTCCATCTGGCTGCGCTGGGCCCCGGCCTGGCCAGGGGCCAGCAATGCCGCCGTCCCGAGGAGAAGCAGGGTCGTCGCCACACGCGTCATGAAAGGTCTCCGTTCGCCAGCGGTATGATAGTATAAATCAACCGATCCGCACATTGTCGCTTTGCGATGCACCTTGTGGTCCATGGGACAAATCGCGGTTTCGGTGCCGCCTCGCGGTGTCTGCCATGCGTCTCACTTCGCCGTGACGAGGCTGCCCTCGAAGCGCGGCTCTGTGCCGTCGCGCCGGCGTGGCCGCGGGGCAGTGAGCCAGGAGGACCAGCCGAGCCGCCCCCGGCCGAGGGCGAGGGGCGGGATCGCCCCCGCCGCCAGCACCGGGGCGACGGCGAAGCTGGTATCGAGCCCGGCGAAAAGGCGGGCGAGGGCGAGCACGCGGTCATGCTGCGGCGTGCCGGGGAGCATGGCCTCGAAGCGCTCCCGGTCCAGCGGGCCGATGCGAATGGTGAAGCGGGCCTGGCTGTCCCAGGTCTCGGCCCCGGCAACGGCGCCCTGGCCCAGCACCGCATGCTGGCCGCCGATCATGCGGCCGCGGCCGCCGCCGGCAAGCCTGGTCCGCTCGCTGGCCGGCAGGCGGATCCAGCCGCCGGCGAATTCCTCGATGCGGACGGGGAGGCCCGTCTCCTCCTCCAGCATCGACTGCAGCCGGGCCGCGGAGCGGCTGCGGGAGGCGAGGTTGCCGGCATGGTAGAGCAGCCGCGGCAGGTCGAGGCCGAGCCGCCCCTCGAGATGCGGCGTGGCGAGGCCAATGACGGCAGCGAGCGCCCGCTCGACCGGCGCCGGGTCCCGCGTCGGCCGGTACTTGTCGCCCGCCTTGACGAAGAGGCCGGTGAAGCGCGAGGCGCCGAGATCAAGGAAGGCATGCAGCGCCTCCGACCGCTTGCGCTGCTCCGTCCCGACCAAGGCAGTGAAATGCCGCGGCAGCACGCCCCCGGCGCCGACCAGGCCGAAGGTGGTGACGGGGAGCTGCCGCCCATCGGCACGGGGCGGGGCGATCTCGCCCTCCGGATAGCCGAGGCGGAGCACGGTGCGGTAGCGCAGCGCCAGCACGTCGCCGCCCGGAGCCAGCAGATGCGCCGCCTGGTCGAGGCTGAAGCGCGTCGGCTCCTGCAGCAGCCGGGCGCTCGGCGCGGCGGGCAGCGGGCGGATGGGTGGCGGCAGGAGGTTCACAGCAGCGCCCGCGTCCCGCTCCGCGCCGGCCATTGCGCGACATGGCCGGTGCGGCCACGCAGCGCGACGCCGGTACGGACGAAGGCGTTGACCGAGACCTGGAGCGAGAGGAAGCGCTCGAGGATCGCCGCCATCAGGTAGAGGCCGCCGCCCTGCCAGCGCTGCGCGTCATAGGTCAGCGTGACGTCGAGGCCGCGGACCAGGGCGCCGGGCCTGCCGCCCGGCAGCCGGGCGACGCCGGGCTTGGCATCGACGGCGAGCAGCGCGGCCAGCGAGGATCGGCTCTCGGCGCTGTCGCGCAGGTCGTGCAGGCGGAGCATCTCGCGCAGCGCCAGCGCCCCCGCCTCGCCGCCGCTGACCGAGAGGTGGTTCAGCGCGAGATGCGAGATCAGCTTCCAGGCGCCGCGCTCGCGGAGATTGGGGCGGAGCGTCGAGGTCGGCGGCGAGAGCGCCTCGGCATGGGCGGCAGGCGAGCCGCCGGTGGCGATGCGGAGCAGCGGCTGGCCGCCGCCGAAGGGCAGCATGCTCGGCAGGTCGCGGTTGCAGCAGAGCGCCTCCACCGTCAGCACGCCATCGGCCGGGCGATGCGGGTCGAAGGCGGCATCACGCAGGCTGAGCAGCGTCTCCGTGCCGCCGAGCGAGGGCGGTGCCGGGCGGCGGCTGGCGATGTAGTGCGCCTCGGAGGCCTCGCCCTCGGCATCGGCGCGGCCGAGCCGGTGGAAGGGCAGGACGAAGCGGCGGGTGCCGTCGGCGCGGCTCTCCCGCACCTGCTCCACGGCATAGACCTCGAGGGCGGTCGGGCGGCGGGCATCCGGCACCACGAGCCATTCGGACTGGGTGCCGTCGAGGGCAATGGGCTCGCAGCGCTGCGGGAAGAGGTTGACCGCCGGGGTGCAGGCGAGGGCGAAATTCTCGGCCGTCAGCGTCCGCTCCAGCTCCGGCATGGAGCGGGAGAGGTAGATGAAGACCTCCAGCCGATCGCCCTTCTGGACGAGGCTGCGGGCATCGAGCCCGTCGAGGTCGAGGTAGAGGAATTTCTCCGGGAAGGCGAAGAACTCGGTCAGCAGCCGATACCCGGCGAAGGCACGGCGCGGCCAGGGCAGGGCCGCCTCCTCCGCCTCGAAGCCGCCGGGCTGCAGCGCGCCGGCGCCGAGGATGGTCGGGCGCGCATCGGCCGGGCCATCGGCGAGGGCGATGGAGAGGGTGGCGGTGCAGAGCAATTCGTGGAGCTGGGCGGCGGCCGGGCCGATGCCGCGGAGATGCAGCCGCAGCCGGTCGAGGCCGAGCTCCGCCATCGGCAGGTCGGGCGAGGCGGTCTTCAAGGTCAGGCGGAGGCAGGCGACGGCGCCCGCGGCACGCGGATTCGCGGGCGCGGTGAGCGGCAGGCCGGTGAGCCGCGCCGCATCGACGGTCAGCGGCCAGAGCGTCACGTCATGGCAGGTGCGGAAGCGGACGGGCTCGCCCCGCACCGGCTCCGTCTCCACCGCGAGGCCGCGCGGCACCTTCACCGGCGCCCGCGTATCGGCGGGCGGGGCGAGGCGCAGCGTCGTCATCGAGGGCACGGGCGCCAGCAGGTGCGGCGAGAGCATCTCGAGCAGCGCATCGCTGATCTCGGGCAGCTCGTCGTCCAGCCGGTGCTGGACGCGCGCGGCGAGGAAGGCGATGCCCTCGAGCAGCCGGGCGACGAAAGGGTCGTCCACTGTCTCGGCCGAGAGGCGGAGACGGCCGGCGACCTTGGGGAAGGCCTCGGCGAACTCGCCCGCATCGCGGCGGATGGCGGCCAGCTCGCGGTTGAAATAGGGGAGCAGCGTTTCCGACATGTCAGCCCTCGCGCACGGAGACGTCGAGGGTGACAGGGCGGAGCTGCGTCTCGAAGGTGATCTGCTCCGGCACCGGGTCGCTGCGCAGCACCGCCTCGACGCGGAGGCGCAGCGTGCGGTCGAGCGGCTCCGCCCGCTCGCGCGGCGACTTGGCGAGCGTCACGCGGATATTGGTCAGGCGCGGCTCGAAGCGGCGGATGGCGGCCTCCACCTCGGTGGCCAGCGCCTCGCGCCGCTCATCCTCGGTGAAGCTGCCGGCGGTCGGGTCCGGCACGCCGTAGCCGAGGGGCGAGACGGGGAGCGCGGCGAGCTCGGAGGGCAGGGGGACGCGGCGGCGGCGCGCGTTGAGCAGCGCCTCCATGTCGCGCCGCACCGCCTGGCGCAGCATGTCCACCGCATAGGCCTGCGTGACCGGCGGATCGACCGGCGCCGCCGGATCGGCATCCAGTAGCCGGTCCAGGAGCGGCAGCCGGATGCGCCCGCCCCGCGCGCTGTCGCTCATGTAAAGGTCAGGCTGCCCGCATCGGCCAGCGGCAGCGCTTCCTCGCCGGCGAGGAAGAGGCGCTGGCCGAGGCCGCGCACCGGGCCCGCGCCGGCATCCGGCCAGTCCGTCTCGCGGCCGAGCTTGAGCGCCGCGGGCGTCGCCGGGTCGGTCCAGAGATAGATGGCGGGGACGAAGACGAGGCCTTCGGTGCCGTCCTTCAGGGTGAGGTTGGTCCGGCGCCAGAAGAGGTCGCGCGGGCGGCGTGGAGCCTCGAAGACGAGGCTCTGCAGCCGCTCGAGCGGCACCCACATGTAGTCGCCGCCGGCCGTCAGGACCTCCAGATGCGGGCTGAACAGGTCGTCGGCATCGCGGAAGTCGTCGAAGGGGGTGACCTTGCCGTCCGGCGCTTCGGCCTCGCCCGGGGCGCGGGGGCGAAACTCCTCCGCCTCGGCCGCGGCGGCGGCGGCGCCGGCGGCATCGCCGAGGCGCAGCAGGGTGACGGCGCGCATCGCGGCCGTCTGCGCCGGCGTCGCATCGTCGCCCTGGAATTTCGGCACGCGGCCCTCGCCGAAGACCTGGCGGCGCACGACCTCGGCGCGCAGCAGGCGGCGGAACTCGAGGACGGCGGGGGAGGGCTCCTCCTCGATGACGCTGTCGAGCGTGCGGTCGGCACGCTCCACATCGCCGGAGAAGAGCAGCATCTCCGTCAGCAGCCAGCGCGCCCCGGAATCGCGCGGCGCGGCCTTCACCCCGGCGGTGGCGGCGGCGATGGCGGCGGGCAGGTCGCCCTTCTGGAAAGCGTCACCGATCGTGCTCATGCTGCGGCCCTCGGCGCGGAAAGGTCGGTGACCAGCCGGAAGGCAGCGCCCACCTCGTCCAGCTGGAAATGCGGTTGCATCTGGATCGTGCAGCCGAAGACGCCGGGCTCGCCCGGCTTCTCCCGCACCTCGACCTTGGAGGCGCGGAGCGGCTGGCGGGCGCCGCTCTCGCCGGCGGCGCCGCTGGTCGTGCTGGTGAACTGCATCAGCCAGGTCTGCAGCCGCCGCTCGATCTCCTGCGGCGTCTTGAAGCTGCCGACCATGTCGCGGCCCATCATCTTCACGCAATGGGCGAAGCGGCTGACGCAGAGCACGGCGTTGAACTGCGCCGAGAGGCGCTGGTTGGCATTGGCGGCCTCGCCCGTCATGCGCGGCGGGCGGTGCAGGCTGGGGGCGGCGGCGAAGGCAGCCTCAGGCAATCCCTCGAGGCCGATCAGGGGCATGAGCCCGGCCTCGACCACCTGGCGCTCCTGCTCGTCGGTGAGCGCGAGCTCGATCGGCGGACGGGGCGGCGGCCCGGGCGGGTCGGAGCGGAGGCGCTCGACCGGCAGCCCGTCGACGACGCCGCCCATCGGAATGGCGTGGACGGTGGCGCCGCGGATATCGGCCGGCCAGCCATGGTTGGCGAAGGCGCGCATGGCGATGGCGGCGAGCGGGTAGACCGGACTCATCCAGGCGCGGGCGCCGGGCTGGCCGGCATCCGTGCGGTAGCGGAAGCGGTCGGCGCGGCTGCCGTCATCGGGCCAGGGCGGGCGGGCGAGGACGCGCGGCAGCAGCACCGAGAGGAAGCGGGTGTCCTCCCGCTCCTGCAGGCTGCGCCAGCGGCGGCGTTCCGGCCCGCGCATCGGCTCCGTCGGGTCGATGGCTGGGCCGAGATCCTGCCACTGGTCGAGGCCGAAGAGCGCGGGATGGGCGGCGACGACCGTCGGGGCAAAGGCCGCGGCGGCGACGCCGGCCAGCGCGTCGAGGCCGGAGACGTCGTCGGTGTTGCTGCCGGGGCCGGGGAAGGGCCGCAGCTCCCAGTCGCCGCAGAGCAGGCCATAGGGCTCGCCGCCGGGCGTGCCGAACTCCTCCTCATAGACCTTGCGGAAGAGCTGGCTCTGGTCGAACTCGACGGCGCGCTCGAAGTCGCGGCAGAGCTCCGACCAGCGAAGGGTGAGCAGCTTCACCTTGCAGCTCCGCCCCGGCGGCAGCCGGTTGGCGAGCCAGCTCAGGCCCCGCCAGGAACCCTCCAGCCGGCGCAGCCGCTCCTGCCGCAGCACGGCGTCGAGCTGTTCCGAGATCAGCCGGTCGATGGTGGCGATGTCGCGGTCGACGGCTTCCTCCAGCCGGGCGATGGCCTCGGCGCGGCCGCGGCGGCTGCCGTCATGCGTGAGGAGGGCAGCAATCGCCTCCTCGCCGAACCAGAGCCGCAGCGCACTGGCCGGGCCCTCGACCAGGAAGCTGGCGATGCCATCCGCCGCGGCGGCCCCGGCGCGGCCGAGGAAGGCCCCGGCGAGGGCAGCGGCGCGCAGGGGCGGCGGGGGGGAGGCCCCGGCACCAGCATCGGCCGTCGCCGCGGCCGGCGATCCATCCATGCTGCGGTTCCCCTCCCGGTACGCGGTCGCTGGCCCGGCCGAAGCCGGGCCAGGCGGGTCAGGCCTTCTGCGGGATGCGGGCGACCATCCGCATGGAGGTCGTCAGCTCCTCCATCTGCAGCCAGGGCTGCAGGTAGGCCACGGCGTTGTAGGAGCCGGGGCGGCCCGGGATCTCCTTCACCTCGACCTTGGCCTCGCGCAGCGGGTAGCGCGCCTTGGTCTCCGGCCCCGCACTCGGGTTGCCGTTGACGTAGTTCAGGATCCAGCGGTTCAGCCACTGCTCGCAGTCGGAGGACTCCATGAAGGAGCCGATCTTGTCCCGCGCCATCACCTTGAGGAAATGGGCGAAGCGGCTCGTCGCCATGAGATAGGGCAGGCGGGACGAGATGGCGGCGTTGGCGGTGGCTTCCGGCCGGTCATACTTCTTCGGCTTCTGGGTGGACTGGGCGCCGAAGAAGACCGCGTAGTCGGTGTTGCGGTAATGGCAGAGCGGCAGGAAGCCGAGCCCGGAGAGCTCCGCCTCGCGCCGGTCGGTGATGCCGATCTCGGTCGGGCACTTGGCGTCCATGTCGCCGTCGTCCGAGGTGAAGACGTGCGTCGGCAGGTTCTGCACCTTGCCGCCGCCCTCGGCGCCGCGGATGGCCACGCAGAAGCTGGTCTGGGCGAAGCTGTCGGTGAGGCGCTGGGCCATCACATAGGCCGCGTTCATCCAGCAATAGTCGTTGTGGTCCATCGACTTGGCGCGGCCGGCCTCGTCGTAGGGCGCCTCCTCATAGCCGAATTCCTCGACCGGGACGGTGCCCGCGCCATAGGGCAGCCGGGCGATGACGCGCGGCATGACCAGGGTGACGAAGCGGCTGTCCTCGGTGTCGCGGTAGGAGCGCCACTTGGCGTACTCCGCCGTCTCGAAGATCTTGGCGAGGTCGCGCGGCTTCGACAGCTCGCGCCAGTCGGAGAAGCCGAACATGCCGGCGCCGACGCCCGAGATGAGCGGCGCGAAGGCGCTGGCCGCGACATTGGAGGCGAGGCGCAGCGTCTCGATGTCGTCCGGGTGGTTGGTCCATTCGTAGTCGCCGACGAGCGCGCCATAGGGCTCGCCGCCGGGCGTGCCGAACTCGTTCTCGTAGATCTTCTTGAACATCTGGCTCTGGTCGAACTCGACCGCGCGCTGCAGGTCGCGCGACAGCTCGCGCTTGCTGCACTGCAGCATCCGCAGCTTGAGCGAGGTGCTGGTCTCGGTGTTCATGACCAGGTAGTGCAGGCCGCGCCAGGAGCCCTCGAGCTTCAGGAAGCGCTCATTGTGCATCACCGCGTTGAGCTGGGTGCTGAGCTTGGCATCCAGCGCAGCGATCGCCCGCTCGAAGGTCTGGGTGAGGTTGCGGCTGTAGGTGACCGTGCCCTTCAGCGCTTCCTCGGTCAGCGCCTTGATGAGATCCTGGGCGCGGTCGCGCTCGGTCTGCTTGGTCGCGCCGAGGACCTGGTCGAGCAGGCCGAGCCCGGCCTCCTCCGTCGTCGTCGTGGCGGCTGCCGTCGAGGATTGTGTCTCGCTCATGGATCAGGCCCCCTGCTTGTCGAGGCCGAGCTGGGAGGACAGCGCCGCCAGCTTGTCCTTGTCCTGCAGAACCTCCTCGAGCAGCCCTTCCAACTCCTCGGAGCGGTCCACCTTGCTCATCAGGTCGCGCAGCTTGGCGCGGGTATCCATCAGCGCCTTCAGCGCCGGCACCTGCTCCGCCACCTTCGCCGGCTCGAAATCCTCGATCGAGCGGAACTTCAGGTTGACCCCCATCTGGCTGCCATCGCCGGCCAAGGTGTTGTCGACCTTGATGTTCAAGCCGGGCTGGATGCGGGCCATCACGTCGTTGAAATTATCGCGATCGATCTGCACGAACTTCCGTTCGGCGAGCGGCTTCAGCGGCTCGGACGGGTCGCCGGCGAAATCTCCCATGACGCCGACGACGAAGGGCAGCTCGCGCTCGACGGCGGCGCCCTCGGTTTCGACCTCATAAGTGATGTGGACGCGTGGCTTACGGACCCGGGCCAGCTTCTGGTGGACGCTACCGCTCATCCTGTGATCTCCCAATTCGCGCCGGTAACGGTTCTGGCGTTGGGCGAACACGATACGCGGCGGGGACAAATGCCGTCAATCAAACCCTTGCTGATCGGTTGATCAACCCCTCACTCGTTCTCGCCCATGGCGGTACGGATGCCAAGCATCGTGAGCATTGCCTGGCGCGCCCCGCTGTCGGGCAGCACCTCGGCCAACAGCTCCGGCAGCGGCAGGCGGGCGCGCCGGACGGCATCCGACAGGGTATAGGCGAGGGGCGAATGCGGCTCGGTCTTGCGGAAGAACTCCGCGAGGTCCTCGAGCTGCCGGATCGCATCCTCCCGGGTCCGCAGCGCGCGCGGCGCCGCTGCCATCGCACCGCCCATCGCCGGCCCCCCCTCTGCCACCGCCGCCATCTCCGCCGCCTCGGCCACCGTGCCCGTGTCGGCCGGGCTCTCCTCGGCGACCGGGCCGACCAGCCGCGTCGCCATGGCCAGGATCTGCTCCAGCGCATCGCTGACGCGGCGCGCGTTCGGGGCGATGTCGCCGAAGCGGGTATCCATCTGCGCGCCGAGCGCTGCCCAGGCACGCTGGGCTGCGGCGGCCTGCTGCGCGGTGCGGCGGAGCGTCGCGGCGTCGATGCGGGCCTCGGTCTCGAGCGCCTTCAGCTCCGGCACGCCGGCCTCGTAGCGGGCCTGGCGGCGGCGGCGGTTCTCGCCCTCGTCGGGGATCGCCGCGGTGTCCTCGGCGATTTTCCAGAGATAGAGGCTGACGCCGCGCCCGTCCGGACGGCGGAACAGCGGCAGGCGGCGCAGCGGCTGCATCAGCGTGCCGTCGGCGCCCTCGCCGGAGAGGCCGCTGAGCGGGGCGGCACGGACATCCATCCCGTCCTCGTCGGGCTGCGGGAAGCCGGGCTCCCAGTAGCGGTCGAGCAGGCCGCCCAGCAACTCGGAGCCGGCGATCAGGCCGGGCAGGCCGTCGAGCCGCACCAGCGACTCCAGCAGCCAGGCGGCGACCTCGAAATCCTTGCTGCGGCTGCCGATGCAGTCGAGGCCGAGCCGCTTCACCTCGCGCCAGCTCTGCGGCACTGCGGGCTCGGCCTCCTCCGAGGTCTCGAGCGCACGCTCCTCCGCCCGGGCCTCGGCCCGCGCGTCGCGCAGCTTCTGGTAGGGCGAGGTCGGCGAGTAGTCGCTGCGCAGATCGGTGCCTGCGCCATCCGCCCCGTCGAGGGGCGCGAGCAAGGTCTCAATATCGAACAGGCTTCCCGACATGCAGGGTGGACTCTTCCTCGTGAAAATAAAGGCCGCAAGGCCTGCAACCGATACGCTAACATGCTGGACAGTGCTTGCCCAAACTGTTTACCGTCCCCGGCCATTCAAGGCGACGGCCGAACTGGTGAGCGGGAGGTTGACGGGGCATGGTGGCGATCGACCTGAAATCCCTGGTTGGCCGTCTCAGCGCCATCGGGCGGCGGCAGCTCGAGGCGGCGGCCGGGCTGACGCTCTCGCGCTCCCACTACAATGTCGAGATCGAGCACCTGCTGCTGAAGCTGGTCGAGACCCAGGGCACCGACATCAACGTGCTGCTGCGCAAGCAGGGTGTCGACAGCGGCCGGGTGATCGCCGAGCTGACCCGGGCGCTCGACAAGCTGCGCACCGGCAACGCCCGGGCGCCCTCGCTCTCGCCGGACATCGTCACCTGGCTGCGGGAGGCCTGGCTGCTGGCCTCGCTCGAGGCCGGGACCGGGCGCATCCGCTCGGGGCACATGCTGGCGGCGCTGCTCTCCGACGAGACGCTGCAGCGCACGCTGAAGGACAGCGCGCCGAGCCTGCTCTCGTTGCCGGCCGATGCGCTCCGGCGCGGCGGCCTCGACACCCTGTGCGAAGGCAGCGAGGAGGCCGGGGAGGCCGGCGCGCCGTTGCCCGGCGAGGCGCCGGCGGCCTCGGGCGGCGCCCCCGGTGAGGCGCCACGCGGCGGCGGGCCGCTCGAGCAGTTCTGCACCGACCTGACGGCTCAGGCGAAGGCTGGCAAGATCGACCCGATCCTCGGCCGCGACGGCGAGATCCGCCAGGTGATCGACATCCTGACGCGGCGGCGGCAGAACAACCCGATCCTCACCGGCGAGCCGGGCGTCGGCAAGACCGCGGTCGCCGAGGGGCTGGCGCTGCGCATCGCGGCCGGCGACGTGCCGGAGGCGCTGCGCAAGGTGAAGCTGATGTCGCTCGACCTCGGCCTGCTGCAGGCCGGTGCGGGGGTGAAGGGCGAGTTCGAGAACCGGCTGAAGGGCGTCATCGACGCGGTGAAGTCCTCGCCGGTCCCCGTCGTCATGTTCATCGACGAGGCGCATACGCTGATCGGCGCCGGCGGCGCGCAGGGCCAGAACGACGCGGCCAACCTGCTGAAGCCGGCGCTGGCCCGTGGCGAGCTGCGCTGCCTCGCGGCGACGACCTGGGCCGAGTACAAGAAGTATTTCGAGAAGGACGCGGCGCTCACCCGGCGCTTCCAGGTCGTACAGGTCGGCGAGCCCTCGGTCGGGCTGGCCCAGGCCATGCTGCGCGGGCTGGTGCCGGTGCTGGAGAAGCACCATGGCGTCCGCATCCTCGACGAGGCGGTCGAGCAGGCCTGCGTGCTTTCCGCCCGCTACATCCCGGCGCGGCAGCTGCCCGACAAGGGCGTCTCGCTGCTGGATACCGCCTGCGCCCGCGTCGCCATGAGCCAGGCGGCGGAGCCGGCGCCGATCGAGGACCGGCGGCGGCGGCTCGACCTCATCGCCACCGAGCTCGGCGCCATCGCGCGCGAGGAAGCGGCGGGGCAGGACCATGCAGCGCGGCGCGCGGCCCTCGAGGAGGAGCGGGGGACCGTCGGGGCCGAGCTGGCCGCGCTCGAGGCGCGGTACAGGGAGGAAAAGGGGCTCGTCGCCGGCATCCGCGAGGCGCGCGAGGCGATCGAGGCGGCGATGGCATCCGGCGCCGATGCAGCAGAGGCGAAGGCCAAGCTCGCCAGCGCCACGGAGGCGCTGCACGCGCTCCAGGGCGAG
Source organism: uncultured Craurococcus sp. (assembly GCA_902805545.1). Taxonomy (GTDB): domain Bacteria; phylum Pseudomonadota; class Alphaproteobacteria; order Acetobacterales; family Acetobacteraceae; genus Belnapia. The sequence continues at coordinate 16,975 of CADCTD010000168.1, read as the reverse complement.
GAGCCGCTGGTGCACCCCGTGGTCGACGGCCAGGCCGTCGCCGAGGTGGTCGCCACCTGGACCGGCATCCCGGTCGGGCGGATGGTCTCGGACGAGATCAAGACCATCCTGAACCTGAAGGACAAGCTGGAGGAGCGTGTCGTCGGCCAGCCGCATGCGCTGGCGGCGATCGCCCAGGCCATCCAGACCAACCGCGCCGGGCTGACCGACCCGCGCAAGCCGATCGGCGTCTTCATGATGGTCGGCACCTCGGGCGTCGGCAAGACCGAGACGGCGCTGGCCGTCGCCGACCTGCTTTACGGCGGCGAGCAGAACCTGACGACGATCAACATGAGCGAGTTCAAGGAGGAGCATAAGGTCTCGCTCCTGATGGGCTCGCCCCCGGGCTATGTCGGCTATGGCGAGGGCGGCGTGCTGACCGAGGCGGTGCGGCGCCGGCCCTACAGCGTCGTCCTGCTGGACGAGATGGAGAAGGCCCATCCCGGCGTGCAGGACGTGTTCTACCAGGTCTTCGACAAGGGCAACATGAAGGACGGGGAGGGGCGGGACATCGACTTCCGCAACACCGTCATCATCATGACGTCCAATGCCGGGACGGACACCATCGCCAAGCTCTGCGCCGACCCGGACCTGATGCCGGAGCCGGAGGCGCTGACCGAGGCGCTCAGGCCCGACCTGCTGAAGGTGTTCAAGCCGGCCTTCCTCGGCCGCTGCAACATCGTCACCTACTACCCGCTGGCCGACGACATCATGAAGCTCATTGTCGGGCTGCAGCTGAAGCGGATCGGCCGCCGGGTGAAGTCGGCCTACGGGGTCGCATTCGAGGTGGATGACAGCGTGCCGGAGGCCATCGTGGCGCGCTGCAAAGAGGTGGAAAGCGGCGCACGAAATATTGAAAATATCCTCAACCGCACGATGCTACCCGAGTTGTCATCTCGAATTCTTTCGCGACTGGCAGAGGGCGGCGAGGTCGGCCGGGTGAAGGTCGCGATGGGCGATGGGGGTATGTTCCAGTATGATATCGGCTAGGCGACGGCAGGGGGCCGTCACCGGGAGCCGGGCAGGCAGAAAGGGATAGAAGAATGGCGATCCTCGTTAAGTACGGCGATATCAAAGGCGAGTCGAAAGTCGACGGCTTCACCGACCATTTCGAGGTCGGCAGCTTCCAGTTCGGCGTCGGCCGTGCCATCGCGTCGGCCCGCGGCACCTCGACCCGTGAGGGCTCGGTCGTGTCCGTCAGCGAGATCACGATCACCAAGTCCAGCGACAACACCAGCATCAAGCTGTTCGAGGAAGCGCTGCACGGCAAGCTCGACAAGAAGGTCGAGATCCGCTTCGTCCGGACCGGCGGCGCGAAGCCGACCGCCTATTTCACCGTCGACCTCGAGGGCTGCGGCGTCTCCGGCTTCTCGATGAGCTCCGGCGGCGACCGCCCGAATGAGTCGCTCAGCCTGAACTTCGACAAGGTGAAGCTCGGCTACAACCCGGTCGGCGACGACCTCACCGGCTCGCCGGTCTACTACACCTGGGACCTCTCGAAGGGCACCGGCTCGTAAGCCACCGCCACCTCTGACGGGGCCGGGGGATGCGGTGGCCTGCCGCCGCATCCCTCCGACCCCCAGGCTTCCCTTCACCGTACTGACCAGCGCGCCGAGGCAGCCCGATGGCCATCTTCATGAAATACGAGGGCGTCGACGGCGAGCACAGCCTCAACGGCGAAAGCGGCTATATCGAGCTCTCCGCGCTGACCTGGTCGATGTCGCGCGACAGCTCCTCCGTCTATGGCGGCGGACGCGGGCGGCTTGAGCCCTCGGTCACCGAAGTCAGTTGCACCAAGCCCAGCGACAGCGGCACCATCGGGCTGCTCACGGAAAGCTTCAACGGAAAGTTCGACCGCAAGGTCACCATCAGCTTCGTCCGCCAGGGCCAGGCGAGGCTGCTGCCCTATCTGGTGTATACCCTCACCGATGTCGGCATCACCGCCTTCTCCCATAGCGGCTCGGATGGCGTACCGACTGACAGCTTCTCGATGAAGTTCACCTCGATCGATATCCAGTACACATCCTATACCGACGACCTGACGGGCGTTTCCGCCAACATCCTCTACAACGTGTCGCAGGCGCAGTAGCCTCCGGGGCGAAGGGCTGGGGACGGTAGGCCGAGGCAGCGACCGCGGCGGCCTCGACAGGCCTACCGGCTCATGTATACATCGGTGTACATCGACCGGAGGGTGCCATGGCTGAGGAGTTCGACGTCATCGTGGTCGGCGGTGGCAATGCCGCCTTCTGCGCCGCCCTCTCGGCCCAGGAGCAGGGCGCGCGCGTCGTCATGCTCGAGCGGGCGCCCGAGGACGAGGCTGGCGGCAATACCCGGTTCACCGCGGGCGCCATCCGCTTCGCCTATCGCGGCGTCGAGGACCTGCGGGAGATCATGCCCGACCTCACCGATGCGGAATGCGCGCAGACGGATTTCGGCACCTATACCGAGGACCAGTTCTTCGACGACATGTTCCGCGTCACGCGGAACCGCACCGACCCGGAGCTCTGCGACATCCTGGTGCGGCGCAGCTTCGAGACGATGAAGTGGCTGCGCGGCAAGGGGGTGAAATTCGCGCCGATCTGGGGGCGGCAGGCCTTCAAGGTGGATGGCCGGTTCAAGTTCTGGGGCGGCCTCACCGTCGAGGCCTGGGGCGGCGGGCCCGGCCTGGTCGCCGCCGAGACCGAGGCGGCGCGGAAGCGCGGCATCGAAGTCCGCTACGCGTCGCGGGCGCAGAGGATCCTGTACGACGGCTTCAAGGTCGAGGGCGCGCGCGTGAAGGCGCCCGGTCGGATCTACGACATCAAGGCGCCGGCGGTCATCCTCGCCGCGGGCGGCTTCCAGGGCGATGCGGAGATGCGCACCCGCTATCTCGGGCCGGGCTGGGAGCTGGCGAAGGTGCGCGGCACGCGCTTCAACACCGGCGACGGGATCAAGATGGCGCTCGAGATCGGCGCCTCGCCCTTCGGCAATTACTCCGGCTGCCATGCGGTGCAGTGGGATTTCAATGCGCCGGAGTATGGCGACCTGGCGGTGGGCGATGCCTTCCAGAAGCACAGCTACCCCTGGAGCGTGCTGATCAACGCGAACGGCCGGCGCTTCCTCGACGAGGGCGCGGATTTCCGCAACTACACATATGCCAAGTATGGGCGCGTGGTGCTGGAGCAGCCGGGCAACTTCGCCTGGCAGGTCTTCGACCGGAAGGTTCTGCATGTGCTGCGCGACGAGTACCGCATCAAGCAGGTGACGAAGGTGCGTGCCGAGACGCTGGAGGAGCTGGCGGCGAAGCTCGAGGGCGTCGATGCGAAGGCCTTCCTCGAGGAGATCCGCGCCTACAACGCCGCGGTGCGGACGGACGTGCCCTTCAACCCGAACGTCAAGGACGGGCGTTGCACCGAGGGGCTGGCGATCGACAAGTCCAACTGGGCGAACACGATCGAGGAGGGGCCCTTCGAGGCCTATCAGGTAGGCTGCGGCATCACCTTCACCTTCGGTGGCCTCAGGATCGACAACCAGGCACGGGTGCTCGATGCGGACCAGCAGCCGATCTCCGGCCTCTATGCGGCCGGGGAGCTCGTGGGCGGCGTCTTCTACTTCAACTACCCGGGCGGGTCGGGGCTCATCAACGGGGCGGTCTTCGGCCGGCTGGCGGGTGCGACGGCGGCCTCCGACCTCAGGACCAATGCGGGCGGGATGGCGGTGCCTAGTCCAGCCTGACATTCGCGCTGCGGATCACGGGTGCCCAGCGCTCGTACTCCGCGGCGACGAAGCGGTCGGTTTCGACCGGGCCCATCCAGATCGGCTCGCTCGCCATGTCGGTGAGGCGGGTGCGGATGGCAGGCAGGGCGAGAATCTCCTGCGATGCCTGGGCTAGGGCCTCGATCGCCGGGCGGGACGTGCCGCGTGGGGCGAAGAGGCCGGTCCAGGAGCGGACGGCGTAATCCGGCACCCCGCCCTCCTGCATGGTCGGAATGTCCGGACGGCCGGCGACGCGCCGGTCGGTGCAGACCGCGAGCAGCGTCACCTGGCCTGCATCGGCGGGCCCCACCACGGTCGGCAGGTTGAGGAAGACGATCGGCACCGTGCCGGCGACGAGGTCGGTGATCGCCTGGCCGCCGCCGCGATAGGGGACATGCGTCAGGTCGAGCCCCGTGCGCAGGCGGAAGAGCTCGCCTGCCAGGTGGTTGGAGGACCCGACGCCGGAGGAGCCGAAGCTCATCCCCTGCCGGTCCGCCTTCGCCCTGGCAACGAGCTCCGGCACCGTCCGGACGCCGAGCCCCTTCGTCGCCGCGAGCACGTTCGGCACATCGACCAGCATGGCGATGCCCTCCAGAGCCTCCCTTGGGTCATAGGCGAGGTCCCGGGCGATGAGCGGGTGGAAGACATGGTTGGAGGCGGAGGAGACCAGCAGCGTCAGCCCGTCCGGCCGGGCGCGGGCGACGAGGCCCATGCCGATGCTGCCCCCGCCGCCCGGGCGATTCTCGACGATGAAGGGCTGGCCGAAGCGGGCCTCGAGATGCGGGGCGAGCAGCCGTGCCACCACGTCGTTCGAGCCGCCCGGCGCCCAGGGGACGACCAGCGTGACCGGCTTGCCGGGCCAGCCGGCCTGGGCCGCGGCGGGCCGGGCCAGCAGCAGGGCCGGCGCGGCGAGGGCGTGGCGACGGGTCAGGGTCGAGTGCATTCTTTCCTCCCGGATCCTGGTTCCAGCATGCCCTGGCGCAGCGGCGGCGGCGAGCCTGTCGCGGCGGGCGGGAACTCGAGGGTCTCCGCTCCCGCTTCGCGTTTTTCTGCTGCCTGCGTGGGGGCGGCCCGGTACAAGCGGGCCCGGGGGCCTGTGGGGCAGGGTGCATGCGCGCGACGGTGTGGATGGCGATCGGGTTGGGGCTGCTGGCCGGGTGCTCGGCGCAGCGCTCCTCGGGGGTGACGCCGCTCGCGGATGGCAGCTACCGCGTGATCGTGGCCAGCCGCAACCTCGGCGGCGCGACGCAGCAGGCGCTGGGCGAGGCCTCCTCCTTCTGCGGCGGCCGGGGCAGCCAGGCGCAGATGCTGCGGCGGGAGATCAACGCGGCCGAGTATGACCTCGTCTTCCGCTGTGCCGATGCCGCGGCGCCGCTGCGCGCCGGGGCGGCGCCCATCCTCCTCGGCAGCGCGGCGCCGGCCATGGCCCGCCCGGCCGTCCTGCCGATGGAGCCGCCGATCCTCGCCCCGCACCCAGCCTCGCCCATGGGGTCGCGCCTGCCGCCGGTGCCGGACCTGCCGCCCTTGCAGCCGGTCCCGATGCAGGGCCAGGCGCCGGTCCTCGCGCCCTTGCCGGCGACGCAGGTGGCCTTCACCGCGGCATCGGTGGTGCCGCCGCGCCCGCCTTCGCCCCGGGCCTATGAAAGCCTGCCGCCCGTGACGGGTATGCCGGGTGGGCCGCCGCCGCGGGCGTTGACACCGCTGCCGCCCATCGCGGAGCCGGTGCTCGCCGGCCCGCCGCCGCGGCAGGGCGCCGCGAACGCGACGCCGCCATCGGCCTTCTGGGACATGCGGCGGAACTAGCCCGGGCCATGATCCGCGGTCACCGGATGCCGGATCTTGGTCCGGCTCGGCGGTGCACCGCGTGAGGTGCGCCGCCGGTCGTTTCAACCTTCAGCGATCACGCTTTAGCCCCGGAACAGGCTGACCAGCGACTGCGGGGCCTGGTTGGCGATGCCGAGCGCCTGGGTGCCGAGCTGCTGGCGGATCTGCAGCGCCTGGAGCCGGGCGCTCTCCTTCGCCATGTCGGTGTCGATCAGCGCGCCGAGGCCGCTCTGCTGCGCGTCCAGGATCGACTTGTTGTAGTTGATCTGGCTGTCGATGTAGTTCGAGTAGCTGCCGAAATTGTTGAGCTGGCTGAGCGTCGCGGTGATCGCCTTGCCGATGCCGCCGGTCTTGGTCAACGCGGCGGAGGCGCCCCCCCGCGTCCAGCTGCTGGCAGCCGAGACCGCGTTGAAGATGTTGGCGATCGCGCTGAAGCCCTTGAAGGTGTAGTAGGTGCCTTCCCCGTTGGTGACGACCTGCACGGGGATGCTGGCCGGGTCGTTGAGGACGTTGAGGCCGTTGTAGCTGGCGTCCGTGATGAAGGACTTGATGTTCTTCGTGAGCTCGCCGGCCTGCGACTGATACTGGCTGCGCTGCTCGTCGGTGATGGTGCCGTCGGCAAGCTTCACCGCGACGGCCTGGAGTTTGGTCAGCGCGGACGACACGTTCTCGAGCGCGGCATTCGAGACGTCGAGCAGGCCCTTCACGCCGCCCAGCTGCTCATTGGCCGAAGTGGTGGCGGCGACCGCGCCGCGGATGCGCTCGGCGACCGCATAGGCCGCGCCGTCATCCTTCGCATCGGCGACGCGGTAGCCGGTCGAGATGCGCTTCTGGGTCGCGGCCAGCTCGTCGCCGGTGCGGTTGAGCGACTGCAGCGCCACCATGGCGCCGACATTGGTGTTCACGGAGTTCAGCGGCATCGGGCTTTTCCCTTGGCAGGCGACCGCGATCCTCGGGCCGGTTGAGGGGATCGTGCCCGTTCCGGGTAAAGAACCGATGAAGGTCCGCCGGCAAAAATCCCGTGTCCCGGCAAAAATCCGAGCCCGCTTGATCCGGCCGGGCTGAATGAGGGATACGGGCGGCTTGCGCGCCTATCGCGCCGAAGGGAAGAGCATCGCCATGTCCGCCCCCGATCCGGTCGTCTCCATCGGCCAGGTCCGCCTCGGCAACCACCTGCCGCTCGCGGTCATCGCCGGGCCCTGCCAGCTCGAGAGCCGGGCGCACGGGCTGGAAGTGGCCTCCGCGCTGCGCGAGGTGGCAGCGGGGCTCGGCTTCGGGCTGATCTTCAAGGCGAGCTTCGACAAGGCGAACCGTACCAGCGCCGCGGGCGCGCGGGGGATGGGGATGGCGCAGTCGCTGCCCGTCTTCGCCGAGATCCGCGAGAGCCTGCGCCTGCCTGTGCTGACCGATGTGCATGAGCCGGGGCAATGCGCGCCGGTGGCCGAGGCGGTTGACGTGCTGCAGATCCCGGCCTTCCTCAGCCGGCAGACCGACCTGCTGGTGGCGGCGGCGGCGACAGGGTGCGTGGTCAACGTGAAGAAGGGGCAGTTCCTCGCGCCCTGGGACATGAAGAACGTCATCGCCAAGGTGACGGACGCCGGCAATACCCGCGTGCTGGCGACGGAGCGCGGCGCCTCCTTTGGCTACAACACGCTGGTTTCCGACATGCGGGCGCTGCCGATCATGGCGGCGATGGGCGCGCCGGTGATCTTCGATGCGACGCATTCGGTGCAGCAGCCGGGCGGGCAGGGGACGTCCTCGGGCGGGCAGCGGGAGTTCGTGCCGGTGCTGGCGCGGGCGGCCGTCGCGGTCGGCGTGGCGGGAGTCTTCATCGAGACGCATCCCGACCCGGACCATGCGCCGTCCGACGGGCCGAACATGGTGCCGCTGCGCGACTTCCCGAAGCTGATCGAGACGCTGATGGCCTTCGACGCGCTCGCCAAGCAGCAGGCGAGGGTATGAGGCCCATCGTCCTTATCCCGGCGCGGATGGCGGCGACGCGGCTGCCGGACAAGCCGCTCGCGGATATCCATGGGCTGCCGATGATCGTCCATGTGCTGCGCCGGGCGCAGGAGGCGGATATCGGCCCCGTCGCGGTCGCCACGGATACGCCGCGCATCGCCGAGGCGGTGGAGGCGGCCGGCGGGCGGGCGGTGATGACGCGGGCCGACCACCCCTCGGGCTCCGATCGCATCCATGAGGCGCTCGAGCGGGTGGATGGCAAGGGCAGCCACGACCTCGTCGTCAACGTCCAGGGCGACCTGCCGACCATCGACCCAGCGGCGATCCGCGCCGCCGCCTCGCTCATGGCAGCGGAGGAGGTGGCGCTCGGCACCCTCGTCGCCGAGATCCTGCGCGAGGAGGAGAAGACCGCCTCGCAGGTGGTGAAGATGGTGGGCACGCCGCTCGGGGGCGGGCGGCACCGGGCGCTCTATTTCACCCGGGCGACGGCGCCATGGGGCGAGGGGCCGCTCTACCACCATATCGGCCTCTACGCCTGGCGGCGGGAGGCGCTGGGGCGCTTCGTCGCCCTGCCGCCCTCGCCGCTCGAGCGGCGGGAGAAGCTCGAGCAGCTGCGTGCGCTGGAGGCGGGGATGCGGATCGACGCGCAGGAGGTGGCCGTGGTGCCGCTCGGCGTCGATACCGCGGAGGATCTCGCGCGCGCCCGTGCAATGCTGGCGCCGCGATGAGCGCCGCGCTCAGGCACGGTACGGATGCGGCCCGCATCCGCGCCACGATCGCCCGCACCATCGCCATCGAGCAGGAGGGGATGGCGGCGCTGGCCACCGGACTCGCCGGGCCGCTCGGCGAGGCGCTGGCGCAGGCGGTGGAGACGGTCTTCGCCGCCTCGGGCCGCGTCGTCGTCACCGGGATGGGCAAGAGCGGGCATGTCGCTCGCAAGATTGCCGCGACGCTCGCCTCGACGGGGACGCCGGCGCTTTTCCTGCATCCGGCCGAGGCCAGCCACGGCGATCTCGGCATGCTGACGGCGGCGGATGTGGTGCTCGCCCTCTCCTGGTCCGGCGGGACGGTGGAGCTGCGCGACATCATCCACTACTCGCGCCGCTTCGGCGTGCGGCTGATTGCCATCACGGGCCGGGCGGAGAGTGCGCTCGGGCGGGCGGCCGATATTCCGCTCATCCTGCCGGCCGTCACGGAGGCCTGCCCGCACGGGCTCGCGCCGACCACCTCGACGCTGATCCAGATGGCGCTCGGCGATGCGCTCGCCATGGCCCTGCTGGAGCGGCGCGGCTTCACCCCGGCGGAGTTCCATCGCTTCCACCCGGGCGGCAAGCTCGGGGCGCAGTTGCTGACCGTGGGCGAGGTGATGAAGCGGGCGCCGGACTTGCCGCTGGTGCGGGAGGATGCGTCGATGGGCGAGGCGATCATCGCCATGACGGGCCACAGCCTCGGCTGCGCCATCGTCACCGATGCGGCGGGCGATGTCGTCGGCATCATTACCGATGGCGACCTCAGGCGGCACATGCATCCCGGCATCATGGCGGAACGGGTCGAGGCGGTGATGACGCGCGCGCCGCGGCACACCGTGCCGGAGCAGATCGCCAGCGCGGCGCTTGCCGAGATGAATGCGCGGCGCATCAACGTACTGGTGGTGCAGGAGGGACGGCGGCCGGTCGGGCTGCTGCATGTGCAGCAACTGCTCTCGGCGGGGGTCGTCTAGCCGACGATCCAGGATCACCGGATCGGAGACCATGGCCTGGCCTGTTGCCGGGCCGATCGGCCCCTCCGGCCATCTCGGCCCCGATCCCCTGCTCTCCCTCTTCCGTTGGGAAGGCCGGGAAGGGCTGAAGTGCTCTTCGCGTCGCTCGGCATGCTGGCGGGTGCCGGGCCGGAGGATACGCAGCGCCTCCGCCTTCAGGCCGGCTATCCTCGGCGGAGACTCGGGGCGGCCTCCGGCCCGCTGCGGATGGAGCCGGGGTTCGCATACCGGCTGGTGGAGGGGAGGCAGGTCGCGCGCCGCAGCGCGCCGGCGGCCGCGACGGCGAGCAGCTCCGCCCCGACCCACCATTCCTGCCAGGCGCCGAAGCTCAGCATCGCCGTGACGGCGCCCGCGGCCAGGATCGCCAGGGCGACGGGCGAGCCGCAGGCGAGGGCCAGCGCCATGGCCAGCGCCGCCGCCAGCAGCACGCCGGGCCAGCCGAGCTCCAGCCGCAATTGCAGCGCGCCGTTATGCGGATGCAGCGGCAGGAGCTCCGCGCGCGCCAGCCAGGGCGCGCTCTCCGGGCCGGCGAGGCCGAAGCGGGCCAGGGCCTCCGGCGTCGGGTGGTCGCGGTGGCCGGGGACGCTCCGGCTCGCCTCCATCCCCCAGCCGAGGAGCGGCCGCTCCGCGATGCGGCCGATGACGAAGTCCCAGATCAGCAGCCGGTGCGCCGCCGAGGGCGGGATGCCGGCCGCCGGCAAGCCGCGGGCCAGCACCGGCCCGAGCAGCATCGGCATGGCGACGACCGCCGCCGCCAGCACCGCGCCGAGCCCAGGACGCGCCAGGCGCGGCAGCAGCAGCGCCAGCCCGCCGGCCAGGAGCCCGGCGAGCACGGCCAGTTTCGCCGCCTCGCCCGGCAGCAGCACCAGCACGACGGCCCCGGCGCCGATCACCCCGGCCCGCAGCAGGCGTGGCAGAGGCGCGGCTGCCACCAGCGGCAGCCAGAGCGCCATGGCCGAGGCGGCCGGCTTCAGCCCGAAGGCGAGGCTCGGCGGGATGTCCCTGAGGCCGCGGACGGCGGCGCGGATGGCATGGCCCGTCGCCGCGTCCAGACCGGCGAGCAGGATGCCGGCCGCGAGCCCCCCCGTCGCCGCCAGCAACAGGGGCCGGTGCGCGGCCGCGTCATCCTCCGCCACCGCCCGCGCCGCCGCGGCGCCGAGGGCGACGAAGCCGCCGATCTGCAGCGAGGTGCCGAGCGCGCGGAGCGGCTCGGTCGCCCAGAGCGCCGTCACCGCCGCCCAGGCGAACAACGCGATGCCGAGCCAGGCCGCCGCGCCGCGCGGCCAGGGCCAAGCGCCGCGCTGCCGCCGATGGGCGAGTACGGCGAGCAGCAGTCCCGCCACCGCGATGGGGGCGAGGGCCTTCGATTGCAGCACCCCCGCCGCCGGGCCGACCGCAAGGGCTGCGGCGACCGGCAGCGAGGGAGACCAGGCGAGGCGGCTCAAACGGCGGCGAGGCTCTCGCGCCGCACCGTCACCATGATCTCGTCCAGCGACTTCGCCACGCGGTCCAGCATCTCGTCGATCTCCTCCTCGGTGATGATGAGGGGCGGGGAGAAGCCGATGCTGTCATTGGTCATGGCGCGCATGATGACGCCATTCGCCTCGCCGAGCTTGGTCAGGCGCGGGCCGACCTTCTGGGCGGGGTCGAAATTCCGCCGCGTCGCCTTGTCGGCCACCAGCTCGATGGCGCCGATCAGGCCGGTGCCGCGCACCTCTCCCACCAGCGGATGGTCGGCGAAGCGGGCGCGGAGCTGGGCCTGGAGATGCGGGCCGACCCGCCCGACATGGCCGCCGATATCCATCTCGTCGTAGATCTTCAGCGTCTCGATGGCGACGGCGGCGGGCACCGGATGGCCGGAATAGGTGAAGCCATGGCCCCAGGTGCCGATGGAGGAGGAGCCCTCGGCGATGCCCTGGAAGACGCGCTCGTTCACCATCACCGCCGAGATCGGCAGGTAGGAGGCGGAAAGCGCCTTGGCGCAGACCAGGATGTCCGGCTGGATGTCGAGGGTCTGGCTGCCCCAGTAGCTGCCGGTGCGCCAGAAGCCGCAGATCACCTCGTCGGCGACGAAGAGCACGTCGTATTTCTTCAGCACCGCCTGGATCTTCGGGAAGTAGCCCGCGGGCGGCAGGATCACGCCGCCGGCGCCCATGATCGGCTCGGCCCAGAAGGCGGCGACCGTCTCCGGCCCCTCGGCCAGGATCTTCTGCTCCAGCTCCTCGGCGAGGCGGGTGGCGAAATCCTCCTCGGACTCGCCGGGCTGGGCGTTGTGGTAGTGGTGCGGCGTCGAGACGTGGTGGAAGCCCGGGATCGGCAGGTCGAAGAGCTTGTGGTTGGCCGGCAGGCCCGTCAGCGAGGCCGCCGCCAGGGTGATGCCGTGATAGCCCTTCAGCCGGGCGATGATCTTCTTCTTCTCCGGCCGCCCGATGGCGTTGTTCATGTACCAGATCATCTTGATGGCGCTGTCATTCGCCTCCGACCCGGAATTGGCGAAGAAGACCTTGCTCATCGGCGAGGGCGCGCGCTCGATCAGCATCTCGCTGAGGTCGATCAGCGGCTCGTGCGACTTGGCGGTGAAGGCGTGGTAGAAGGGGAGCTTCCGCATCTGGTCGGCGGCGGCCTGGACCAGGCGCTCGTTGTCGAAGCCGAGGCTGGCGCACCAGAGGCCGGCGACGCTCTCGATGTATTCCTTCCCCTGCTCGTCGAAGACGCGGACGCCCTTGCCCCGGCTGATGACCAGCGGGCCGTTCTGCAGATGCGCCTTGTGGTCGGTATAGGGGTGCAGCGCATAGGCGATGTCGCGGGCGGCATTGGAATTGCGGGGAGGGGTCATGGCGGTGGCCTTCCTGACGATCGGGAGAGTGTAGCCAGGGTTTGACCGCCAACCCAAGTACCCCGGTGGACAGGCATCCCCCGCGGCGCGAAACAGGGCCCATGACCGAGATCAAGCCGCATGCCTCCCACTGGGGCTATTTCGATGCCGTGGTCGAGGGCGGCCGGGTCACCGGCGTGCGCCCCTTCGGCCCGGACCCGTTTCCCGGCAGCCTGATCGAGGCCGTCCCCGATGTCGTCCATGCCGCCTGCCGCATCGACCGGCCCTATATCCGCCGCGGCTGGCTGGAGGGGCGGCGGCGCGGGCACCTGCGCGGGGGCGACCCCTTCGTGCCCGTCTCCTGGGACGAGGTAACGCGGATCCTCGCCGAGGAGACCTCGCGGATCCGGACCGAGCATGGCGCGACCTCGATCTTCGGCGGCTCCTATGGCTGGTCCTCGGCCGGGCGCTACCACCATGCGAAGACGCAGCTGCAGCGCTTCCTCGGCCTCGGCGGCGGCTTCACCTCCTCGGTCAATGCCTACTCCTACGCGGCCGCGCAGGCGCTGGTCCCGCATGTCCTCGGCACCAACGAGGTGCTGCTCGGCCGGGTGACGGACTGGGCGGCGATCGCGCGGCATGCGCGGCTGATGCTCTGCTTCGGGGGCCTGGCCGCGAAGAACGGCATGGTCGCCTCGGGTGGGCAGGGGCGGCATGAATACCTGCCGCTGATGCGCCAGGCGGCCGCCGCCGGGGTGCGCTTCGTCAATGTCTCGCCCTTCCGCGGCGACACGGAGGCGGAGATCGGCGCCGAGTGGATCCCGATCCGTCCGGGCACGGACACCGCCCTGCTGCTCGCCATGGCGTATGTGCTGGTGGAGGAGGGGCGGGAGGACCGCGGCTTCCTCGCCACCCATTGCACCGGCTGGGAGAGGCTGCGCGCCTATATCCTCGGCGAGGCGGACGGGCAGGCGAAGACGCCCGGCTGGGCGGCCTCCATCACCGGAATCCCGGAAGGGACGATCCGGCGGCTCGCCCATGACTGCGCGGTGCAGCCCACCATGCTGACCGCTGCCTGGTCCCTGCAGCGGGCGGATTACGGCGAGCAGCCCTATTGGATGCTGGTGGCGCTGGCGGCGATGCTCGGGACGATCGGCCGGCCCGGCCAGGGCGTCGCCTTCGGCTATGGCAGCATCGGCGGGATGGGCGTGCCGCGGCGGGAGCTGCCGGCGGTCTCCTCGCCCGGCATCCGCAACCCGGCCCGCCTCGCCATCCCCGTCGCCCGGGTGACGGAGCTGCTGGAGCGGCCGGGCGAGGTGCTGGAGTTCAACGGCCAGCGCATCCTCCTGCCCGATATCCGGATGATCTGGTGGGCCGGCGGCAACCCCTTCCACCACCACCAGGACCTGCCGCGGCTTGCCCGCGCCTGGGCCCGGGCCGAGACGGTGGTGGTGCAGGAGCCCTGGTGGACGGCGCTTGCCCGGCAGGCCGATATCGTCCTGCCGGCGACGACGACGCTGGAGCGCAACGACATCGCCTCCTCCAACCGCGACCGCTTCGTCCGCGCCATGCACCAGGCGATCCCGCCGCAGAGGCAGGCGCGCAACGATGCCGACATGCTGGCCGATATCGCCGATGCCCTCGGCTACCGCGACCGCTTCACCGAGCAGCGCGACGAGGGCGCCTGGCTGCGCCATCTCTATGGCCAATGGCGGCTCGCCTGCGGCCGGCTCGGCTTCGAGGCGCCGGAATTCGACCGCTTCTGGGCCGAGGGGCATGTCGAGGCGCCGCCCATCGCGCCGGGCGAGGAGTACACGCAATTCGCCGCCTTCCGCGCCGATCCCGCGGGGGAGCCGCTCGACACCCCCTCCGGCCGCGTGGAGCTGTTCAGCGAGACCATCGCCAGCTTCGGCTATGACGACTGCCCCGGCCACCCGGTCTGGCGCGAGCCGCGGGAATGGCTCGGTGCCCCGGCGGCGGCGCGCTTCCCGCTCCACCTGCTCTCCTTTCAGCCGGCCACGCGGCTGCATGGCCAGCTCGACCCGGGCCGCGTCTCCGCCGAGGGCAAGATCGCCGGGCGGGAGCCGATCCATCTGAGCCCGGAGGATGCGGCGGCGCGCGGCCTCGGCGAGGGCGACATCGTCCGCATCTTCAACGACCGCGGCGCCTGCCTCGGCGGCGTCCGGATCAAGGAGGGGATGCTGCCGGGCGTCGCCGCCATGGCGACGGGCGCCTGGTACGACCCGCTGACGCCGGGCGACCCGGATGCGCTCTGCGTCCATGGCAACCCGAACGTGCTGACTGCCGATATCGGCACCTCCCGGCTCGGCCAGGGGCCCTCGGCGCAATCCTGCCTCGTCCAGGTCGAGCGATGGGAGGGGGCCTTGCCGCCGGTCACCGTCCACCGGCCGCCGCCGGTGGTCGCTGCATGATCGGCCGCCGCGCCCTGCTGGCGGCGGGGACGGCCGGGCTGGCCGCCCCGTCCTTCATCCCCCCGGCCCTCGCCCTCGATCTCGGCCCGATCGCCCTGCCGGTGAAGCAGGACGATACGGTGGCCCCCGGCTACCGGCGCGACGTGCTGATGCGCTGGGGCGACCGCGTCACCTTCGACGCCCCGCGCTGGACGCCGCGCACACCGGACCCGGATGCGGCCGCCGCGCAATTCGGCTGGGACGCGCGGGTGATCGGCATCGCCGTGCCGCAGCAGCCGGCGGCGGATGGGGTGCCGCGGGCCATCCTCGCTGTCGCCCATCCGACCGTTGACGCGGCCATGGCCTTCCCCGGCGGGCAGGACCAGCCGGCGGCGGCGGCGGCGATGCAGGGCGCCTCGCTGCTCAATGTCGAGCGGCAGGCCGGGCGCTGGGTGGTGGTGGATGGCGGCTACCAGAACCGGCGGCTCGGCATCTCCACCCTCTGCCGGGTTGCGGGCGGCGGGGCGGTGCGCGGCGTGCTCGGCATCCGCGGCGGCTGCGTCACGCCCTGGGGGACGCTGCTGCTGGCCGAGGGCGACCCGGCTTTCTGGCAGGGCCGGCTCGGCGGGCTGGACCCCGCCATCGCCGATGGGACGGGCTATGGCTTCGTCGTCGAGTTGAACCCCTTCGACCCGCAATCGGTGCCGGTGAAGCGGCGGGCGCTCGGCCGCTTCGCCCATGGCGACGTGGCGGCGGCGCTGAGCCGGGACGGGCGGGCCGTGGTCTACATGACCGACCGGCGGGTCGGCGGCTTCCTCTACCGCTTCGTCTCGAGCGGGCCGGCGCCGGCGGAGCGGGCCCTCGATTCCGGCACGCTCTTCGTCGCCAGGATGGAAGAGGAGCGGTTGAACTGGATGGCCCTGCCGGAGGGTGCCCCGCTGCCCGACGCGGCGCAGCGCGCAGGGGGGACGCCCCTCGACACGCCCTCCGGCCTCGGCCTCGACCCGATGGGGCCGCGCCTGCTCCTTGCCTGCCATGGCAGCCCTTCCCGGCCTTCCGGCCATGTGATCGAGCTTTCGGCCGATGGCGGGGATGACGGAGCGCCTGGGGCGTCGGCGCGGCTGCTCTTTGCCGCCGGCAATCCACGGAGCCCGCAGGCGCGCTACGGCGGGACCGGGCTGCCGCCGGGCAGCGCCTGGCCGGAGAACCCGGACACCGTCACCGTCGATACCCGTGGCCGCGCCTGGATCGGCACCGACCGCCTCGGCCGCATCGGGGCGCAGGCCGAAGGTCTTTTCGCCTGCGACCTGGCGGGGCCGGGGCGCGGTGTGCCGCTGCCGGCCTATGGGGCGCCGCGCGGCGCCTCGGTCGGCGGCGCGGCGCTGACGCCGGATGGGGAGACGCTGTTCTTCGGCATCCGCCATCCCGGCGCCGAGCCGGGGGCGACGTTCGACCGGCCGGGCACGCGCTGGCCGGAATTCGAGGCCGGCGTGCCGCCGCGCAGCGTGCTCGCGGGGCTCACGCGCGCCGGGGGCGGGCCGGTCGGCGGCTGATCAGGCGCCGGTCAGGGCGGCGATCGCGCGGTCGATCTCGGCCGCGGCGCGGTCGACGCGGCCCTGGGCGAGCTGTGCCCGGGCCTGGCGAAGGGCGAGGAGGGATTGCAGCACATCCGCCCGCGGCGCAAGGCCGCCGGTGCGGATCCCGAGCTCCTGCTCGGCGCGGTCGAGGCGGATCCGCGCGGTATCCGCCTGGGCCTGCGCCAGGTCCCTGCCCACCGCGGTCAGCGCATCGAGCGCCGGGGCGATGTCGAAGGCGGCTCGCCGGGCATGCCGCGGAGGCGGCTCGATCCTGAAGCCGGGGCTGCTGCGATGGGACATGGCGGCGGTCGCCTCTCCGAAAGGGCATCAGATCGACGCCCCAACGTCCCATCTGCACACCGGCTGCCTCGCCGGATGACGGCGGCCGGATGACAATCCCGCCATGTGGGCGCCCGCGCCCGGCACCTCACCGCAGCGAGAAGCGCACCGGGACGGTCAGCTCCAGCGACCCATCCGCCATTTCCGCCGGCGGGGCCGGCAGGGGCGAGGCGTCCTGGATCATCTTCTGCACAGCCTGGTCGAGGGCGGGGTCGCCGGCGCTGCGCTCGATGCGGTAGCCGACCACCGTGCCGTCCCGCTGCATGCGGAAGCGCAGAAGCGCGACGCCCTCGGCCCGGCGCCAGCGCGCCTCGTCCGGGTAGCGGCGATGGCGCTCGAGGGCGCGCATCAGCGTGGCGACATAGCTTGGCGGCGGCGCAGCGGCGACCGGCGCGCGCGCGGGGCGTAGCTTCACGCCGGCGGCGGCGGCCAGCCGGTCCAGCGCGGTGCGCAGGTGGATCTCGCCCTGGCCCGCGATGATGGTCGAGCCGCTCTCGGCGTCCTGCGTCACGAC
>CADCTD010000167.1 GCA_902805545.1 uncultured Craurococcus sp. | reverse complement strand
CGGCGCCGCCTGCGCCGTCGCCAGCACGTGCCGGCCGCGCAGCGGGGACGCCTGGGCCGAGGCGAGGACAGCCGGCGCGCTTCGCCGCGCCGCGACCGCGACACCCATCTGCCCGAAGCCCTGGTCCAGCAGCGCCATCATGTGCCGGTCCCGCTCGCGGCCCGAGGCGCCGCCGAACACGGCGGCCACCAGCCGCACCCCGTCCCGCTGCGCGCTGGCGACGAGGTTGAAGCCGCTGTCGTTCACATAGCCGGTCTTGATGCCGTCCGCCCCGTCATACTCCTGGAGCAGGCGGTTGTGGTTCCAGTGGGTCCGGCCGCGGAAGACGAAATGCGGCGTCGAGAAGAAGCCGTAGCGCTCCGGGAAGTCCTGCATCAGGCGCCGGCCGAGCAGCGCCATGTCGCGCGCCGTCGTCACCTGGTCGAGGTCAGGAAGGCCCGATGCGTTGCGGAAGGTGGTGCGCGTCATGCCGAGCGCCCGGGCCTTCATCGTCATGATCTGGGCGAAGCGGTCCTCGCTGCCGCCGCCGAGGAACTCCCCGAGGGCCGAGGCCGCGTCATTCGCCGACTTGGTGACGAGGGCGAGGATCGCCTCCTCCACCGTCAGCGTCATGCCCGTGGTGAGGCCGAGGCGGGAGGGCGCCATGGAGGCGGAGTAGGCCGAGACGCGGATCGGCGTGTCGAGGGTGACGCGGCCGTCGCGCAACGCTTCGAAGGCGAGGTAGACGGTCATCATCTTGGTGAGGGAGGCTGGGTAGCGCCGCTCGTCCGGGCTGGCGGCGATCAGCACGTTGCCGCTGCGGGCGTCGGCCACGATGGCGGCGTATCGCTCGCTGCCGATCTGGGCCTGGGCTGGAAGGGCTGTGGCGAAGCCACAAGTGACGGCAAGGGCCATGACGGCCCCGAAGCGCAACGCGCAGGTCCCCAACATACCAATCCCCCGATACGCGGCCCATGCCCCCCGGCCGACCTGCGAATCGAGGATAAGCTACGCCTGCGTAAGGCTCTTTGTCCACTGGAATGGAATAAGAACCACAAGAAAGCAGGGAGTTACTGACCTTGTTTCAGATACGGTACCGAATCTCCTGGCGTCGGCCTCGGGAGCCGTCCCAAGATTCGATGCCTTTCTCACGAAAGAGTGATGTTGCGGCGCGATAGGGGCTTGCTAAAGCCCCGGGCCCCGACATACATAGCCTCATGTTGCAGTGCAGCAAAAGGCGTGGTCCCAACGCTGCTCGTGACCCGGGCCGCGCCTCAACCCATTGAGGAGCAAGGCTATGGCGGTTGTTTCCGAGGCCAAGCTGGCCGATGTGAAGAAGCTGGTCAACGAGGCTGCCAACAACGGCGCCGCGAAGACCCAGAAGGTTATGCAGGACAGCGCCGCCCCGGCGCGTGCGACGATGGAGAAGACGATGGAGCAGGCAACGAAGGCTACCGATGGCATGATCAAGGCCGCCGAGCAGGCCGCCGAGTTCGGCCGCGGCAATGCCGAGGCGATGGCGAAGGCCGCGCAGGTCTACATGGCCGGCGTGCAGGACCTCTCCAAGATGACCCTCGGCATGATGCAGGGCCTGAGCGAGCACGCGATCGCCAGCGCCCGCGCGCTCGCCGCGGTGAAGAGCCTGAAGGAGGCCACCGAGGTCCAGACCTCCTACGCCCGCACCGCGATGGAGAAGACCCTCTCCGAGACCACCAAGCTGCAGGAGGCCTCGCTGAAGCTGGCCGAGGCCACCTTCGCGCCGCTCACCGCCCGCATGCAGGTTGCGGTCGAGACGATGTCGAAGCCGATCGCGGCCTGATCGCGCGGCCCGGCGCCGCCGGGACACATGGCTCGGGGCCCGGCCCGGCATCTCCTTCGTGGGGGTGCCGGGCCGGGCCCTTCCCGTTTCAGGGCTTTTTCCGGGGGCGTCGCTGACCATATCCTGCGCCTGTGCCCCGCTTGGCCCTTCACCTTGCGCCATCCGGGGCGATATCCTGTCCGGCAGGCCGGGGCGATTGCCCGGTCCGCCCGGATGCCCGAAGGCAGGCGAGGCCTGACCACCAGGAAGCTCATGAGCGCTCAGGACAAGCCGTTGATCAAAGGGGCCACCCCGCCCGGCAACACACCCGGGGACACCACGCCGAATACCGGCGTCGTCGTGAAGACCCGGCCGCGCACCAAGAAGCCGGCCATGTACAAGGTCTTGATGCTGAACGACGACTACACGCCGATGGAGTTCGTCGTGCATGTCCTTGAACGCTTCTTCCAGAAGAACCGGGAGGAGGCGACCAGGATCATGCTCCACGTCCACAGGCGTGGCGTCGGCGTCTGCGGCGTCTATACCTATGAGGTGGCCGAGACCAAGGTCACCCAGGTGATGGACCTCGCCCGGCAGAACCAGCACCCCCTGCAGTGCACGATCGAAAAGGAATGATCGCGCGAGAGTCTCGTTCCGGTGCATTATCGGATGGCCGAAGGCCGCGGCGCCGTCACAAGACTGCCACCCCGCCGAATGGGGGGCTCGTCCAGACTGCCAGGACGACCCAGATCATGCCCACGCCTATCGCCGGTTTTCGGACCGGCGCAGAGTTCAGTGGAAACCCACCCATGGGCCAGGATGTTCCAGGCCTGTTGGGTTCCATCGGGGAGCGTCGCTAAGCATGTTGTCCCGCAATCTCGAGCAGACGCTCCACCGCGCCCTCGGCCTGGCCAATGAACGCCGGCACGAATACGCGACACTGGAGCACCTTCTTCTCGCCCTCACCGACGACACCGACGCAGCCACCGTGCTGCGCGCCTGCGGTGTCGACAATGACAAGCTCAAGCGCGACCTGACCGAGTTCCTCGACAAGGACCTCGCAGGCCTCGTCACCGAGCGCGCCGGCGACCCGAAGCCGACCGCCGGCTTCCAGCGCGTGGTGCAGCGCGCCGCCATCCATGTCCAGTCCTCCGGCCGGGACGAGGTGACGGGCGCCAATGTGCTCGTCGCCCTCTTCTCCGAGCGGGAGAGCCATGCCGTCTACTTCCTGCAGCTGCAGGACATGACCCGGCTGGATGCGGTGAATTTCATTTCGCACGGCATCGCCAAGGCTCCGGGCCGCGCCGCCAACCGCCCCGTCCAGGGCACCCCGGCCGCCAACCAGGCGAATCCGGAGGAGCCGGAGAAGGAGGAGAAGCCGCGCGGCGGCCGCAGCCAGGACGCGCTCTCCAACTACTGCGTCAACCTCAACAAGAAGGCGCAACAGGGCAAGATCGACCCCCTGATCGGCCGCGACCACGAGATCGAGCGGACGATCCAGATCCTCTGCCGCCGCACCAAGAACAACCCGCTCTACGTGGGCGACCCGGGCGTCGGCAAGACCGCCATCGCCGAGGGGCTGGCGAAGCGCATCATCGAGGGCGACGTGCCCGAGGTGCTCGCGAAGTCGACCATCTACGCGCTCGACATGGGCAGCCTGCTGGCCGGCACCCGCTACCGCGGCGATTTCGAGGAGCGGCTGAAGGCCGTCGTCAACGAGCTCGAGCAGCAGCCCGGCTCCATCCTCTTCATCGACGAGATCCATACGGTGATCGGCGCCGGCGCCACCTCGGGCGGGGCGATGGATGCCTCGAACCTGCTGAAGCCCGCGCTTGCCCAGGGCACGCTGCGCTGCGTCGGCTCGACCACCTACAAGGAGTACCGCAACTACTTCGAGAAGGACCGGGCCCTCGTCCGGCGCTTCCAGAAGATCGACGTGAACGAGCCGAACATCGAGGACGCGGTCAAGATCCTCCAGGGGCTCAAGACGAACTACGAGAAGCACCACAAGGTCCGCTACACGCCGGAGGCGATCCGCGCCGCCGTCGAGCTCTCGGCCAAGTACATCCATGACCGGAAGCTGCCGGACAAGGCGATCGACGTGATCGACGAGGTCGGCGCCTCCCGCATGCTGCAGCCCGAGGGCAAGCGGAAGAAGACCGTCACGCTGAAGGATGTCGAGGAGATCGTGGCGAAGATCGCCCGCATCCCACCGAAGACCGTCAGCAACGACGACAAGGAGACGCTGAAGACGCTCGAGCGCGACCTGAAGTCGATGGTCTTCGGTCAGGAGCAGGCGATCGAGGCGCTCTCCGCCGCTATCAAGCTGTCCCGTGCGGGGCTGCGCGACGCGGAGAAGCCAATCGGCAACTACCTCTTCTCCGGCCCCACGGGCGTCGGCAAGACCGAGGTGGCGAAGCAGCTGGCCAAGACCCTCGGCATCGAGCTGATCCGCTTCGACATGTCGGAGTACATGGAGCGGCACTCGATCAGCCGGCTGATCGGCGCCCCTCCGGGCTATGTCGGCTTCGACCAGGGCGGCCTGCTGACCGACAGCATCGACCAGCACCCGCATGCGGTGCTGCTGCTCGACGAGATCGAGAAGGCGCACCAGGATCTCTACAACATCCTGTTGCAGGTGATGGACCACGGGAAGCTGACCGACCACAACGGCAAGACGGTCGACTTCCGCAACGTGATCCTGATCATGACCACCAATGCCGGCGCGGCCGACATGGCGAAGCCCGCCATCGGCTTCGGCAGCAGCGTCCGGGTGGGCGAGGATACGGAGGCCATCCAGCGGATGTTCACCCCCGAATTCCGCAACCGTCTCGACGCGGTGGTGCCCTTCTCCGGCCTGTCGCAGGAGATCGTCGGCCAGGTGGTCGAGAAGTTCGTGATGCAGCTGGAGGCTCAGCTCGCGGACCGGAACGTGACCATCGAGCTCAGCTCGGCGGCCAAGGAGTGGCTGGCCGAGAAGGGCTATGACCCGCTCTACGGCGCGCGGCCGCTGGCCCGCGTCATCCAGGAGCACATCAAGAAGCCGCTCGCCGAGGAGCTGCTCTTCGGCAAGCTCGCCAAGGGCGGCTCGGTGAAGGTGAACCTGCGCGACGGCGCGCTCGCCTTCGACTACCAGGAGGCCGCGCCGCCCGCCCTGCCGAAGCCGGAGGAAGGCCCCGGCGATGGCGAGGCGGAGAAGGAGCCGGAGGCGGTGGAGTAGCGCTCCATCCCATCCTGACGGAGAATGAGCGGGCGCGGAGGACATCCTCCGCGCCCGTTGCCATTTGGGGGAGAAGCCAGTGAGCGCCATCAAGGACTGGGATGCCTACAACGCCGCCGAGCGGGCGCGGGGCAAGGAGCTCAACGCGCTGCATCCGGAGCTGGTGAAGGGCTTCGGCGCGCTCAGCCGCGGTGCCGCCACGACACAGCACCTGGATGCCAAGACGCGGGAGCTGATCGCGATCGCCGTCGCCATCACCACGCGCTGCGACGGCTGCATCGACGCGCATGTGCGGAAGGCGAAGGCCGCCGGCGCCAGCAAGGCGGAGATGGCGGAGGCGATGGGCGTCGCCGTCGCGCTCAATGCCGGCGCTGCCTTCACCTATGCGCTGCATGTCCTCGATGCGGCGGAGGAGGCCGGGGCCTGATCAGGTCTCGGGTTTGGCGAGGTTTAGCATCAGCGTGATCAGGCCGCCTTCCTGCACTGCCATGGCGGCCTCGGGCAGGGTGAACCAGCGGCGCTCGCGCTGCGACTTCTCCGGCCAGTCCTCCAGCAGCTTATCGACGGCGAGCGGGAAGACGTCCACCTCGCAGGTCACCGTCGCGCCGTCGTTCAGGCGCTTCGGATAGGCATAATGGCCGATCGGCTTACGGGCGATGCGGCCGCGGATGCCGGCCTCCTCGAAAGCCTCCCGCTCGGCCTGCTTGGCCCCGCCGCATTTCTCCGTCCAGCCCTTGGGCAGCACCCAGCGCTTCGTCTCCCGGCTGGTGACGAGCAGCACCTGCGTCTCGCCCCCCGCCTGCCGGAAGGGCAGGGCAGCGCATTGTCGGCCGCGGCGGACTGACTTTGACTTGCGTGACATCGATCTCGGAACGCAATACGGGCGCGAGTAGTTGGGCGTCGGGTAACACGAATTCAATGATAGATTGCTACCCAAAGGACCAGACGACCAGCCGCTACCGCGTGCCGAACATGCGGTCGCCCGCATCGCCGAGGCCAGGGACGATGTAGCCATGGCCGTCGAGATGGCTGTCGATGGCGGCAGTCCAGATCGGCACCTCCGGATGGCTGCCGTGGAAGCGCTCGATCCCTTCCGGCGCGGCGAGGAGGCAGACGAGCCGCAGCTCGCGGCAGCCGCGCTCCTTCAGCCGGTCGACGGCGGCGACGGCGCTGTTGGCGGTGGCCAGCATCGGGTCCAGCACCACGACCAGGCGCTCCGCCACGTCGGGCGGGGCCTTGAAGTAGTACTCGACGGCCTGGAGCGTCTTCGGGTCGCGGTAGAGGCCGATATGGGCGATGCGGGCCGAGGGGACGAGGTCCAGCATTCCGTCGACGAAGCCCATCCCGGCCCGGAGGATGGGGGCGAAGACCAGCTTCTTGCCCGAGAGGATCGGCGTCTTCATCCGGGAGAGGGGGGTCTCGATCTCGACCTCCTCGAGGGGCAGGTCGCGCGTCACCTCATAGGCCAGCAGCATGCCGATCTCGTTCAGCAGGCGGCGGAAGCCCTGGGTGGAGCGCTCCGCGCTGCGCATCAGCGAGAGCTTGTGCTGCACCAGCGGATGGCGGACGACATGGACCTGGCGCATTCGGGACCTCTTAGAAAACTGTGCCATCGCTGGCGATGCGGAGCGGCGGGCCGCCATCGGCGCGGCGCTCGGCGGCCAGCCGCCGGCCGGCCCACCAGGTGCCGCCCTCCAGCACGCGGGCGAGCGGGAAGGCCTCCGCGGTCACACCCAGGCGCTGCCTGACCAGCGGCGCGATCCGGTCGAGCAGCGCGACGGTCAGCGCCCGCCAGCCGACGACCAGCGGCGAGCCCGGCGCGTGCTCGCGCCCGGCATCGGCCGGGTCGGCAAGGCGGATGACGCCCATGTCGAGAAAGAGCCCGCCGTTGCGGTATTCCGGCAGGCCGGTCAGCGCGTCGATCTCTGTGACGCGGATGCCTGCCTCCTCCAGCGGCTCGATCAGCGAATAGGCGAGCCATTGCGAGAGCTTGTGGAACGGCACCGGCCCGTCCGGGAGGGCGGGGTGCGGCCAGGCATCGGCGCCATGCGGCCAGATGGGGCCGAGCCGGTGCAGCAGGGCGATGAGGATCGCCCGCGCCGGCAGGGTGCCGCCCGAGGCCTGCGCCGCCAGATGGTCGAAGAGCGCCCCGGGGCGGCCGGGGACGGCCTCGCCCAGGCGGCGCAGCAGCGCAGCGCGGCCCTCGAGGCCCACCAGCGGGTTGTCGTCACTGACCTGGAAGCCGGTGGCCAGGTCCGCGGCGGTGAGGGCGGCGAGGCGCGCCGCATCCGCCCGTGCGCTGCGCCCGTCCCTGGCGAAGGCCCCGGCCATCATCATGTGGAAGCTGGCGACGGCGAGGCCTTCCGAGCGGGTGAAGACCTGGCCCGTCTCCGCCTCGCGGTAGCGCCAGGCCATGCCGGCGCCAGCATCGAGCAGGACCGAGGTGATGGCGAGGTCGAAGGCCATGCGCGGGTCGCGGGCTGGAAGGGCAGCCCATCGGTCGACGCCGCCGACCGCGAAATGCCGCCAGCGGGCATGGAAGGGAACCGCGAGGCTCGGATAGTTCTCCCGCACCACCTGCGCGACGAAGTCGGCCGCGGCCGGCAGCCTGTCGGGTTCCAGCACCCAGCCTTCCAGCCCGCCCGCTTCGGCAAGCGCGAAGAGCGCCTCGCACCGCTCCCGCACCGCCTCCGGCGTCAGCAACTCGCTCACATGCTCTCCAGCGGCCGGCCGACGGTGCGGGCGAGGTCGGCGGCGCTCGGGGCATCCGGGGCGAAGTAGCCGGCGGCCTTCTTCGCCTCCATCTCGACGGCGGCATCGGGCGGGATGCGGTCGGGCGGGATGGGGATGCGCTCCAGCACCTCGATGCCCTGCTCGACCATCGCCTCGTATTTCATGTTGGACATCGAGACGAGGCGGTGGATGCGCGTCACGCCGAGCCAGTGCAGCACGTCGGGCATGAGCTGCTGGAAGCGCGCATCCTGGACGCCGGCGACGCATTCCGTCCGCTCGAAATAGGTGGCGGCCTGGTCGCCGCCCTCCTGGCGCTTGCGGGCATTGTAGACGAGGAATTTGGTCACCTCGCCCAGCGCCCGCCCCTCCTTCCGGTTGTAGACGACGAGGCCGACGCCGCCCTGCTGCGCCGCGCGCACCCCCTCCTCGATCCCCTGAATGAGATAGGGCCGGCAGGTGCAGATGTCGGAGCCGAAGACGTCGGAGCCGTTGCACTCGTCATGCACCCGGCAGGCGAGGCGGGTATGGCGGTCGGCCAGCGCCCGCGGGTCGCCGAAGATATAGGCGGTGATGCCGCCGATGGGGGGGAGGAAGACCGAGAGGTCCGGCCGCGTCACCAGCTCGGGATACATGCCCCCGGTCTGCTCGAAGAGGGTGCGGCGGAGGTCATGCTCGGCAACGCCGAAGCGCTCGGCGATGCCCGGCAGCCACCAGACCGGGTCGATCGCCGCCTTGGTGACGGAGACATCGCCATTGGCATGCAGCACCTGCCCGTCCGGCGTCAGCTCGCCGGCGCCGATCAGCGCGTTCAGCTCCGCCATGTTCAGCCGGGCGCGGGTGATGGCGATGGTCGGGCGGATATCGATCCCCTCGCCGATCGCCTGGCCGAAGACCTGGCCGGTCACATGGCCCCAGGGGTCGAGCGAAACGATCTTCCCGGGCTCCGTCCACTGCGGATAGGGCCCGACATCGGTCACCGGATGGGTATTGGCGAGGTCCGGCCGCTGCAGCGGCGACAGGGCACCGGCCGAGACGGCCAGCGCCCGGTAGAGCGAGTAGGACCCGCCATGGGTGCCGATGACGTTGCGGTCGGACGGGCGGGTGACGGAGCCGATGACCGGTCCGCGCGCCTCCGGGGTGGGCGCGGCCCAGTGCAGCGGCCAGCGATGCGCCTGCGGCTCCGGGTGGGAGGTGAGGCGGATATGGCGCGGGGCGTTGCTGCTCATGCCGGGAAGATTGCCAGGATGCGGCGCCGGTTCAAAGTGCCGCTTCCGTGGTGGCAACAATAGGCGCCGGCGCCCTATGCTCCGTGCATGCCCTCGGCACGAGGGGCCGTACAGGGAGGAATCATCGCATGGAACGCCGCGCCCTCGCGGGCGGGATCGCCGGTCTTGCCGGCGCCGCCGCACTTGCCGCCCCCAACCTCGCCAGCGCCCAGCCGCGCATCCGGTGGCGCTGCCCGAACAGCTTCCCGAAGACGCTCGACACGCTCTACGGCGCGGCCGAGATCGTGGCGCGCCGGGTGCGGGAGATGTCGGACGGGGCCTTCGAGATCTCCGTCTCCGGCCCCGGAGAGATCGTGCCGGCGCTGCAGATCATGGACGCGGTCGGGCAGGGCTCGGTCGAGTGCGGCTTCACCGCCAGCCTCTTCTACTTCGGCAAGGATCCGAGCCTCGCCATCAGCACCACCCTGCCCTGGGGCATGCCCAGCCGGGCGATGTTCGCCTGGCTCAACTATGGCGGCGGGCGGGACCAGCTGCGGGAGGTGTTCCGCGACCAGGGCGTGGTCGCCATCCCCTCCGCCTGCACCGGCGCCCAGATGGGCGGCTGGCTGAAGCGGGAGATCCGCACGGTCGATGACCTGAAGGGGCTGAAATTCCGCATCGCCGGGCTTGGCGGCAGCGTGATGGCGAAGCTCGGCGTCGTCGCCCAGCAGATCGCGCCGAGCGACATCTACCCGGCGCTCGAGCGCGGCGTGATCGACGCGGCCGAGTATATCGGGCCCTATGACGACGAGAAGCTCGGCTTCGGCCAGGTGGCCAAGTTCTACTACTATCCGGGCTTCCAGGAGATCGGGCCGAGCTCCGACTTCATCGTGAACCAGCGCAGCTGGGACGCGCTGCCGAAGCCCTACCAGTCCATGCTGGAGGCGGCCTGCGCCGAGGCCTGGCATGCGACGGCGGCGAAATACGACGTGCTGAACCCTCCGGCGCTGCGGCGGCTGGTGGCGGGCGGCACGCAGCTCCGCCCCTATCCGCGGGAGGTGATGGCCGCGCTCTACCGCTCGGCGCAGGAGCTCTATGCGGAGCTTGGCGCGCAGAATGCCCGCTTCAAGCGCATCCACGAGCACTGGGACAAGTTCCGGCTGGAGCAGATCCAGTGGTTCCGCGTGGCCGAGGACAGCGCGGCCAATTTCGTCGCGGTGACCACCTCGCAGCGGTAGCGAGGGATCAGGCGGCGGCGGCCTCCTCCCGCCCGAGGATGAAATCCGCCGCCTTCTCCGCGATCATCATCGTCGTCGCATAGGTATTGGCGGACGGCATGCTCGGCATGATGGAGGCATCGACGACGCGCAGCCCCTGCATGCCATGCACCAGCAGGCGGTCGCTCACCACCGCGGACGGGTCGGTCTCCGGCCCCATGCGGGCGGTGCCGATCAGGTGGTAGGTGGTGCTGCCGTTGCGCTTGGCGAAGTCGAGCAGCTCGTCATCCGTCTGCGCCTGGGGTCCGGGCAGGGTCTCGGCCTCCAGGTAGCGGCTGAGGTCCGGCGTCGCCAGCATCCGCCGCACCAGCCGCATGCCGCCGAGATGCACGCGCACATCCATCGGGTCGGAGAGGTAGTTCGGGTTGATCACCGGGTCCTCGAAGACATCCGTGCTGCGCGCCGTGACCCAGCCGGTGCTCTCCGGCCGGTGCTGCCAGGCGCCGGCGGTCACGCCCGGATAGTCGTCCAGCACATAGACCTTGCCCTCGACATAGGAGCCGGGGGTGAAGACGCATTGCAGGTCCGGCGCGTCGAGCCCCTCGAAGCTCTTCCAGAAGACGTGGACGTGCGACGGCGCGACGGCGAGGATGCTGGGCTTGCGCAATCCCCAGCGGGCGATCTGCAGGCCAAGCTTCACGCCGCGGCCGAGCTGGTTCAGCGTCTCGACGCCCGGCTTCGCCCGCATGACGACGCGCGAGGCGTAGTGGTCGCGGAAATTGGCGCCGACGCCGCGCAGCGCATGCACGACCGGCACGCCGAGGCGCTCCAGCAGGTCGACCGGCCCGACGCCCGAGACCTGCAGCAGCCGCGCCGTGTTCACCGTCCCGGCGGAGAGGATGACCTCGCGCCGCGCCCGCACCTCGCGCGGCGGGGCGCCGCGGGCGGCGAGGTAGCGGATGCCGACGGCGCGCTTGCCCTCGAAGAGGATGGCGCTGGCCCGCGCATTGGTCCGCACCTCGAGATTGGGCCGCCGCATCGCCGGCTTGAGGAAGGCCCGCGCCGCCGAGACCCGTCGCCCGTTGCGGATGGCGCGCTGGAAATAGCCGACGCCGGCCTGGTCGCCGCTGTTGTAGTCGAGGGCGCGGGGGATGCCGAGGCCGACGCAGCCCTCGATGAAGGCCTCCGAGACCGGATGGATCCAGTCCATGTCGGTGACCGGGATGCCGTCCTCGTTCCGCCCGCGCGATTCGTGGACATCGGTGCCCCCGGGGCCGATGCGGTTCTCGCTGCGGCGGTAATAGGGCAGGCAGTCGGCATAGCCCCAGCCCCGGTTGCCGCGCTGCGCCCAGCTGTCGAGATCGGCCGGCTGGCCGCGGTTGTAGACCATGCCGTTGACGGAGGAGGAGCCGCCCAGCGTCCGACCCTGCGTCGTGCTGATGCGCCGCCCGCCGGTCATCGGCAGCGGCTCGGTCTTGAACTGCCAGGTGACGCCGGGGTCGACCAGCGTCTTGATGAAGCCGGCGGGGATGTGGATGAAGGGGTTGCGGTCCGGCGGCCCGGCCTCCAGCACGCAGACGGTGATGCCCGGGTCGGCGCTGAGCCGGTTGGCGAGGACGGAGCCGGCGGCACCAGACCCCACGATGACATAGTCGAAGCTGTCGGCATCCATCGGCGGTGCTGTCCTCCCCGACCGGGGAGGCTATGGCCGTCCTACCTGCCTGCCAAGCCACGCAGCGGCCGGAAGAAGGCCGCGATCTCCTCGGCCAGTGCCACCGGCTGCTCCATGGCGGCGAAATGGCCGCCCTTCGGCATCTCCGTCCAGCGGCGGATATCGGTGTAGGTCCGCTCCGCGATGCTGCGGGGCGGGCGCCTGATCTCCTTCGGGAAGGCGGCATAGCCCATCGGCACGTCGACGGTGCGGCCCTCGGGGATCGGCCAGGCGCCGTGCATCCGGGCGTAGTAGGGCCAGAAGGAGGCGCCGATGCAGCCGGTGAACCAGTAGAGGGCGATGTTCGCCAGCAGCCGGTCGCGCGGATGGACGCTCTCGACGTCGCCGTCGCAATCGGACCAGGTGCGGAACTTCTCGACGATCCAGGCGGCGAGCCCGGCCGGGCTGTCGTTCAGCGCGAAGGCCAGGGTCTGCGGCCGGGTGCCCTGGATCCACTGGTAGCCCGTCTCCTCCCGCATCCAATGCGCGACCTCCTCCTGGTAGCGGGCCTCCTCGGCGGTCGGCGTCTCGGGCGGCGGCTGGTCGGGGCGGAGGGAGAGCAGGTTGAGGTGAATGCCGACCAGCTTCTCCGGATGCGCGACGCCAAGGCGGGAGGCAGTGAAGCCGCCCCAGTCGCCGCCCTGGGCGCCGAAGCGCTCATAGCCGAGCACGCCCGTCATCAGATGGGCGAGGCAATCCGCCACCGCCTCGATCGGGAAGCGCGGCTGGCCCGGCCGGAAGGACAGGCCGTAGCCCGGCAGCGAAGGCACGACCACGGTGAAGGCATCCGCCGGGTCGCCGCCGAAATGCGCCGGGTCCGTCAGGCGGGGGATGATGTCGAGGAACTCGAAGACCGAACCGGGCCAGCCATGCATCAGCAGCAGCGGCATCGGCGCCGGGCCCTGGCCCTGGACATGCAGGTAGTGCAGGTCGATGCCGTGCAGGGGCACGGTGAATTGCGGGAAGGCGTTCAGCCGCGCCTCGGCATGGCGCCAGTTGAAGCCGCTCTGCCAGTAGGCCAGCAGTCCGCCGAGATAGTCGACATCCGTGCCGGTCGCCCAGGCCTCGCCCGGCGGCTGGTCGGGCAGGCGGGTCAGCGCGAGGCGCGACCGTAGATCGGCGATGGCCTGGTCGGGGATGTCGAGGCGGAAGGGCCGGGGGGTCGGGACCATGGATTCCTCCTCCCTGCAGGCGAGCGCGCGGCGGGGCCGCGCGTCAAGCGATGGAACGCTTGGCGATGCATCCGCCCGGTCTTGACGGCGCCGCGGCAGGCGCCGCCAATGCCCCGCAAAAGCCGGGAAGGGGAACGCCATGCATCGCCGTCAACTGATCGGGGCCGCGGCCGCGCTGCTCGCCGCGCCCGGGGCGCGGGCCGAGGAGGAATGGCCGGCGCGCAACGTGACGATCCTGGTGCCCTTCGCCCCCGGCTCCTCCTCCGACATCATCGGCCGGGCGCTGGCGCAGGGGATGCAGCAGTCGCTCGGCAAGCCCGTCGTCGCGGAGAACCGGCCGGGTGCCACGGGTGAGGTCGGCGCGCGCGCCGTCATCCGCAGCGCGCCGGACGGCTACACGCTGATGCACGCGCCGATCAGCACCTGGGCGATCAATGTCGCGCTGCGGCCGAACCTCGCCTACGACCCCGTCACCCAGCTCACGCGCATCACCCAGACGGTGCGGACGCCGAACGTGCTGGTAGTCCATCCGGGCCAGGTGCCGGCGAAGACGCTGCCGGAGCTCGTCGCCTGGCTGAAGGCCGACCCGCGCCGCGCATCCTACTCGACCAGCGGCATCGGCTCCTCCGACCACCTGACGATGGAGATGTTCAAGCAGGCGACGGGGACGGAGGCGGCGCATGTGCCCTATCCCGGCGGCGGGCCTGCGACGACGGACCTGATCGCCGGCACGGTGCAGCTCTCCTTCCAGAATCTCGGCTCCATCGCGCCGCAGATCAGGGATGGGCGGGTGCGGCCGATCCTCATCACCAGCGAGGCGCGCAGCCCGCTCCTGCCGGAGGTGCCGACGGCCGGCGAATCGGGGCTCGGCGACTTCGTCGTCTATTCCTGGCAGGGCTTCGGCGGGCCGGCGGGGATGGCGGCGCCGCTGGTCGCCAAGGTGCATGCGGCGGCCGTGGCCGCCTTGCGCGCGCCGCAGACGGCGACGCGGCTCGCCGATCTCGGCTTCGAGGTGGTGGCGAACTCGCCGGAGGAATTCGCCGCCTTCCAGCAGGCCGAGATCGCCCGCTGGAAGCGCGTAGTGGCGCAGGGCCGGATTACTGCGGAGTAGCGCCCTGCTCCTGCTGGGCCGGCCGCCCGGCGGCGACGCCGGCCAGCCAGCGGTCGCGATAGCGGATGCGCAGGCGCCGCGGCGAGGGCGGCATCAGCCGCATCCCCTGCGCGGCGACGCGATAGACGACGCGGCGCAGGATGTCCTTCGGCGTCCCGCCGCCGGCATAGTTGCGGCCCTCGCCGACGCCGTAGCGGAAGGCGCGGTCGAGGATCCAGCCCTCCTCCATCTGCTCCGGGCGGATGATGTGGCGGACGCGCGCCGTGGCCTCGAACCAGCCGCGATGCCCGGCCGCCTCCAGCCGGCGCAGCAGCTCCGTCTCGCTGCCCATGGCATAGAGCGGATTGGTGCCGTCCGGCCCGACATGCTCGGCGAAGCGCGTCCCGGCGCGGAAGAGGTCGGCGCGGATCGCCATGTTCGGGCCGAAGATGTCGGCGAAGCCGCAAGGCCCGCTCGGCCGGCGCTGCTGGGCGTAGAGCACGCTGAACTCGACGACCTCCTCCGAGAGCCAGTCCGGCTTCGGCCGCGGCCAGTCGGGCAGCACGGTGCCGCCGAAGAGATCGGCCTCCGGATGCGCATCGGCCGCCGCCTGCAGGCGGATGAGCCAATCGGCGTCCGGCAGCACGTCGTCATCGGTGAAGACGGCGAGGCGGCCGCGGAGCTCCGGCAGGGCGAGGTTCAGCGCGCGGTTCTTGCCGGGCTTCGGGCAGGAGAGGATGGTCAGCGGCAGCCGGCCGGCGAAGCCCTGCAGCACCTCGAGCGTGCCGTCGCTGCTGCCATTGTCGATGACGACGAGCTTCCAGCCCCCCTCCGGCGACTGCAGCCCGGTGAAGGCCTCCAGCACGCGGGGGATGGCATGCGCCCGGTTGCGGGTGGCGAAGAAGACGGTGACGGCAGGCTCGGTCATCGATGGGTCTTGCCGGCTTCATCGGCGCGGGCGCCGATATCGAGGGTCGGGATGATCGGCTCGCCGTCGCGGCGCAGCAGGGCGCGCAGCAGGCGGACGGGGAGGGTGCGCTTCCTGTGCTCGCCCATCAGCGCCATGCGGGTGAAGCCGCGCGCATAGGCGAGGCGCCAGCGCAAGGCCAGCAGCGCCGTGCTGCCTGGCGGCAGCAGCGCCGCCGGCAGGGTGATCGCCTCGACGAGGAGGCGGCGCGGCAGCTCGCGCCAGACCTGCTCCGGCGCGCCGAGGATGCGCCGCGTGGCGACCGTCGAGGCGCCCTGCCAGTAGAGCCGGTCCAGCAGCCATTCGGGCCGCATGCGCCGGGCCTGGATCTGGTGGCGCACCACGATGCGGCTGTCATACCAGGCCGAGTAGCCGCGATCCTGCAGCCGCCAGCCGACCTGCACATCCTCGTCCGAGAGCAGCAGCTTGCCGACGCGGCCGAGCCGGTCGGCGAAGCCGCCCATCTCCAGCAGCGGCCGGCGCTGCACGATCATGTTGACGCCGTAGGGCTCGAGCCCGTCAGGCACCTGCGGCGTGCGGAACTCGCCCACGCCCTCCCATTCGATGATGGAGAGCACGCCGCGCAGGCTCTCGGGCCACCAGCCCGGCAGCGGCGCCTCCCAGACCGGCAGCACGCGCCCGGCCAGCACGCCCGGCCATGGGTCGCGGGTCGCGGCCACCTCCTGGATCCGCTCGATCCAGTCCGGCATCGCCAGCGCGTCGTCGTCGAGATAGGCGATGAAATCCGCCTCGCTCGCCTCGGCGCCGCGGTTGCGCGCGGCGCTGGCACCCGGCCGGTCGACCCGCAGCAGCCGCGCATTCGGCAGCGGCGCGACCATGGCGGCGAGCTCCTCGCTCACCGCCGGGCTGCTGCAGCTGTCGACGACGATGATGTCGAAGCCATCCGGGCCGACCGTCTGCTGGCGCAGGCTCTCGAGACAGCTGCGCACGTAGTGCGGCCGGTCATGCGTGACCAAGCAGGCGGTGACGCTCGGCACGCGGGCGGCGGGTGGCGCTGCCGCCTCGCCATGGTGTGTCGTTGTCATCCTGTCCTCGGTAGTGACCGTATCCTGCATCCGCCGTTTTCCCGGAAGCCGCCCGAAAATAGGAGCGGTGCGCATGCGAATGAAAGGTCGCGCCGCCCTTGCTGCGCCGGAGCTGCAGTCACGTTGCGTTGCGTGCGCACATCGGATCGTGCCCGCGCCAAAGTTGCATTGGCGTCCGGCCCTGTCCGGTCAAACCTTAGTGTGCGCTGCGGGACGTTTCTCCGTGATGCCGCAGGTCTCACGCCAATGGCATTACCCGAAACCCGAGCCGGGTGTGATTTTGCACCGCGTCATAGGATCGGGTTGTTGAATGCAGGGCGTGCAGACGAGCGAGGCGCTTCCCGGGACGGCGCGGCTGTTGCCGCTTGCCGTCGATCTCGATGGGACGCTGCTCGCGACCGATACGCTGCACGAAGGACTGGTCGAGGCGCTGCTGCACAGCCCGGCAGCCTTTCCCGGCCTGTTGCGAAGCCTGCCCGAGGGCCGGGCCGCCTTCAAGCGCCGTGTCAGCCAGCAGGCGCCCGCCGATGCGGCGGGGCTGCCGCTGCGCCAACCCTTCCTCGACTGGCTGCGCGAGCAGCATAATCTCGGCCGCGAACTGCATCTCGTCACTGCCGCCGACCAGGCGATCGCCGATGCCGTCGCCGCCCATGTCGGCCTGTTCCGCAGCGCGACGGGCAGCGACGGCACGCGCAACCTGCGGAGCGAGGAGAAGGCGGAATTCCTCCGCCGCTCCTTCCCCGATGGCTTCGCCTATGCGGGCGACAGCCGGCACGACCTGCCGGTCTTCGCCGCCGCCTCGGAGATCGTGCTGGTGAATGCGAGCCCGGCGACCACGGCCGCGGCGCGCAGCGTGAACCCCGTCGTCGTCGCCGAATTCCCGCCCGAGGGCTCGCGGCTGCGCACCTGGCTCAGCGCCCTGCGAATCCACCAGTGGTCGAAGAACGTCCTGGTGCTGGTGCCGCTGCTCCTCGGCCACAAGCTGCACGACCCGACGGCGATCCTGCACTGCGTGCTCGGGATGCTGCTGCTGAGCCTCGCCGCCTCCGGCACCTATCTGCTGAACGACCTGGCCGACCTCAACTCGGACCGGCAGCACCGCAAGAAGCGGCATCGGGCCATCGCCTCCGGCCGCATCCGGCCGCTGCATGCGCTGGCCGTGGCGATCGGGCTGATCACCTTCGCCCTGCTGGCGCCGCTGCTGTTCCGGCCGATGCTCTCGGTTGCCATCATCGGCTATTGCGGCCTGTCGCTGCTCTATTCCGGCGGGCTGAAGCGCATCGCGCTGATCGACACGCTGACCATCGCGGCTCTCTTCACCATGCGGCTCTCGCTCGGCATCGAGCTGGCCGACGTCGCCTACTCGCCCTGGCTGGTCGCCTTCGCCGGCTTCTTCTTCTTCTCCCTGGCGCTGGCCAAGCGGCATTGCGAGCTTATGGAAGCCAAGGAGAGCGGCGGCCTCGCCCGGCGCGGCTGGCAGGTGGACGACTGGCCACTGACCCTCGGCTTCGGCGCGGCGGCGGGGATCGGCGCCCTGCAGATCATGATCCTCTATGTCGCCAATGATGCGCTGCCCTCGCGGATGTATACGCATCCCGCCTGGCTTTACGTGGCTCCTGGCGCGGTCGCGGTCTGGCTGATGCGCATCTGGCTGCTCGCGCATCGCCGGGAGCTGCAGCATGATCCGGTGGTCTTCGCGCTGCGTGACCCCTGGTCATGGGGCATCGGCGCGATCGCCGCCGCCGCCATCGTCCTCGCGCTGTAGGACAAAAGGGTATGCCCGATACGCTGGCCGCACCCGCGGCGACGCGCCCCACTGGCTGGAAGCAGGTTTCGTTGCAGGGCTGGGGCCGCTCCAGCCTCAGCCCCTGCCTCGCGGCGAGGCCGGAGCGGCTGCGCGAGCTGCACGCCGCGCTCGACGCGCCGGAGGGGCGGACGCTCATCGCCCATGGCGGCGGGCGCAGCTACGGCGATGCGGCGCTCAACACCGACGGCGCCGTGGTCGTCACCGGGCGGCTCGACCGCATCCTCGGCTTCGACCCGGCGACGGGCGAGCTGGTGGCGGAGCCCGGCGTCACCTTCGCCGACCTGCTCGAGGTCTTCCTGCCGCGCGGCTTCATCGCCCCGGTCTCGCCGGGGACCTCCCATGTGACGCTCGGCGGCGCGCTGGCGAATGACGTGCACGGCAAGAACCACCACCATGCCGGCAGCTTCGGCGAGCATGTGCTCTGGTTCGACCTGCTGCTGCCCGATGGGCGGATGCAGCGCGTCTCGCCGGAGAGCGACCCCGCCCTGTTCCAGGCGACGGTCGGTGGCATCGGCCTCACCGGCATCGTCGCCGCCCTCTGCCTTCGGCTGACGCGGGTGCCCTCCAACGCGCTCGCGGTGAGCCGGCGGCGCGTCCGCAACCTCGATGGGTTCCTGGCGGCCTTCGAGGCGGCGGCCGGCGCCACATGGTCGGTCGGCTGGATCGATGCGCTGGCCGGCGGCGCCTCCCTCGGCCGCGGCGTGCTGGAGACGGCGGAGCCGAGCGAGGCGCGCGTCGAATCCCGTCCGCCAAGGGCGCGGCGCTTCCCGGTCGACGCGCCGGGCTGGCTGCTGAACGGGCTCAGCGTCCGCGCCTTCAACGAGCTCTACTGGCGCCGCGTGCCGGCTGCCGGGCAGCAGGCGACGGTGCCCTACCGCCAGTTCCTCTACCCGCTCGACGCGATCGATGGCTGGAACCGGATGTACGGCAAGCAGGGCTTCCGCCAGTTCCAGTGCGTGGTCCCGCCCGGCCCCGGCGAGGCGGCGCTGCGGCGGCTGCTGGAGACGGTGGCGGCGGGCGGCAATGCCTCCTTCCTCGCCGTGCTGAAGGTCATGGGCCGGGACGGGCCGGGGATGCTCTCCTTCGGCATGCCTGGCTATTCCCTCGCCCTCGACATCCCGGCCCGTCCGGGCAGCGAGGCGATCTTCACCCAGCTGGAGCGCATCACCCGAGATTCCGGCGGGCGGATCTATCTGGCCAAGGACAGCCTGCTCTCGGCCGAGGGCTTCGCCGCCATGTATCCGCGGGCCGGCGAGTTCCGGGCGGTGCGGGAGCGGGTCGATCCCCAGCGCCGCCTCTCCTCCGACATGGCGCGGAGGATCGGCCTGTGAGCGACACCTGGGTGATCCTCGGCGCCTCCTCGGCGGTGGCACGGGCCTTCGCGCGGGAGGCCGCCTCGCATGGCGCGGCGCTGGTGCTCGCCGGGCGCGACATGGAGGATCTGGAGCACCAGGCCGCCGACCTCGCCATCCGCTACGGCGTGCCCGCCATGCCGCTTCGCTTCGAGGCGCGCGACCTCGCCACCCATGCCGGCTTCGTCGCGGAATGCCGGCGCCGGGCGGGCGACGGGCTGCTGAACGTCTTCCTCGCCTTCGGCGTGATGCCCGACCAGGCGGCGGCGGATGCCGACCCCGAGGTCGCCGCCGGCATGGTCGAGGCCAATTTCACCGGCGCCGCCTCCGTGCTCGGCGCCCTCGCCCCGGTGCTGGAGGCGCAGCGGGGCGGCACGGTCGTCGCCCTGGGCTCGGTTGCCGGCGACCGTGGGCGGAAGCGCAATTTCCTCTACGGTGCCACCAAGGCGGCGCTGCTGGTCTACCTGCAGGGCTATGCGGCGCGGCTCTCGGGTGCCGGCGTGCGGGTGCTCTGTATCAAGGCCGGGCCAGTGGATACGGGGATGACCTGGGCCCTGCCGAAGCTGCCCTTCATGGCCTCGCCCCGCGGCTTCGCCGCGGCGGCGTGGCAGCGGGCGGGGAAGGGGGGCGGTAGCGCCTACCTCCCCGGCATATGGTGGCCGGTGATGACCATCATTCGGCTCCTGCCGACCCCGATCTTCAATAAGCTGAATATCTGAGCCGCTCGGCACCGAACCGCGGCAGGTGCAACTACCCTAAAGTACCATTAATGTGCATGAAATATCGAGGGTCTAGATGGCGCAAGGCATGGCGCAGTTGAACAGTAGTGACCCGGCTTCGCCCACGCGGGCAGCCGGAGAGGGCAGCCGATGATCGGATTGGTGCGGCGGAAGCTGCCTGCCACCGGCTCGCCCGCCTGGGTGGCGGCGGAGACGCTGGGCTCGGCCGCCTTCTCTCTCGTCGGCCTGCTCTTCATCGCCCGGCTGATCGGGCCGGAGGCGGCGGGCATCGGTGCCATCGCGGCCAGCGCCTTCCTCACCATCGACTTCCCGATCGCCGCGCTCTTCGGAGATTCGCTGCTCCAGCGCCGGGACCTCGAGGAGCGGCACCGTTCCTCCGCATTCTGGGTGACCATGGGCGTTGCGCTCATCGGCCTGCTCGGCCTCAGCCTTGCGGCGCCGCTGATCGCCCATGCCATCGGCGCGCCTGTCCTGGCCGACATGATCCAGGTGCTGGCGCTGCTGCTGCCCTTCTCCGCCGCCTCCGGGATGCTGGCGGCGCTGGCGCTCCGGGCGCGGCGCTACCGGCTGCTGGCGCAGCGGGTGCTCATCTGCCAGCCGCTCTCGGTCGGGCTCGGCATGCTGGCCGCCAGCGCCGGCTGGGGTCCCTGGGCGATGGTGGTGCAGCAGGTGGCGGCGACGCTCGGCGTCTTCCTCCTCCTCACCCTGCTCTCCGGCTGGCGGCCGAAGCTGATGCTGGACCGGGCGGCGATCAACGACCTCTGGCCGATCGCCGGGCCGCAGATCCTGGCGCTGCTGGTGCTGAACGGGCGCTACCGCATCTTCATCCTCGTCCTCGGCATGATGGTGGCGGAGACGGTGGTGGCGGTGACGCATATCGCCTTCCGCCTGCTCGATGTCTCGATGTCGGTGGTGGCCGGCGCCTCGTCCCGCCTTGCCATGCCGCGCCTCTCCGCCCTGCAGCATGACCGGGACGCACTGGCCGAATGCTATGGCGACCTGGCGCAGCTCCAGGCGCTGATCGGCCTGCCGATCGCGGTCGGGCTCGCCATCACCGCACCGCAACTCATCACCCTGCTGATGGGCGGCCCGTGGATGGAGGCGGCGGAGCCGGCGCGGCTGGTGGCGCTGGCGGCGGTGCCGGCCTTCCTGATCGGCCCGGCGCCGGCGCTCTGGCTGGCGCTCGGGCGGACGCGGATGAACCTCATCACCCAGCTCATCGCCTTCTCCGTGCCGCTGCTGGCCCTGGTGGTCATCCGTCCGACGGATGCGGCCGGGGCCGCGGTCTGCTGGGTGGGCGGCACGCTTGCCGTGGTGCCGTTGCAGGTAATCCTCGGCCTGCGCGCGCTGGAGCGGCCGCTGCGCTGGCTCGGCGCGCAGCTCGTGGTGCCGATCGTGGCGACGCTCGCCATGGCGGCCGTCGCGCTGCTGGTGGCGCAGCATGTGCAAGGCAAGCCGGCGCTGATGGCGATCAGCATGATCGGCGGCTGCGGCGCCACGACCTATGTGGCGATGCTGGCGGTGCTGCTCGGCGGGCGCTGGCCGCGGGCGCTGCGGGAGGCCTGAGCCCCGCCGCCGCGTCTGGTTCAGATGAACTGGCCCCGGAGGAAGCCGAGCGCGGGCAGGGGGGTCCATTTCCGCGGCAGCTCGGCGCGGGTGATGGGCGCCACGCTGTAGTGCGGCACGGGCTGGCGGCTGCGACGCAGGAAGTCCTCATAGGCCTTTACCTGCTGCGCCCGCCAATCCCGGTCCGCCAGCGCCGCCGCCCGGCTGCGATAGACATCGGCCACGCGGTTGGTGCGCCCGACCGTGGCGTAGACGGCCCAGAGACGGTCATCGTCGCGGCCGACGGGGAAGAGGTCCCTCACGCGCAATAGGTCGCAATCGGCGCGGCGCGGGTCAAGGGTTCAACCCAGTTCCTGCCGGCCTTCGGCGAGCCGCGCCCGCTCCGCCTCCGTGACGACCGGGTAATGCAGGTCGAGCGACTCGAGCGTCTGCGCCAGCGCCTCCGCCACCACCAGCCGGGTGAACCACTTGTTGTCGGCCGGGACGACATACCAGGGCGCCGCCGGCGTCGCCGTCGCCCGGATCGCCTTCTCATAGGCGTCCTGGTAGGCGTCCCAGTGCCGCCGCTCGGTGATGTCGCCGATCTCGAATTTCCAGTTCTTCTCCGGCTCCTCGATCCGCTTGAGGAAGCGCTCCCGCTGCTCGTCGCGGCCGAGATGGAGGAAGAACTTCACCACCACCACGCCCTGCCGGCCGAGATAGCCCTCGAAGGCGGCGATATCCGCCAGCCGCTCCTCCCAGATGCGCTTGGTGCGCAGCGCGGCGGGCAGCTTCTGCCGCTCCAGCACCGCCGGATGGACCCGGGCGACCAGCACCTCCTCGTACCAAGAGCGGTTGTGGATGCCGATCTGCCCGCGCCCCGGCAGCGCCTGCACGTGCCGCCAGAGGAAGTCGTGGTCGAGCTCGACCGGCCCCGGCGCCTTGAAGCTGGTGGCATGGCACCCCTGCGGGTTGACGCCGGTGAACACATGCTTGATCGCACCGTCCTTCCCCGCCGCATCCATCGCCTGGAAGAGGCAAAGGACCGCCCACCGGTCCTGCGCATAGAGCATGTCCTGCAGGTTGGAGAGCCGCTCCACCCCCTCCTGCAGCAAAGCCGCCGCCGCCTCCTTGCCGAAGTCGAGCCCGGCCGTGTCGCCGCTGTCCCAGTCCTTGAGATGGAAGCCCTTGCCCTGCTCTACCCGGTAGCGGGCGACCAGCTTGCGGCGCTGCTTGACATCCATGGCGTCTCTCCTCAGGGCGTGCGCAGGCGGATGCTGAGCGGGCAGTGGTCGGACAGCCGGTCGCGCCAGTCCCGCCCCTGCTCGGCATAGACCAGGACGCGCAGGCTCTCCGGCACCAGCCAGTCCCGCGCCGGGCCGCCGAGCAGGATATGGTCGATGAAGGCCCGGCCGCCGCGCGGCCCGGCCCAGCAGGGGTTGGAGACGCCCTCCGTTACCCTGGTCAGCGGCGCTGCCGCGACGAGCCGGCGGAACAGCGCCTCGCCAGACGCCTCGAAGCTTCGGTTGAAGTCGCCCAGCAGGGCGAAGGCCACGCCCTCGCGCCGCCGCGCCGCGATCCAGCCGGCCAGCACCTCGCCCTGGCGTGCCAGCTGCTCGCAATCCGGCTCGTCGCGCTCCAGCCGGCCGCTGCTGCAGCCGGCCTTCAGATGCAGCGAGAGCAGCCGCAGCCGCGCCCCGCCCGCCTCCACGGTGATGTCCGTGCCGCGGCGGAGCGAGCGCTGGGCCTCCGGGTTGAGGTCGAGCGCCGCCAGATCCGGGTTGCGGCTGACGCGCAGGCCCCGCCGGATAGCGAAGCCGGAGCGTTGCAGGTCATCCTCTTCCGGGAAATAGAAGGCATAGGCCTTGGGGTCGAGCACCTGCGCCGCCGCCTCCGGCCCGTCGACCTCCTGCAACGCGACGATGTCGGCATCGAGCCGCCGCGCGTATTCGGCGAGCCTGGCTATATCAGCCCGCTCCCGCGGCGGCCGGTCCCGCGGCAGCAGCGCGGTGCGGGGGGTGAGCCAGGCAATGTTCCAGCTCGCCAGTTTCAGCTCCGTCCCCAAGGCGTGCCCGGGGGCGAGGCCGGGGGCCAGAATCAGCAAGGCGAGGATCAGGGCGCGCATGCGGGGGAGCTTGCCGGGCGGCGGCCGGGGTGCCTAGCCTGCCGCATGACCCGCCCGCTTGCTTCCCTCGCCCTGTTGATCGCACTGCCCGCCGCCGCCCAGGGGGTGAACCCGGGCGGGAAGGGCGCCGAGACGCCGCTGCAGCGCATCGCCGCCCTGCCGGGCGAGGCCTCCGGCTGGCGCCGTGCCGCCGTGGCGGATTTCGAAACGCGCCCCGGCGGCGCCGGCCTGGGCGCCGCGGCGGAGTACCGCCCCTCGCTCGGCGGCCCCGGCGTCGCCACCCTCTATGTCTACGACCGCGCCATCCCCGGCGGCGCGACGGCCGAGAGCCTTGCCGCCGAGCTCACCCAGGCGACGCGCGAGATCGAGATGCTGGGCCCGATGCGCCGCTACCGCGTCGAGGCGCGGCAGGCCGGGCCCGTCATCACCCTGCCCTCGGGCGCCGAGGCGATGCGCTGCGAGGCCCTGACCCTCGCCTTCGACGGCGGCAGCAAGTCGGACAGCTATGTCTGCCTCGGCCTTGCCCGACGCAGCTTCGTGAAGCTGCGGATGAGCTTCCCGTCCGGCGTGCCGGCGGTGGAGGCGCAGCAGCTCCAGATGCTCGGCGGCGAGCTGGCCGCGGCGATCCGGTAGGAGGGAGACGATGCAAGGCAACACGGCGCCGCTCACGGTGCGGCTCGATGGGTTGCGGGTGGCGATCACCGCCGGCGCCGGCGGCATCGGCCGCGCCATGGCGGATGGGTTCGTCAGTTGCGGCGCGAAGGTCTTCCTCTGCGATGTCGACCGCGAGGCGCTGGCCGTCTCCCCGCATCCCTCCATGCTCGCCGACATGGAGAGCGTCGAAGGCTGCGAGGGCTTCGTCGACGAGGCGGTGGCCCGGCTCGGCGGCCTCGACGTGCTGGTGAACAATGCCGGCATCGCCGGCCCCACCGCCCGCGTCGAGGATGTGACGCCCGAGGCGCTGAGCCGCACGCTGAAGATCGACCTGGAGGCCATGTTCCACTGCGCCCGCCGGGCGGTGCCGGCGTTGCGAGCGGCCGGCGGCGGCTCCATCGTCAACCTCTCCTCGGCGGCGGGACGATTCGGCTTCCCGCTGCGCAGCCCCTATGCGGCGGCGAAATGGGGCGTCATCGGCTTCACCAAGTCGCTCGCCATCGAGCTCGGGCCGGAGCGCATCCGGGTGAACGCCATCCTCCCCGGCCTCGTCGCCGGCGACCGCATCCGCCGCGTGCTCGAGGCCAAGGCCCAGGCCAACGGCCGCAGCTTCGCCGAGCAGGAGGCGGAGGCGCTGCGCCCCGTCTCGCTCCGCTGCTACGTCACGCCGCAGGACATCGCCAACATGGCGCTTTATCTCTGCTCACCCTTCGGCGCGACGATCAGCGGCCAGTCGCTCTCGGTGGATGGCGACATGCAGGTGCTGGCGTGAGCCTCGAGCCGATCACCTCCTTCGACGAACTCCGGCTCGGCCAGAGCTTCGATTTCGGCACGCTGGAGATGACGCGGGAGGAGATCCTCGACTTCGGCCGCCGCTTCGACCCGCAGCCCTTCCATGTGGACGAGGATGCGGCGGCGGAGGGGCCCTTCGGCGGGCTGATCGCCTCCGGCCTGCACACCCTCTCGGCCAGCTTCGCGCAGATGATCCGCACCGGATTGCTGGCGAAGATCTCGATGGGCGGGGCGGGGATGGAGATCGCCTGGCCGGCGCCGGTGCGGCCGGGCGACGTGCTCCGCGTCTCGGGCCTTGTGGAGGAGCTGACGCCGAGCCGCAGCAGGCCGGACCGCGGGGTGGCGAAGCTGCGCTTCATGGCCCACCGTGTCGCGGACGGGGCCAAGGTGCTGGACGTGCTGGGGACGGTGTTCCTGAAGCGCTAACCCCTGGCCCGGGCGATGATGCCCGTCGTCGAGCGTCCCGGCAGCAGGTCGAGTAGTACCACCTCGCCGCCGGCCGCCTCGACTTCGCGGGCGCCGACGACGGTCTCCCTGGTGTAGTCGCCGCCCTTCATCAGCACATCCGGCAGCAGCAGGCGGATGAGCTCGATCGGCGTGTCCTCCTCGAAGGCAAGCACCGCATCGACCGAGGCGAGGCCCGCGACCACGGCCGCGCGGTCGGCGAGCGGATTCACCGGCCGCGTCGGGCCCTTGAGCCGCTGGACGCTCGCATCCGCGTTGAGCGCCACCACCAGCCGGTCGCAGCGCCGCCGCGCCGCCCGCAGGGAGGCGACATGCCCGGCATGGAGGATGTCGAAGACGCCATTGGTGAAGCCGACGCGCAGCCCGTGCGAGCGCCATTCCGCGACCAGCCGCTGGGCGGCCTCCCGGTCGAGCAGCGCGCCCTCATCCGGGGCGGAGCCGCTCTCGGCCCGCAGCGCGTGGGAGAGCTCGTCGACGCCGACCGTCGCCGTGCCGAGCTTGCCGACCACGATGCCGGCCGCCGCATTGGCGATGCGCATCGCCTCCTCCAGCGGCTGGCCGGAGGCATGCGACAGGGCGAGGGTTGCGATCACCGTATCCCCCGCGCCGGAGACGTCGAAGACCTCCCGCGCCAGGGCCGGCACGCTGGTCGCACCGGCGCCGGCGCGGACCAGCACCATGCCATGGCCGGCCCGCGTGCAGAGCAGGGCGGCAAGCCCCGCCTCGGCCATCACCCATTCGGCGGCCGCCACCACCTCCGCCTGGGTGCCGACCGGCATCCGCGTGGCCCGGGCGAGCTCCCGCGCATTGGGCTTCACGCAATCGGCGCCGCGATAGATGCGGAAATCCTCGCTCTTCGGATCGACGAGGACCGGGATGCCCTGCGCCCGCGCCGCCGCGATCGCCTCGGCGATGACCGGGGGCGCGAGCACGCCCTTGGCATAGTCCGAGAGGATCATTGCCTGGCACCCGGGCAGGGCGGCCCGCACCGCCGCCAGCATCGCCTCCGCCTCCGCCGCATCGGCCGGCCCGGTCGCCTCGTCATCGACCCGGACCACCTGCTGGGTGCCGGCGATGATGCGCATCTTGCAGATGGTCGGGCGGCCAGGGCTCTCCACCATCCGGTCCTCGATCCCCGGATCGGCGCCGAGCAGCGCCCGGAACTCCGCCCCCGCGGCATCCCGCCCGAGCAGCCCGACCAGCACCGCCCGGCCGCCGAGGGCGGTGATGTTGCGCGCCACGTTGCCGGCGCCGCCCGGCATCGCCATCAGCCGGCGCTGGCG
Organism: uncultured Craurococcus sp.; assembly: GCA_902805545.1. Classification (GTDB taxonomy): domain Bacteria; phylum Pseudomonadota; class Alphaproteobacteria; order Acetobacterales; family Acetobacteraceae; genus Belnapia. The sequence continues at coordinate 10,943 of CADCTD010000167.1, read as the reverse complement.
CAGCACGGGCACGGGCGCCTCGGGCGAGATGCGCTCCACCTCGCCATAGAGGAAGCGGTCGAGCATGGCATCGCCGAGGACGAGGATGCGGAGGGCGCTGAAGTCGAGCATGGGAGGGGCATAATCCCCTCCCGCGGTGAAGAAAAGCAAACGGCGCCTGGGTTGCCCCAGGCGCCGTTGCCATCAGCCTAGATCGAGGAGATCAGGCGGAGTTCTTCATGATCTCGTCCGCCACGTTGCGCGGCACCGGATCGTAGTGGTGGAACTGCATCGAGAAGGACGCACGCCCCTTGGTCATGCCCCGCAGGTTGGAGATGTAGCCGAACATCTCCTTCAGCGGCACATGCGCCCGCACGATGACCGAGGTGCCGGCCATGTCCTGGCTCTGGATCACGCCGCGGCGGCGGTTGAGGTCGCCCACCACGTCGCCGACATGGTCCTGCGGCGTCGTCACCTCGACATCCATGATCGGCTCGAGAATGACCGGGCCGGCCTTCTTCATGCCCTCGCGGAAGCAGGCCTTTGCGGCGATCTCGAAGGCGAGCGCGCTCGAGTCGACGTCGTGGTATTTGCCGTCCACCAGGCTGTACTTGAAGTCGACCGTCGGGAAGCCCGCGAGCACGCCGGTATCGGCCTGCACCTTGATGCCCTTGTCGACCGCCGGGATGTACTCCTTCGGCACCGAGCCGCCGACCACGGCATTGACGAACTCGATGCCGGTGTTCCGCTCCTTCGGCTCGAAGGTGATCTTCACCTCGGCGTACTGGCCCGAGCCGCCCGACTGCTTCTTGTGGGTGTAGACCTCGGTGTGCGGCTTGGTGATCGTCTCGCGGTAGGCCACCTGCGGCGCGCCGATATGGGCATCGACGCCGTATTCCCGGCGCAGCCGGTCGATGATGATCTCGAGATGCAGCTCGCCCATGCCGGACAGGATGGTCTGGCCGGTCTCCTGGTCGGTCTTGAGGCGCAGCGAGGGGTCCTCGCCGGCCAGCTTCTGCAGGCCGAGCGTCATCTTCTCGACGCCCTCCTTCGTCTTCGGCTCGACCGAGATGTCGATGACCGGGATCGGGAAGGCCATGCGCTCGAGCACCACCGGGTCCGACTGGTCGGCCAGGGTGTCGCCGGTGCCGGTGTCCTTCAGGCCCACGAAGGCGGCGATGTCGCCGGCGAAGACCTCCTTGATCTCCTCGCGCTTGTCGGCATGCATCTGGAACATGCGGCCGATGCGCTCCTTGTGGCCCTTGGTCGTGTTCATGACCATGTCGCCCTGCTTCAGCACGCCGGCATAGACGCGCACGAAGGTCAGGTTGCCGTACTTGTCGTTGATGATCTTGAAGGCGAGGCCGGCGAAGGGCAGCGTCTCGTCGGCCGGGATCACCCGGCGGTCGGCGGTCTCCTCCTCGCCCTCCTCGGCGGCGACCTTGATGCCGGCGATGTCGATCGGGCTCGGCAGGTAGTCGAGCACGCCGTCCAGAAGCGGCTGCACGCCCTTGTTCTTGAAGGCGGTGCCGCACATCACCGGGCGGAAGGTGCCGTCGATGGTGCCGCGCTTGATGGCGCGCTTCAGCGTCTCGACCGAGACGTCGCCCTTGTCGAAATACTCCTCCATGCCGGCGTCGTCGACGCTCAGCGCGGTGTCGAGCAGGAGCTGGCGGTACTCGGCCGCCTTCTCCTTCAGATCCTCCGGGATCTCCTCGTAGTGGTAGGCGGCGCCGAGCTCGTCGCCCTCCCAGATGATCGCCTTCATCTCGACCAGGTCGACGACGCCCTTGAAGGTGTCCTCGATGCCGATCGGCAGCTGCAGCGCGATCCAGGTGATGCCGAGCTTCTCGGTCAGCGTCGCCGCGGCGCGGTAGAAGTCGGCGCCGGTGCGGTCGAGCTTGTTGATGAAGATCAGGCGGGGGACGTTGTAGCGGTCCGCCAGGCGCCAGTTGGTCTCGGACTGCGGCTGCACGCCCGCCACGCCCTCGATGATGAAGACGGCGCCGTCGAGCACGCGCAAGGACCGGTTCACCTCGATGTTGAAATCGATGTGGCCGGGCGTGTCGATGATGTTGATCCGGTGGTCCTTCCACACGGCGGTCACGGCCGCGGAGGTGATGGTGATCCCCCGCTCGCGCTCCTGCTCCATGTAGTCGGTCGTGGTGTTGCCGTCATGGACCTCGCCGATCCGATGCGACTTGCCGGTGTAGTAGAGGATCCGCTCGGTCGTCGTGGTCTTGCCCGCGTCGATATGCGCGGTGATGCCGATATTGCGGATTCGGTCGAGCGGGGTGCGCGCCACGATGGGCCTCCATAGGCAAAAGCGGGCCCGGCCGCGGATATCTCTCCGCACCGCCCGCCGAGGTCTGACTCAATCGGTCTGGTATCGCGAGGGGAGATGCCCCCTTCGGCCCGGTTTTGCAAGCGGCTTTCGCGCAAACCGGGCCGAAAGGCGGGGGCCGGACCCGCGGCCCTAGCCGTGGAGCTTCGCCGCAATCCCCGCCACATGCCTGCCCTGGAAGCGGGCCAGCTCCAGCTCATTGGCGCTCGGCTGCCGCTCGCCCTTGCCGCCGGCGATGGTGGTGGCGCCATAGGGGCTGCCGCCGCTGATCTCGTCGAGCGTCAACTGCCCGGCCGCGGCATAGGGCAGGCCGACCAGCACCATGCCGTGGTGGAAGAACATGGTGTGCATGGCCATCAGCGTCGTCTCCTGCCCGCCATGCTGGCTGGCGGTGGAGGTGAAGGCGCTGCCCACCTTGCCGAGCAGCGCCCCGCGCGCCCAAAGGCCGCCCGTCTGGTCCCAGAACTGCGCCATCTGCGCCGCCATCCGCCCATAGCGGGTCGGGCAGCCGAGGATGATGGCGTCGTACTGGTCGAGCTCCTGCGGCGAGGCCTCGGGCGCCGCCTGGTCGAGCTTGGCGCCGGCCTGCTCCAGCACCTCGCGCGGCGCGATCTCCGGCACACGCTTGATGGTGACGGTGGCGCCGGCCCCGCGGGCGCCCTCGGCGATGGCGCCAGCCATCGTCTCGACATGACCATAGGTCGAATAATAGAGCACCAGAACACGCGCCATCGTATCCACTCCGGTCGTTGCAATAGAACCGGTGCGGAGGATACTACAGGCGTTCCGTCACCAGATCAGGCGTTCCGTCTCTGCATCGGTGTAGAGGCGTCGGGCGAGGTCGGCATGCCCGGCCTCGGTCGCGTAATCCGCGGCGCTCCGCCCCTCGCGGTCGCGCAGCGCAGGGTCGGCGCCGAATTCGAGGAGCAAGGCAATGGCATCCTGACGACCGGCGGCGGCGGCCTGCATCAGCGCCGTCGGCGCCTCGCGCGGGTCGCCCTCCGGCGCGCCCTGGCCGCCGCGCTCCAGCAGCAGCCGCAGCACGGTCAGGTGGCCGAGCCGCGCGGCCAGCGCCACCGGGTCATCCGCATGCCCGCCGCGTGGCGCGGCGAGGCCGGGATCGGCATCGAGCAGCCCACCGACCGCCACCGCATCGCCCCGGCCGACCGCTGCGAGGAATTCCTCCTGCTCCGCCATGCCCGCCTCCCCTTACCGAGGCAAGCGGAACGCTCCGGACCCCCGGTAGGTTGTGTAGCCGAAGGGCGAGCAGAGCAGCGGCACATGGTAATGCCCCTGGTCCGCCTCGAGCCGCACCCGCACCGGCACCAGATCATAGGAAGCCGCCAGCCCGCGCCCGGCGAAATAGGCGACGATGCCGAAGCGCAGCTCATGCGGCCCGGCGACGAAGCCCGCGCCTTCCGGATAGAAGGCATCTCGGTTCCGCCCGTCCGCCGTCGTCTCGGTGCGGGCGACGAGCACCGGCGCCGGCTCCAGCCGCCAGAGCTCCGCCGCGATGCCCGCCCCCGGCACCCCTTCGGCCGTGTTGAGCACATGCGTGCTGAGATACCCCGCCATCGCCATCCCCCATCCGTTGCGGCAGCCGTGCCAGACAAGGCCGGCGGCCGGGCTCCGTCGAGGGATTCCTGGCAGGGGAGGGGGCCGCCGCCGCCGGGGGCGCCGTCCCCGCCGGCCGCATCCGGCGCCACCAGCCCCCGCTGCCGCTTGACGCCGCCCCGCTGCCTGCGGTTTGTCCCCGTGCAGCAGGACGGGGTGGGGACGATGAGTGGGACGGTCGCGCCGAACCTGGTGGCCGCGGTGAGCGAGCAGCGCCAATGGGACCGGCTGATGGAGATGGCCCGGCTCGGCGCCATAACCGGCGCCGACGGCTCCCCGGGCGTCAACCGCCCCTGCCTCTCGCCGCTCGACCGCGAGGCTCGCCGCCTGCTGATCGGCTGGGGCGCGGCAATCGGCCTCGCCCCCTCCGTCGACGCGCTCGGCAACCTCTTCCTTCGCCTGGAGGGAAGCGAGCCCGGCCTCGCCCCCGTGCTGACCGGCAGCCACATGGACAGCCAGCCGGCGGGCGGGCGGTTCGACGGCATCTGGGGCGTGCTCGCCGGGCTGGAGGCGATCCAGGCGCTGCGCGAGGCCGGCATCACCCCCCGCCGCCCGATCGAGCTGGTCGCCTGGACCAATGAGGAGGGCGGCCGCTTCGCGCCCGGCTGCATGGGCAGCATGGCCTATGCCGGCCACAGCGCGCCCGGCACCTGGGATGCGGTGGAGGATGGCGAGGGCATCCGCTTCGGCGATGCACTGAGCGAGCAGCTCTCGCTCGAGGCGGACCTGCCGCGCCGCCCGCTTGGCGTGGTCGAGGGCCCGGCGCCGCATGCCTATGTCGAGGCGCATATCGAGCAGGGGCCGCGGCTGGAGGCGGAGGGCTTCGACATCGGCGTCGTCACCGGCATCCAGGGCAGCCGCTGGTTCCTCGTCGAGCTGCGCGGCGAGAGCGCCCATGCCGGTACCGCGCCGCTGTCGACGCGACGTGATGCGGTGCAGGACATGCTGCGCGCCGTCACTGCGCTGAACGCGCTGATGGACGACCCGACCGACGTGCTGCGCTTCACCGTGGCGCGGATCGAGGTGCACCCCAACAGCTCCAACAGCGTGGCGGAGCGGGTGCGCTTCACCATCGACTTCCGCCACCCCTCGGCCGCGGTGCTGGCAGAGCGGGGCGATGCGATCGAGGCCACCATCCGCGGCGCCGTGCGGCATTGCGAGGTGGTGGTGACGGAGCGCTTCCACGCCCTGCCGGTGGAGTTCGCCCCGTTGGTGACGGAGGCGGTGTCGCGCGCCGCCGCGGCGCAGGGGCTGCGCGCGCTGCGGATGCCTTCGGGTGCCTTTCACGACGCGCAGTTCATGGTACCGCTCTGCTCGAGCGGGATGATCTTCGTCCCGAGCCGCAAGGGGATCAGCCATAACCCGGCGGAGTATTCCTCGCCGGCGCAGCTGGCGGCGGGCGCGCGGGTGTTGGCGCAGGTGCTTCATGAAGTTGCGGAGGGGTAAGGGAGACAGGTAATTCGGTTCAGTGTAATAAAGGCCTGCTACAACCCATATGAATTTCGCAGGATGGTACTTCTCGAAACCCGTCCAACATAGCGACATGTTGTAGTGCACCCAAACGCTAGGTGCGGCATCGCCGGTATGGACAGGTGAGAGTTTTATTCCTGAGCTGTCGTCACGGCTGCATTTCGAAGCAGGTTATGAGACAATTGGCTCACGAGATCTCTTTCAGGATCTTTCGACCAAGAGGTTTTCAAAGAACAATTTTATTATTGAGCAGAAAAAAATGTGAGGCCGTAATGCAACATTATTAGACCCTGTTGGCCGGTTCCATCATTCATTATCATGGATGCAGTTGCCATGCTGCGCGCCTCGCTGGTCATCGGGTCATCCTCTGTCTCGCCGCCAGCACCACCGAAAACATCAGTGAGTACGTTGTCGCACAACAAAGTGAGCGATGGAGTTGCAAAGGTTAACCACACGTTAGGACGTCAAGCGAGCCATCGAGGATCCGACAATGTCTCAGGCCATCCATCCCGTTGAAGCGAAATTATCTCCATTACGGAGTGTGGTGCGTCAAGCTGCCCAGTACATGCCGGTCTTGGACGCGCTTTTGCGAGAGAGACATCTTCGCTATCGGATGCGTGCTGCTCTGGGATATGAACCCAATCTTTCTCAACCGAAGACTTTCAACGAAAAGCTTGGTTGGCGGATACTCCATGATCGGAATCCCTTGCTGGCGCTGACCACAGACAAGATTAACGCACGCCGCTATGTCGCGGATCGCGTCGGAGAGGACGTGCTCGTGCCGCTGCTCGGCGTCTGGAACCGCGCAGAGGACATTGCGTGGGAGAAGTTACCCAACCGCTTCGTGCTCAAGGGCAGCCACGGTTGGAACATGAACCTGCTTGTCCATGACCGAACGGTGCTCGACATCCCCGCCGCCGTCTCCCAGGCGAATGGCTGGCTGCGTGACAACCATTATGAGACCGCCGGGGAGTGGGCCTACCGTGATCTCACGCCGCGCCTCCTCGCGGAGGAGATGCTGCTGGATGCGGATGGCGGCATCCCAGCCGATCTGAAATTTTACGTCTTCCACGGCCGGGTCAGGCTGCTGCGTGTCCATACCGGGCGACATGGCCATCATCAGGCCAACAGCTATAACGAACGGCTGGAGCCGTGGAAGGTCCGGCAGAGGCCTGAGCCCAATCCCAACTATGTCCTCCCCGCGGAGACCCAGGATGCCCTGCGTCTGGCGGAGCGGATCGGCGGGGAGTTCGATTTCGCGCGGGTCGATCTCTACTGCGTGGGTGGCCGGGTGTTTTTCGGCGAGATCACCCATTATGACGGCAATGCGTGTTCGCCCTTCAGCCCCACCACCTTCGACCGGGTGATAGGGGACTACTGGACCCTGCCATCCAGCCATCGCAGCGCCTCCTGAACGGTGATCGTCTCACGCTGAACGATGATCCAGCTGCTATACTTGGGCAGGTTCTCCCGATAGAAATCCGCGCCCTCGCGCGTGCCCGCGACATACGGTCCCCGACCATCCCAAGCCTGCGCAGGGGATCATCGCTGGCACCTGCCAGAGGGGCATGCCGTTCGTCAAACCCCGCGACAATGCCTGAACCACCCGGATCCAGACCTGCCTTGCCCCGGTTTGGCATCGGAAAGCGGCCGCTTCCCCACCCATCCAGGGTTCTGCCGAAACCTGCACTTTGATATCGCTGGCCTCACGCCGCCAGCCAGCTCTTCGCCTCCCCGGCATAGGCAGCGCCGGGATTGCCGCTCACCGTCGTCCGCCACATCACCCGATCCAGCCGCTCGGCATCGAACCAAGTGGCGGCGTGGACCAGGCAGCGGTTGTCCCACACCACCAGGTCGCCCGCCGTCCATTCATGCACATGGACGAAGCGCGGCTGCGTCAGATGCGCCATCAGCGCCTCCAGCAGCCGCCCGCCCTCGCCATGCGGTCCGGGCTCGAGCCCGGCGATGGGCCCCTCCAGCCAGTCCATCTGGCCGTATTCGCAGAGATAGAGCGCCCGCTGCCCTGTCACCGGGTGCAGCCGGGCCAGCGGCTGGCGCTGCGGACGCTGGTGCGGGGCGAGGGGCTTCGGCGCCGCGCCCCCCAGTACCGCCTCGCGCCGCCGGCCGGCATCGCTGCTGACATGCAGCCCGTCCAGCCCGTCGATCCGCGCGCGGAGGTCGGGCGGCAGCGCCGCATAGGCCGCCGCGCCATCGGCGAAGAGTGTCTGCCCCTGGCCCTGCGGCACCGGCACGACGGCGAGGAAGAGCGAGATGTCGGGCGGCGGCCGCCGGTAGCTCTGGTCGGTATGCCAGCCCCTCCGGTGCGGGAACTGCACGGGCAGGCGCCCATCCTCGGTCAGCGGTGGCTCGGGCCGGGGCGGCGGCGCGCGGTGGACGGGCGGGATGTTGGAGACGACGAAGATCTCCGGCACCTCGGGGTGGACCATGTTCGGCGCCATCCCGGTCTCCCGGTAGTTCTCCACCTCCGGCCCGAAGATGCGGCTGAGGCGGAGCAGCAGCGCCGGCTCCGCCGCCATCCCGCCCATGCCGGGGAGGAGGAGCAGGCCGCCCGAGGCGGCCAGCGCCCGCGGCAGCGCCTCCGGCTCCGCCTCGGCAGCGGCGACCAGGGCGGCGGCGCCCGCCGGCCCATTGAGGCCGATGCGCCCGCCGAAGCCGGCGCCGGGCAGGGGCGTCATGCAGTCGAACCGGCTCATCGGCGCATCCTCCAAGGGGGAGGCGGAGCAGCCTATCGACCCGATTCGGGCAGGTCCAGGCTGCCGCCGAAGGGCAGGGTGCCGAACTCCGCCGCGCTGAGCCCCGCCGCCGCGCGCGCCTCGGCAAGCCAGGCCTCGGGCCCGTCGATCGCCTCGTCCGTCAGCCCGGCGAAGGTGCCGAAATGCATCCCGATGCTCCGCCGGGCGCCGAGCGCCAGATGGGCCTGCACCGCCTCGCCCGGGTCGATGTGCTGGGTGCGCATGAAGAAGCGTGGCTCATAGGCGCCGATCGGGATCAGCGCCAGGTCGATGCGCGGAAAGCGGCGGCCGATCTCGGCGAAATGCGGGCACCAGCCGCTGTCCCCGGCGAAGTAGACGGCCGCGCCTTCCGCTTCGATGACGAAGCCGCCCCAGAGGCTGCGGTTGCGGTCGAAGAGCGTGCGGGCCGAGAAGTGCTGCGCCGGCACATAGGTGACGCGCAGCCCCGCCACCTCGGTCGACTGCCACCAGTCGAGCTCCACGGCGCCACGGATGCCGGCCTTCGCCAGGTGCCGCGCATTGTCGAGCCCGGTGACGGCCGGCGGCGCCCAGCGGCGGCGGACACGGCGCAGGGTCGCCAGGTCGCAATGGTCGTAGTGGTTGTGGCTGAGCAGCAGGAGGTCGCAGCCCGGCAGCGCCGCGAGCGCCTGGCCGGGCGCCCGCACCCGCCGGGGGCCCGCGAAGGCGAGGGGGCTCGCCCGCATCGACCAGACCGGGTCGATGAGGACGCACCGCCCGCCGATCCGGATCAGGAAGGAGGCGTGACCGATGAAGGTCGCGCCGATCCGCCCGGGCGGCAGGCGTGCGGGCGGGGGCTGCGGCGAATCCTCGATCCAGCGCGGCCAGGGCGCCGGCTTGCTCTCGCGCCGCCACCGCAGCACGTCGCGGAAGCTCTTCACCGTCCGGTCATGGACGTTGTGGAAGGTCCGGCCGTCCCAATGGTCGGAGGGCGCTATTTGCAATCGAGGACCCGGAGGTCGTAGACCGGGTGCTCGAGCATGCTGACGCCCGGCGCATTGGCGAACATCCAGCCGCGGAACACCTGCTGGAAGCCCTCGGCGCGGCGGCTGTCGCGCACCTCGAGGAAAGCGGCGGCGTCCGGCACCTCGTCCGGCGGCCTGGCATTGCAGGCAGCGACCCGGACGGCGAGCGTGCCGAACTGCGTCGCCTGCCCGACCTGGGCACGGAGGACGGAGACGCGGGCCGTCACCTTGTCGAGGAGCTGCAGCTCGGCCTGCTGCTTCGGCAGCCAGTCCTGCGACTGCGCCCAGGCTGCGACCGGCAGCAGCAGGGCGAGGGCGGCGAGGCGCCTCATGGCTTGCGCTTCGGGCTCGGCAGCGCGGCGACCATCTCGCCCAGCATCCGCCGCAGCGCCGCCTCGTCGACGCCCATCAGCACGGCATCCTCGAAGGCGTCGCGCATCACCTGGGCGAGTTCGGCATGGTTCTCAGCCAGGACCTTGAGCTTCTCCCGGCAGGAGATCGGGCTGCCATCCGCGCCCGGCCAGGTCTCGGGTGGGGCGAGACTCATCGCACCGGTGCGGGCGCCGCGCCCGTCTGAGCTCCCTGCGGCTGGGCCTGCGCGCCCTCCTGGTTCTGGCTGTTCATCTGCGTCACCGAGAAGATGAAGCGGCCGAGCAAGGATTCCAGGCTGACCGAGCCCTGGGTCTCGGTGATGCGCGAGCCGTCGGCGAGGAGCTTCTCGCTGCCGCCCGGCACCAGCGAGACGTACTTGCCGCCCAGCAGCCCCTCCGAGGTGATCTCGGCCGAGGTATCGTCCGGCAGGCGGAGGCTGCGGTCGACGCGCATGGTCAGCATGGCGCCGAAGCTCTGCGGGTCGATCCGGCTGTCGGTCACGCTGCCGACCTTGACGCCGGCGATGCGCACATCGGCGCCGTTGGAGATGCCGTCGATCTTGTCGAAGCGGGCGGTGAGCGTCATGCCATCGGCACTGGCGGTGCCGCGGCCGCTATGCAGCACGGCATAGGCGAGGAAGACCACGGCGACGAGGAGAACGATGCCGCCGGTGGCGACCTCGGCGAGGCTGCGTCCCTTCATGCCTCAGGAGCCCGGGGTCCAGGCTTCGTAGTCGCCGGTGCTGGTGGGCCGGGCGCCGCCGACATAGTCGTGTCCGGCCGGGCGGTAGGCATGCGCCGTGCCGGTGAGGTTCGGCAGGTGCTCCTTCTGCCACGGGTAGCGCTTCGCCTCCGGAATCGGCACCTCGGTGGTGTGGTGCAGCCAGGCATGCCACTCGGGCGGGACCACCGTCGGGTCCGAGCCCTGGACGAAGACGGCCCAGCGCCGCGTGCGGTTGTAGACCGGCTGCTTCGACTTGCTCTCGTAATAGACATTGCCGAAGCGATCGGTCCCGACCTTGCGGCCGAAGAGAGCGGATTGGAGGCGCAGCAGAACGGGCATGGGGCCGGGAGAGCTCCTGGGGGGTGGCCGCCCCGCAGATGGGGGCGGGGCCGCCGCGGGACAATCGCACAAGGCATGCTGCGGCGCAAAGCCGGGTGGGGGCGGCCAACTATCCACAGGATGTTGCGTCTCCAGGGTCGATTCACCACCAGATACGGCTTCCCGCCCGGCGCGGGGCGCCCTAGCATCACGCCATGGCACTGATCACCGGAACCCTGTGGGAAGAGGTCGCCCTACGCCGGACCCGCGCCGGCGCCGACCCCGATGCGCCGCTCCGCGCCGTCGCCCTGCCGCTCGGCTGGGATGAGGGGGCCGCCGCGGCGCTCGCCGCCCTCGCCCCGGGGCAGGCGCCGGTCGCCCTGCCGC
>CADCTD010000166.1 GCA_902805545.1 uncultured Craurococcus sp. | reverse complement strand
CCTCGCGCAGCGCGGCAGCCGCCGCCGGCACCGCCGCCGCCGCCCGCACCGGCGCTGCCAGCACAAGCCCGATCGCCCGCGCCAGCGGCACGACCTCCGCCGCGACCGGCGCCCCCGGCAGCAGCGCCCGCGCCTCCTCCACCGGCGCCAGCCGCAGCGCCCCGCTCATGCCGCCCCCGCATGGTCGAAGGCGATCGACTTCACCAGCGCGAAGACCGCCATCCCCGGCGCCAGCCCGAGCCGCCCGACGCTGTCCCGCGTCACCCGCGCCAGCACCGCCGTCGGCCCGATCCGCAGCCGCAGCATCACCTCCGCCTCCCCCGCCGGGACGATCGCCTCGAGCCGCGCGCCGAGGATGTTGTGCATCGAAAGGCTCCGCGGCGCCTCGAGCGCCACGGCCACATCCCGCGCCCTGAGCCGCAGGCGGAGCCGTGCCCCGACCGAAAGCCCCGGCCGCTGCGCCACCACCAGCTCCCCGCCCTCGAAGCCGAGCCGCGTCAGCCCCCGCACGCCATCCTGCTCCACCACGGTGCAGGCGATCAGCGCCCCCGCATCCCGCCGCCGGGCGAGGGCAGGGAGGTCGGCGCGCGCCGCCAGCGCCTCCAGCGGCCCGGCCGCCAGCACGCGCCCCGCCTCCAGCAGCACCAGCCGGTCCGCCAGCGCATCCACCTCGTCGAGAGCATGGGTGACGTAGAGGATCGGCAACCCCGCCGCATCGCGCAGCCGGGCCAGGAAGGGCAGCACCTCCCCCCGCCGCGCCGCATCGAGCGCCGCCAGCGGCTCGTCCATCAGCAGAAGCCTCGGCCTCGCCAGCAGCGCCCGCCCGAGCGCGACCCTCTGCCGCTCGCCGCCCGAGAGCCCCAGCGGCCGCCGCCCCAGCAGGGCCCCGAGCCCCAGCAACTCGACCACCTCGCCGAAGCCCGGCCCCGCCGCCCCGCGCGGCGCCCGCCGCAGCCCGTAGCGGAGATTATTCTCAACGGTCAGATGCGGGAACAGCCGCGCGTCCTGGAACACCACCCCGCAGCGCCGCCGCTCCGGCGCCACCGCCACCCCGCGCGCCGTGTCCAGCAGCATCTCCCCCCCGAGCACCACCCGCCCCGCCTCCGGCCGCAACAAGCCGGCGACGGCCGCGAGGATGGTCGACTTCCCGCAGCCCGAGGGCCCGAACAGCGCCGTCACCCCCACCCCCGGCGAGTCGAAGGCTGCATCGAGCGCAAAGCCGGAAAAGCGATGCCGCAACGCGACCTCCAGCATCAGGGGCGCCCGAGCCAACGCCCGAGCCGCCGCCCCAGCAGCTCCGCCAGCAGCAGCCCCGCGAGCGCGAGGCTGAAGGAGACGAGCGCCAGCCGCGCCGCCATGGCCTCGCCCCCCGGGCTCTGCGTCGCGCTGTAGATGGCGAGCGGCAGGGTCTGCGTCTCGCCCGGGATGTTGGAGGCGAAGGTGATCACCGCCCCGAATTCCCCGAGCCCCGCCGCGAAGGCGGTCACCGCCCCTGCCAGGATGCCCGGCGACATCAGCGGCAGCGTCACGGTGAGGAACCGGTCGGCCGGCCCGGCGCCGAGCGTCCGCGCCGCCGCCTCGAGCCCCGGGTCCAGCCCCTCGAGCCCGAGCCGCACGCTGCGGACGATCAGCGGGAAGGACATCACGGCGGTGGCCAGCGCCGCCCCCTCGGTGGTGAAGACGAGCCTGACGCCGAACCAGTCGTTCAGCGGCCCGCCGATCGGCCCGCGCACGCCGAACAGCATCAGCAGCCCCCAGCCGACCACGACGGGCGGCACGACGAGTGGCAGATGCACCAGCGCATCGAGCAGCATCCGCCCGGGGAAGTGCCCGCGTGCCAGTACCCAGGCCACCAGCACCGCGGGCAGCAGCGAGACCAGCACCGAGCGCCCCGCCACGGCGAGGCTCAGCCGCACCGCCTCCCATTCCTCCGGCGAAAGCACCATCCGCCACCATCTCCTGTTGCACTGCGCCACACGCAATGGTGCAGGCAATACGGCATACGTCCCATCCCCGTCAGGCGTAGCGCCCGCGTGAAGCAGGCACACTTTGGGGGACAAATGACCGAAACAGCCACTCTCTCACTTGGCCGACCTCGGCTCCCCGGCCGTGCCCTGTTGCGCGAGGCCTTCCACCAAGCCGCCGGCCACGTCGAATGGCTCGACCGCCTACGCCTCCGCCGCCACCGGTCCCGGATGATGCGCGATGCCCTCGGCTACGCGCCGAACCTCCGCAACCCGCGGAGCTTCAACGAGCGCATCGCCTGGAAGATTCTCAACGACCGCAACCCGCTGATCCCGCTGACGCTCGACAAGCTCGCCGTGCGCCCCTGGGCCGCGGAGCGGATCGGGTTGCGCGCCATCACCCCGCTGATCGGCGTCTGGGACCGTGCCGCCGACATCCCCTGGGACTCGCTGCCCAACCGCTTCGTCCTCAAGGCCAACCACGGCTGCGGCTACAACATCCTCGTTTCCGACAAGAGGATTGCCTGCCGCGCCCGCATCCTCGACACGGCGCAGTCCTGGCTTGCCGAGAATTACGGCGAGCGCACCGGCGAATGGGGCTACCGCAGCATCCGCCCGCGCCTGCTGGTCGAGGAGTTCCTCCCCGGCCCGGCCGGCGGCCCGCCGGAGGACTACAAGCTTTATCTCTTCGGCGGCCGCCCGTACCTGCTGCAGGCCCATCTGAACCGCTTCACGGAGCGGAAAAGCGACCTGTTCTACGACCCGGTGACGCTCGCCCCGCTGCCCCTCGGCCGCTGGCGCCCCGCCGACTGCCCGGACTATCCGGGCCCGCCGCCGGAAGCGGTCAGGCTTTGCGACCTCGCCATGCGCCTCGGCGCCGGGTTCGACGCGGTCCGCATCGACTTCTACCTGATCGGCGGCGAGCCCCGCTTCGGCGAGATGACCCATTACTCCGGCGGGTCTTCCGTCCCTCTCGGCTCCATCGAGGAGGATTTCGCGCTCGGCAGGATCTGGGCCGAGGCTCAGCGGAACCGGCCCGGCACCCCGTAGGCGGCCGCGCCGATCGCCGCCACCGCCGGCCGGGTCACCGCCCGGGCGAGGACGGGACTGGCTGGCGGCGACCCCCAGCGCACCGCCATCAGCCGCCGCGCCGACGCCGACGATCCGCCCTGCCCGTCTCCGCCTGGAAGCGGCCCACCGGCGTCAGCGGGGTAATGCGCGATCCCATGCTGCGGAGGATCCGCCAGCCGCCCATCCGCATCCTCGTCGCCATCGCCGCCTGGCAGGCCGGCACCAGCCAGAGCGGCACATGGAAGCCGCACTTGCCCCGTTCCCGCTGCGGACGGGCTGACAACCGCCCCGGCAGCGTCCACCCTTGGCCCCGAGGAGGACTCCGCCCGTGAAGCTTGCCCCGCTCGAGACCCTGAGCCTCGAAACCCCGAGCCCCCATGTCCTCGTCCTGCGCCTCAACCGCCCGCAGGTCTCGAACGCGCTGAACACCCAGATGGGCCTCGACCTCCACGCCGTCTGGTCCGGCCTCCTCCAGGATCCGGGCGACATCCGCTGCGTCGTCTTCGCCGCCGCCGGCGAGCGCGCCTTCTGCGGCGGGGGCGACCTGAAGGAGCGCAACGGCATGACCGACGAGGCCTGGCGCCGCCAGCACGAGATCTTCGAGCGCGCCTTCTGGGCCCAGATCGACTGCCCCATCCCGGTCATCGCGGCGGTCAGCGGCCATGCCTATGCGGGCGGCCTCGAGATGGTCCTCGCCTCCGACTTCGCCTATGGCGTGGAGGAGGCCCGCTTCGCCCTCACCGAGGTGACCATCGGCATCATGCCCGGCGCCGGCGGCACCCAGACCCTGCCGCGCGTCGTCGGCGAGCGCCGCGCCAAGGAGATCATCCTCACCGGCAAGCCCTTCACCGCCCGCCAGGCCGCCGACTGGGGCATCCTCAACCGCGTCTGCACGAGCGACGAGCTCTGGCCCGCCGTGATGGAGACCGCGGCGGCCATCGCCGCCAATGCCCCGCTCTCCATCCGCCAGGCGAAGAAGTCGATCCATTTCGGCCTGCAGATGGACATCCGCACCGCGCTCCGCTTCGAGATCGAGGCCTACAACCAGCTGGTCGGCACCGAGGACCGCATCGAGGGCATCCGCAGCTTCAACGAGAAGCGGAAGCCGGTCTTCAAGGGACGCTAGGAACGCCTCACGCCACCGCGGCGCGGCGTCGCGGGGGCAAGCCTTTCGATCGATCCCCGACGCCTCGCACGCCTTCCGCGGCAAAGCCGCCGAAGGGCAACGAACATCCCGAAAGGCGGACAATAATGACCGAGAAGCACCCCGCCCTCGCCCCCCGCGGCATGGTCGTCACCAACCACCCGCTCGCCTCGGCGGCGGGGGCGGAGATGCTGGCCGCCGGCGGCAACGCCATCGATGCCGGCATCGCCGCCCTCTTCGCGCTGACGGTGGTGGAGCCGATGATGGTCGGCCTGCTCGGCGGCGGCATGATGCATCTCCGCCTGCCCGACGGCACCCACACCGTCCTCGACGGGCTCTCGGCGGTCCCTGCCGCCGGCCGCCCGGACATGTACCGCCCGCTCTCGCCCGACTGGCCCGCAGCGCTCGAGACCGAGGGCCGCGCCAATGCCGTGGGGCCGCTGGCCATCGCCACACCCGGCAACCTGCTGGCCTGGTGCGAGGCCCTGCGCCGGCACGGCCGCCTCCCGCTCGCCGAGGTGATGCAGCCCGCCATCCGCCTTGCCGCCGAGGGCTTCCGCGTCACCCCCTACCTCGCCGAATGCATCGCCGAGGTCGCCCCGGACCTCGCCCTCGACCCGCCGATCGCCGCCCTCTTCCTCCCCGGAGGCCAGCCGCTCGCCGCCGGCACCCGCCTGATCCAGGCCGAGGCCGCCGCTACCCTCCGCCACATCGCGGCCGAAGGCCCCGCCGCCCTCCATGGCGGCCCGATCGGCGCCGCCATCGCCGCCCATGTCCAGCGGCTCGGCGGCCTGCTGACGGAAGCCGACCTCCGCTCCGCCCGCCTGGTCGAGCGCGCCCCCGTCCGCGGCACCTATCGCGGCGTGGAGGTGGTCGGCCCGCCGCCCCCCTCTTCCGGCGGCGTCCATGTCATCCAGATGCTGAACATCCTCGAAGGCTTCGACCTCCGGGCCCTGGGCTTCGCCAGCCCCGCGGCCTGCCACCTCCTCGCCGAGGCGCTGAAGATCGCCTTCGCCGACCGCGCCGCCGCGACCGCCGACCCGGAATTCGTCGCCGTCCCCGTCGACCGCCTGCTCTCCAAAGACTATGCCGCCGAGCGCCGCGCCCTGATCGACCCGGCCCGCGCCCGCGCCTGGACCGCCGGCGTCGCGGCCGGCGAATCCCCCAACACCACCCACCTGACCGTCGCCGATGCCGAGGGCCACATCCTCTGCGCGACCCACACCATCAACAGCCTCTTCGGCGCCCGCCTGCTGGTCCCGGGGACGGGCCTCATCCCCAACAACTACATGGCCCTCTTCGACCCCCGCCCCGGCCATGCCCTCTCCATCGCGCCGGGCAAGCGCATCACCACCAGCCAGGCCCCCCTCATCGCGCTGCGCGACGGCCAACCGATGGTCGCCCTCGGCCTTCCCGGCGGCCTGCGCATCTTCGGCAGCGCCATGCAGGCCCTGGTCGCCCTGATCGACCACGGCATGAGCCTGCAGGAGGCGGTCGAGGCGCCCCGCCTCTGGACCCAGGGCCAGGCGCTCGAGGTCGAGCCCGCCATCCCCGAGCCGACCCGCGCCGCCCTCGCGGCGATTGGCCACCCCGTCACGCCGCTCCCCCATGTCGGCGGCGGCATGGCGGCGATCCGCTTCCACCCGGACGGACTGCTGGAAGGCGCGGCCTGCTGGCGCGCCGACGGCACGGCGATCGGCATGGGCGGCGGCCTCGCCCGCTCCGGCGTCCGCTTCTGGCCCGACGCACTGCGGCCATAGGGGAGGAGCCCGGCCTCGGCACCCGTCGAGGCAGGCCTGGCGAGGCCGTCACGCCGTGCCCTCGCTCCTGTGGTTTCGCATCGATGCGCCGCCCTGCGTTTGGCGAGTTGCGCGGCCGCGCCGTCTGCAACCGTGCGCTCCGGACCCGGCCGCCCGGCATCGCGGTGATGCCCGTCGCCATCAGCCGCGAGCAGGCGGAGCGCCTCACCGCCGCCCGCAGCCCGCACGGGACGGGGGCCATGGACCGAAGCTCCGCCTGATCCCTCGGCCATGATCCACGATCATCGGCTCGCGGATCAGGGGGCGGCTTGCGGTCTTGCCGCGCGGGTCACGCCTCCGGCTGTCGCGGCCTGCGGCGATCATGCCCTGGTCGGACGCGCGCTTCCGCGACACTCTTCCCGCGCAACAAGGGGGAAGGGACGGACATGCCGCCACGCATCGTCATGATGGACAGCGCCCTGAGCGCGGCCGGGATCGCGCGGGAACTCGCGCCGCCGGAGATGGAGCTGGTCGTCGCCCCCTTCGGCAGCCCTGCGTTCAAGGCGGCGATCGCGGAGGCCGACTTCCTCGTCGGCTTCGGCAACAAGGCGATCGATGCCGGCTTCTACCCGACGGCGCCGCGGCTGAAGCTTTTCCAGCTCCTCTCCGCCGGCTACGACACCGTCGATATCGCGGCGGCGCGGGCGGCCGGCATTCCGGTCTGCAACAACGGCGGCGCCAATTCCACCGCGGTCGCCGAGCATGCGCTGATGCTGATGCTCGCCACCTGCCGCCGCCTCGTCTGGCAGCATGAGAACGTCGTCGCCGGCCGCTGGCGCGGCAACGACCCGAGCGGGGTGAAGCTCTACGAGCTGCGCGACAAGGTGCTCGGAATCGTGGGGCTGGGGGCCATCGGCCGGAAGGTGGCGCGGCTGGCCAACGCTTTCGGCATGACCGTCCACTACTACGACATCCGCCGCGTCTCCGAGGCGGAGGAGGATGCGCTCGGCGTCCGCTTCAAGCTGCTTGGCGAGGTCCTGCGCAACGCCGACATCGTCTCGCTGCACGTGCCGCTGACGCCCGGCAGCAGGCACATGATCGGCGCGGCGGAACTCGCGCGGATGAAGCCGACCGCCTACCTCATCAACACCTGCCGCGGCCCGGTGGTGGACGAGGCGGCGCTGGTCGCGGCGCTCGAGGCGGGCACCATCGCGGGCGCCGGCCTCGACGTCTTCGACCAGGAGCCGCCCGCGTCCGACAACCCGCTCTTCCGGCTGAAGAACGTGATCCTCACGCCCCATTTCGCCGGCCCGACCTGGGACAACCAGCAGGCGCGCTTCCGCAACGCCTTCGACAATTGCCAGCGCGTCGCGCGTGGGGAAAACCCCTTATGGGTCATCCCCGAGCTGGTTCAGCCCTCGTAGGCGACGGTCCGCTGGGTCTGCTCGCCAAGGCCCTGGATGCCGAGATGCATGGTCTGCCCGGGCTTCAGGAATATCGGCGCCGGCTTCTTGCCGAGGCCGACGCCCGGCGGCGTCCCGGTGAAGATCACGTCGCCCGGATGCAGGGTGATCATGCCGGAGACGTAGCTGACGATGGTCTTCACCCCGAAGATCATCGTGCGCGTGCTGCCGTCCTGCATGCGCTGGCCGTCCACGTCGCAGAACATGCTGAGGTTCTGCGGGTCCGGCACCTCGTCTTTGGTGACGAGCCAGGGGCCCACGGGGCCGAAGGTGTCGCAGCCCTTGCCCTTGTCCCAGGCGCCGCCGCGCTCGATCTGCCACTCGCGCTCGGAGACGTCGTTGCCGACGGCATAGCCGGCGACGTGGTCGAGGGCCTGGTCCTCGCTCACGCACTTGGCCTTGCTGCCGATGACGATGCAGAGCTCGACCTCCCAGTCGGACTTCACGCTGCCCTTCGGGATGATCACGTCGTCATTCGGGCCGCAGAGGGCGCCGAGCGACTTGAGGAAGACGATCGGCTCCTTCGGCACCGGCGCGCCGGTCTCGGCCGCATGGTCGGCATAGTTGAGGCCGATGCAGATGAGGTTCTTCATCCCCGTGACCGGCGGGCCGAGGCGCGGGTTGCCGGGCACGGCGGGCAGCGTCGACGGGTCGATGCCGGCGAGCTTCGACAGGCCCGCGGCGGAGAGCGCCTCGCCGGCGAGATCGGGGATGACGCCGGAGAGGTCGCGGATCGTGCCCGAGGCGTCGAGCATGCCCGGTTTCTCCTGGCCTTCGGGGCCGTAGCGCAGCAGCTTCATGGGGTGCGTCTCCTGGTGCTTACAGCGTCCAGCCGCCATCGATGACGATGGCCTGGCCGGTGACGAAGGTGCTCTCGGGGGCGGAGAGGTAGACGACGAGCGCCGCCATCTCCTCGGCCGTGGCCAGGCGGCCCATGGCCTGGCGCGAGACGAAGGCGGCCCGCGCCGCCTCCTCGCTCCCGGCCGCGGCGGCATTGGCGGCGATGCGGTCGCCGAGGCTCGGCGTGTCCACCGTGCCGGGGCAGAGACAGTTGCAGCGGATGCCGCGCGTCACGTACTCGGTGGCGACGGATTTCGTCAGGCCAATCACCGCGGCCTTGGTGGTGCCGTAGAGGAAGCGGTTCGGCGCGCCCTTCACCGAGGAGCAGGCGGAGGACATGTTGACGATCACGCCGCCGCCCTGGCCGAGCATGCCCGGCAGCGCGGCGCGGATCGTCTGCCACATGGAGCGGACATTCAGCGCGAAGCCGAAATTCCACTCGTCATCCGTGCAGGTCTCGACGGTGTTCTGGTGGACGAAGCCGGCGCAGTTGAACAGCACGTCGAGCGGGCCGGCCTGCTGGATGGCGGCGGCGACGGCCGCGTCGTCGAGGACGTTGAGCGCGACCGTCTCGATGCCCGCCGCCTCGAGGCCGGCCAGCTTCTCGGCGCTGAGGTCGGTGGCGACGACGCTGGCGCCTTCCGCCGCATAGGCGAGGGCGGAGGCCCGGCCGATGCCCTGGCCCGCCGCCGTCACGAAGCATCGCTTGCCTGCCAGCCTGCCCGCCATGACGCCTTCCCCCGTGTTCCGGGGGCCATGATCACGGCCGGGCGGCTGGCGTCAACCCGGGGGGCTGCTCAGCGGGTCTGGTTGCTCGCCACCGCCAGGCCTCGGCCAGGGGCATTGCGCGGATAGCCAACCGCCGCGGAGGGGGCGGCATCAGAAGGGCGAAGCTGCTCTGCCGCCGCCGGCGCGTTGAAGGACACGCGGGCATTCTGCGACATCGTCCGGGCCTCCTCCGGGCTCGCGGCCTGCTGCGCCAGGGCGGGCGCAGCCAGGCCGAGCAGCAAGGCAGCGGCGAGCGGCATCATGGGGTTGCGCATGGGGGTCTCTCCTCGGTGGTCGGCATGGAGCCGCCGTTGCACGAAGAGATAGGGCTGTTGCGCCGCAGCGCAAATGGCAAAGGGTGAATGGGCCATATCCACAAAATGGATATGGCCCCGGTGCTCAGCGGTGATGCTCAGTGGTTGTGGCGGCTCTCGCCCCGCGTATTGAGCACGTCGAGGTAGAGCGTCGCCGGCTCCAGGCAACCGCCGGTGCCGAGCTGCCCGACCATGCTGCGCTGGATCTCCTCCCAAGGGGTCTTGTTGGCCAGCTTGGGCGGCTGCCAGGCGGCCCGGCGGGCAGCCAGCTCATCCTCGGGGATCAGCAGGTCGACCTTCCGGGTGTTGAGGTCGATGCGGATCGGGTCGCCCGACCTCAGCAGGGCGAGGCCGCCGCCGACCGCCGCCTCGGGCGAGACGTTGAGGATGGAGGGGCTGGCCGAGGTGCCGCTCTGACGCCCGTCGCCCATGGTCGGCAGGCTGTCGATGCCGGCCTTCAGCAGGGCAGCAGGGGGCTGCATGTTCACCACCTCGGCGCTGCCCGGGTAGCCGACCGGGCCGCAATTGCGGATGACGAGGACGGTGTGCTCGTCGATGCCGAGCGAGGGGTCCTCGATGCGGTCGTGGTAGTCCTCCGGCCCTTCGAAGACGACGACCTTGCCCTCGAAGACGTTGGGCGGGTTGGAGAGGAAGCGGTTGCGGAAGGCCTTGTCGATCACCGAGATCTTCATCACCGCGCTGTCGAAGATGTTGCCCGACAGGATGGCGAAGCCTGCCTTCTCCTTCAGCGGGACGCTGTAGTGGCGGATCACCTCGCGGTCCGGCTCCTCCAGCATCTCGACATTGGAGGCGAGGCTGCGGCCGGTGACGGTCATCACCCCGCCATGCAGCTTGCCGGCGTTGAGCAGCTCCTTCATCACGGCCGGCACGCCGCCGGCGCGGTGGAAGGCCTCGCCGAGGAAGCGCCCGGCCGGCTGGCAGTCGACCAGCAGCGGGATGTCGTGGCCGATGCGGTCCCAGTCCTCGATCTTCAGCTCGACGCCCATGTGCCGCGCGATGGCGATGATATGCGGCGGGCAGTTCGTGGAGGCGCCGAGGGCGGAGGCGGCGACGATGGAGTTCTCGAAGGCCTCGCGCGTCATGATGTCGGAGGGGCGCAGGTTCTCGTGCACCATCTCGACGATGCGGCGGCCGGTGGCGTGCGCGATCTGGCCGCGCTCGCGGTAGGGGCCGGGGATGGCGGCGCAGCCGGGCAGGGACATGCCCAGCGCCTCGGCCAGCGAGTTCATCGAAAGCGCCGTGCCCATGGTGTTGCAATGGCCGACGCTGGTGGAGCTGCTGGCGACCAGCTCCATGAAGCCGTCATAGTCGATCTTGCCCTCGGCCAGCAGCTTGCGGCCTTCCCAGACGATGGTGCCGCTGCCGGTCAGCCGCCCCTTCCAGTGGCCGTCGAGCATCGGGCCGCCGGAGAGGACGATGGAGGGGATGTTGACCGTCGCCGCGCCCATCAGCACGGCGGGCGTCGTCTTGTCGCAGCCCGCCGTCAGCACCACGCCGTCGATCGGGTAGCCGTGCAGGATCTCGACGAGCGAGAGATAGGCGAGGTTGCGGTCGAGCGCCGCGGTCGGGCGCTTGCCCGTCTCCTGGATCGGGTGGATCGGGAATTCGAGCGGGATGCCGCCGGCGTCGCGGATGCCGGCCTTGACGCGCTCGGCCAGCGCCAGGTGGTGGCGGTTGCAGGGGGCGATGTCGCTGCCGGTCTGGGCGATGCCGATGATCGGCTTGCCGGATTGCAGCTCACCGCGGGTCATGCCGAAGTTGAGGAAGCGCTCGACATAGAGCGCGGTCATGCCCGGGTCCTCCGGGTCATCGAACCAGCGCTGGCTGCGCAACTTGAAGCTTTTCTTGGTCTGGTCGGAACTGGCCATGGCGATTTCTCCCGCTGACGTGAACGTCGTGCCGCGGACCTTCCCTGTCAACGATACGTGCCGTTACGGAAAGACGAGGTCGCCCTGGCTGCAGGTATTGATGCGGCGGCGTTCCTTCGCCTCGCCGCCATCGAAGATGATGCGGATGTCGTTCACGCATTGCCCGGGCGGCAGCGGCACGAGATGGCTCGCGCCATTGCCGAGCGTCTTGCTGCCGAGCCGGTCATCGCCCCAGGCATTCACCCCGGAGGAGGCGACGTAGATCTCGCTGATGGCGCGGGCGCCGCGGTTGGTGATGCGGACCGAGGCGTCCTGCGCCAGGGCCGGCACGGCGAGGAGGCAGGCGAGGGCGGCGAGGGGCAGGCGCATGGCGGCGGCTCCGTCAGGCGATGGCTTCCTCGAGGAAGACCTGCACCGCCTGGAACAGCGCGCCGCGGTTGCGCTCCAGGACGATGCTGTGGGTCCCCTCGGCCAGCTGGACCAGGCGCTTGCCCGGGCTCGCGGTCAGCAGCGGGAAGAGGGTGTTGGCCAGGGCGGGCGGCGTGTCCCGGTCCCATTCGGCGACGACGAGGAGGGTCGGGGCGGTGATCTTCGCCGGATCGTAGAAGGGCTTGCCGGCCTGCCAGAACTCGCGGCTGTCCAGCAGCACGCCGTTCGGGGCGCGGAGCGCTGGCGGGTTGCGGCGCTGGCCCTCCGGGTCGGAGGCGAAGGTGACGCCGGCCCAGTGCTCGAACCAGCCGGGCGGGATGAGGGCGGCGCGCTTCGCGTCGGGCACGCCGCCCAGCCAGCGCTCGCGGGCCTGGGCCTGGGTCACGTAGCGATAGGCGCCGAGCTCGCCGGAGGTGCCGGCGGCGGCGGGGCTCGGCCCGTCGCGCAGCCATTGCGGGGCGTAGAGCACCAGGCGCTCGACCAGCGCGGGGTTGTCGGCGGTGAAGCGCGCCATCAGGCTGGTGCCCCAGGACCAGCCCATATGCACGATCCGC
Source organism: uncultured Craurococcus sp. (assembly GCA_902805545.1). Classification (GTDB taxonomy): domain Bacteria; phylum Pseudomonadota; class Alphaproteobacteria; order Acetobacterales; family Acetobacteraceae; genus Belnapia. Next base: position 26,657 of record CADCTD010000166.1, on the reverse strand, counting down.
GGCAGGCCGCGGCGCTGGCGGATGAAGGCGGCGGCGGCGGCGATGTCGGCGACCGCCGTCTCGCCGCGGACCAGCGGCTGGTTCGCCTCCGGCGGCTGAGCCATCTCCGGCGGCCGGGTGCTGCGGCCATAGCCGCGGAGATCCAGGCACCAGACATCGAAGCCGCGTCCGGCGATGTAGTCCATCCAGGACAGGCCGCCGAGCGGCAGGTCGAAGGCGGTGCTGGCCGGGTAGGTGGCGCCATGGACGAAGAGCAGCGTGCGGTCCGGCCGGGGCTGCAATCCCTCCTGGTGCTTGTTGCGGAGGAAGAGCTCGATCCCCGCATCCTTGGAGGGGACCATGAACTCCTCGGTCTGCACCGGGGCCCCCTGGGCCTCGGCCGCAGCGGGCAGGAGGGAAGCGGCGGCGAGGGCGGCGGGCGGGGCGGCGAGCAGCGCGCGGCGGTGCATGGGTCTTCCTCGCAGGATGGGTCTTTGTGGCCAGCCTAGCGCGGACGCGGCTTTATTCCACTACCCTCCCGCGTATCGTCATGTGCCAAGCGGGCCGGGAGCGGCTACACCCCCGACGATGATGGGGATGGAAACACCGGGCCTCGGCTGGCGGGGCGAGGCCAGGGCGACGTTAGGGCTCGCCTGGCCGCTGGCGCTCACCAATGTCAGCCAGCATGCGATGGCGGCGACCCATGCGCTGATCCTCGGCTGGTTCTCGACCGAGGCGCTGGCGGCGGGCACGCTCGGGGCCAACCTGTACTGGCTGATGATGGCGCCGGCGCTCGGCACCGCCTTCGCCGCGGCGCCGGTGATGGCGCAGGCACGCGGCATGGGGCAGCGGCGCGGCGGCGCCGCGCGCGGCTGGGTGCGGGAGATGCGGCGCGGGGCGAGGAGCGCGCTGGTGGCGACGGTCTTCCTGCTCATCCCCTCGCTGCTGTTGCTCTGGCATGGCGAGACGGTGCTGCTGGCGCTCGGGCAGGAGCCGGCGCTCGCCGCCGGGGCCGGGACCTATCTGCGCGCGATGATGTGGGGGCTGGTGCCTTTTTCCGGTTTCATCGTGCTGCGCGGCTTCCTTGCCGCCATGGACCGGCCGGGGCCGGCGCTCTGGGTGACAGGGGCGGCGGTGCTCGCCAATGCGCCGCTGAGCTGGCTGCTGGTCTTCGGCGCCTTCGGCTGGGCGGGGCTCGGGGTGGTCGGGGCCGGCCTCGCCAGCGCGCTCGCCGACCTGCTCATGCTGCTGGCGCTGCTCTGGCTGATCGCGCGCGACCGGCGGCTCAGGCGCTTCCGCCTGCTCGGGCGGTTCTGGCGGATCGACTGGCCGCGGCTGCGCGAGGTCTTCCGCATCGGCCTGCCGATCAGCGGGCAGATGCTGATGGAGATCGGCGTGTTCAGCGCCGCGGCGCTGGCGATGGGCTGGTTCGGCGCCGTCGCCGTCGCGGCGCATGCGATCGCGCTGCAGGTCTCGGCGCTCACCTTCATGGTGCCGATGGGGATCGGCCAGGCGGCGACGGCGCGGGTCGGCGTGATGGTCGGGCGGGGCGACCTGGCGGGGGCCTCCCGCGCGGGCTGGGTGGCGATCGGGCTCGGGGCCGGCTTCATGCTGGCGATGGCGGCGCTGCTGATGCTCGGCGCGCGGCCGATCGCCTGGGCCTTCCTCAGCAACGGCGATGCGGAGGCGGCGCAGGTCGCGGCGCTCGGCATCACGCTGCTGACCATCGCCGGGCTGTTCCAGCTGACCGATGGCGTCCAGGTGGTCGCCGCCGGGGCGCTCCGCGGGCTGAAGGACACGCAGGTGCCGATGGTCCTGGCGGGGATCGGCTATTGGGGGGTGGGGATGCCGGTCGGGCTCGGCCTCGCAGTCTGGGCGGGGGTGGGGCCGGCGGGGATCTGGCTGGGCCTGGCGGCGGGCGTCGGGCTGGTCGCCGGGCTGCTGCTGCTGCGCTGGCGGCGGCTCTCCGAGGCGTCGCGCGACAGCAAGGCTTTCGCCGGCGCATGAGGCGGGCATCCCCGGGGAGGCCGGCCATGCGCCGCCGGCCGGTGCGTCTGCCCGCAACCCATCGCCCTCGTCGCGGCTCCGGTCCGGTGCCACCAACCGGCCGAGCGCCGGCGCCGGCAGCCCTGCCTCATGCGACTTCGAAGATGGCCTCAATCTCCACGGTGATGCCGAAGGGCAGGGACGCCATGCCGACGGCCGACCGCGCATGCCGCCCGCGGTCGCCGAACACCTCCACGAACAGGTCCGAGCAGCCGTTGATGATCTTCGGATGGTCGGTGAACTCCGGCACTGCGTTCACCATCCCGAGCACCTTCACCACCCGGGTCACGGTGTCGAGGCTGCCCACCGCCGCGCGCAGTGCCGACAGCAGCACCAGGCCGGTGAGCCGCGCATGCTGGTACGCCTCCTCCACCGTGACGTCCTTTCCAACCTTGCCGGTGGCGAAGGTGCCGTCGGGCCTGATCGGGCCGTTGCCGGACAGGTAGACCAGGTTTCCGGTGCGCACGGCGGGGACGTAGTTGGCGACCGGGGCGTTCGACCTGGGCAGCTCTATCCCGCGCTCCCGAAGCCGCTGTTCGGCGGACCCGGGCGCAGGGGCCTGGGCAAGGGCGCGGCATGGCGCCAACGCGGCGGCGGATGCCGCCATTCCGAAAGCGAGAGCTGACCGGCGATTGAGCTTCTGCATGGCATTCCCTCCGCCTCGTCCGCCCTCGAGCCCTGGGGCGGTGCCCGGAGGATGCGCGCCACGCCTGCCATGGTTCAAGCGCTGCGAGGCCGGTGGCCCCTCAATCCGAATCGGGCGGGATGACGTTGGTGCGGCGGCCCTCCACCAGCACGTCGCGCATCGTCTCGATGCTCTTGGTGCGGATGTCCTGCCAGGCCTCCGGCGTGTGGAAGGCGATGTGCGGGGTGATGACGAGGCGGCCACGCAGCCACTCCTCCCCGGCGCGGTAGGCGCGGAGCAGGCCCGGGATGGGCTCGGCCGGCGGCTCCTCCGGGATGACGTCGAGGCCGGCACCGGCGAGGTGGCCATCGCGCAGGCACCGCTCCACGGCGTCGATGTCGAGGATGGGCCCGCGCGCGGTGTTCACCACAACCGCATTCCTCGGCAGCAGGCGCAGCTCCCGCTCGCCGACCAGGCCGCGCGTGCTGCGGGTCAGCGGGCAGTGAATGGAGAGGACGTCGGACTGGGCGAGCAATTCGTCCATCGAGCGGGCGCGCTGGATGCCGAGGGCACGGTCCCAGCCATTCGGCTGGTTCGGGTCGTGGAAGACGACGCGGTAGCCGAAGGCCTTCGCACGGAGCGCCGCCGCCGAACCAATACGGCCGAGGCCGAGGATGCCGAAGGTCTGCACCTCCTGCCGGCGGTGCAGCGGGGATTGCATCACCGCCCAGGGCGCCGGGTCCGGCCCGCGCTGGGTGTCGTGGTAGAGGATGAGGCCGCGGCGGAGCGAGAGCGCCAGCAGGACGGCGAATTCGGCAACTTCCTGCGTGCCGTAGTCGGGGATGTTGCAGACGGTGATCCCCCGCGCGGCCGCGGCGGCACGGTCGATCCGGTCATAGCCGACGCCCATGCGGACGATGACCTTCAGCTTCGGGAAGCGGGCCATCTGCTCGGCCGGCACCCACATCCTGAGCGTCATCAGCCCGTCCACCTCGGCGAGCATCTCGTCCGGCAGCTCGGCGATGCTGGCCCTGGCATGGCCGCGGATGATGCGGACGCCGGGGCCGAGGATCTCCTGTTCTGGAACCGTGTCCGGATACAGCCCCTCGGGCTCGAGCACCGTCAGCACCACGCGCGTATTCTCCCTTGCCGGTGTGGCGGCGGAGGATGCCGGGCCGGGGGCGGGCCGGCAACCCGCCCCCGGCCGCAGGCTCAGAACATCGCGCTGGGGGCGACGGTGCTGCCGCTGCCGCCCTTGATCTTCAGCGGCTGCACCATCAGCGCGAACTCGCCCTGTCCGCGCTGGGCCAGGGTATCGAGCTTCATGTTCTCGAGCAGATGCACGCCATGCATCACGAGCGCGATCTGGTGCACCGGCAGGCTGATGTTGCGGTCGGGGTTCGGCGCGACCTCCACCGGCCAGTTGTCGGCGCCCATCAGCATCGGGTTGCGCTGGATCACGTATTGCGCCGCGGCGATGCCGATGCCCGGGCAGGACCGCACGTAGCGCGCATTGTCGCGCCCCCAGAGCGTCCCCCAGCCGGTGTGGAAGAGGACCGCGTCGCCCTCCTCGATGCGGATGTTCTGCCGCTGCTGCGCCTGCTCGATATCGGCGACGGTGATCTCGTAGGTGTCGCCCAGCACCGGCACGCCCTTGAGCGCGGCGATGTCCAGCAGGACGCCGCGGGTGAAGATGGTGCCGACGGTGTCGACGCCCATCTCGGTGAAGCCGCCGCGGGAGGAGATGCCCGGCACCTTGACGCAGTTGTAGGTCTCGTCGCCGATCGTCTGGTGCGGGAACATGTCGAGCTGGGTGCCGACCTGGCCGATCTCGGCGATCACCACCTCCTCGTTCGAGCCGCGGCGATTGGCCTCGGGGTTCATGAACATCTGCTTCAGGTGCTGGTCGAAGCGGCGGGTGCCGAAGAAGGGCATCTGCTGCGACAGGGTCTGGCCGAGCTCGACGATCTCGCCGGTGCGGATCAGCCCGGCGGCGCGCTTGGCGCGGTCCGGCGTCATCAGGTTCATGGAGCCGCGCCGGTCGTTCGGGCCCCAGCGGCTGGGGCAGCGATCGGCCGGGGCCGGGGGCAGCCAGCCGGTCTGGGCCTGGACCGGGGTGGCCTGCAGGCCGAGATGCGTGCCGCAGAGGCATCCCAGGGCGCCGAATATGCCGCGGCGTGACAGGGTCTTCATGGCGTCTCTCCGATGTCGTTGTCGTCCGGGCGCTCTCGGTCGCCTCGCGGATGCTGGCATGGCCTCTCCGCCGGCGCCAATCTGGCGCGCGGCTTCCGCCGGCGCCCGGGCGGCCGCATGATGGCGCCGGGCAGAGGGGAGGGGCGAAGCCATGGCCGAGCGGCATTACCTGATCACCGGTGCGGCGAGCGGCATCGGGGCCGCCACCTGCCGGGCGCTGGCCGCGCCGGGCGCGGCGCTGGTGGTGCACACGCGGCGGAACCGGGAGGGGGCCGAACGCGTCGCGGCCGAGGTCCGGGCGCGGGGCGCGGAGGCGCATGTGCTGCTGGCCGACCTGGCCCTGGCGGAGACGCCCGAGGCCCTGGTGCAGGAGGCCGCGGAGTGCATGGGCGGGCTCGACGTGCTCGTCTCGAACGCCGGCTTCGCCGACCGGACGCCGGCCGGGGCCCTCTCGGACGCCGCCTTCGCCGCGAGCCATGACGCGATCGCCTTCGCCTTCCTGCGGCTGGCGCGGGCCGCGGGGCCGCACCTGGCGCGCGGGCGCGAGCCGCGGCTGATCGCCGTCTCCTCCTTCGTCGCGCATGTCTTCCGGCTGGAGCAGCCGCTCTTCCCCGCTTCCGCCGCGGCCAAGGCGGCGCTCGAGGCGCTGGTGCGGGCGCTCGCCATCGAATGGGCGCCGGCGGTGACGGTGAATGCGGTGGCGCCGGGCTTCACCAGGAAGGATTCGGGCGCGCATGCGGCGCTCGACCCCAAGGCCTTCGAGGAGCGCATCGCCCGCATTCCGCTGCGGCGCCTGGGCGAGCCGGCGGATGTGGCGGCGGCCATCGCCTTCCTCGCCTCGCCCGCCGCCGGCTATGTGACGGGGCAGGTGATCCATGTCGATGGCGGGATCACGGCCTGACCGGCGGGTTGATTGCTGCGGCGCAAGAAAGCCTTGCGCCCGCGGGGCGGTTCGATAGCCTCGCCGCGACCCGAGGGAGATACCTGCCGATGCTTCGCCGCAGCCTGCTCGCCGCTTCCGCCGCCGGCCTCGCCGTCCCCGCCCTCCTCCGGGCGCAGGGCTTCCCGAAGATCACCATCGGCATGTCCGGCTGGACGGGCTTCGCGCCGCTGACGCTGGCCGAGCAGGCCGGGTTGTTCAAGGCGAACGGCCTCGAGGTCGAGACCAAATTCGTCCCCCAGCGGGAGCGCAACCTGGCGCTGGTATCGGGCGCGCTGAACTGCGTGGTGACGACGGTCGACACCATGATCCTCTGGGCGAGCGCGGCGCCGCTGGTGCAGGTGCTGGTGCTCGACCGCTCGAAGGGCGGCGACGGCGTCGCGGTGCGGCCGGGCATCGGCGGCTGGCCGGCGCTGAAGGGCAAGACCATCGCCGTCGATGGCGCCGGCACCACGCCCTATTTCGTCCTCGCCTACATGATGCGGGAGAACGGCGCCTCCATCAAAGACGTCACCACGGCGACGCTGGCGCCGCAGCCCGCGGCGCAGGCCTTCGTCGCCGGGCAGTTCGACGGCTGCTCGACCTATGAGCCCTATCTCTCCCAGGTGCGCGCCATGGGCGAGGACAAGGGCCGCATCCTGGCGACGACGGTGCAGCACCCCTGCGTAGTCGACACCCTCGCCTTTCAGCCGACCTTCATCCAGGCGAACCCGGAGGCCGTGCGGCGCGTGGTGAAGAGCTGGTACGACGCGCTCGCTATGATCAAGGCGGAGCCGGACCGCAGTTTCGAGATCATGGGCCGCCGCGTCAACCAGGCCGGCGAGGCCTTCAAGGCCAGCGCGCAGTACATCGAGTGGCAGGATGGGGCGATGAACAAGGCCTATGTCGCCTCCGGCCTGCCCGAGTTCCAGCGCAAGGCGCTCCTGGTGCAGCGGGAGACCGGCGTCGTGCGCGCCGACGTCGACCTGTCGAAGCTGCTGGACACGCAGTTCCTCGGCTGACGCGTGACCTTCCTCGTCGAACGCGCCCCGGCCTCCGCCGGGCGATCCGATCCGTCTCGCCGGTGCCCCCGCGTGGCACCGGCATGGGCGATCCTGGCCTGATGGAACCCCTCAAGCCGGTCTCGCCCGGCGCCCGGGTCGCGCTGGGGGCGGGCTTCTTCGCGGTCTTCATCGCGGCCTGGGGGGCGGCGACCTATGGCGGCTGGGTGCCGCCGCTCTTCCTTGCCTCGCCCGGCCGGACGCTGGCGGCCGGCTGGTCGCTGCTGACCGAATTCGGCTTCCTCGGCGACATCGCGGTGACGATCTGGCGGGTCGTGGGCGGCTTCCTCATCGCCGCCCTCATGGCAGTGCCGCTCGGCCTGCTGATGGGCGCCTTCAAGCCGATCGAGGCCTTCTTCGAACCCTTCCTGTCCTTCGCCCGCTACCTGCCGGCCTCCGCCTTCATCCCGCTGCTGATCCTCTGGGCGGGGGTGGGGGAGGCGCAGAAGCTCTCCGTCATCGTCATCGGCAGCGTCTTCCAGCTCGTCATCATGGTGGCGGGGGTCGCGGGGGCGACGCGGCCGGACCTCGTCGAGGCGGCGCGGACGCTGGGGTCCGGGCGGATGGCGATCCTCCGGCGCGTCGTCATCCCGGCGGCGGCGCCGCAGATCGCGGAGACGCTGCGCCTCGTGCTCGGCTGGGCCTGGACCTACGTGATCGTCGCCGAGCTGATCGGCGCGACCAGCGGCATCGGCCACATGATCATGGACAGCCAGCGGCTGCTCGATACCGGGCAGATGATCTTCGGCATCGCCGTCATCGGCATCATCGGCCTGGTGACGGACCTGCTGTTCAAGGCGGCGAACCGGCGGCTGTTCCCCTGGGCGGTGCTGTAGATGTCGGCCAAGACGCTGCGCATCGCGGGCGTGACGCGCAGCTTCCCCGGCCAGCGGGCCAGTGCGCCGACGCTCGCCCTGCAGCCGACCGACCTTGCCGTCGCCCCGGGCGAGTTCGTCGCCATCCTCGGGCCGTCGGGCTGCGGGAAGTCGACCTTGCTGCGGATCATCGCCGGGCTCGACCGGCCGACGGCGGGGCAGGTGCTGCTGGATGGCGCCCCCGTCGCGGCGCCGGGGCCGGACCGGGGGATGGTCTTCCAGTCCTACACGCTTTTCCCCTGGCTCACCGTCGAGGGGAACATCCGCTACGGCCTCCGCGAGCGCGGCCTGCCGGAGGCGCAGCAGGCGGAGATCGCGGCGCGCTTCATCGCCCGCACCGGCCTCCGCGGCTTCGAGAACCACTGGCCACGCCAGCTTTCGGGCGGCATGCAGCAGCGGACGGCCCTCGCCCGCGCGCTCGCCAACGACCCGGAGATCCTGCTGCTCGACGAGCCCTTCGGCGCCCTCGACCACCAGACGCGCGAGCTGATGCAGGAGCTGCTGCTCGAGATCTGGGAGGCGGACCGGAAGACCGTGCTCTTCGTCACCCATGACATCGACGAGGCCATCTTCCTCGCCAACCGCGTGCTGGTCATGTCGGCCCGGCCGGGACGGATCAAGGCGGAGGTGCCGGTGCCGCTGCCCTACCCGCGCGACTGGATCATGAAAACGACGCCGGAATTCGGCGCGCTCAAGGCGCGGCTCATGGGCGAGATCCGCGAGGAGGTCCGTAAGGCGATCGCTGCGGCGGGCTAGCCTGCGGCCCTGCCGATATCCGGTCGACAATCGCCGGCCGCGGGATGTATGACATGGCCTTCAACCTATGGATGAAGTACGCCATGCTTTCTCACCTTCCCCGCCTCGGCCGCATTGCCCTGGTCGCGGTCGTCGCGCTCGGCCTTGCCGGATGTTCCGGGATGAACCGCCAGCAGCAAAGGGCGCTCTCGGGGGGCGCCCTCGGCGCAGCGGGCGGTGCGACGATCGGAGCGCTGACCGGCGGCTCGGTGGTGGGCGGCGCGTTGCTCGGCGGCGCCGGCGGCGCGGCGGTGGGCGCCTTGACGCGCTGAGTGGACCCTCCCGCCCGATTGGTCGTTAATCCCCCCGAGCGAACCGGGGGAGAGAGCGATGCGATTGGGCGTGATGCTGCCGCTCGCCGATATCGGCGGCGAGCCGGGCGTGGTGCGGGACTTCGCCCTCGAGGCCGAGGCGATGGGCTACACCAATCTCGGCCTCGCCGACCACGTACTCGGCGTCAATGCCGCGAGCCGGCCGGGCTGGGGCGACCGCAACACCTCGGCCGACCTGTTCCACGACCCCTTCGTCTGCTTCGGCTTCCTCGCCGCGCTGTGCCGCCCGACGACCGAGTTCTCCACCCAGGTCCTGATCCTCGCCCAGCGCCAGGCGGTGCTGGTGGCGAAGCAGGCGGCGAGCCTCGACCTGCTTTGCGGCGGGCGGTTCCGCCTCGGCGTGGGCGTCGGGTGGAACCCGGTGGAGTTCACCGGGCTCAACGAGGATTTCTCCAACCGGGGCCGCCGCAGCGCCGAGCAGGTGGAGGTGATGCAGCGCCTCTGGGCGGAGCCGCATGTCAGCTTCGAGGGGCGCTGGCACCGGATCGAGGATGCGGGGATCAACCCGCTGCCGGTCCATCGCCGCATCCCCGTCTGGTTCGGCGGGCATGTCGAGCAGACGCTGGAGCGGATCGCCCGGCTCGGCGACGGCTGGATCATGAACGCCCATCCGCCCGGCGCGGAGGTCGAGGGCGAGCTCGCCAAGCTGCGCCGGCTGACCGAGGCGGCGGGGCGGGACCCGGGCGAGATCGGCCTCGAGGTCTGGGTCTCGGTCGGCGCCGGGGGCGAGGCCGAGTGGCGGCAGGAGGCCGCCTATTGGAAGGCGCAGGGGGCGACGCACCTCACCCTCACCACCAGCTTCGGGCGACGCCATCATACGCGCATCGCCGGGCGGAGCATCGCCGATCACCTCGGGGCGATGCGCCGCTACCGGGCGGCCGTGGCCGACCTGACGTGAGGCTCTGGCTGGCGGCGGCGCTTCTGACGCTCGGCTTCGGCGCCGGGGCGCAGGAGCTGCGCGGGCATGGCGGGCCGGTGCGGGCGCTGGCCGTGCTCCCGGACGGCCTGGCCTCGGCGGGCTTCGACCAGGCGGTGATCCTCTGGGATGCCGAGCGCGGCCAGGCGCGGCGGGTCATGCGTTGGCATGGCGGGGCGGTGAACGCTCTTGCCGCATTGCCGGATGGCGGCCTCGCCAGCGCGGGCGAGGATGGGCGCATCGCCTTCTGGCCGCTGGGCGGCGCGGCGGCGCCGGTGCGGGTGCTGGAGGGGCACTCGGCACCCGTCGCCGGGCTGGCGCTGGGGCCGGACGGGACGCTGGGCAGTGCGGGCTGGGACGGGACGGTCCGCCTCTGGTCCACGGACGGGACGGCGCGGGTGCTGGAGGGCCACCAGGGCCCGGTCAACGGCATCGCCTGGACCGGCACGCGCTGGGCCAGCGCCGGCTATGACGGCACGGTGCGGGCCTGGGACATGCAGGGCGGCCAGCTCCTCGCCGAGTTCGGCCTGCCGCAGCATGCGCTCCTCGCGCTCCCCGGCGGCGGGCTGGCCGCGGGCGGGGCGGATGGCATCGTCCGGCTGATCGGCGCCGATGGGGCGGTGCGGGAGCTCGGCGCCGGCAGCCGCCCGGTGGTGGCGCTGGCGGCCGCCGGCGGGCGGCTGGCGGCGGCCTCGCTCGGCGGCAGCGTCACCCTCTGGTCGCTGGCCGAGGGGCGGCTGCTCGCCACGCTGGAGGGGCCCGGACTGCCGGTCTGGTCCGTCGCCTTCGCCGCCGATGGGCGGACGCTCTGGACCGGCGGGCAGGACCGCCTGCTGCGCCGCTGGGATGCGGCGAGCGGCGCTCCGCTCGGCCCGCTGGCGCCGGTCATCGAGGAAACACTGCCGGCGGGGGCCGATCTGGAGGGGGCACGGGTCTTCCGCGCCTGCAGCGCCTGCCATGCGCTCGCGCCCGATTCGGGGCCGATGGCGGGACCGAGCCTGCACGGCATCTTCGGCCGGCGGATGGGCAGCCTGCCGGGCTATCCCTATTCGCCGCGGCTGGCGCGGGGCGACATCACCTGGACGCCGGAGACGGTCGCCGACCTCTTCACCCGTGGGCCCGATGTGGTGACGCCGGGGACGACCATGCCGGTGCAGCGGCTCGGCAACCCGGCGGAGATGGCGGCGCTCATCCGCTTCCTCGCGGTCGCTACCGCCGGTCGATCCGCCCGGTAGGGCGGCCCTGCGGGTCGTAGGCACGGGCGCTGCCGCCGCGGTCCTCGATTCGGCCGGCGCTGCGTCCGCCTGCGTCGTAGAACCGCGTGGTTTCGCCGCGGGTCTCGGCCCGGCCGGTGGAGCGGCCCTGTGGGTCGTAGCTGCGGCCATTCTCGCTCCGGCCGGTGCCCCGCCCCTGCGCGTCGTAGAAGCGCGTGACTTCGCCCCTGGTCTCGGCCCGCCCCGTGTTGCGCCCCTGCGCGTCGTAGAAGCGGGTGACGCCGCTGCTGGTCTCGGCCCTGCCCGTGTTCCGGCCCTGCGCGTCGTAGAACCGCTCGGTCTGCGCGGCGGCGCCGGCGGTCCAGAGCAGCATCAGGAGGATGAGGCGAGCCATGGCGGGCATGCTGGTCCCTGCTGGTGGCGGAATCAGGGCAGCAGGCGGGAGATCGTCACCTCGCGCCGGTCGCGGTCCTCCAGCTCCCGCGTCACCGGCACGTCGAACCGGCCGATCTCCGCCAACCCTTCGCGCGGCACATAGGCGCGGCCCGGATCGGCCAGCCAGACCTCCGCCCCGGCGGCCGCCATGGCGCGGAGCCAGGGGAGGATATGCGCCGTCATCGGCGCCTCGTAGCAGACATCGCCGGCGAGGATGAGGTCCCAGCGGCAGGGCGCGCCGACCACGTCGTCATCGAGCGGCGTGACTGCCACCTCGTTCAGCCCGGCATTGAGCCGGATGGCGGCGGTGGCGAGCGGGTCGATCTCCGCCGCCTCGACCATCACCGCGCCCGCCCGCGCCGCGGCGATGGCGGCGAGGCCGCAGCCGGCGGCGAAATCCAGCACCCGGCGCCCGGCGACGTGGCGCGGCGCGTCGAGGATCAGCCGCGCCATGGCCTGGCTGCCGGGCCAGGCGAAGGCCCAGAAGGGCGGCTCGATCCCCTCCTGCGCCAGCCAGGCCTCCGTCGCCTGCCAGATCGGCGTGATCTCGGTGGCGAGGTGGAGGCGGATCTCCGGCACCAGGGCGGGGGCGGCGATCCCGGTATGGGCGCGGAGGAAGGCCTCGGCGCCGCTCACAGCCGGCCGATCAGGAAGGCCAGCGCCACGGCCAGCCCGGCCTCCCGGTTCGACTGGAAGAGCCTGAGGCAGAGCGCCGGGTCATGGATGTCGAGCCGCACCACCTGCCGCGCCAGCACCGCCGCCGGCAGCAGCAGCGCCGGCAGGTAGAGCCAGGAGAGCCCGCCGACCCAGCCGGCCAGCGCCAGCAGGGCGAGCATCGCGCCGTAGCAGGCGGCGAGGAAGGGCCGCGTCCGCTCGCCCCAGCGCAGCGCGGTGCTGCCGATGCCGACCATGGCGTCGTCCTCGCGGTCCTGATGGGCGTAGATCGTGTCGTAGCCGAGGATCCAGCAGAAGGCCGCGGCCCAGAGGATCAGCGCCACCGCATCCACCCGGCCCGTCGCGGCGGCGATGCCCTCCGGCGCCGCCCAGGAGAAGGTGAGGCCCAGCATGGCCTGCGGCCAGTTCGTCACCCGCTTGGCGAGCGGGTAGAGCAGGATCGGCAGCAACGAGCAGACGCCGAGCAGGATCGCCGTGCCGTTCAGCTGTAGCAGCACGGCGAGGCCGATGCAGCAGAGCGTGGCGAGGAAGACGAGGGCCTGGAAGGGCGTCACCGTCCCGGCTGCGAGCGGCCGGCCGCGGGTGCGCTCCACGCGGCGGTCGATGTCGCGGTCCCAGAGGTCGTTCACGACGCAGCCCGCGCCGCGCATGGCGACCGCGCCGATGCCGAAGAGCAGGGCGAGGCGCAGCCCCTCCGCCCAGCCCGGCGCGGCCAGGGCAAAGGCCCAGAAGCCCGGCAGGACCAGCAGCCAGGAGCCGATCGGCCGGTCGAACCGGGCGAGCAGCGCATAGGGCCGCCAGCCCGGCGGCAGGCGCGCGACCCAGCCCCCGGCCGCGATGTCGGTGAAGCCTTGCATGCGCCCTCTGTTCCAGCGAAACGGCGCCATGTCCATCCCGCGGCTTTACCTGGACCAACCGCTCGAGGCCGGGCGCGAGGTGCCCGCCACGCCGGGCCAGGCGCATTACCTTGGCAGCGTCATGCGGCGGGCCCCCGGCGATGCCGTGCTGCTGTTCAACGGGCGCGACGGGGAGTGGGAGGGGCGGATCGCCGCCATCCGGAGGGACCGCTGCAGCCTGGCCCCAGAGCGGCAGCTCCGGCCGCAAACCCCGACCGCCGACACCCGCCTGCTGGTCGCCGCCCTCAAGCGCGACGCGATGGAATGGGTGGTGGAGAAGGCGACCGAGCTTGGCGTCGGCCTGATCCAGCCGGTCTTCACCCGCCGGAGCGTCGCCGACCGGGTGAATACCGCGAGGCTGGCCGCCATCGCCCAGGAAGCGGCGGAGCAATGCGAGCGCCTCGGCCTGCCGCGGATCGCCGAGCCCCGGCCCTTGCATGCCGTGCTGGATGCCTGGGACGGCACCCCGCTGCTGGTCGGCGCCGAGCGCGGGGAACGGCCGCCGCTTGCCCGTGTTGCGGCGGGGTTGCACGCTCAAGGCCTCCGCGCCCCTTGGGCGTGGCTTGTCGGGCCGGAAGGAGGGTTCGATCGGGTGGAGCTTGACGATCTCGCCCGGCGCGCCTTTGTTTCGACGGCTGCCCTCGGCCCCCGCATCCTGCGGGCGGAGACGGCGGCCATCGCGGGGCTGGCGCTTCTCCAGGCGCTGGCGGGCGATTGGGCGGAATAGCCGACATCGATTAGGCGTATGGCATTGGGCAACTCCGCCCGGGCCGGGACATGACGGAAGGCGAGGATGTCCAATCCTGGCGAAGCGGATCTGACGCCCATCACCGACCGGCGTCAGCTGGCCGGGTGGTTCGCCGCCGGCAGCAAGCCGCGCGGCGAGTGGACGGTGGGGACCGAGCACGAGAAATTCGGCTTCTTCCGCGCGGGCTACGCCACCCCCGCCTATGACGGCGAGGCCGGGATCCGTGCCATCCTCGAGGGGCTGGCGGCGCTCGGCTGGGCGCCCATCCTCGACGACGGCAAGCCGATCGGGCTGAAGCGCGGCGGCGCCTCCATCAGCCTGGAGCCGGCGGGGCAGCTCGAGCTCTCGGGCGGGCTCCAGGCCGACCTGCATGCGACGCATCAGGAGCTGCAGGCCCATCTGCGCGAGGTTCACCAGGTGGCGGGGCCGATGGCGCTCGGCTTCGCCGCGCTCGGCTTCCACCCGACCCATTCGCGCGCCGAGATGCCGTGGATGCCGAAAGGCCGCTACGCCATCATGCGGCGCTACATGCCGACCGTGGGCTCGCTCGGCCTCGACATGATGCAGCGCACCTGCACGGTGCAGGCCAATCTCGACTACGGCGACGAGGCCGACATGGTCGAGAAGCTGCGCGTCTCGCTCGCGCTGCAGCCGGTGGCGACGGCGCTCTTCGCCAACTCGCCCTTCACCGAGGGCCGGCCGAACGGCTTCCGCACGATGCGCGCGCAGGTCTGGACGGATACGGACGGCGCGCGCACCGGCATCCCGGGCGTCGTCTTCGAGGATGGCTTCGGCTTCGAGCGCTTCGCCGACTGGCTGCTCGACGTGCCGATGTATTTCGTCATGCGCGAGGGGCGCTGGCTGGATGCGGCCGGCGCCAGCTTCCGCGACTTCCTCGACGGCCGGCTCGGCATCCTGCCCGGCGAGCGGGCGACGATGGGCGACTTCGCCGACCATGTGACGACCGCCTTCACCGATGTGCGGCTGAAGCGCTTCCTCGAGATGCGCGGCTCCGATGTCGGCAGCCCGGCGATGATCGTGGCGCAGCCGGCGCTCTGGGTCGGGCTGCTCTACGACGACGCGGCGCAGAAGGCGGCCGCGGCGCTCATCCGCGACTGGTCGCTCGAGGAGATCCGCGCGCTGCGGGCCGCGGTGCCGCGCGAGGCGCTCTCCGCCACCATCCGCGGCCGGCGCGTGCAGGATGTGGCGCGCGACGTGCTCGCCATCGCCCGCGACGGGCTGCGCGCGCGCGGGCTCGGCGAGGAGGTCTTTCTCGCCCCGCTCGAGGAGATCGTGGGCAGCGGCCTGACCCAGGCGGACCGGCTGCTCCACCTCTACGACCGGGCCTGGGGCGGCGATGCGGCGCGGGCGCTGCTGCATGCCGAGCTCTGAGGCCCGTCCCCGGTCCGGTTGCAGCCGGAGGAGATCGCGGCGGTGACGCGCATCATCGCCCGGCATTTCGAGCCGGAGGGAGAGGTCCGCGTCGTCGGCAGTCGGGCCGGCCTCGCCAGGCGCGGCGGCGATCTCGACCGGCCCGTGTTGGATCTCGGGCAGCGCCTGCAGGCTCCGCATGTCGATCCAGTGAGCCACCCCGGCAGGCGGCAGGGCTGAGCGGGGCCTGTGCCGCCGCGGCACCAGCCCTGACCGCGTGGAACCGGCGGCGCATCCTCCGGTTTGCAATCCGTCGGGATGGAGGCGCGGGCAATGGATGGTTCGCTGATACGGCAGGCGGCGGTGCCGCGGGGCGGGCGCGAGCGGGATATCGGCCTCGGCCTGCTGGTGACGGGCGGGGCAGTGCTGGCCTCCGCGCTGCTGTCGGCGCGCTACTCGCCCTCGCCGGTGCATGGGCGCATCCGCCGCGACTACGAGCGGCTGGAGAAGCCGCCCTTCAACCCGCCCGACCCGGCCTTCGCCATCTGGGGGCCGCTCTATGCGCTGCTGACTCTCTCCGGCCTCCGCATCTGGACGGCGCCGCGGGGCCCGGCGCGGGAGCGGGCGCTGGCGCATTGGTTCGGCATCCAGGTGCTCAACGCCGCCTGGCTCTGGCTCGGCT
Organism: uncultured Craurococcus sp.; assembly: GCA_902805545.1. GTDB lineage: Bacteria > Pseudomonadota > Alphaproteobacteria > Acetobacterales > Acetobacteraceae > Belnapia. The sequence goes on along the minus strand of CADCTD010000166.1, from coordinate 10,895 downwards.
TCGGGAAGCGGCAGCTCGGCGCGGCGACGGTGGAGGCGGGGGTGACGGTCGCCAATGCCGTCGCCTATGTCGATGCGGCGCGCAAGGTCGATCCGCCGGCGGCCTGGATGGCGGTGCCCTATGCCGCCTGGATCGGCTTCGCGGCGCTGCTCAGCGAGGAGCTGTGGCGGCGGAACCGCTGACCGGCTTCGCCATGAAGACGCGGCTGAAGCCCTTTTGCACCTCGCGCCCGGTCTCGGCATAGCCGCGCCGGGCGTAGAGGGCGATGTTCCGCTCCATTAGGGTGTTGGTGTAGAGCCGCACCTCCGGCAGGCCGCGCCGCGCCGCCTCGGCCTCGACGAAATCGAGCAGCGCCCGGCCCTCGCCGCGGCCCTGGCGGCCAGGGTCGACGGCGATGTTGTCGAGCATCAGGTGGTCCGGGTGTTGCTCGATGACGACGAGGGCGACGGGCACGCCGGCCTCCTCCAGCACCCAGGCCTCGCCGGCGGCGATGCGGCCAGCGTAGTCGTCCTCCATCGGCATCGGGCGGCGGCCGATGACGGTCACCCAGGGCCCATAGGCCCGCTCGACGATGGCCGCCAGGACCGGCGCCTCCCCGGGCCGGGCCTGGCGGATGGTCATACGGCCGTGCCGCCGACCGTCAGCCCGGCGAGCTTCAGCGTCGGCTGGCCGACGCCGACCGGCACGCCCTGGCCCTGCTTGCCGCAGGTGCCGATGCCGGGGTCGAGTGCCATGTCGTTGCCGACCATCGCCACCTTGGTGAGGCTGTCCGGGCCGTTGCCGATCAGCGTCGCGCCCTTCACCGGCGAGCCGATCTTGCCGTCCTCGACCAGATAGGCCTCGGAGGCGCTGAAGACGAACTTCCCGCTGGTGATGTCGACCTGACCGCCGCCGAAATTCACCGCGTAGAGGCCGCGCTTCACGCTGCGGAGGATTTCCTCCGGCGGATGCTGGCCGCCCAGCATCACCGTGTTGGTCATGCGCGGCATGGGGATGTGGGCGTAGCTCTGGCGGCGGCCGTTGCCGGTGGAGGCGACGCCCATCAGCCGCGCATTCTGCCGGTCCTGCAGGAAGCCCGTCAGGATGCCGTCCTCGATCAGCACGGTGCGGTTGGAGGGCGTGCCCTCGTCATCGACGGTGAGGCTGCCGCGGCGGTCCGGCATGGTGCCGTCATCGATGACCGTGACGCCGGGCGCCGCGATCCGCTGGCCGAGCAGCCCGGCGAAGGCCGAGGTCTTCTTGCGGTTGAAGTCGCCCTCGAGCCCATGGCCGATCGCCTCGTGCAGCAGGATCCCCGGCCAGCCCGGGCCGAGCACCACCTCCATCTCCCCGGCAGGCGCCGGGATGCTGTCGAGGTTGACGAGCGCCTGGCGCAGCGCCTCGTCGACGGCGGCCTGCCAGACCGGGGCGGCGAGGATGCGGGCATAGTCGAAGCGGCCGCCGAGCCCGTGGCTGCCGGTCTCGCGCCGCCCGTCCTGCTCCACCACCACCGCGACGTTGAGGCGGACGAGGGGGCGGATATCGGCGACGCGCGTGCCGTCCGCGCGGATGATCTGCACCGCCTGCCACTCGCCGGAGATGGAGGCCATCACCTGCGCGACGCGCGGATCGCGCCCGCGGGCGAAGGCGTCGATCTCGCCGAGGAGGGCGGTCTTGGCGCCGAAATCCATCAGCGTCAGCGGGTTGCCGTCGGCATAGAGCCGCGCATTGGTCGCGCGCGGGGCGAGGTCGAGCGTCCCGGAATGGCCGTGGCGGACGGCCCCGACCGTCTCCGCCGCCCGCTTCAGCGCGGCCTCCGACATCTCGCCGGAATGGGCATAGCCCGCCGCCTCGCCCGCGACGGCGCGCAGGCCGAAGCCGCGCGTGGCGTCGAAGCTGGCCGCGCGGATGCGGCCATCGTCGAGCGAGATGCCCTCGCTCTCGCGGTATTCGAGGAAGAGCTCGCCGTCATCGGCGCCGGCCAGCGCCTCGCGGACCAGGCGCTCCGCGCCGGCGCGGTCGAGGCCTTCCTCGGCGAAGAAAAGGCGATCGGTGACCGAAAGCGGCGTGTCGAGCGGCATAGTGGGGCTCTCCAAGGGGTGATCAGGCGGCCAGTTCGGCCAGCAGGCGGTCTTTCGGGAAGCGCAGCAAGGCGGTGGTGCCCTGGCCGGGCGTGCTCTCCAGGCGGAGGGTGGCTCCCTGCGCCTCGGCCAGCGCCCGCGACAGATATAGGCCGAGGCCGGAGCCGGGGAAGCGTCTCGACAGGGACGAATCGAGCTGGGTGAAGGGCTCGAAGGCCCGCGAGATGTCCCCCGGGGCGATGCCGATGCCGGTGTCGCTGACCCGGAGCACCAGGTCGCCCTCCGGCGCGACCTCGGCGCCGAGGGTGACGCTGCCGCCGGCGGGGGTGAATTTCACCGCATTGGCGAGGAGGTTCAGCAGCACCTGGCGCAGCCGCAGCTCGTCGGCGCGGAGCAGCGGCAGGTGCGGCGGCAGGCTGGCCCCAAGGGTGACGCCTGCCGTCGCCGCCGTCGCCTGCATCATCTGCACCGCGCCCTCGGCCAGCGGCAGCACCGCGACCTGGCCCTCGGTGATCTGGAAGCCCGTCGTCTCCGACCGGGTGACATCGAGGATGTCGTCGATCAGCGAGAGCAGGTGGCGCCCCGCCTCGTGGATCGACTGCACGTAGTCGAGCCGGCGGGCCGGGTCCTTGTCGATCAGATAGGCCTCGGAGAAGCCGATGACGGCGTTGAGCGGCGTGCGCAGCTCATGGCTCATGGTGGCGAGGAAGCGGGACTTGGCGCGGTTCGCCGTCTCGGCCGCGTCACGGGCGCGCTCCAGCTCGGCGCGGGCGCGGAGCTCCTCCGTGATGTCGCGGTACATGCGGATGTAGCCGACGCCCGCCACGCCATCGCTCAGCACCTCGACGATGCGGCCATCGGTGAGGGTCCGGCGCCGCATGGAGGGCACCGGCCAGGGCCGGTCCCGCGGCACCAGGGCCAGGGCATCGGCGAAGCCGTCCCGCGGGATATGCCCGATCTCGACCTGCCGGGCGATCAGCGCGCGGATGTCGAGGCCCGGCCAGATCGCCTCGGGCGGCAGCTCGGTCAGCCCGGCGGCGATGCCGTTGGCGGCGACGACCCGGCCTTCCAGGTCGAAGAGGATGATGCCCTGGCGGCTGTTGTCGAGCATCGCCTGGAGGATGGCGGCGCGGCTGCGCGCCTCCTGCTCGGCGCGGACCAGGGGAGTGATGTCGGCGGTGGTGACGACGAAGCCGCCGCCCGGCGTCGGGTCGGAGGTGACCTCGATGATCCGGCCGTCCCGGGTCGGCCTGGTGTAGCGGGCGGGCTGGCTGCGATCCATGGTGAGGGCGAGCTGCGCCGTCTCGACGCTCACCTCGCCGGCGACCTCGCGGCGCAGCTGGTCCTCGACCAGCTCCTCGATGCTGCGGCCCGGGCGGAGGGCGCCCGGGCTGTATTCGCCGAACTCGGCGGCGAGGCCATTGGCGGCGATGACCCTCCGGTCGGCGCCGTAGTAGCAGATGCCGTGACGGGTATTCTCCAGCATCACCTGCAGCACGCCCGCCCGCTCGCGCGCCGCGGCCTCGGCCTGGGTGAGGGCGGTGATATCGGTATAGGTGGCGACGAAGCCGCCCTCCGGCGTCGGGTTGGTGGTGACCTCGATCACCCGGCCATCCCCCCCGGGCCGGACGAGGCGGAGCGGTAGGGAGTAGTCGTCGGCGATGATCCGCCCTATCTCCCCGGGATCGAGCAGGCCGGCGGCGGAGATGTCCGCGACCACCTCGCCCCAGGCGCGGCCTGGCTCGAACGCCCGTTGGTCGAGCCCGTTGAGGGTGGCGGCCAGCGCATTGGCGGTCACCAGCCGCCGGTCGCGGTCGAACAGCGCGATGCCGTGCCGCATGGTCTCCAGCATCACCTGGAGCTGCGCACTCCGCTCGGCAGCAGCGGCCTGGGCCTCCAGGAGGTCGGTCACGTCGGAATGGGTGACGACGAAGCCGCCATTCGGCGCCGGGTTGGACGAGACCTCGACCAGCCGCCCGGCGCCGGTGCGGCGCAGGTAGCGGTGCGGCCTGCTGCGGTCGAGGCCGAGCCGTGCCTCGGTCATCGACGCGGTCTGCGCGGCATCGCCGTAAGCGCCGGTGCCGGCGATCTCGGCCACCAGCTCCTCGAGCGTCGCGCCGCGCCGCAGCGGGACGCTGCCGCCTTCCCCGGCCAGATCCTCGGCCAGGCGGTTGAAGGCGGTCAGCCGGCGGTCCGGGCCGAAATAGGAGATGCCATGCTGGATGTTGTCCAGCATGAGCTGGAGCATGGCGGCGCGGTCCGAGGCATCGGCCTTGGCATGCTCGAGCGCGGTCACGTCGGACTGGGTGATGACGAAGCCACCCTCGGGCGTCGGGTCGCTGGCGATGTCGATCACCCGCCCGTCCGGCATGCGGCGCTGCAGCTGCGCCGGGATGGAGCGGTCGCGGCCGAGCGCCGTGGTGAAGCGTTGCTTCGCCTCCGGCTCCGGGCCGAAGAAGCCGAGGGCGTATTGCTCGCGGAGGAGGTCGTCGAACAGCGTGCCGGCACGCTCCGGCAGGTCCGGCACGCCATGATGCGGCCCGGCCAGGCGGTTGGCGAGGATCAGCCGCCGGTCCGGCCCGTAGAGGGCGATCCCGTGGCGGACGCTGTCGAGGGTGATCTGCAGCGCATTGGCGCGGCGCTTCGCCTCGGCCTCGGCCTCGGCGCGGGCGGTGATGTCGGTGAAGGTGACGACGAAGCCGCCGTCCGGCGTCGGGTCGCTGAAGATCTCGATCACCTCGCCGCCCGGCATGCGGCGGGTGCGGCGCCAGGACTGGCTGCGGTCGGCCGCCAGGAGCCGGGCCAGCGTCTCGTCGCTGCGCGGTGGCGAGCCGTACATGCCGCGCGCATGGTGCAGGCGGAGCTGCTCTTCGAAGGGGATGCCGGGCTGCAGCTCCTCCGCCGACAGCCCGCCGATCTCGGTGGCGAGGCGGTTGGAGGCGCGCAGCCGATGGTCCGGCCCGAACAGCATGAAGCCGTGGCGCATGGTGTCGAGCGCGGCGCGCAGCATGGCGGCACGCGATTCGGCCTCGGCCTCGGCGGCGGCAAGGGCGGTGACATCTGAGAAGGTGATTGCGAAGCCGCCAGCCGGCATCGGGTCGGAATGGACCTCGAGCAGCCGCCCGTCGGTGGTGCGGCGCATGTAGCGGTGCGACAGTCGTCGGTCGAGCGCGAGCAGCCGCTCGAGCTCCTTCTCCGGCTCGGGGCCGAGGCCGCCGAGCTCGGCCTGGCGGCGCAGGATGTCGGCCATCGGCGTCCCGGGCGGCATCGGCGTCCGGCCCTCGGGGAAGGGGCGGTTCTCCGGCCCGCCGAAGATCCGGTTCACGGCGATCAGCCGGTAGTCCGCGTCGTAGAGGGCGATGCCGTGGCGGATCGCCTTCAGCATCGCCGATTGCAGCTCGGCGCGCTGGCGCAGCTCCGCCTCGGCGCGGGTGAGGGCGGTGATGTCGGTGATGGTGATGACGAAGCCGCCATCGGGCATCGGGTCGGAGGCGACGTCGAGCATCCGCCCGTCGCGCGAGGGGCGGACGTGGCGCTGCGGCTTCGAGCGGTCGGCGGCGAGGGCCTGGGCGGCGTACAGCGCATTGAGCGCCGCGTCGCCCGAGGCATCGGCCTCGCACTGGGCGCGGATGAGCTCCTCGATGTGGCGGCCCGGCGCCACCGTCCCGGCCGGCAGGCCGGCGAGCTGGTGCATCAGCTGGTTGGTGGCGACGACGCGGCCCGCGGCATCGAACAGCGTGATGCCGTGCCGCATGTTGTCGATCATGGCCTGCAGCGTCGCGGCGCGGGCCTCGGCCGCGCGCTCCGCCTCGATCAGCGGCGTGACGTCTGACCAGGTGATGACGAAGCCGCCATCGGGCGTCGGGTCGGAGCGGGAATCGACGATGCGGCCATCGGCCAGGCGGCGCCGGACGAAGCGGGGCAAGCGGCGGTCGTGGCGGGAGGCGACCCCGGCGGCCCGTGTGGCCTCCGGCCCCTCGCCGAACAGGCCGCGCGAGAGCTGGATGGCGGCGATCTCGGCGGTGGTCGCGCCGGGCGGCATTTCCCCCGGGCGGAGGCCGGCGAGCTCGGCGGCGAGGTCGTCGGCGACGACCAGCCGCTGGTCGGGGCCGAACAGGGCGATGCCGTGCTTCATCGTCTCCTGCATGGTCTGCAGGAGTTCGGCCCGGGCGCGGGAGGCGGCCTCGGCCTGGGCGAGGGGGGTGACGTCCGTGTAGGTGACGACATGGCCGCCGGCGCCGTCGGGCCCGATCGGGTTCGAGGCGACCTTGATCACCCTGCCGTCCGGCGCGGTGCGGGTGAACTCGCTGTAGCGGCCATGCGGGCGGTTGATCAGCCGGTCCCGCTCGGCCGTGGCTGCCTCGCCGCCGCCGAAGGTGCCGTGGGCGTGCTGCAGGCGGATGAGCTCGGCGCGGGAGCGGCCGGGGACCAGCTCCTCCGGCGCCAGGCCAGCGCAGGAGGCGGCGAGGGCGTTGGCGGCGAGGAGGCGGTCGTCAGGCCCGTAGATCAGGCAGCCGTGCTGCATCGAATCGAGCGCGGCCGTCAGCATGGCGGCGCGGTCGCGGGCGGCTTGCTCGGCCCGGGTCCGTGCGGTGACGTCGCTGTAGGTGACGATGAAGCCGCCATCCGGCGTCGGGTCGGAGGTGATCTCCAGCACGGTGCCGTCGGGGCGGGTGCGGCTGTAGCGGTTCGGGATGCTGCGGTCGAAGGCGCGGGCGGCAGCGACGTGCCGCGCGGTGGTCTCGGCATCGCCGAACTCGCCGGCGGCGGCCTGGGCGTCGACGATCGCCATGATGGTCATGCCGGTCGGCAGGGTCTCGCCGGGAAAGATGCCGAGCCGCCGCGCCAGCTCGTTTGCCGCCACCAGCCGGCCTTCGGCATCGAACAGGGCGATGCCGTGCCGCATGCTGTCGAGGATCAGCTGCAGCAGTGCCCCCTGGTCCGCCCGCCGGGCGGTGGCGGCCTCGCCTTCGATCATGGTCGTCTCTCCGGGGCGCGAAGCCCGTGCAGCGCGAGCAGCGCTGCGGTCAGCACCAGCACCGCCGTCGCCTGGTGCAGCGTGCCGAGCCAGACCGGCACGGCATGCAGCAGCGTGGCGACGCCGAGCCCGTATTGCAGCATCACCACCCCGCCGAGGCCCAGGCAGGCGCTGCGGGCGAAGCCGGGCGGCAGACGGCGCCAGCCGGTGAAGGCAGCGCCGAGCGCGGCCAGCGCCGCGAGGCTCGCCAGCAGGCGATGGTTGAACTGCACCGCCGCGACATTCAGCGTGAGGTTCGCCCAGGCGGAGTCGAGCCGCCAGTAGCCCGGCGGGACGAGCTGGCCCTCCATCAACGGGAAGGTGTTGTAGTCGAGCCCGGCGCGGTTGCCGGCGACGAAGCCGCCGGCGAGCATCGCCCCGGCCAGCAGCCAGGCTGCGGCCTTGGCCTGGCGACGGATGCTGCCGGCGGCGGGCGGCGCCTCGGCCGGGCGGGGGCGCAGCAGGCCGAGCCCGGTCCAGGTCAGCGCTGCGAAGAGGCCAAGCGCCAGGCTGAGATGCATCACCAGCCGGTAGGGGGAGACGGCGGTGCGGTCCGCCTCGAAGCCGGAGGCGACCATGAACCAGCCGATCGCGCCCTGCAGGCCGCCGAGCACCAGCAGCAGGACGAGCGGGCCCTTGTAGCCGGCCGGAATGCGGCCGCGCAGCCAGAACCAGGCGAGCGGCAGGGCATAGGCGAGGCCGATCAGCCGGCCCCAGAGCCGGTGGGCCCATTCCAGCCAGAAGATCTGCTTGAAGCCCTCGATCCCGAAGCCCTGGTTGACGAGCTGGTATTGCGGGATGGTGCGGTAGAGGTCGTAGAGGCGTTGCCACTCGGCATCGGAGAGCGGCGGCAGGGTGCCGGAGAGCGGCGCCCATTCCATGATGGAGAGGCCTGAGCCGGTGAGGCGGGTGGCGCCGCCGAGGGCGACCATGACCCAGACCATGGCGGCCACGCCGAGCAGCCAGAGGCCGATGGCGCGGGGGGCCGCCCGGCTCACGACCGGGCGGGCGGAGGGTGCATCGAAAGGCATTGGCCTAGTATAGGGTGGCAAGGCGGCCGCGACATCAACCGAACGCCGCCCAGGCGGAACAATCGGCGCGGCTTGCGGCGCGCTCGCGCGGCTGCTACCGCAACGCCGCGATGCAGACCGCCCCCGACGCGGCCGGTGACCCGGCCGGTGCCACCCCAGGTACCCCCGTGGCGGCCCCGGCCATCCCTCCCCTGATCTCCGTGGTCATCCCGGTGCGGAACGAGGCGCCGAACATCGCGCCGCTGGTCGCCGAGATCGAGGCGGCGCTGGCCGGCATGGCGCATGAGATCGTCTATGTCGACGACGGCTCGACCGACGGCACGCCGGAGGCGCTGCGCGCGGCGGCGGGCCAGGCGCCGCTCCGGCATCTCCGCCACCGGGCGAGCTGCGGGCAGTCGGCGGCGGTCATCACCGGGGTGAAGGCGGCCCGCGGCGCCTGGATCGCCACCCTCGACGGCGACGGGCAGAACGACCCGGCCGACATACCGCGGCTGCTGGCACGGGCCCAGGGAGAGCGGCAGGCCCGGCCGGTGCTGGTGGCCGGGCACCGGGTGACGCGGCGGGACAGCTGGGTGAAGCGGCGCTCGAGCCGCATCGCCAACCGCATCCGTGCCCGGCTGCTCGGCGATGCGACGCCGGATACCGGCTGCGGGCTCAAGGTCTTCCCCCGCGCCCTCTTCCTCGCGCTGCCGCATTTCGACCACATGCACCGCTTCCTGCCGGCCCTCGTGCTGCGCCAGGGCGGGCTGGTGGTGAGCGAGCCGGTGAACCACCGGCCACGGGTGCGCGGGCGCTCCAACTACGGGACGCTGGACCGGCTGGCGGTCTCCATCTTCGACCTCCTGGGCGTCGCCTGGCTGCAGCGCCGCGGCTCCCGCCCGGTGGTCGAGGAGTGAGCGAGCGGGCGAGGGCGGTCGCCAAGCTGCTGGTGCTGGCGGCGGGGCTGGTGGCGGCGGGGCTGCTGCTCAGGGCGCTCGGCGGGCTGCTCGGGACGGAATGGGTGGACCGCACCATCCGCGGGCAGGGGCTCTGGGGGGAGGCGATCTTCCTCATCGTCGGGATGGCGGCGACGGCGGTGGGGATCCCGCGCCAGGGCGTCGCCTTCCTCGGCGGCTATGCCTTCGGCGCGGTGGCGGGGACCGGGCTCGCGCTGCTGGCGCAGCTGCTCGGCTGCACGGTCTCCTTCCTCTGGGCGCGGCTGGTGGGGCGCGGCTGGGCGCAGCGGCGGCTGGCCGGGCGCTTCGGGCGGCGCCTCCGGCCGTTGCGGGACCTGCTGGCGGCCAGCCCCTTCAATGCGACCCTGGCGCTCCGGCTGCTGCCCCTCGGCAACAACCTGGCGCTCAACCTGCTGGCGGGGATGGCGGGAATCGCCTTGCTGCCCTTCCTCGCCGCCTCGGCGATCGGCTACCTGCCGCAGACGCTGGTCTTCGCCCTGCTCGGCAAGGGCGTGCGGGTGGACGGCGCCTGGCAGCTCGGCCTCTCGGCCGTGCTGCTCGCCGGCTCGGTGGCGATCGGCTTCGCCCTGCTGCGCCGGCACCGCGCGGGGCGGGCGCTGGAGGAGTAGCGCCCGGGCCGCCGGCGCCGGTCAGTGCAGGATGAACTGGCCGTTGGCGAAGCGCAGCTCGGCCGGGCGCGTCAGCGCGGCGGAGGCGACGCGGACGGAGTGCAGCGGCCCCTCGATCTCGCGGCGCCAGAAGTCGAGGAAGCGCGAGAGTTCCGGGAAGGCCGGGGCGTGGTCGACCTTCTGCCAGACGAAGGTCTGCAGCACGCCGGGATGGTCCGGCATGTGGTAGAGGATCTCGGCGGTGGTGAGCCGCCAGTCGGGGATGCGGACGAAGCGCTCGAGGCTGTACAGCACGCAACATGATCCTTTCTCTGGTGCCAGCCGTTGCGGCCGACGTTTCCCTCCGCCTGTGCAACGCGAAGCTTGCCACGTCTTTCCGGATGGGTTGCAACAAGAATGTTGGATTTCAATGGGTTGGCACTCGCACTCCGAGAGTGCTGCAAATCCCTTGACGCCCGCGCGAGCCTGCCCTAGATCGCTTGGCACTCCTCCGGGGTGAGTGCTAGCGGTCCCGCTGGCGCCTCCCGGCGGGGGGACCCATTCCTTGAGAATAGGCCAGGAGAGGACCGCATATGAGCTTCCGTCCCCTGCATGACCGCGTTCTCGTCCGTCGCGTGACGGCCGAGGAGAAGACCCGCGGCGGCATCATCATCCCCGACACCGCCAAGGAGAAGCCGCAGGAAGGCGAGGTGATCGCCGTCGGCAGCGGCACGCTGAACGACAAGGGCGAGATGCGCCCGCTCGACGTGAAGGCCGGCGACCGCATCCTGTTCGGCAAGTGGTCGGGCACCGAGGTGAAGCTCGATGGCGAGGAGCTCCTCATCATGAAGGAGTCCGACATCATGGGCATCCTCGACAACCCTTCCGTCGCCAAGGCCGCCTGATCCACCCGGTCGGCCGCCTGACACTCGTCGTCAACAATGGCGGACGGGACCGCGCCGGGGCAGACCGCCCGGGCAGCGACCGGACGCCGAACCAATGAGGTACATACATGGCTGCGAAGGACGTTAAGTTCGGCGCCAATGCGCGCGACCGCATGCTGCGCGGCGTGGACATCCTGGCCGACGCCGTGAAGGTGACGCTCGGCCCCAAGGGCCGCAACGTCGTGCTCGACAAGAGCTTCGGCGCCCCGCGGATCACCAAGGACGGCGTGACCGTCGCCAAGGAGATCGAGCTGGCCGACAAGTTCGAGAACATGGGCGCGCAGATGGTGCGCGAAGTGG
>CADCTD010000165.1 GCA_902805545.1 uncultured Craurococcus sp. | reverse complement strand
TGGCGATGTCCCCGAGCGCCGCCGCGCGACGCCGCGGCGTCCGGGCATCAAAAACATAAAGCGCCTCGGGCCGCGCCCCAGGCATGGCAGTTCCATCCGGCATGGCGGGGCCTATAGACCGGATCGGCGATGAGTCGCCAGGGCGGCACAACTTTGAGTCGCAATTCGTAACAGGCAAGTGTATGCCTGTGCACAGTATTGCGATAACAAAGCAGTCTTGCCGGCGGACCGGACGACCGTGTAGGGCTAGTGCTTCAGGACGTAGAACGTCCGCCAGGTTTTCGGGGCAAGCCTGGGATTCCGCGCCGTGGGGACGGCAGGGATCCGTGGGGGGCAGGCTTCGGGTACCCGGTGGTCCCAGACCCGGTGGAGCGAATGGGGATGCCCGAAGGGAAGAGGACATCGCGCGGCGGCATGGCCGGCGGGGCGGGGCGCGCAACGCGCCTGGCGCAGCCGGCAGTGGCGCTCTCGGTGTTGGCCATGCTGGCGGCCTGCAGCCAGCAACAGGCAAGCCGGCCGAGCTCCGGCCATCATGTCGCTGTCACGCATGGCAGCTACAACCGCCCGGCCAGCTACAATCCGCCCGGCCCGCCCGGCGATCCGTGGGGGCCCTACATCCGCGAGGCCGCCCGCCGCTTCGACGTGCCGGAGCGCTGGATCCGCGAGGTCATGCGCCAGGAATCCGGCGGCCGCAGCTCCGCCACCAGCCCGGTCGGCGCCATGGGGCTGATGCAGGTCATGCCCGGCACCTATCGCGAGCTCCAGGCCCGCTACGGCCTCGGCAACGACCCCTACCACCCGTATGACAGCGTCATGGCGGGTGCGGCTTACATCCGCGAGATGTACGACCTGTACGGCTCGCCGGCCTTCCTCGCCGCCTACAATGCGGGGCCCCGGCGGCTCGAGGACTATCTCTGGAACAGCAGGGGTCTGCCGGCGGAGACGCGCAACTACGTCGCCCGGATCGGCCCCAACATCGTCGGCCAGCATCCGAGCCGCCGCGCGGCGCCGGAGATCTATGCCGCGGCGGAGATCCCGCTGAGCATCCCGGCTGGCCCGCGGCGTATGGACCCGTCGACGATGATCGCGCTCCGCGAGCAGCGCCAGGCGCTCGACCCCGGCGTGCAGGTGGCCCAGCTCCCGGCCGGACCGGTCGTCCGGATGGAGCCGATCCCGGATGGCAGCACCTATGCGCAGGCCGCACCGGTGCAGCTCGCCTCGCTCGACAACAGCGCGGTCGTCCGCATGGACCCGATTCCCGACGGCTCGACCGCGCAGGGCGCGCAGCGGCTGATGGAGGCGGAAGCCCGTGCCGCCGCCGAGCCGCCGCCCGCCGCGCCGCGCGACTGGGCCCCCGCCGCACCGAAGCCGCGCGTGCCGGCTCTCTCCGCCCCGGCGCCGCGCAACTCCGTCCTCGCCTCCGCCAATGCGGCGCCCGCGCCGCGCCCGGCGACGGCACCCGCCCGCGGCATGCCCTTCCAGCCGGCGCAGCAGCCCGGCCTGCTGCAGGGCTTCGGCGGGATGGTGTCGAGCGCCAATGCCAGCAGCCTGCCTGCCTCGCTCCGTGCCGGCACGGCCCGCGCGCCGGCGACGGGTGCCTGGGCCGTCCAGGTCGGCGCCTTCGCCAGCGAGAACCTGGCCCGCAGCGCCGCCAATGCCGCCCGCGAGGCCGGCGGCGGCCAGGCCCAGGTGCAGCCGGTCGCCGCCGGCCGCGGCAGGCTCTACCGCGCCCGCGTCACCGGCCTCTCGCAAACCTCGGCCCAGTCGGTCTGCGAGCGGCTGCGCCGCAGCGGCGCCTGCATGGTCCTCTCGCCCGACGCGCAGAGCTGACCGGGGGGGCGGGGAACCCGCCCCCGCCTCGCCGGTTGTGCGACTGTCCGCCCGCGCAAGGAAATCGCCATGCCGAGCCTTGATCCCGAGCTCCTGACCCTCCTCGCCGCCGGCCCCTGGCTCGGCGGCGATCCCGACGAGGAGGATGAGGAGGACGAGTTCGACGAGGATGAAGACGAGTACGACGACGACGACGAAGATGACGAGGAGCTCGACGAGGACGAGGAGGATGACGAGGAGGAGGCCTGACCGCCCCCTCTTGCCCTGATCGCCCGCCTCCCCCAGGCTGCGGCCCGCTGAGGGACAAGGGGAAGGGCCAAGGATGTCTGCCGCTGCCGCGCCGTCGGGGCTTTCGGGCTTCGCTTCCCTCGATCCTCTGGTGCGGCCCCGTTCTGTCGCTGTGATCGGCGCCTCCGACGAGCCGGCCCGCATCGGCGGCCGGCCCATCGCCTACATGAAGGAGCGCGGCTTCGCCGGCCCGATCTGGCCGGTGAACCCGAAGCGCCCGACCGTGCAGGGCCTGCCCGCCTTCGCCTCCATCGCCGAGCTGCCCGCCGCGCCCGACGTCGCCATCATCGCCGTGCCCTCGGCGCTCGCCATCCAGGCCCTCGACGAGCTCGGCGCCCGCGGCTGCCGCGCCGTCATCTGCTTCACCGCCGGCTTCGCCGAGATGGACGAGGCCGGTGCCGCCGCGCAGCAGCGCATGACCGAGGTCGCCCGCCGCCACGGCATCCGCCTGCTCGGGCCGAATTGCCTCGGCGTCTTCAACGACGCGATCCGCTTCTACGGCACCTTCACCGCGAGCTTCGAGAAGGGTTGGCCCATCCCCGGGCGGATCGGCATCGCCTCGCAATCCGGCGCCTATGGCACGCATATCTTCTCGGCGGCGCTCGACCGCGGCATCGGCACCCAGGTCTGCATCACCACGGGCAACGAGGCGGAGGTCGCGCTCGGCGACGTGCTGGGCTGGATGGCCCAGGCGCCGGAGGTCGACGTCATCTGCGCCTATGCCGAGGGCATCCGCGAGAGCGAGAGCTTCCTCGCCGCCCTCGACCTGGCGCGGCGCAACCGCAAGCCGATCGTGATGATGAAGGTCGGCCGCAGCCAATTGGGCGGCGCGGCGGCGCAGTCCCACACCGCCTCCATCGCCGGCGATGACGCCGTCACCCAGGCGGTGCTCGACGAGTTCGGCGTGGTGCGGGCGCGGACGACGGAGGAGATGCTCGACATCGCCTATGCCGCGACGCGCCGCATCTACCCTGCGCGCAACACGCTCGGCGTGCTGACCGTCTCCGGCGGCGCCGGCGTCCTCATCTCGGATGCCGCGGAGGCGGCGGGCCTGCCCATGCCGCCCATGCCGGAGGAGGCGCAGGCCAAGCTGCGGGCGCTGATCCCCTTCTGCGCCCCGCGCAACCCGGTCGACTGCACCGCGCAGGTGACGAACGACCTGAAGCTCATCTCCGCCTTCGCCGAGAGTGTCGCGGTGGATGGCGGCTACAGCTCCATCCTCTCCTTCTGGTCGCAGACGGCGGCCGGCCGCAGCCTCGGGCCGAAGCTGCACCAGGAAATGCGGGCCGTCCGGGAGGCGCATCCCGACCGGCTCTGGGTCATGTCCATGCTCGCGCCCAACAAGGTGCGCGACTACGAGGCCGATGGCTGGCTCTGCTTCGAGGACCCGTCGCGCGCCGTCGTCGCCATCGAGGCGATGGGCCGCTTCGGCGCCGCCTTCGCCCGCGCCGAGGAGCCGCGCGCCGCGATCCCGCTGCCGGAGGTCGAGCTGCCGGCGATGGCCCCGAGCGAGGCCGTGGCGAAGTCGCTGCTCGCCGCCGCCGGCATCCCCGCCGTGCCCGAGCATGCCGCCCCCGACAGCGAGGCCGCCGTCGCCGCCGCCGAGTCGATCGGCTACCCGGTGGTGCTGAAGATCCTCAGCCCCGACATCCTCCACAAGAGCGAGATGGGCGGCGTCCTCCTCGACATCGCCGATGCCTCCCAGGTGCGGCACGGCTTCGCCACCCTGCTCGACCGCGCCCGCCACCACGCCCCGGCGGCGCGGATCGAGGGCGTGCTCGTCTCCAGGCAGATCAAGGGTGCCGTCGAGATGGCGCTCGGCGTCTTCCGCGACCCGGTCTTCGGCCCGGTGGCGATGGTGGGCCTCGGCGGCATCTTCATCGAGGTGCTGAAGGACGTCGCCTTCCGCCGCTGCCCGTTCGATCTGGCGGAGGCGGAGCGGCTGATCCGCTCGCTGCGCGGCTTCCCGCTGCTCGACGGCGCCCGCGGCCGGCCGAAGGCCGATGTGGCGGCGCTCGCCGAGGTCCTCTCGGCCCTCTCGGCCTTCGCCGCCGCCGCCGGGCCGCGCCTCGCCGGCGTCGACGTGAACCCGGTGCTGGTGCTGCCCGCCGGCCAGGGCTGCTACGCGGCCGATGCGGTGATCGAGCTTCAAGGCGGAGGCCATTGAGATGCCCATCAACTACGACCAGCTGATGAACTACCCCATCCCGGAAGTCCGCCAGACCCTCCGCTGGCAGGATGTGGCGCTCTACAATTTCTCCGTCGGCCTCGGCCAGGACCCGATGGACGAGCGGCAGCTCGACTTCCTCTACGAGCCGTGGCTGAAGGTCATGCCGTCGATGCCCGTGGTGCTCGCCTCGCCCGGCTTCTGGTCGCGCAACCCGGATACCGGCATCGTCTGGCAGCAGATCCTCCATGGCGAGCAGGGCCTCGTCCTGCACCGGCCGCTGCCGACCGAGGGCGAGCTGATCGGCCGCTCCCGCATCACCGGCCTGGTCGACCGCGGCGAGGGCCGCGGCGCGCTGATGTATTCCGAGCGCGAGATCCTCGATGCGAAGACGGGCGAGCTGCTGGCCACCACCACCTCCACCAGCTTCATGCGCGGCAATGGCGGCTTCGGCGGCCCCTCCGGCCCGGTGAAGCAGCCGCACCCCGAGCCCGAGCGCGCCCCGGACATCACCCTAGACCTGGCGACGCGGCCGGAGCAGGCGCTGGTCTACCGGCTCAATTCCGACCTCAACCCGCTGCATATCGACCCGGCGGTGGCGAAGCAGGCCGGCTTCCCCCGGCCGATCCTGCACGGGCTCTGCACCTTCGGCACCGTCTGCCACGCCCTGCTGCGCGCCGTCTGCGGCTATGACACGGCGCGCTTCGGATCGATCGACCTGCGCTTCTCCTCGCCCGTCTTCCCCGGCGAGACCATCCGCACGGAGGTCTGGCAGGAGGAGGGCGGCGCCGCCTTCCGCGCCCGCGTGGTGGAACGCGACAAGCAGGTGATCAGCAATGGGCGCTTCCGCTTCGCCGGCTGAGATGGGCTGGACGCTCGGCCCCGTCACCGTCTTCGACACCGAGACCACGGGCGCCGGCGCGGAGGACCGCGTCGTCTCCCTCGGCGCCGTGCGGCTGGACGCGGCGCTGGAGCCGGAGGCGACGCTGCACCTGGCCTTCGCGCCCGGCATCCCCTGCCATTGGGGTGCCATCCGCGTGCATGGCATGTCGGATGCCTTCCTTGCCTGCCACCCGCCCTTCGCCGAGCATGCCGAGGAAGTCACGGCCTTCTTCGGCGGCCATGCGGCGGCGGCGCACAACTTCGCCTTCGACCGGCGGATGCTCGGGAGCGAATTCGAGCGGCTGGGGCTGGAGCCGCCCTGGAGCGGCGGGTTCTGCACCATGCAGGCCTGGCGCCGCGCCTATCCCGGCGAGCGGGTGGGCCTCGCCCGCGCCGCCGCCGCCTGCGGCTTCGGGCGGGAGACGGCGCTGCACGGCGCGCTGGAGGATGCCTGGCTCGCCGTGCAATTGCTGCGGCGGCTGCACGGGCTGCCGCCGGTGCCGATGCGCCTGCACGGCATCACCAACGGACCGGAAGGGGAGATCGCCGGATGATCGAAGCACGGGATGCCGCGGCGCGCGCCGAAGCCTTCGCTGCGCTGCACCGGGAGGGCTGCTTCGTCCTGCCCAATGCCTGGGATGCCGGCAGCACCCGGCTGCTGGCCTCGCTCGGTCCGCAGGCGCTGGCCACCACTTCGGCCGGCGCGGCCTGGACGCTCGGCCGGCGCGACGGCGCGATCGGGAAGGCCGAGGCGCTCGCCAATGCCCGCGCGATCCTGGCGGAGACCAGCCTGCCGGTCTCGGCCGATCTCGAGGACGGCTATGGCCCCGCGCCCGAGGCCTGTGCCGCGACCGTGCGGGCCGCGATCGAGGCCGGCCTCGCCGGCTGCACCATCGAGGACACGACCGGCGACCCGGCCGCGCCGATCCACGGCTTCGACGCCGCCGTCGCCCGCATCCGCGCCGCCGTCGTGGCCGCGCGGGGAGGGGGCCACCCCTTCGTGCTCACGGCGCGGGCCGAGAATTTCCTGCACGGGCGCGCCGATCTCGACGACACGCTCCGCCGCCTGACCGCCTTCGCCGAGGCCGGGGCGGATTGCCTCTATGCCCCCGGCCTGCCCGATATCGATGCCATCCGCCGCGTCGTGCAGGCGGTCGCGCCCCGCCCCGTCAATGTGCTGCTCGGCCCGCGCAGCGGGCTGGTGCCGCTGGCGGTGCTGGCCGAGGCGGGCGTGCGGCGGGTCAGCGTCGGCGGCGCCATCGCCCGCGCCGCCTATGCGCAGGCGCTGGAGCTCGGCGGGGCGCTGATTGCCGGCGACCTGCCGCGGCTGGCCGCCGTGCCGGGCCATATCGTGGTGAACGGCCATATGCGGGGGCGGGACTAGACCGGGGGCGAAGGGGGCGTTACCTCATTCGGCAGCCCCCCGGGAGGGACAAGGATGATCAACAAGATCGTGCAATCGGTCGCCGAGGCGCTGGCCGGCGTGAGGGATGGCTCTACCGTGCTCATCGGCGGCTTCGGCAGCGTCGGCCAGCCCGACGTGCTGATCGAGGGGCTGATCGAGCAGGGCGCCCGCGACCTCACCATCGTGCTGAACAATGCCGGCGCCGGCCGCGTCGGCGTCGCCAAGCTGATGGACCAGGGCCAGGTGCGGAAGATCGTCTGCTCCTTCCCCCGCAGCAAGGACCCGGTGGTGTTCGAGACCCTCTACCGCGAGGGCAAGATCGAGCTGGAGCTGGTGCCCCAGGGGACCCTTGCCGAGCGCATCCGCGCCGCCGGTGCCGGCATCCCCGCCTTCTACACCGCGACGGCCGCCGGCACCCTGCTCGCCCGCGGCAAGGAGAGCCGGGAGTTCGAGGGCAAGACCTATGTGATGGAGCGCGCCCTCAAGGGCGACGTGGCGCTGGTCGAGGCCTGGGAGGCGGATCGCTGGGGCAACCTCGTCTACCGGGGGTCGGGCGGCAACTTCAACCCGATCATGGCGATGGGCGCCGAGCTGACCATCGCCCAGGCGCAGCACATCCGCGAGCTCGGCGAGCTGCACCCGCATATGGTCGGCACGCCCGGCGTCTACGTGAACCGCGTGGTCCAGGTGGACCGCGGCGGCGACTGGCTGAAGCCCGAGCAGGTCTGAGAGGAGCACGCGACATGCCCTTCAACCGCGACCAGATGGCCGCCCGCCTCGCCGATGACGTGCCGGAAGGCTGGTGCGTCAACCTCGGCATCGGCATGCCGACCATGGTGGCCAATTACGTGCCCCCGACGCGGGAGGTGATCTTCCAGTCCGAGAACGGCGTCATCGGCATGGGCCCGGCGCCGAAGGAGGGCGAGGAGGATCCCTGGCTCATCAATGCCGGCAAGCAGCTCATCACCCTCGCCAAGGGTGCCAGCTTCGTCGGCCATGCCGACAGCTTCGCCATGATCCGCGGCGGGCATATCGACCTCTGCGTCCTCGGCGGCTTCGAGGTGGCGGAGAATGGCGACCTCGCCAACTGGGCGACCAGCGAGAACGACACCGCCCCCGCGGTTGGCGGCGCCATGGACCTCGCGGCCGGGGCCAAGCGCCTCTGGGTCATCATGGAGCACACGACCAAGGACGGCCGCCCGAAGATCGTCGAGCGCTGCGGCTACCCGCTGACCGGCCTCGCCTGCGTCAACAGGGTCTACACCAACCTCGCCGTGCTTGATGTGGTCGAAGGGAAGGGCTTCGTCGTCCGCGACCTGGCGCCGGGCGTCACGCTCGAGGAGGTGCAGGCCAAGACCGGCGCCACGCTGCACACCCAATGAGCGCCGCCCCCATGAGCGCCACGCCGGGCGGGGAGGACCGCGCGGAATCCATCCGCATGATCCGGGACAGCGCCGCGGCCGTGGCGCCCCCGGGCGGCGACATGAAGCGGGTGCGCGAGCTTCGCTTCCGGACGCCAGGGTTCGATGCGGCCGTGCTGCGCCAGATGGGTGAGATGGGCTGGATCGGCCTCCGCTTGCCGGAAGAGGCTGGCGGCGCCGGGCTCGGCCTCGGCGAGGCCTGCGCGCTGGCCGAGGAGCTGGGCGGCGCCCTGGTGCCGGAGCCGCTGATCCCTGCGATGCTCACCGGCTCGCTGCTCGCCGCCGTCGGCGCCGGCCCGCTGGAGCGGGTGGTCTCTGGCGAGGCGCTGGTGCTGACCGCCTGGCAGGAGCGGCCCGACACGCTGGAGGTGCCGGGCAGCCCGGATGCGCCCCGCCGCTTCCTCCCCATGGCCGCCGGCGCCGCCGCCTTCCTCGTGCCGGTGCGCGAGGGCGGCCGCATCGCCCTTTACGAGCAGCAGGCCGGCGCCGGGCTCTCGACCGAGCAGACGCAGGATGGTGGCCATGTCGGCACGCTCGAGCCGCGCCTCGGCGAGGCGGAGCGCATCGCCGACGATATCGGCGAGGCCCTGTCGCTCGCCCTCGACGAGGCGGCGCTGCTGACCAGCGCCTACCTCCTCGGCGGCATGGACCGCGCCTTCGCCATGACGCTCGACTACCTGAAGACGCGTCAGCAATTCGGGAAGATCATCGGCACCTTCCAGGCGCTGCAGCACAAGGCGGCCGATGTGCGGATGCAGATCGCGCTGACCCGGGCCAGCATCGAGGCCGCGGCCGCGACGCTCGATGCCGGCGCCACCGGGGATGCGCGCCGCGCCGTCATCTCCCGCGCCAAGGCCCGCGCCGCCTCCTCCTCCATGCTGGTCACGCGCGAATGCATCCAGCTGCATGGCGGCATCGGCTACACCGACCAGTACGATGTCGGCCTCTACCTGCGGAAGGCCATGGTGATGGCCAACCTCTACGGCAGCGCCGCGCTCCATCGCCGCCGCTTCATGGCGGTCAGCCCGGAAATCGAGGAATGAGCGAGACCATCGCCCGCGTCGTCGCCGAGCGCGAGGGCGGCGTCCTCGTCCTGACGCTGGACCAACCGGCGCGGCGCAACGCGCTGGCCATGCCGCTCCGCGTGCAGATGATCGAGGCGCTGCGCGCTGCCCAGGGCGACAAGGCGACCCGCGCCATCGTCGTCACCGGCGCCGGCGGGCATTTCTGCTCGGGTGGCGACATCTCGGGGATGGACGTGAACTCGGCCATGGAAGGCCGCGAGCGCATGCGCCTCTCGCATGAGCTGATTCGGCTGATGGTGCTCGGCAGCGTCCCCGTCGTCGCTGCCATCGAGGGCTATTGCGTCGGCGCCGGCCTCTCCATCGCCTGCGCCTCCGACACCGTCGTCGCCGCCGAGGATGCGCGGCTTGGCGCCGGCTTCGGCAAGATCGGGCTGATGGCCGACCTTGGCCTGCCGCACACCCTGCCGCTCCGCGTCGGCCAGGGGAAGGCGCGGCAGATCCTGCTCTACCACAACCAGATGACGGCGACGGAGGCGGAGCGCATCGGCCTCGTCGACCAGGTCGTGCCCAAGGGCCATGCCCTCGCCACCGCCATGGAGCGGGCCCGCTTCCTCGCCGAGCAGGCGCCGGCGCCGATGGCGCTGACCAAGCAGATGCTGGGCGAGGGCCTCGACCGCGCGCTGGAGCAGGAGCGCCACTTCCAGTCGACGCTCTTCCTCACCAAGGACTTTGCCGAAGGCCGCGCTGCCTTCCTCGGCAAGCGCACGCCCGCCTTCAAGGGAGACTGAGCCGATGGACGCCATCCGCATCCCCGCCCCGGCCGAGCTCGACGCGCTCGAGGACGAGCATTTCCGCCAGGTGGTCCGCGCCTTCCTGCACGAGAACTACCCCGACGACCTGCGCAACCCGCCGAAGCGCCTGCACTGGGACGAGAACCGCCCCTGGTACATGAAGCTCGCCGAGCGCGGCTGGCTCTGCCCGGGCTGGCCGAAGGAACACGGGGGCCTCGGCCTCTCGCCCGCCAAGCAGATCATCCTCACCGAGGAATACGAGCGCTACGGCGTCGCCCGCACCAACGACCACGGCATCGTCATGCTCGGCCCGCTCGTCATCAAGTACGGGACGGAGGAGCAGAAGCAGCGCTTCCTGCCGAAGATCCTGACCGGCGAGCATATCTGGTGCCAGGGCTATTCCGAGCCCAATGCCGGCTCCGACCTCGCCGCGCTGCGCACCGAGGCGGTGCTCGACGGCGACGAGTATGTCGTCAACGGCCAGAAGATCTGGACCACGCTGGCGACCGACGCCAACTGGATCTTCCTCCTCGTCCGCACCGACAAGCAGGCGAAGAAGCAGGAGGGCATCTCCTTCCTGCTGGTGGACATGAAGACGCCCGGCATCACCATCCGGCCGATCATCAACCTAGAGATGCATGACGAGTTCTGCGAGGTCTTCTTCGACAATGTCCGCGTGCCCGCCGCCAACCTGGTCGGCCAGCTCAACAAGGGCTGGGACATGGCGAAGGCGCTGCTCGGCTTCGAGCGCATCTTCCTCGGCTCGCCGCGCCAGTCCGGCTACGCGCTCTCCCGCCTCAAGATCCTCGCCGAGCGCATGGGCGTCTGGGAGGACGCCGAGTTCCAGGACCGCTATGCCCGCCTCCGCCTCGAATTCGAGGACCTGAAGGCGCTCTACGGCACCTATGTGGAGAAGCTGAAGCGCGGCGAGAGCCTCGGCGCGGATGTCTCCATGCTGAAGATCCTGCAGACCGAGCTGTTCCAGGCCATCACCGACACCATGCTCGAGATCGCCGGGGAGAATGCCGGGCTGCTGGAGCCGATGGAGGGCAACCGCGACCTCAATATCGGCGGCCTCTTCATCCAGGCCCGGCCGGCCACGATCTATGGCGGCTCGAACGAGATCCAGCGCAACATCCTGGCGAAGAACGTGCTCGGCCTGCCCGGCTAGAGCAAACTCCGATCAGGTGGAATCAACTGGTCGGAGTAATTCGCTCGACCAAACAATGATCTGGAGCATAATCCACGATCATGCTCCAGGCTTGGAAATCCAGGACGTTTCAATTAGAGAGCGGACTGTCCAGTTGACAGGATCGCCATGTCCACGCCACTCGATCGCCGCCCGCTCTCCTTCCTGCCGGCCCTCGTCTTCGGCTCGCGCTGGCTGCAGCTGCCGCTCTACCTGGGGCTGATCGTCGCCCAGGTCGTCTACGTGTTGCTTTTCATGAAGGAGCTCTGGCACCTCGTCAGCCACGCCCATGACTTCGGCGAGCAGGACATCATGCTGATCGTCCTCGGGCTGATCGACGTGGTGATGATCTCCAACCTGCTCATCATGGTGATCGTCGGCGGCTACGAGACCTTCGTCTCCCGCCTCAACCTCGAGGGACACCCGGACGAGCCGGAATGGCTCAGCCACGTCAATGCCGGCGTGCTGAAGATCAAGCTGGCGATGGCGATCATCGGCATCTCGTCGATCCACCTGCTCCGCACCTTCATCGCCGCCAGCAACCTCGGTACGGAGCGCAGCACGACGACGGAGGCCGGCATCATGTGGCAGGCCATCATCCACGCGCTCTTCATCCTCTCGGCGATCGGCATCGCCGCGGTGGAGCGGATGGCGCATGTGCCATCCGCCCGGGCGCATCACTGAACCTCGCGCCAGGCGCTCTTCAGGTCGCCGAGGAAGCGGGCATATTCCCGCTCCTTGCTCTCCGGGTCGGGCAGGCGGAGCAGGTAGGAAGGGTGGACGGTCGGGAAGACCGGCAGCCCGTCCGCGCTCTTCACCACCTCGCCGCGGACCTTGGTGATGGCGAGCGGCTTGCCGGTCAGCGCGCGCAGCGCCGTGGCGCCGAGCGAGACCACCAGCCGCGGCCCGACGATCTCGATCTCCCGCCGGAGGAAAGGGCGATAGTGCGCGATGTCGCCCGCATCCGGCGACTGGTGCAGGCGCCGCCGCCCGGTCGGCTTGAATTTGAAATGCTTCACCGCATTGGTGACATAGGCCTCGGCGCGGGGGATGCCCGCCTCCTCCAGCGCCCGGTTGAACATCCGCCCGGCGGGGCCGACGAAGGGGCGGCCGGCGATGTCCTCCTCGTCGCCCGGCTGCTCGCCGACGAAGAGAAGGGCGGCGCCGATCGGGCCTTCGCCGAAGACGGCCTGGGTGGCGTGCTCGGCGAGCGGGCCGCGATCGGCCAGCACCTCGGCGCGGAGGGCGGCAAGCGCGGTGGTGGGGTCCTGGGTGAAGAGATCGGCTGGCATGGGCGCCTCAACGTCCGCGGCCAGGACCCGTTGCCGCCGCGGCGCGGGCAGGGTGGCGCCGCGCGCCACCATCTCCGCGACGCGCCTTGGCGCCTCCGCCATCAGCCGGGGGATGTCCTGCGCCTCGGGCAGGTTGCGCCAGTACTTCACCGGCATCTCGGCACGCATGGCGGCGGGCTTCAGCCGGGCGGGGTTGAAGATGCTGGCGAAATAGGCGCGCCAGAGTTCCTCCTTGGCATCCTCCGCCGGCGCATCGGCCCGCCTCCCGCCGGGGGCCATCCGCAGCGCCTCGCCATCCCAATGCGCGCTCGCCTCGGGCGTCAGGATGGTCCAGTGCATGCCGGCGAAGCGGCGGAGGAAGAAGCCCGCCTCCGCCTCCAGGATGTGGTGCTCCGGCTCGAACCAGGCGACGTAGCGGGGGCCGGGCGCCTCGCGGAAGCGGAGGAAGGCGTGCATCTTGTGCGCATCCCGCCGCACCGCCTTGGCCATGCCCTGGGCGCGGATCACCTCCGGGTCGGTCGCCACCTCCAGCAGCCCGTGCTCGCCATGGGTGATGCGCCAGAGCAGCCGGTAGAGCAGGGCGAAGCGCTCCGGGTCGCGGTGGCGGATGACGACCTCGGCGAGGTCCGGGAAGGCGCGCGGGACGGTAAGGCCGGCCCGCCGCGGCTCCGGCACGGGCTCATGGGCGAAGAGCCCGGCCGCCTCGCCGGCGAGGTGCCAGGCGACGCGCTCCGGCGCCACCTCGGCCGCCAGCAGCCGCCGTGCCGCGTCCCGCCAGGCCCCGAAATCGGCCGGGCCGGGGAGGGCGATGCCGATCACAGCAGCGCCATCTGCACCGGCCTGGCGAAGCCGGTCCGCGGCGCCACCAGCGCCCGGAGGTCGAGCCGGTCCGTCACCCGCGGCCGATGGTCCTCGGTGACGAGGAAGGGCAGCAGCTTGCCGAGCGGCAGCCGCAGCCGCGCCAGGTCCTCGCTGCGGATGGCGCGGTGGCGGCGCGCCGTCAGCAGCCGGTCCACCGTCTTCGACCCGAGGCCGGGGACGCGCAGCAGCCGCTCCCGCGGCGCCCGGTTCACGTCGACCGGGAATTCTCCGCGGTGCCGCAGCGCCCAGGCCAGCTTCGGATCGATGCCGAGATCGAGCATGCCGCCCTCGCCGCCGGCCATGATCTCGTCGAGCGAGAAGCCGTAGAAGCGCAGCAGCCAGTCCGCCTGGTAGAGCCTGTGCTCCCTGACCAGCGGCGGCGGCGTCGGCGGCAGCAGGCGCGAGGCGTCGGGGATGGGCGAATAGGCGGAGAAGTAGACCCGCTTCAGCCCGTAGCTGCCATAGAGATTGGCCGTCGTCCCGAGCACCGCCCGGTCATCCGACGCATCGGCGCCGATGATCATCTGCGTGCTCTGCCCGGCCGGTGCGAAGCGCGGCGCCGGCGCCCGCCGCTCGGCCTTGCGCGCCTCCTTCGCCTCCTCGATGCGCAGCCGCATCCGCCCCATCGCGCGGCGGATCTCGGACAGGTCCTTCTCCGGGGCGAGCGCCTTCAGCGCCCCCTCCTGCGGCAACTCGATGTTGATGGAGAGCCGGTCGGCATGCCGCCCCGCCTCGGCCAGCAGCTCGGGCGAGGCGTCGGGGATGGTCTTCAGGTGGATGTAGCCGCGGAAGCCGTGCTCCTCGCGCAGGATGCGCGCGACATCGACCAGCCGCTCCATCGTGTAGTCGGGCGAGCGGATGATGCCGGAGGAGAGGAACAGCCCCTCGATGTAGTTGCGCCGGTAGAAGTCGAGCGTGAGATCGACCAGCTCCCGCACCGTGAAGCGGGCGCGGGGGACGTTGCTGGTGGCGCGGTTGATGCAATAGGCGCAGTCATAGATGCAGGCATTGGTCAGCAGCACCTTGAGCAGCGAGATGCAGCGCCCGTCCGGCGCATAGGCATGGCAGATGCCCATGCCCTCCGTGCTGCCGATGCCGCCGGGTTTTCCGTCCCCTGGGCGGCTATCCCGCTTCTCGGTCCCCGAGGAGGCGCAGGAGGCATCGTATTTCGCCGCATCGGCGAGGATCTCGAGCTTCCGGCGCAACTCCATGACGATACCTCCTGTTCATTATATGTTCCGGGTTGGCGAAAAGCAAGGCCAAGGGGGAGGGCCGAAGTGAACCTTTCCGGCTTCGCGTGGTTATGGCGGCCGATGATGCAGATTCTTCGCCCCGCCCTGCTTGTCCTGATCCTCGCCAGCCCGGCCCTGGCGCAGGAGGCGGCCCTGATGACGCAGGACCAGCTCGCCACCGTGCTGCGCGCCCGCGGCTTCAGCGACCTCGAGGGGGTGGAGCGGGAGGGCAACACCTTCCGCATCGCCCGCGCCATGCGCTATGGCGAGACCGTCGAGAACCTCCGCATCGATGCCGCCACCGGCCTGCCGCGCGAGCAGCCGCCGCTCACCGAGGGCCAGGCCCGGGGGCTGCTGCGCGCCCGCGGCTACAGCGAGGTGACGGAGCTCGGCCGCGACGGCGATGCCATCCGCCTCCGCGGCCTGCGCGAGGGCACCCCCATCGAAGTGACCGTCGATGCCCGCACGGGGGCGGTGCGGCAATAGCCCGCCACCCCACCTCAACCCTGTGACCCAGGCCCATATCAACCGCATCGGCACCGCCGTCCCGCGCCACGAGGTGCATGACACCTTCCGCCGCTTCGCGGACCGGCAGATCACCGAGCCCCGAATCCGCACCGCCTTCGCCCGGCTGGCGGAACGCTCGCAGATCGACACCCGCCACTCGGTCCTGGAGCCGGAGGCGGATGCGAGCGGCACGGTGGACAGCTTCTACCGCACCGACGCCTTCCCCGGCACCGCCGCCCGCATGGCCCGCTACGAGCAGGAAGCCCCGGCCCTCGCCGAGGCCGCCTGCCTGGCGATGGGGCTGGAGGAGGAGGGGCCGCGCATCACCCATCTCGTCTATGCCACCTGCACCGGCTTCGCCGCGCCCGGCCTCGACCACTGGCTGATCCGCCGCTTCGGCCTGCCGGGGAATGTCGAGCGCAGCGTCGTCGGCTTCATGGGCTGCCAGGCGGCGATCAACGCGCTGAAGCTCGCCCACCACATCGTCCGCAGCGACGAGCGCGCGCGGGTGCTGGTGCTCAACCTCGAGCTCTGCACCCTCCACCTCCAGCCTTCGCCCGAGATCGAGCAGCTGCTCTGCTTCCTGCTCTTCGCCGATGGCGCCAGCGCGGCGCTGGTGACGGCGGAGCCGCGCGGCATCGGCATCGAGGGCTTCCATGCCGCGCTGATCCCGGAGGCCGCCGACCAGATCACCTGGCGCATCGGCGATTCCGGCTTCGACATGACGCTCTCGGGCTTCGTGCCGCTGACCCTCGCCCGTGCCCTGCCCGACGAGGCGGCGGCGATCCTCGATGGCGAGGCGGCGGATGCCTACGACCTCTGGGCGGTGCATCCCGGCGGCCGGAGCGTGCTGGATGCGGTGATGCACGGCCTCAACCTGCCCGGCTCCGCGCTCGACACCAGCCGCGCCGTGCTGCGCGAGCATGGCAACATGTCCTCCGCCACGGTCATGTTCGTCCTCCAGCGGATGATGGCGGCGGGGCGCGGCCTGCGGGGCTGTGCCCTCGCCTTCGGCCCCGGCCTCTCGGCCGAGACCATGCGCTTCCGCCTCGCCTGATGCGCGAGCGCAGCGCCGCCGAGGAATGGATGGACGACGCGGCCGCGACCGAGGCGGAATTCGCCTCCGCCCTGCGCGACCTCGCCCGCATCAACCGGATGAGCCTCGCCTATCGCCCGACGCTGCGCTGGCTCGACGCGTTGGTGGCGGAGACGGGGGCGCGGCACCTCTCCGTGCTCGATATCGGCTTCGGCGGCGGCGACATGCTGGCCGCCATCGCGCGCTGGGCCGAGCGGCGCGGCGTCACGGTCGAGCTCGCGGGCCTCGACCGCAGCCCCTGGGCCGCGCGCTACTCGGCGGCGGCCGGGGTGAAGGCGCGCTTCATCACCGCCGACCTCTTCGATCTGCCCGAGAGCGAGCGCTTCGACGTCGTGCTTTGCAGCCTCTTCACCCATCACCTCCGCGATGCGGAACTCGTCCGCTTCCTCCGCTGGCTGCCGGGGCGGGCGCGGCGGGGCTGGCTGATCTCCGACCTGCACCGGCACTGGCTGCCCTGGGGCTTCGTCTGGGGCGCGGTGCGGGTGCTCAGGATGGACCCGATGGTGGTGCATGACAGCACCGTCTCCATCGCCCGCGGCTTCACCCGCGCCGACTGGGAGCGGCTGGTGGCGGAGGCCGGCGTCGCGGCGCGGATCGACTGGGCCTTTCCCTTCAAGTGGATCGTCAGCAGCCGTGGCTGAGGTCGCCGTCATCGGCGCCGGGCCCGCCGGCTGCGCGGCGGCGATCGCCCTCGCCCGGGCGGGGCGGGAAGTGGTGCTGCTCGAGCGGAGCCAGGCCCCGCAGGAGAGCGTCTGCGGCGAGTTCCTCGGCCGGGATGCGGCGGCGGCGCTCCATTGCCTCGGCCTCGATCCGGCGGCGCTCGGCGGCGCAACGCTGCGCCGGGTGCGGATCGGCCATGGCGGGCGGGAGGCGGATGTGACGCTGCCCTTCCCCGCCTGGGCCCTGCCGCGGCGCGTCCTGGACGGGGCCTTGCAGGCGGCGGCGGGGCCAGCGCTGCGGCGTGCCGTCACCGTGCTCGGCGCCGGGCCGGAGGGCGAGGGGTGGCGGCTGCGCACCAGCGCGGGCGAGATCCTCGCCCGCCGGATCGTCCTCGCCACCGGCAAGCATGCGCTGCGCGGGCATCCGCGCGAGGGGGCGCCGCCGCCCTCCCTCGGCCTCAAGCTGCATCTCGCCGGGGTGGAGATGGCGGATGCCGTCGCCCTGCTGCCCTTCGCCGGCGGCTATGCCGGGCTGCAGCCGCTGCCGGGCGGGGGGGCCAATCTCTGCGCCGCGCTGCACGGCCCGCCGGGCGAGCTGCTGGCGCGGGTGCGCGCCGGCTCCGCCCTCGCCGGGCGGCTGCTGCGCGATGCGCGGCCGCTCTGGGACCGGCCGCTGGCCGTGGCCGGCGTGCCCTATGGCTTCCGCCAGGCTGCCTCCGGCCCGCCCGGCCTCTACCGCGTCGGCGACCAGGCGGCGGTGATCCCGAGCTTCACCGGGGAGGGCGTGGCGCTCGCCCTGCATTCCGGCCTGGCCGCGGCCGAGGCGATCCTCGCCGGGCAGGAGGCGGCCGGCTTCCACGCCGCCTGGCGCCGCCGCAGCGCCGGGCCGATGCGCTGGGCGGCCCTCGCCGCCTGGGTGCTGCGGGCCTCGCCGACCGGCTTCGCGGCGGCCGGCGCGGTCGGGGCCCTGGCGCGGCTGGTCGCGGCGCGGACGCGGGTCGCCGCCTGATCTGCCGCCCGCCCCACCCGGCTCAGTCGATGCTGATGCCGAGCCGGGCCACCGTCTCCCGCTCATACTGCACCCGCTCGCGGACGAAGCTCAGATAGGCGGCCGGGCCGAGATACTCGTTCGGCATCTCCCAGCGCTTCATGATCGCCTGGCTGGCCTCGTCCTCGAAGGCCTTCTTCAGCGTGCGGTGCAGGATGTCGACGATCTCCGGCTCCATCCCCTTCGGCCCGGCGAGGCCATAGGGGGAGGTGACGCTCATCCCGTAGCCGAGATCCTTCAGCGTCGGCACGTCGGGGAAGCTCGGCAGCCGCGTCGGCGTCCAGGCGGCGAGCAGGCGGAACTCGCCCGTCTCCGCCTGCGGCCGCCAGGACTGGCTGTCGGCGACGATGTCGATCTGCCGGCCGAGCAGGGCGGTCACCCCCTCCTGGCTGCCGCGCATCGGCACATGCGTCATCTCGGCCCGCTCGCGGGCGAGGATGTCCTCCATCGCCAGGTGGTTGGTGGTGGCGATGCCGCTCGTCGAATAGGTCAGGCGGCCCGGCGCGCGGCGGGCCGCCTCCATCAGCTCCGCATGCGTCTTCCACGGGCTGTCGCCGCGCACGGCGGTCGCGAAGACGAAGCCGGTGAGCTGCATGATGTAGGTGAAGTCGCCGACCGGGTCCCAGGTCGGCTGCTTCGTCAGGAAGGGGTGGCGCAGGATCGACAGGTGCTGGTGGGCGATGGTGTAGCCATCCGGCCGCGCCTGCTGGATGAGGAAGGTCGCGGCCCGGGTGCCGCGGGCGCCGGCCATGTTCTCGATGATGACCGGCTGGCCGAGGTCGCGTGCCGCGATCTCGAACATCTGCCGGTGCAGCGCATCGAGCGCGCCGCCCGGCGGCCAGGGGATGAGGCAGCGGATCTGCCGGTTGGGGAAGCGCCCCTGCGCGAGCGCCGGCGCCGCCAGCACGCTGGCCGCCGCGCCGAGCAGGGCGCGGCGGCTGGAGGTGATGGTCATTCCCGTCCTTCCTCCCTGCGGCGGCTCAGCTATCGAGCGTCAGGTTGAGGCGCTTCACCATCCGCTTCTCGTACTCGACGCGCTGGACGATGAACTCGCGGTACTCGGCCGTGCTGCGATAGACGAGCGGCATGTCGAACTGCCCGCGGATGCGCACGTTCTCCGGGTCGAACAGCGCCGCCTTGGCCGCATCGTGCAGCACCTGCACCACGCCCTCGTCCATGCCCTTCGGCCCGCTGATGCCGTAGGGCGAGGTCACCTCCATGTCGTAGCCGAGCTCCTTCAGCGTCGGCACCTCGGGGAAGCGCGCCGCCCTCTCGCCGGTCCAGACCGAGAGGGCCCGCATCGTCCCCGCCTCGACGAAGGGTCCCCAGGCGCTGCTGTCGCAGACCATGTCGACCTGCCCGGCCAGCGCCGCCGTCACCCCCTCGTTCGAGCCGCGATAGGGCACATGGGTGATCTCGATGCGCTCCTGCTCGAGGATGGTCTCGAAGGCGATGTGGTTGGAGGTGCCGATGCCGCTGGTCGAGTAGGTCAGCTTGCCCGGATTGGCCCGGGCATAGGCGATCATCTCCTGCCAGGTCCTGAACCGGCTGTCCGCCTTCACCGCCGTGCCGAAGAGCCAGCCGGTCAGGCCGATGATATGGGTGAAGTCGCCGACCGGGTCCCAGAGCGGGGTCTTCATCATCCAGGGCCGGCGCAGGACCGAGAGGTGCATCTGCGTCAGCGAATAGCCGTCCGGGCGGGACTGCTGCGCGACCGTCATCGGCCCGAGCGTGCCGCCCGCGCCCGGCTTGTTCTCGACGACTACCGGCTGGCCAAGGGCGCGCCCCGCGATCTCGCAGAGCGAGCGGAGCTGCGCATCGGCCGAGCCGCCGGCCGGCCAGGGGATGACGAGGCGGATCGGCCGGTCCGGGAAGCGCCCCTGCGCGAGGGCGGGCGCGGCAAGGCCGGTCGTGGCAAGGCCAGTCGCGGCAAGGGCGAGCGCGCCCCGGCGGGTGAGGATGGGCATTCTTCGAGCGTCTCCCGGTCGTTCTGCGTCAGTCGATCCGCAGCTTCAGCCGCTCGGCCATGGCTTTCTCATAGGCGGCGCGGCGGATGATGAAGCTGCGGTATTCCTCGGTGTCGTAATACTCCAGCGGCATGTCGAACTGCGCCCGGACCGTTGTATTGGCCGGGTCGAACAACGCCGCCTTGCAGGCGTCATGCAGCACGCGGACGACGCCCGGGTCCATCCCCTTCGGCCCGGCAAGCCCGTAGGGCGAGGTCACGACCATGTCGTAGCCCAGCTCCCTCAGCGTCGGCGCCTCGGGGAAGCGCGGCGAGCGCTCGGCGGTCCAGACGCAGATCAGCCGGAGCTGCCCGCCATCCACCAGCGGCGCCCAGGCCGAGCTGTCGGCGACGCTCATCACCTCGCCGGACGCGACGGCGACCGCCGCCTCGTTGGAGGCGCGATAGGGGACATGGACCAGCTCCAGCTTCTCGCGTGCCGCCAGCTCCTCCATGGTCAGGTGGTTGGTCGTGGCGATGCCGGAGGTGGTGTAGGTGAGCCGCCCCGGATTGGCGCGGGCATAGGCGAGGTAGTCCGCCCAGCTCTTGATCGGCCCGTCCGCCTTCACCGCGATGCCGAACATCCAGCCGCAGAGCCCGATGATATGGGTGAAGTCGTTCACCGGGTCCCAGGGCGGGGTGCGGGTGATGAAGGGCCGCCGCACGATCGAGAGGTGCATCTGGCTGATCGTGTAGCCGTCCGGCCGCGCCTGCGTCGTCAGGTGCAGCGCCCCCATGGTGCCGGAGGCGCCGGGGCGGTTCTCCACCACGACCGATTGCCCGAGCGCCCGGCCGGCAATCTCTGCGAGGGAGCGGAGCTGCGCATCCGCCGAGCCGCCGGGCGGCCAGGGGATGATGAGGCGGATCGCGCGGTCCGGGTATCGCCCCTGGGCCAGGGCCGGCGCCGCCAGCGCCGCCCCGCCGAGGGCCAGCGCGCCGCGCCGGCCGAGCCGTGTGCCTTCGAAATCCATGGCCGTGACCTCCCGTGGGCGGGGGCCGGTTCCGCGTCCGGTCCCTCATCGTTGCCGAGCCAGTCTGGCGGGATGGCGGGCGGAGGGGAAGCGCCTTGCCGCCATTGCGCCGCCCCGGGGCCTTCCGGCCCGGCCTCCCCGGCTTGCGCTCGGCCCCGCCAGGGGCCAGTTTCCGCCCCGAAATCCCGGCCCGAGGACCACCAATGCCCGACAGCTTCGACCTCATCGTCATCGGTTCCGGCCCCGGCGGCTATGTCTGCGCCATCCGCGCCGCCCAGCTCGGGCTGAAGACGGCCTGCGTGGAGAAGCGGGACACGCTCGGCGGCACCTGCCTCAATATCGGCTGCATCCCCTCCAAGGCCCTGCTCCAGAGCAGCGAGAGCTTCGAGGAAGCGGCCCACAAGCTGGCCGACCACGGGGTGGTGATCGAGGGGGTGAAGCTCGACCTCGCCAAGATGCAGGCGCGGAAGGCCGAGGTGGTCAGCGCCAACGTCAAGGGCGTCGAATTCCTCTTCCGCAAGAACAAGGTCACCTGGCTGAAGGGCGCCGGGAAGATCACCGCCCCCGGCCAGGTCGAGGTCAATGGCGAGACCTACCAGGCCAAGGCCATCGTCATCGCGACCGGCAGCGACAGCACCCCGCTGCCCGGCGTCGAGGTCGACGAGAAGCGCGTCGTCACCTCGACCGGCGCGCTGGAGCTGGACAAGGTCCCGGGCCATCTCGTCGTCATCGGCGGTGGCGTCATCGGCCTCGAGCTCGGCTCGGTCTGGAAGCGGCTCGGCGCGCAGGTGACGGTGATCGAGTATCTCGATCGCCTCATCCCCGGCATGGATGCCGAGCTCGCCAGGCAGGCCGAGCGCTTCTTCGGCAAGCAGGGGATGAGGTTCCGCCTGAAGTCGAAGGTGGTGGCGGCCGAGCAGGATGCGGAGGGCGTGACGCTGAAGGTCGAGCCCGCCGCCGGCGGCGATGCGGAGGAGATCCGCGCCGATGTCGTGCTGCTTGCCATCGGCCGCCGCCCCTATGTCGAGGGGCTCGGCCTCGACGAGGTCGGCGTCAAGCGCGACGAGCGCGGCCGCATCGTCACCGACGCGCATTTCGCGACCAATGTCCCCGGCATCTACGCCATCGGCGACTGCATCGCCGGCGCCATGCTGGCCCACAAGGCGGAGGAGGAGGGCGTCGCCGTCGCCGAGACCCTCGCCGGGCAGGCAGGCCACGTGAACTACAGCGCCATCCCGAGCGTGGTCTACACCTGGCCCGAGATCGCCTCGGTCGGCGCGACCGAGGACGAGCTGAAGGCCGGGGGCGTCGCCTACAAGGCCGGCAAATTCCCCTTCACCGCCAATGGCCGCGCGCGGGCGATGAACGATACGGACGGCTTCGTGAAGATCCTGGCCGATGCCAAGACCGACAAGGTGCTCGGCGCCCATATCATCGGCCCGGATGCCGGGACGCTGATCGCCGAGATGGCGATGGCCATGGAGTTCGGCGCCAGCGCCGAGGATGTCGCCCGCACCTGCCACGCCCATCCGACGTTGAACGAGGCGGTGAAGGAAGCGGCGCTGGCCGCCGACGGGCGGGCGTTGCATATCTGATGCTGAGGCGCGGCGGATCGGCTACCCTCCCTGGTTGAAAGGGAGGGAGTGCCATGGCCGTGAAGCAACGCACCGGGGCGCAGGAGGCCTTCATGCGCTGGGCCCTGGCCGCCATCCTGGCGAAGCCCGGGCATCCGCTGCTCTTCCTGATCGACCCGGTGGCGAAGGACTGGCATTCCCGCCTGGGCTCCCGCCACAAGGCTGCGTTCAGGAACGAGCACTTTCCGGCCGTCCAGGCCGGGCACCTGGTCAGCTTCCACGGGCTGGACGATGCGGCGCATGAGCGGCTCGCCCTGCAGGATGCCGACTTCAACCAGGAACAGAATTACACGGTGGAGACGCGCGGCCGCCGCGGCATCGTCATCTCCACCGCTGTCGAGATCGGCGGCGTGCCGGTGGAGCTGCGCACGGCGCGGATGTGGGAGAATGTCGGCGTGCTGGTGCCGAAGGGCAGCGTCGCCGCGGCGCGGCCGCATCCGGGCTGGGCGCTCTCCGGTTGAGCGCTTGCCGCGACTTGCCCGGCCAGCCGATCCTCGCCCGGTGATCAAGTATATCGGCTCCAAGCGCCTGCTGCTGACGCAGATCCTGTCGGCTGTCGGCAGCGCCGTGCCGGAGGGGGCGAGGGTCGCCGACCTCTTCTCCGGCACGGCCCGGGTCGGCCATGCGCTGAAGGGCGCCGGCTACCGGGTCATCGCCAACGACCACAATGCCTTCGCCCATGTGCTGGCCACCTGCTACGTCCAGGCGGATGCCGAGGCCTGGGGCGAGACGGCGGCGCGCATCCTCGCCGACCTCCAGCGCCTGCCGCCGCGGCATGGCTGGTTCACCGAGACCTATTGCGTCGCCGCCCGCTACTTCCACCCGGACAACGGCGCCCGGATCGAGGCGATCCGCGAGGGCATCGCCGCCCTCGGCGCCGAGCCGGAGCTGGAGGCGGTGCTCCTCGCCTCGCTGCTCGAGGCGGCCGACCGCGTCGACAGCACCGCCGGCCTGCAGATGGCCTACATGAAGCAATGGGCCGCCCGCGCGCTGAACCCGCTGGCGCTCCGCCTGCCCGCCCTGCGGCCACGGCCCGCCGCCGGCCCCTGCGCCGCCCTCTGCGGCGAGGCGGAGGCGGTGGCGGCGACCCTCGACTGCGACCTCGCCTATCTCGACCCGCCCTACAACCAGCATTCCTACCTGCGGAACTACCATGTCTGGGAGACGCTGGTGCGCTGGGATCAGCCGGAGGTCTATGGCATCGCCAACAAGCGCCTGGATTGCCGCACGCGGCGCTCCGCCTTCAACAGCCGTCCGGGGATAGGCCCGGCGCTGGCGCGGACGATCGCCGCGCTGCGCTGCCCGACCGTCGTCGTCTCCTTCAATGACGAAGGCTATCTCAGCCGCGCCGCGCTGGAGGCGATGCTGGCGCCGCGCGGGCCGCTGCGAGTGATCGAGATCCCCTACGGCCGCTATGTCGGCGCCAAGATCGGCATCCACAACCCGAAGGGCGAGAAGGTCGGCACCGTCGGGCGGCTGACCAATATCGAATACCTCTTCGTCTCCGGCGAGCGCGCCCTCGCCCTGCCGCCGAGGGCCGCCTGATGAGTTCCTGGGCGCGGAAGTTCATCGGCTTCAGCCTGCTGGCGCTGGGCGTGCTCGGGCTGGTGCTGCCGATCCTCCAGGGCGTGCTCTTCCTTGCCCTGGGCCTCTTCGTGCTGCGCGACCAGTACCCCTGGGCGCGGCGCTGGATGGGCAAGCTTGAGGACCGCTTCCCTCGCCTGATGGTGCGGGTGGAGACGATGGAGGCCCGGCTGATCGGCTGGAGCCGGCGCCAGGGCGAGAAGGTGCGGCGCCTGTTGTCCTGATTTTGCCACGGGATGGAATTTTCCGTTCCAGAGATGAGCGGAGTATTAACCTTTCGGTGCGGAGCCATTGGCACCCGCATCAACCTGGCCGAGAACGACCGCATGGCCGATTTCCGTTCCGACTCCCGCTTCGTCGCCCTGCTCCTTGGCATCGGCCAGACCCTGGCCTGGGCCACCACCTACTACCTGCCGGCCCTGCTCGCGCCGGTGGTGGTGGCGGACCTCCAGGCGGATCCAACGGCGGTCTATGGCGCCTTCTCCCTCGCCCTGCTGATCTCGGGCCTCGCCGCGCCGCGCATCGGCCGGACGATCGAGCGCATCGGCGGGCGGCCGGTGCTGATGGCCTCCTCGATCACCATGGCGGCCGGGCTGGCGCTGCTCGGCCTGCTGCCGGGGCTGCTTGGCTGGTTCCTCGCCTGGGTCGTGCTCGGGGTCGGCATGGGGCTCGGCCTCTACGAAGCGGCCTTCGCCACGCTCGGCACCCTCTACGGCCGGGCGGCGCGGCGGGGGATCACCATCGTCACCCTGCTCGGCGGCTTCGCCAGCACCATCGGCTGGCCGCTGACGGCGGCGCTGATGCCGGAGCTCGGCTGGCGCGGCACCTGCTTGGTCTTCTCCGCCGTCAACCTGCTGCTGGTGCTGCCGGTGCATGCCATGCTGCCGCGCGCCGGGCAGGGCGGGGAAGCCGCGGCCACCGCCGCCGCCGATCCTGCCGAGATCCCGCTGCCGGCCGGCTGGGTGCGGCGCAGCTTCCTCTTCCTCGCCGCCTTCTTCACTCTGCGGGCGCTGATCAGCACCACCATGTCGGTGCAGCTGCCGACGATGCTGGTGGGCCTCGGCCTCTCCGTCACGGCCGCCGTCGTCGCCGCCGCGCTGATGGGGCCGGCGCAGGTCGGCGGGCGGCTGCTGGAATTCACCGTCGGCAAGGCGGTGCACCCGCTGCGCGTCGCCTGGCTCGGCGCCGGGCTGCTGCCCGTCGCCACGCTGCTGCTGGTGCTGGCGGGGCCGGTGGCGGCGGTGCCCTTCGTGCTGATGCACGGCGCGAGCAACGGCATCATCACCATCTGCCGCGGCTCGGTGCCGCTCTCGCTGTTCGGGCCGCGCGGCTACCCGGTGCTGATGGGCAAGCTGGCGCTGCCGGTGCTGATGGCCCAGGCCGCGGCGCCGATGCTGACGGCGCCGCTGCTGGCGCATCTCCCGGCGATGGCGGTGCTCGGCCTCGCCGGCCTGGTCGGCCTTGCCGCCATGCTCTGCCTGCTGCCGCTGCGGACCGCCCCGCCGGCGCCGCATGCCGTGCAGGCCGTGCGCGGCTGAGTCCGGCGCGCAACCCGCGCTGGACCGGCCTTGCGGTTGTGATACCTAGGAGATCGGAGGTCCGGCCCGATGCCCGAGAGTTTCGACGAGTACGTATCGCTCGGCAGCGACTGCGAGGTCGGGTTCCAGTTCCGCCGGGTTCTCGGCCACGACAGCTCGTCCTTCTGCAACTGGAACGTGACCGGCATCGCCGCCCTCGAGCGACTGCTCGCCACCCGCTTCGCCGAGGTGCTGCAGGAGCCGAACATCGCCGCCCATGCCGATGGCTCGATGCTGCTCGACCGGGGCTATGGCTACAAATTCCACTCGCCCTTCCGCGGCTACGACTTCCGCGCCGACCCGGAGTACGCTGCCCGCTGGGCCGACCATCTCGAGAAGGCCGGCTACCTGGTCGGCAAATTCCTCCGCGAGCGCCCGGCCGGGCACCGCACGGCCTATTTCTACAAGATCGAGCCGGAGGAGGAGGTGGCGGAGGTCCGCCGCCTGCTGCCATCGATCCGCGCCCAGCTGCTCGACATCCACGGACCGTCGCATTTCGAACTGGTGGTGGTCGTGCCGCAGGACCGCTTCGAGGGCCCTTGGGGCGAGGAGCGCATCCACAACCGTTACGCCCGCCGCTTCGCGCCCTGGCATGACGCGACGGATGGGCACGTCTCCTCCTGGGACCGCATCTTCAGCGAGTTCCCGCACAAGGAGCCGCTGCGCCTATCCGGCTATTGAGCCGCGGCGCATCGGCGCCTCCCGCTGCGGCGCGTGGCGGGCACGGCCGAGGGCGATCCAGGCGCCGAGGGCGGCGACCAGCAGGGTCGAGCAGACGCTCCAGATCAGCAGGTATTCCAGCGCCAGCCACAGCCATGCCATGGGCGCCAGCCCGAGCCAGACTACAGTCGTTACGATAGCGGCGCCCAAGACGGCGGTGCCAAGCATGGGGGGGAACCTCCTGGCGTTGCTCCGGAAGCATGGCAGGCATGCTCCGCTCCCGTCTGTATACAGCACACGAAGTTGAGACAAGTATTTCTTGATATTACAATGAGGCCATTCCGCTCGTGGGCCGACCACCGCCCGGCGTGACCCCGAAGGCCGCGCGGAAGGCAGCCCCGAAGGCCGGCGCGCTGGCATAGCCGACCCGCGCCGCCGCCCGCGCCGGCGGCACACCCTCGGCAAGCAGCGCCGCCGCCTCGGCCAGCCGCAGCATCTGCCGCCAGCGGCCGAAGCTCATCCCCGTCTCCTCGCGTAACAGCCGCGTCAGCGTTCGCGGGCTTGCCCCGCAATGCCGCGCCCAGTCCTCGAGGCCGAGCGGCTGCGCCGGGTCCGCCTGCAGGGCCGCCGCCAGCCGCCGCAGCCGGGCATCGCGCAGCGCCGGCAGGCCGAGCGGCAGGCGCTGCGCGCGGGCGATCTCGTCGAGGATCAGCGCCGCCAGATGCCCGCCGCGCCCGGCCTCGTCCCATTCCAGCGGCTCGGCGCAGGCGGCGAGCACCAGCTCCCGCAGCAGGGGCGAGACGGCGAGCACGGTGACTGCGCCGGGCCCCGCGGCGGCGGCATCGGCGCGGAGGAAGAGCGCCCGCATGGCGACCGGCCCCTGCATCGCCGTCACATGCGGGACGCGCGCCGGCATCCAGAGCGCCCGGCCCGGCGGCAGCACGAAGGCGGCCGTATCGGTCGCGATCCGCATCACCCCGCGCGTCGCATAGAGCAGCTGCGCCCGCGTATGGGCATGGCGCTCGACGCTCTCCCCGTCCCGGTAGTCGCGGGTGAAGCCGGCAAGCGGCCGGTCCACCGCATCCTCCGCCAGGTTGCGCAGCGGCGCCTCCGGCAATTGGCCGGATGGCGACAGGGTTTGGCCAGCCATCGTCATCCGGCCAGGCTAGGCTCCGGCCACGGTGCAGCCAAACGGAAATTGCCATGCACGACCCGGCCAAGCGGCAGATCGCCTTCGTCAACATCGCGCATATCTTCACCCATTACTGCCTGCTGATCCTGGCAACGGCCGTGCTCGGCATGGTGGACCAGGCGCCGGAGGCCTTCGGGCAGGAGTACGGGCCGATCATCGCACTCGGGACGGGGATGTTCGTGCTCTACGGCCTCGGCTCCCTGCCCATGGGCTGGCTCGCCGCCCGCTTTGGCCGCAAGGCGATGATGGGCGCCTTCTTCCTCGGCACCGGGGGCGCGATGACGCTGGCCGGCCTCGCCGACCAGCCGCTGAGCCTCGGCCTGGCGCTGGCCCTGATGGGCGCCTTCGCCGCCATCTACCATCCCGTCGGCACGGCGATGCTGGTCGAGGCGGCGAGCGCCGCGCCGGGCGGCAAGGTCGGCCGCGCGGTCGGCATCAACGGCGTCTTCGGCAATATCGGCGTGGCCTGCGCGCCGGTGGTGACGGCGCTGGTCGCGGCCCGGCTCGGCTGGCACTGGGCCTTCATCCTGCCGGGGGCGCTCTGCGTCCTCGCCGGCCTCGCCTGGCTGCGCGAGCCCGCCTTCGATGCCGCCAAGGCCGCCGCCGGCGCCAAGCCCTTCCCCGAGATCCCGCCGGCCATCGTCCGCCGCGCCGTCGCCGTGCTGCTGGCCATCGCCGCCGTCTCCGGCCTCGTCTTCAACGCCTTCACCCTGCTGATCCCGAAGCTGATGGAAGAGCGGCTGGCCAATTCGCCGGATCTGCTGCCGGTGGTCGGCGTGCTCGCCTTCGCCGCCACGCTCTGCGGCGGGCTGACGCAGTTCACCGTCGGGCGGATGATCGACCGGCACACGCTGAAGCGCGTCTTCCTGCCGCTGGCCCTGGTGCAGCTTCCCTGCCTGCTCGCCCTCTCATTCGCCCAAGGGTGGTGGGTGCTGCCGCTCGCCGCGCTGATGGCCGCCTCCATCTTCGGCCAGGTGACGGTGAACGAGACGATGACGGCGCGCTATGTGGCGCCCGCGCTCAGGGTGAAGCTCTACTCCATCCGCTTCACCATCGGCTTCCTCGGCGCCGCCGCGGCCTCGCCGCTGATCGGCGTCCTGCACGAGGCGACGGGCGGGCTCGCCGCGCCGATGCTGGTGCTGGCGGGCTTCGGCGCCGTCACCTTCCTCTGCGCCCTCGTCTTCCCGGACCGGCAGGAAGAGCTTCGGCCGGAGCTCTGGGCGCGGCCGCAGCCGCAGGGCCTGGCCGCCGCCGAATAGGTTGACCCCCGCAGGCGGCGCGGCGACGCTCCGCGCATGACCATCCTTTCGGGCCATGCCCGCCTCGCCGGGATCCTGGGCTGGCCGGTCTCCCATTCCCGCTCGCCCCGGCTGCACGGGCTCTGGCTGCGCCGCCACGGCATCGACGGCGCCTATCTCCCCCTGCCGGTGCGGCCGGAGCGCTTCGCCGAGGCGGTGCGCTCGCTCGCCGATCTCGGCTTCCGCGGCGCCAACGTCACCATCCCGCACAAGGAGGCGGCCTTCGCCGTCTGCGACCGGGTGGAGGCCTCGGCCGAGCGCGCAGGAGCAGTCAACACGCTGGTCTTCCGCGAGGGACGCATCGAGGGGTCGAACACCGATGGCTACGGCTTCCTCGCCAACCTCCGCGACGGTGCGCCGGGCTGGCGGGCCGAGGCCGGGCCGGCGGTGATCCTCGGCGCCGGCGGCTCCGCCCGGGCCATCGCGGCAGCGCTGCTCGATGCCGGCTGCCCCCGCCTCACCCTGGTCAACCGCAGCCCGGCGCGGGCCGAGGCGCTGGCCCGGGCGCTCGGCGGGCCCATCGCGGTGGCGGATCGCCCGCCGCTCGGGGATGCGGCGCTGCTGGTCAACACCACATCCCTCGGCATGCAGGGCCAGCCGCCGCTCGAGCTCGACCTCGCCCCGCTGCCCGCCGGGGCGGTGGTCGCCGATATCGTCTACGTCCCGCGCGAGACCGGACTCCTCGCCGCGGCACGGGCGCGCGGGCTCACCGCGGTCGACGGGCTCGGCATGCTGCTGCACCAGGCGCGGCCGGGCTTCGCCGCCTGGTTCGGCGCGGAGCCGGTGGTGGATGCGGAGCTGCGCGATCTCGTCGGGGGGGACATCCCCGCCACGGATCGCGGCGCACCGCAGGCGGCGTCGCCGCCGAGGAGCAAAACGTGAATCCGTGGCGCAGACCATGAAGGTGGTGGGGCTGACCGGCAGCATCGGCATGGGCAAGTCGACGGCGGCGAACACCTTCCGCCGCCTGCGCGTGCCCGTCTTCGATGCGGATGCGGCGGTCCATGCGCTGCAGTCGCGCGGCGGCCGCGCGGTCGGGCCGATCGGCGCCGCCTTCCCCGGCACGGTGCGCGAGGCCAAGGGGGGGATGATGGTGGACCGCGAGGCGCTGCGCCGCGCCGTGCTCGGCGACGGCCCGGCGCTGACGCGGCTGGAGCGCATCGTCCACCCGCTGGTGCGCGATGCGGAGCGGCGCTTCCTCGCCGCCGCCCGGCGCCGGGCGGAGCCGCTGGTCGTGCTCGACATCCCGCTGCTTTTCGAGACGCGGGGCGAGGGGCGCTGCGACCTCGTCGTGGTGGTCTCCGCCCCGGCGGCCGTGCAGCGCATCCGCGTCCTCCGCCGGCCGGGGATGACGGCGGAGCGCCTGGCCGCCATCCGCGCCCGGCAGATGCCGGACCGCGAGAAGCGCCGCCGCGCCGACCGGGTGGTGGAGACGGGCCTCTCCCGCCACGCCGCCCAGCGCGCCATCCGGGCGCTGGTGCGGGAGATCCGGGAGGGTTAGCGCGCCTCGGCCAGCTCGCCCCGGCTGCCCGGCGGCACCGCGATCGGCCGCACCTCGACCGGGGCGATGCCCTGGCGCTTCATGCCGAGATGCTCCGCCGTGCGCGGGCTGAGATCGACCACCCGGCCGCGCACATAGGGCCCGCGGTCGCGGATGGTGACGCGGGCGGTGCGCCCGGTCTCGAGGTTCTTCACCTCGGCGACGGTACCGAGCGGCAGGGTGCGATGCGCGGCGGTGTCGGAATTGGGATCGAAGCGGGTGCCGCTGGCGGTCTTCCGGCCGTTGAACTCGGGCCCGTAGTAGGAGGCCTTCCCGACCTGCGTGGGCGCCGGCTCCGGGGCGGCCGCCTGGGGTGCCGAGGCGGCCGGAGGCGGCGCCGCCGGCGCCGCGCAGGCGGCAAGGCCGGCGAGGATCAGGCAGGGCAGGGCGCGGCACAGGCCACTTCGCATCACGTCGTCTCCATCGCTGTTGCGACCCCCTTTACGCCGCGAGACGTTGCGGGTTGTGCCGGAGCGGCCGCCCGGTCCACCCTCTCGCGGCCTCGTGTGCAATTCGTGCCGTCCTGCGCGAGCGGCGGCGGCAGCGGCTCAATCCCTTGGCGCGAGGCGCATCCACCCGCCCCATCGGGCGTTGTCGCCGCGCCGAACAAGGGAGGTTCCAACATGGATGGCAGTGACATGCATCGTGTGGTCAGCCACCGGATGGCCGGAAAGCCGGCTCGCGACAGCCTAGCGGCGCTGCACCGCCGGCCGCAGGCGACGCCGCCCGCCACCGCCGGGGAATTGCTCCGCCTCCGCCGCGCCGAGGCGGCCATGCAGCCCGGGCCGCGCCCCCACCCCGCGCTGGAGCGCGACCGCCGAAGCCCGGCGCGAGCGGAGGCGTGAGCCGCGCGCCTCACCGCCAGGCCAGACCGTAATCGGCGACTTTGTGGTCGCGGATCATGGTCTAAGATAGGGCCGAATCGCAGCGGAGGCGTGGATGAGCCAGGCGGGACGGGATGCGCGGCAACGCGCGGTGGTGCTGGATACCGAGACCACCGGCCTCGACCCCGCCACCGGCGACCGCGTCATCGAGGTGGCGGCGATCGAGCTGGTCAACCTCATGCCGACCGGCGCCACCTACCACACCCTGATCGACCCCGAGCGGGACGTGCCGCCGGAGAGCACCAAGGTCCACGGCTTCACCGCCGAGATGCTGAAGGGCCAGCCGAAATTCGCCGAGGTGGCGGAGGGGATGCTCGGCTTCATCGGCGACTCGCCGATCGTCGCCCACAATGCGCCCTTCGACTTCGGCTTCCTCGATGCGGAGCTGAAGCGCGCCGGCCACGAGACGCTCGACCGGGCGCGTATGGTCGACAGCCTGGCGCTGGCCAAGCAGCGCTACCCCGGCATGCCGAACAACCTGGATGCGCTCTGCCGCCGCCTCGGCATCGATAACTCGATGCGGACCAGCCACAATGCGCTGCTCGACGTGAAGCTGCTGGCCCAGGTCTACCTGGAGCTGATGGGCGGCCGCCAGCCGGGCTTCGTCCTTGCCCTCAATATCGGCGGCGGCACGCGGGCGCTGGCGGGGCTGAGCCGCCCCCGCACCCCGCGCCTCGTCGCCCCCAGCGAGGCGGAGCTGGCGGCGCATGCGGAGTTCCTGAAGAAGCTGAAGGAGCCGCTCTGGCTGCAACCGCCCTTCGCCGCCGGAACCGCCTGACGCCTCGCGCCTTCTGCCGGCTCACCCGAACGCCGGAGAAGCCGCCATGCCCCGCATCCCGAACGCCGTCACCGTCATCACCGGCGCCTCCTCCGGCATCGGCAAGGCGACGGCCCTCGCCTTCGCCCGCGAGGGGGCGCGGCTGGTGCTGGCCGCCCGCCGCCCGGAGGCGCTGGAGGCGACGGCCGGCGAGTGCCGCAGCCTCGGCGCCGAGGCCATCGCCGTGCCGACCGACGTCTCCGACGGCGCGCAGGTGGAGGCCCTGGCCCGGGCCGCCACCGACGCCTTCGGCCGCATCGATGTCTGGTTCAACAATGTCGGCACCGGCGTCTTCGGCCCCTATTGGGAGGCCTCGGCCGAGCTGCAGCGCAAGGTGGTCGAGATCAACCTGATCGGCACCATGCAGGGCAGCTCCGCCGCCCTGCCGCATTTCCTCCGCCAGGGCAGCGGCGTGCTGGTCAACATGTGCTCGATGGGCGGCTGGTCGCCGACGCCCTTCGCCGCCTCCTATGCCGCCAGCAAATTCGGCATCCGCGGCTTCAGCGCCAGCCTCCGGCAGGAGCTGACGGGGCACCGGGACATCCATGTCTGCGCCGTCTTCCCCGCGCTGGTCGATACGCCCGGCCTCGACCGCGCCGCCAATGTCTCCGGCCGGCGGCTGGAGCCGAAGGCGCTGTACCTGACGCCGGAGGCGGTGGCGGAGGTGGTGCTGGCGCTTGTCCGCCGCCCGCGGGCGGAGGTCTCGGTCGGCTGGCAGGCCTCGGCGGCGCGCGTCGCCTATGGCCTCGCGCCGGGCCTGACGGAGACGGTGGCGGGGGCCGCGATCCGCACCGCGCTCCGCAGCGCCGGCCGCGTGCCGCGCAGCGAGGGCGCCATCGCGCGCCCCATCGCGGCCGGCACCAGCCCCCGCAGCGGCAAGCCCGTCCTCCATGCCCGCGGCCCCAGTCTCGGCACCCTCGCCCTCGGCGGCCTCGGCCTGCTGCTGGGCGCGGAATTGTTGACCGGGGCCATGACGCGGCGCGGGTAGCTGGCTAGGCTTCCTCCCGGTTCAGGAACGGGAGGGAAGGGATGGCCCAGCTCGAAGGCAAGGTCGCGCTCGTCACCGGCGCGGCCGTCGGCATCGGCGCCGCCTGCGCGGCGACCCTGGCACGGGAGGGGGCGCGCGTCCTCCTCACCGATCTCGACGATGCCCGCGGCGAGGCCATGGCGGCGCGCATCCGCGAGGCAGGGGGCGAGGCCCACTACCTCCACCAGGACGTCATCGAGGAGGCCCGCTGGGCCGAGGTGGTGGCGGAGGCCGAGCGCCGCTTCGGCAGGCTCGACGTGCTGGTCGCCAATGCCGGCATCGCCATCCTGAAGCCGATCCTCGAGATGTCGCTGCCCGAGTGGCGGCGGCAGATGGCCGTCAATGTCGACGGCGTGTTCCTTTCGGTGAAATACGCCATCCCGGCGATGAAGCGCGCCGGCGGCGGGTCGATCATCCTGCTCTCCTCGGTCGCCGGCATCCGCGGCTCGGCGGGGCTCGCGGGCTATTCCGCAACGAAGGGCGCCGTGCGGCTCTTCGCCAAGTCGGTGGCGCTGGAATGCGCGCGGGACAACATCCGCTGCAACAGCGTCCATCCCGGCATCATCGACACCGAGATCTGGGACAAGATGCCGATCGGCCCCGGCGGGCGGAACGCGCCGCTTGATGCACGGGCGATCGCCGCCGCCAGCGTGCCGACG
Source organism: uncultured Craurococcus sp. (assembly GCA_902805545.1). Classification (GTDB taxonomy): domain Bacteria; phylum Pseudomonadota; class Alphaproteobacteria; order Acetobacterales; family Acetobacteraceae; genus Belnapia. Next base: position 78,763 of record CADCTD010000165.1, on the reverse strand, counting down.
GGCAAGCTCGGCACGCCGCAGGACATCGCCAATGGCGTGCTCTACCTGGCCTCCGACCAGTCGAGCTACGTCAACGGCTCCGAGCTGGTGATCGACTCCGGCCAGACGGCGGGCCGCGTCGGCAGCCTCAAGCCGGACTGAAGACGCCCGCGCCGCAGCCCAAGGCTGCGGCCGGGATTGCCAGCGGCGATGGCGGGCCATAAGACCCGCCGGAACCGCACCTAGCCAGGGCCACCCGTCCGCGATGAAGCTCTTCGGTATTCCGGGTATCTGGTGGCTGCTGGCGAAGACCCTCGCCGCCGCCATCCTCGGCGCGGTCCTGTTCGGCGCGGCGGTGTCCAGCATGGCGATGCTGGACGCCGGCACCGACGGGCGAGGCTTCGCCGCCGGCGCTCGCGCGGCCGCCATCGGCGCCCCGGTCCTGCTGCTGCTCGGCCTGGCCTGGATCATCCTCCGCGCCCGTGCCCTCCGCCGGCAGGCCGGCCCGCGGGAGTAGCCTGCCCCGCCTCGATTCCCCGCAGCCGCCCGACGCCCTCCGCCACCGCCGCCTGCAGCAGCCAGGCATCCCCGCCCCAGGCGAGCAGGCGGAAGCCGTCCTGCCAGGCCCGCTCCGCCTCCCCGGGGCCGGTCACCAGCCGCCCGAGCCCCTTGCCGTGCTTTCGGGCCGCCGCGCAGATGCGCCGGGTCGCCGCGCGGAAGGCCGGGTGGTCGAACTCGCCCGGGATGCCGAGCGAGGCGGAGAGGTCGAAATGCCCGACCCAGAGCGCATCGACGCCGTCGAGCGCCGCGATCGCCTCGGCCTGCTCCACGCCCTCCGCCGTCTCGATCATCAGCACCAGCACGGTGCGCTCATTGGCCGCCGCCAGCTTCGCCGCTGCGGGGCCGGCGCGATAATTGTCATGCGCGATCTGCAAGGCGACCCCGCGCCGCCCCTGCGGCGGGTACTTCAGCGCCGCGACCGCCGCCTGTGCCACCTCCAGGCTGCCGACCAGCGGCAGCATCACGCCCTCCGCCCCGACATCGGCGATGCGCGAGATGTCATGCGCATCCCGCGAGGGCACCCGCACCAGGGCCGGGATGCCGCCGGCCTCCAGGTAGCGCAGCGCGGACTTCACCGTCTCGGTCGAGAAGCCGCTGTGCTCCATGTCGAGGAAGGCGAAATCGCAGCCGGCGCCCGCCAGGATATGGCCGATCCCCGGCGTCACGAACTCGACGAGGAAGGTTCCGGCGGCGAGGCGGCCTGAGCGAACCAGGCTTTTCAGGCTCTGCGGCATGGACTTCTCCTCCCGGTTTGCCCAGATGGGGGCCTCGTGGCTTACTGACATTTCAGCCGTTGGGGGAAACCGCGTCCATGCCTGAAGCACCGCTGCCGCTGGCCCAGGAGAGGCTCGACCGGCCGGTGGACTACTCGCCCCCGGTCGGCGACGAGATGAAGACCACCACCTGCTACATGTGCGCCTGCCGCTGCGGCATCCGCGTCCACCTGAAGGACGGCCGCATTCGCTACATCGAGGGCAACCCGGACCATCCGGTCAACAAGGGCGTGCTCTGCGGCAAGGGCAGCGCCGGGATCATGACGCAGTACTCCCCGGCCAAGCTGCGGGCGCCGCTGAAGCGCATCGGCCCGCGCGGCTCGGGCGAGTTCGCCGAGATCTCCTGGGAGGAGGCGCTCGAGACCGCCGCGGGCTGGCTGCGCCATGTCCGCGCGACGGATCCGCGGCAGCTCGCCTTCTTCACCGGCCGCGACCAGTCGCAGAGCCTGACTGGCTTCTGGGCCGCGCAATTCGGCACCCCGAATTTCGCAGCCCATGGCGGCTTCTGCTCGGTGAACATGGCGGCGGCCGGGCTCTACTCCATCGGCGGCAGCTTCTGGGAGTTCGGCGAGCCGGACTGGGACCGGACGAAGTACTTCCTGATGTTCGGCGTCGCCGAGGACCATGACAGCAACCCGATCAAGATCGGCCTCGCCAGGCTGAAGGGCAGGGGGGCGAAGTTCCTCTCCATCAACCCCGTCCGCACCGGCTATTCCGCCATCGCCGACGAGTGGGTCGGGCTGCGCCCCGGCACCGACGGGCTCTTCGCGCTCGCGCTCGCGCATGAGCTGCTGCGCACCGACAACATCGATCTCGACTTCCTCGCCCGCTACACCAACGCCTCCTGGCTCGTCGTCCGCAACCCGGGCGGCGAGGATGACGGCCTCTTCGCCCGCGACGAGAACGGCAAGCCGCTGGCCTGGGACCGCGAGCGCGGCGCCATCGACGCCTCGGTGGTCGACCTCTCCGCCGTCATGGCCGGCGAGTTCACCCTGCCCGACGGCCGCCGCTGCCAGCCCGTCTTCCACCTGCTGGCGGAGCGCTACCTCGCCCCGGACTACGCGCCCGAGGCGGTGGCCGAGCGCTGCGGCATCGACGCCTCGCGCATCCGCCGCATCGCCGCCGAGATCGCCGACGTCGCCTTCAACCAGGCGATCACGATCGACCAGCCCTGGACCGATGTCTGGGGCCGCCGGCACGAGACGATGACCGGCCGTCCCGTCGCCTTCCATGCGATGCGGGGAATCTCCGCCCACAGCAACGGCTTCCACACCTGCCGCGCGCTGCACCTGCTGCAGATGCTGCTCGGCGCCGTCGATACGCCGGGCTCCTGGCGCTACAAGTCGCCCTTCCCGCGGCCGATCCCGCCCGGCCCCGGCCCCGCCGGCCGCGGCGCCAAGCCGAACACGCCGCTCGCCGGCAACATCCTCTCCTTCCCGCATGGGCCGGACGACCTGCTCGTCGATGACGCGGGCAATCCTCTGCGGATCGACAAGGCCTTCTCCTGGGATGCGCCGCTCGCGCTGCATGGGATGATGCACACCGTCATCGGCAATGCCGGCGTGGGCGACCCGTACAAGATCGACACCCTCTTCATGTTCATGGCCAACATGGCCTGGAACAGCGCGATGAATCCCGGCGAGGTCATCCGCATCCTCACCGAGACGCAGGCGGATGGCAGCTACACGATTCCGCACGTCATCTACTCGGACGCCTATTTCTCCGAGACCGTGCCCTATGCCGACCTGATCCTGCCCGACACCACCTATCTCGAGCGGTGGGACTGCATCTCCATCCTCGACCGGCCGATCGGCAGCGCGCATGGCGCGGGCGACGCCATCCGCCAGCCCGTCATCAAGCCCGACCGCGACGTGCGCCCCTTCCAGGACGTGCTGATCGAGCTCGGCTCGCGCCTCGGCCTGCCCGCCTTCACCAAGCCGGACGGCTCGCCGAAGTTCAAGGACTACCCCGACTACATCACCAACCATGAGCGCATGCCCGGCGTCGGCCCGCTCGCCGGCTTCCGCGGCGCGGATGGCAGCAAGAAGGGCGTCGGCGAGCCGAACCCCGACCAGCTCCAGCGCTACATCGAGAATGGCTGCTTCTGGCGCGACCATCTGCCGCCGGAGCAGGGCTTCTACAAGCACGCCAACAAGGCCTATCTCGAGCAGTCGAAGGCGATGGGGCTGATGGGCAAGTCGGAGCAGATCGTGCTCCAGCTCTGGTCCGAGCCCTTGCAGAAATTCCGCCTCGCCGCCGAGGGCCATGGCGCGAAGCAGCCGCCTGACCGCCTCCGCGAGCGCATCCGCACCTATTGCGACCCGCTGCCCTTCTGGTACCCGGCGCTGGAGCATGAGGGCCAGGACCTCGGCCGCTTCGACCTCTCCGCCATCACCCAGCGGCCGATGGCGATGTACCATTCCTGGGGCTCGATGAATGCCTGGCTGCGGCAGATCATCGGCGCCAACAAGCTCTACATGGCGCGCGGGCGCGGCACCGCGCTCGGCCTCGCCCAGGACGACTGGGTCTGGGTCGAGAGCCGCGCCGGCCGGCTCAAGTGCCAGGTCTCGCTGATGGAGGGCGTGAACCCCGACACGGTCTGGACCTGGAACGCCATCGGCAAGCGCGCCGGCGCCTGGAACCTCGACGAAGGCAGCCCGGAATCGACCCGCGGCTTCCTGCTCAACCATGTCATCAGCGAGTGGCTGCCCGCCCAGGGCGGCTTCCGCCAGGCCAATGCGGACCCGGTGACCGGTCAGGCCGCCTGGTACGACCTCCGCGTCTCCGTGGTGAAATGCGCGCCGGGCGAGGAGGGCATCACCAGCCCGCATCCAGCCGCACCCGCCCTGCCGCCGCACATGCCGGCCCGACCCGACATCCTCCGCTATTCGACGAAGGCAACCCCGTGACCTGCCTGCCCGAGATCACCCCAGGCCAGAAGAAGCTCGGCCTCGTCATCGACCTCGACACCTGCGTCGGCTGCCAGGCCTGCGCGACCAATTGCAAGGAGTGGAACGCCTCCGGCCATAGCGGCCCGTTGCCGGACTCGAAGCCCTATTCGGCCGGCGCCGAGGGCGTCTGGTTCAACCGCGTCCACAGCTACGAGGCGGGCGAGGGGGAGCAGGGGCGCACCGTCAACTTCCCGCGCAGTTGCCTCCATTGCGAGACGCCGGACTGCGTCACCGTCTGCCCCACGGGCGCCTCCTACAAGCGCATCGAGGACGGCATCGTCCTCGTCGACCACGACCTCTGCATCGGCTGCGGCCTCTGCGCCTGGGCCTGCCCCTATGGCGCGCGCGAGATGGACGAGGATGAGGGGGTGATGAAGAAATGCACCCTCTGCATCGACCGCATCTACAACATCAACATCCCCGAGGCGCAGCGCCAGCCCGCCTGCGTGCTCACCTGCCCGACCAGCGCCCGCCATTTCGGCGACCTGGGCGACCCGGAGAGCAAGGTCAGCAAGCTCGTCGCCGAGCGCGGCGGCCAGCCGCTGATGCCGGAGCTCGGCTACAAGCCGGTCAACAGCTACCTGCCGCCGCGCAACCGCAGCAGCGCCTCGGCACAGCCCGAGGAAGCCGCGCCGACGCCGATGGACATCAAGAACCCGCTGCTGCGCTGGATGGACAAGGTGCTCACCCGGTGAACCCCGCGCCTTCCATCGTCTTCTTCACCACGGCTTCCGGGGCCGGCTACGGGCTGCTCTTCTGGCTCGGCCTGCTGCGCCCGCTCGGCCTCGTCCCCGGGCAGGGGCTTGTCGCCCTCGCCCTCGCCCTGCTGCTGATCACCGCCGGCCTGCTCTCCTCGATGCTGCATCTCGGCAATCCGCAGCGCGCCTGGCGCGCCGTCTCGCAGTGGCGCTCCTCCTGGCTGTCGCGCGAGGGCGTGGCGGCGATCCTCACCTACATCCCGGCCCTGCTGCTCGGCCTCGCCTTCTGGATCGACGCCCCGGCGCTCGCCCTCATCGCCGGCCTCCTCGCCGCGGCCGGGGCCGTCGCCACCGTCTATTGCACGGGCATGATCTACGCCTCGCTCAAGCCCATCCGCCAATGGCACCACCCGCTGGTCGTGCCGGGCTACCTCGCGCTCTCGGCCTTCAGCGGCGCCGTGCTGCTGGCGATGCTCGCCGCCTTCGCCGGCGGCGGCGCGGTCCCGGCCATCCTCGCCATCCTCACCGGCGCCAGCGCGCTGCTGCTGAAGCGCGCCTACTGGCAGGCGATCGACACCGCGCCGCCCATCGCCACCATCGAGAGCGCGACGACGCTCGGCTTCATCGGCAAGGTCCGCCAGCTCGACCCGCCGCATACCGAGCAGAACTACCTGCTGCGCGAGATGGGCTTCCGCATCGCCCGCAAGCATGCGGCGAAGCTGCGCCTCATCGCCCAGGGCGCCGGCTTCGCCCTGCCGGTGCTGCTTGCCCTGCTCGCGGTCCTCCTCGGCGGCACGCCGGCGGCGCTGGCGCTCACCCTCGGCGCCGTGCTCGCCATCGGCGGCCTGCTGATCGAGCGCTGGCTGATGTTCGCCGAGGCGACCCATACGGTGATGCTGTACTACCGGGGTTAGCACGCCCCTTGCATGCCGGCCCATTGATCCGCCACGCTGCGGATCAGGGACGGCACAAGGGAGACAAATGATGCGACGGAGCGCGCGCTGGGCCATCGCGGCCATGGCCATGATGGCCACCTCGCCGGCGAGGGCCGCCGACATCACCATCGCGGTGGGCGGCGCCTTCACCTCGATGGACCCGCATTTCTTCGACCTTTCGCCGAATCATGCGCTCACCTGGCATGTCTTCGACCGGCTGGTGCATCCGGATGTCGACCAGCGGCCCTCGCCCGGCCTCGCCACCTCCTGGCGCGTGGTCGACGAGCGGACCTGGGAGTTCAAGCTGCGCCAGGGCGTCCGCTGGCAGGACGGCACGCCCTTCACCGCGGACGACGTGGTCTACACCTTCGCGCGCGCGCCGAACGTGCCGAACAGCCCGACCTCCATGGGCCAGTACATCCGCCCGGTGACGCGGCTGGAGGTGGTCGATCCCTTCACGATCCGCATGCACACCGCGGAGCCGATCCCGCTTATCCCGCAGATGATGATGTCCTTCTCCATCATCGGCCGGAAGCAGGGCGAGGGGATGAGCACCGCCGACTACAACAGCGGCAAGGCCGCGGTCGGCACCGGCCCCTACCGCCTCGTCTCGCTGGCGCTCGGCGACCGCGCCGTCTTCGCCCGCAACCCGGACTACTGGGGCCGGGCCCAGCCCTGGGACCGCGTCACCTACCGGATGATCACCAATGACAGCGCCCGCGTCGCCGCGCTGCAATCGGGCGACGTGGACGCCATCGACACCGTCCCCACGCGCGACGTCGCCCGCATCTCGCGCGACAACCGCCTCGCGGTCACCTCCCGCCCCGGCCTCCGCCTCATCTACCTCTATGTCGATGCCAACCGGCCCGTCTCGCCCCTCGTGACCGACCGCGACGGCAAGCCGATCCCCAACCCGATGCGCGACGTCAGGGTGCGCCAGGCGCTTTCCATGGCCATCAACCGCGAGGGCATCCAGCGCCAGATCATGGAGGGCTACTCGAAGCCCACCGGCCAGGCGATGCCCGAGGGCGGCATGGGCTACGACCCCGGAATTCCCGTCCCCGCCTATGAGCCGGACCGCGCCCGCCGCATGCTTGCCGAGGCCGGCTATCCGGACGGCTTCAACATCACCCTGAGCGGCCCGAACGACCGCTACGTGAATGACGACGCCATCGCCCAGGCCATCGCCCAGATGTGGGCGCGCATCGGCGTCCGCACCCAGGTCGCCACCAGCCCGGCCAGCGTCTTCTTCACCGCGGGCGGCGTGCGCGACGAGCACAGCATCGCGCTCACCGGCTGGAGCACCTCGACCGGCGAGCCCGACACGCATCTCTCGCTGATGCTGGCGACGCCGGAGCCGGAGCGCGGCCGCGGCACCCGCCTCCGCCCGAGCCACTACAGCAACCCGTCGCTCGACCGGCTGGTCGACCGCGCGCTGACGACGATCGACCAGGAGGCGCGCGAGAAGCTCTATTTCGAGGCGATCCGCATCGGCTTCCAGCAGGAGCTGGCGGTGATCCCGGTCCACCACCAGGTCAATATCTGGGCGACGCGCAAGGGCATCACCTACACGCCGCAGCTCTCCGAGCAGACGCGGGCGATGGAATTCGCCCCCGCGCGCTGACCCCAAGGCAGGCGCGGCTCGAGGCGGGCAGCGCCCTCCCCGGGCCGCGTCACTTCAACAGGCTCAGCCCGCTGAGCAGCCCGCGCAGCGCCTCGAGCCCCGGCCCTGCCGCCTCGCTGTGCAGCGGGCGCCCCGCGGCATTGCCCCGCGCCATGCCGAAGCGCCCGCGATCCTGCGCCAGCTCCTCGGCCGAGAGCCGCCCGTCCCCGTCATAATCGAGGCTTTCGACGGTGAGCTGCGCCGCAAGCTGCCCGGCCAGCGCCCCGGCCGCCACGGCGCCGGCGAGGTTCTCGCCCGTCACGCCCTCCTGCACCGCGACCAGCCCGGCCTCGCCGCGCGCCAGCCGCGCCAGCTCCGCCCGCGTCAGCCGGCCATCGCCCGAGACATCCGCCTGCGCCACCACGGCGGCGAGGCAGGCGGCGGTATCCGCCCCGCCGCAGGCCGCCTCCGCATGCTCGAGCGCCGCCATCACCGCGACGCCCTCGCCATGCAGCAGCGCCACCGCCGGCGGCACCGCGTCGCAGCGATGCCAGCGGGCGATGCGCGCCTCGCCCGGCAGCCGGTCCTCGCGCGCCTTGGCCTCCGGCTCCGCCGTCTCCAGCGCCTCGCCCGCGGCGCGCAGCATCAGCCGCGGCGCCTCGGGCCCGCGCCCGGTGCCGATCAGCCAACCCTCCTGCTGCCGCATGGCGCCGAAGCGGAGCAGCCGCCCGGCCGCCTCGCGCGGCACCCGCGCCGCGGCGCGATGGGTGAGCTGCAGCAGCGCATCCGGCCGCGCGCACGCGCCCTGGAACCAGGCGCCCTGCAGCGCCTCCGGCACCGGCTGCGCCGCGGCGAGGCCGGGCGCCAGCAGCAGGGCGAGGAGAAGCAGGGCCCTCATTGCAGCACGACCTCCCGCCCGGCGCAGAGATCGGTGCCGGGCAGGGCGAGCTCCCGCCCGTCCCGGAACACCGCCACCAGATCCGCCCGGCACTCGCCCGGCCCCCCGGGCGGCGCGAAGTCGATCATCTCCCCGGCGCCGAGCACGGTCCGGCCCAGCCTGTCCTCGCCGCGCCTGCTGCCCGGCGGGTCGGCATAGAGCTCCACCACCGGCAGCCCGCCGGCATTGCGGAGGCGGATGCTGCCCGGCTGCGGGTCCTTCGCCGCCGCCGAGGGCGCCACCAGCTCGTCCACCGTCCAGCCCGGCCGCAGCGCGATGGTCCCGAGCGCGCAGACATCGATGTCGCGCCGCTCCTCCGCCGCGTCATTGTCGAAGACGATGCGCAGGTCGGCCTGGCAGCCGCCCTCCAGCGTCACCGTCTGGCGGCCATTCGGGGCGATGACCTGGTCGCCGAGCACATCCTCGCCCCAGTCGTCGTCATCGGCCGGCGAGAGATAGGCCTCCCGCACCGTGCGGCTGAAGCCGTTCACCAGCGTCACCCGCCGTGCCCCGCCCTCGGCGATCACCGGCATGCCGAAGCCGGCCGTCCGCTGCGTGCAGAGGTCGAGGCCGCGCTGCACCTCCTCCCGGCTGTCCTCGAAGACGGCGCGCAGGTCGAAGCGGCACTCCCGCGCCCGCAGGCGGAGGCGGAACTCCGCCCGCGGCTCGACGGTCTCGGCGCCCAGCCGGTCGGCCCCCCAGCCCTCGCGCCCATCGGGGCGGGCATAGAGCTCGCGCAGCACCCGCCGGCCGCGATTGGTCACCGTCACCTCCCGCACCGGCAGGTCGGGGTCGCCGAAGACGAGCCGGGGCGAGCGGCAGAGGTCCTGCCGCTCGCGCACCTCCTCCTCGTCATCGTCATAGACGGCGCGCAGGTCGAAGCTGCAGGCCGCGGTGTTGCGGAGGCGGAGGCGGAAATCCTCCCCGGCCGCGACGGTGCTGCTGCCGAGCCGGTCGGCGCCCCAGTCCCGCGCCCGGCCGGGGCGGGTGCCGGCAGGCGCCAGGTAGAGCTCCCGCAGGGCCCGGTCGGACCGGTTGACCACGGTCACGTCGCGCACCGGGCCGCTCTCGGCGAAGCCGATGCGCGGGTTGCGGCAGAGATCGGCACGCCGGCGCATCTCGTCGCCGCCCTCGAAGACGGCGCGCGCCTCGATGCTGCACTCCCGCGTCCGGCCGAGCGGCACGCGCAGCGTCGCCCGCGGCGGCAGCACGCCGCTGCCGAGCCGGTCCGCCCCCTCCTCGCCGCCGGGGCGGAACAGGTAGAGTTCCATCAGCATCCGGTCCGTGTCGTTGGCGACCACCGCCTCGCGCTGCGGGGCAGGGGGCGGCTGGGCGAGGGCCGGCCCGGCGAGGGCCAGCAGGGCCACGAGGAGAAGGGGCCGCATCGAGACTCCGGGACCGGTTCGCCTGGACAGTGACGCCCCGCCACCCCTGGTTGCAAGCCCAGCGCCGATCACGGTCTGTAGGCAGTCCGGTCAGCGCCGGTCCGCCGCCTCCTGCCCGTAGCCGCGCCCGTAGCGCCGCTCCAGCCGCCGCTGCACCAGTTCCCAGAGCGTGGTGAGGACGAGGTAGTAGAGCGCCGCGACCGCGAAGAGCTCGAGCACCAGGAAGCGCTCCTGGATCAGGATCTGCGTCCGCCGCAGCAGCTCATCGACCGAGATGACGCTGGCGACGGAGGTGGTCTTCAGCAGCCCGTTCACGCTGTTGCCGAGCGGCGGGATGACGAGGCGCAGCGCCTGCGGCCAGGTGACGAGGCGGAAGGCCTGACGCCGCCGCAGGCCGAGGGCGAGGGCCGCCTCCCGCTGCCCCTTCGGCACGGAGAGGATGCCGGCGCGCAGGATCTCGGAGAGGTACGCCGCCTCGTTGAGCGACAGCCCGATCAGCGCCGCCTCCCAGACCGAGAAGCGCAGGCCGAAGAGCGGCAGCCCGGTATAGATGACGAGCAGCTGCACCAGCAGCGGCGTGCCGCGGAAGATCCAGCAGTAGAACTGCGCGAGGCCGCGCAGCGCGCGGCTGGCAGCGAGGCGCATGACGGCGATGCCGAGCCCGACCACCAGCCCGCAGGCGAGCGATGCCGCGGTGAGCGCGACCGAGATCGCCGCACCCTCCAGCAGATAGGCATTGAAGAGGTAGTCGAAGAACCCGTCCCAGCGCCAGACGGTCACCTCAGGCGGGCCCGGCCACCTCGAAGGCCCCCTCGTACTCCTTCACCCCGTAGCGGCCGAGCAGCGCCTTGAGCGCGCCATCCGCCCGCATCTCCGCCAGCACGCCGGCGACGGCGGTCGCCAGCGCCTTGCTGCGGAAGCCGAAATTGATCGGCGTGCCGTAGAGCCCGCTGATGGCGCGGGTGAAGTCGCCGCGCTCCTCGTATTCCTTGCCCGTGCTGTCGATCGAGATCGCCGCATCGAGCTGCCCGACGCGCAGCGCCTGGAAGGATACGGCGAAATTGTCGAAGGGCCGGATGGTGATGGGCTTCAGCCCCTTCTCCTCCAGCGCCTTGGCGATGTCCTGCGTGCGGCGGAACTCGAAGCCGCCCTGCTCCACGCCGACCGTCAGCCCTGCCATGTCCTCGAGCCGCGCGATCCTGCGCGGGTTGCCGCGCGGCACGCTGACGCTGATCGCCTGCTCCTCGTAGCGGACGAGGTACATCAGCTTCGCCCGCTCCTCGGTGTAGAACATCCCGGTGTTGATCATGTCCCAGCGCCGCGCCGCGAGCCCTGGGATCATGGCGGCGAATTCCACCCGCACATGCTCGACGCCGAGGCAGAGGCGCTTCGCGATCTCCGCCCCCAGCTCCACCCGCATGCCGACGAGCTGGCCCTGGCCGTTGACGAATTGCATCGGCGGCAGCGTCGGGTTGGTGGAGAGCACCAGCGTCCGCGGCTTCACCAGCTCGCCATCGGCCACTTTCGGCGCGCAGCCCTGCCCGAATGCAGGCAGGCTGACCGTGGCGCAGGCGGCGCCGAGTAGGGAACGGCGAAGCATCGAGGGCACTCCTATTCCGCGGCCGCGCGGGCGGCCGGCATCACGCCCATCGCTTGCAAGACCGAGGCCAGGGCCGGAACATCCCGCTCCGGCAGGGGCAGGCGCGGCGGGCGAGGATCGCCCATCTCCATCCCCATCAGCCGGAAGCCCGCCTTGGTGCCGGAGACGTAGCGCGGCCCGCCCACCCAGGGCAGCAGCGGCGCGAGGCGCCGGTAGAGCGGCAACGCCTTCGCCCGATCGGCTTCGACAGCAGCCGCCGCGAACATGTCGCGCGACAGGCGCGGCGCGAGGTTGCTGCACACCGCCACCCAGCCCACCGCCCCGAGCCAGGCGCTCTCATAGCCGAGCACGCCGGCGAAGACGTCCATCCGCTCGCCGCAGAGCGCGATGATGTCGCGCACCCGCGTCACCTCCAGCGTGCTCTCCTTGACGTAGCGGCAGTTGGGGATGGTCGAGAGCCGCGCGAGCGTCGAGGGCAGCAGGTCGACATTCGCCGTCGCCGGGTTGTTGTAGACCATGATGGGGATGCCGATCGCATCCGCCACCGTCCTGTAGTGGTGGAACAGCTCGTCCTCCGTCGGCACCGAGTAGAAGGGCGGGATGATCATGACGCCATCCGCGCCGAGCGATTCCGCCTCGCGCGACAGCGCCACGACCTCCCGCGTATCCTCCGCCCCCGTGCCCATCAGCACCGGCACGCGCCCGGCCGCGGCCCGCACCACCGTCTCGGTGATCGCCGTCCGCTCCTCCCGGCTGACACTCAGGAACTCGCCCGTCGAGCCGAGCGGGATCAGCCCGTCGATCCCCTCGGCGATCTGGAATTCCACCAGCCGCTCCAGCGCCTTGAGATCGACCGCCCCGCCATCCTCGGTGAAGGGGGTGATGAGGACCGTGTAGGTCCCGCGGAACGGCTCGGCCATGCTGCTTGCCCCTTCGCCCTTGCATGCGATGATGCCGGACTGAACAGGAAGTGGCGGACCCCGGCAAGCGCATGCGCCTCACCCATCCCGACATCCGCCCCGCCACGACCCCCATCCGCATCAGCTTCGACGGCCAAGCGCTGGAGGCGCTGCCGGGCGAGACCATCGCCGCCACCCTTTCCGCCGCCGGCATCCTCGCCTACCGGACGACGCCCTCCGGCGCCCCGCGCGGCCTCCATTGCGGCATGGGCGCCTGCTTCGACTGCCTCGTCACGGTCGATGGCCGCCCCGGCCAGCGCGCCTGCCTGACCAAGGTGCGGGACGGCATGGCGGTCGGCAGCGCCCCGCCCGCCGCGCCCGCGCCGCTCGCCGCCGCGCCGGAGGCGATCCCCGAGCGCGACTGCGACGTGCTGGTGATCGGCGCCGGCCCCGCCGGCCTCTCCGCCGCCCGCGCCGCCGCCGAGGCCGGCGCCCGCGTCGTGGTGCTCGACGAGCGCGGCGAGGCCGGTGGCCAGTACCTCAAGCCGCTTGCCGCCTCCCACCAGCATGCGGCGCCCGACGCCCAATTCCGCAAGGGCGAGACGCTGCGCGCCCTTGCCCAGGCCGCCGGCGCCGAGATCCTGACCGGCGCCACCGTCTGGGGCGGCTTCGCCCCGGACGAGATCGGCGCCCTCATCGACGGCGCCGCGGTTACCCTCCGCCCGCGGCGCCTGATCCTTGCCGCCGGCGCGCATGAGCGGCCCGTGCCCGTCCCCGGCTGGACCCTGCCCGGCGTCATGACCACCGGCGGGATGCAGACCCTGGCGCGAGCCAACCGCGTCTCCCCCGGGCGGCGGATCGTCATCGGCGGCAACGGCCCGCTGAACCTGCAACTGGCCTGCGAATTGCTCGACGGCGGCGCCGAGGTCGTGGCCGTGGCGGAAGCCGCCCCCCGCCCCGGCCTCGCCCAATGGCGCGACGCGGCCCGCATCCTCCGCGCCTCGCCCGACCTCGCCTGGGACGGCCTCCGCTACCTCCAGCGCCTCCGCCGCGCCGGAATCCCCGTGCTCTGGGGCTCGACGATCCTCGCCTGCGAGGGCGAGGACCGCTTCACCGCCCTCCGCCTCCGCACGCCCGAGGGCGAGCGCCGCATCGAGGCCGATGCCTGCGCCCTCAACCTCGGCTTCCAGCCGGAGACCGGCCTCGCCCGCGCGCTCGGCGCCGGGCACCGCTTCACCGGCGAGCGTCTGGAGACGGTCGCGGCCGAGGATGGCCGCACCTCCCTGGCATCGGTCTTCGCCGTCGGCGACGGCGCGGCGATCGGCGGTGCCCGCATCGCCCTCGCCCGCGGCCGCCTGGCCGGCCTCGCCGCCGCCGCCGATCTCGGCCTTCCCGTGCCCGATGCCGCCCCGGCCCGCGCCGCGCTCCGCCGCGCGCTCGCCTTCCAGTCCGGCCTCTGGCGCCTCTTCGCCGCCCCGCCTTTCGACATCGCCGCCGTCCCGGACGAGACCATCCTCTGCCGCTGCGAGGAGGTTACGGCCGGCCGCCTCCGCGCCGAGCAGTCCGCCGGCCTCCGCTCGCTGGCCGCGCTGAAGAAGGCGACCCGTGCGGGGATGGGCCGCTGCCAGGGGCGGATGTGCTCCACCAGCATCGCCCGGCTCTGCGGCGTCGCCGAGGAGGCCGGCTTCGCCGCCCCGCGCGCCCCGGTGAAGCCCGTCCCCGTCGCCGCCCTGATGCTGGAGCTGGGCGAAGGCAGCGACTGGCCGACCGTCCCGCTCCCCCACTACAACCATTGGGCCGCCCGCCCCGCCGCACCCCTCGCCGAATCCTGCGACGTGCTGGTGATCGGCGGCGGCGCCCTCGGCCTCTCGACGGCGATGTACCTTGCCCGCGAGGGCGCCGACGTGCTGCTCGTCGAGCGCGGCGAGGCCGGCATGGCCGCCAGCACCGCCAATGCCGGAAGCCTCCACGTCCAGCTCCTCACCTACGATTTCGACGGCGAGCAGGAGGCCGGCCCCTCGCTCGACCGCCTCCCCCTCGGCCCGCGGAGCATCGCCCTCTGGCGGGAGATCGCCGCCGAGGCGGGGGAGGGGCTTGGCATCCGCACCGAGGGCGGCCTCATGCTCGCCGAGACGGAGGCGCAGTTCCGCTGGCTCCGCGCCAAGGTCGCGGCGGAGAGGGCGCGGGGGATCGAGAGCCACGTCCTCGGTGCCAACGAGCTGATGAGCCTCGCCCCCTATCTCGGCCCGCATTTCATCGGCGCCGGCTTCGCCCCGGGCGAGGGGCAGATCGACCCGTTGCGCGGCACGCTCTCGCTGCGTCGCCTCGCGGCCCGCGCCGGCGCGCGGCTGCGTGAAGGCGTGGAGGTCCAGGCCATCGCCCGCGAGGGATCGGGCTTCGCCGTGACGACGGCGGGCGGCACCATCCGCGCCGGCCGCGTGGTGAATTGCGCCGGCGCCCATGCGGGGCGGATCGCCGCCATGCTCGGCGTGACGCTGCCGGTGGTCGGTTCCGTCCAGCAGGTGATCGCCACCGAGGGCGTGGCGCCGGTGATGCGCCACCTCGTCGCCCATGCCGGGCGGCACCTCTCGCTGAAGCAGGGCGATGGCGGGCATGTGCTGGTCGGCGGCGGCTGGCCGGGAGTGCTCGACGCACGCGGCGCCCCGCGCAACCTGCGCCGCTCCATCGAGGGCAATCTCTGGGTCGCCGGCCGGGTCCTGCCCGGCCTTGCCGGCATGCAGGCCATCCGCGCCTGGACCGGCCTCGCCGTCGAGGTGGACCGCGCGCCCCTGCTGGGCGAGGTGCCCGGCATCCCGGGCCTGTTCCATGCGGTGACCAGCAACGGCTACACCCTGGCGCCCATCGCCGGCCGGATGACGGCCGATGCGGTGCTGGGCCGCGGGAAGGTTCCGCCGGAGTTCACCTTGGCTCGATTCGGGTAGCCGGCGGACCGAAAGAAATGGATGAGGGGTTCGGGGGAGATACCTTCTCCCCGATCTTTTTGAGGAGTGTGGACGGATGCAACTCGGCATGGTCGGCCTCGGCCGCATGGGCGGCAACATCGTGCGGCGCCTGCTTCGCGCCGGCCATGACTGCGTGGCCTATGACCGCGACCCCGCCCCCGGCGCCGCCCTTGCGCAGGAGGGCGCCCGCGCCGTCGACAGCCTCGAGGCCATGGTCGCCGCGATGGAGGCCCCGCGCGCCATCTGGATCATGCTGCCGAACGGCGCCCCGACCGAGGCGGCGATCGATGCGCTGGCCGCCCTGCTCTCGCCCGGCGACGTGCTGATCGACGGCGGCAATTCCATGTGGAAGGACAGCGTCCGCCGCGGCACCGCCCTGCGCGCGAAGGGGCTGCACTTCCTCGATATCGGCACCTCCGGCGGCGTCTGGGGCCTGGAGCGCGGCTACTCGATGATGATCGGCGGCGAGGACGAGGTGGTCCGCCGCCTCGACCCCATCCTTGCCGCCCTCGCGCCCGGCAAGGCCTCGGCGCCGCCGACGCCCGGCTATGCCGGGGACCCGCGGCCGGAGCAGGGCTATGTCCATGCCGGGCCGAACGGCGCCGGCCACTTCACCAAGATGATCCACAATGGCATCGAGTACGGCATGATGCAGGCCTTCGCCGAAGGCCTCGACATCCTCAAGCATGCCGACAGCGACGCCCTGCCCGAGGACCAGCGCTTCACCCTGAACCTCGCCGAGATCACCGAGGCATGGCGCCGCGGCAGCGTCGTCGCCTCCTGGCTGCTCGACCTGACGGCCCAGGCGCTGGCCGGCGATGCGGAGCTCGAGGGCTTCTCCGGCCATGTCTCCGACAGCGGCGAGGGGCGCTGGACCGTCCAGGCCGCGGTGGAGACGGCCGTCGCCGCCCCGGTCCTCTCCGCCGCCCTCTATGCCCGCTTCTCCAGCCGCGACGAGGCGCGGTTCAGCGGCAAGGTCCTCTCCGCCCAGCGCAAGGGCTTCGGCGGCCACCTGGAAGTCCCGAAGAAATGAGTCATCTGGTCCTGGTGATGGGCGTCTCCGGCGCCGGCAAGAGCACGGTCGGCACCCTGCTGGCCGAACGCCTCGGCGTGCCCTTCGCCGATGCCGACGGGTTCCACCCCGCCGCCAACATCGCCAAGATGAGCCGCGGCGAGCCCCTCACCGACGAGGACCGCTGGCCCTGGCTCGACGCCATCGGCGCCTGGCTCGACGAGCGCGCGGCCACGGGCGGCGTCGCCACCTGCTCCGCGCTGAAGCAGGCCTATCGCGACCGCCTGCTGGCAGGCCGCCCCGCCCTCCGCCTGCTTCATCTCAGCGGCGACCCGGCGCTGATCGGCGCCCGTCAGGCAGCCCGGCCGGACCACTTCATGCCGCCGAGCCTGATGGCCAGCCAATTCGCCACGCTGGAGCCGCCGGCGCCGGACGACCGCACCATCGTCCTCTCCGTCGCGCCACCGCCGGGGGAGATCGTCGACGCCGCGCTCGCCGCCCTCGCCCGGCCATGAAGCTGCGCTTCGTCCTCTGCCACCCCGCGCCGGAGCTCTACGGCGAGCAGCGCGAGGGGCTGCTGGCGCGGGAGCTGCGCGCCCTCGGCCATGATGCCGCCGTGCTGCGGGCCGAGGCCTCCACGGCGCCGCGCAGCACGCTCGCCGAGGGCAGCGTTCCCTTCCTCCACTTCCCCTCCGACGCGCCGGGGCTCCAGGCGCATCGCCAGGGCTCTGGCGCCATGGTGGAGTGGCTGCGCGCGGATGCGCCGGATGTCGTGCTGTTCAAGGGCATGGACTACGACATCGTCGCGCAGTGCCTGGAGGCGCTCGACCGTGCGCGCTGCCGCATCGGCTTCGTCATCGGCGGCACCAGCATGCACCGCAACCTGGATGCAGCGGATTTCGTCCTGGCCGAGAGCGAGTGGCAGATCGAAGCCATCGCCCGGCGCCTCGGGCGCGCCCTGCCGGCCGCCCGGCTGCCGAAGCATGTCGACTGGGCGAGCGCCGATGCCGCCCATGCCGCCACCCGTGCGCCCGGGGCGAAGCGCTACGACCTCTGCAATGTCGGCGGCTTCGAGCCGCGCAAGAACCAGGCGGCGCTGGCGCCCCTCTTCGGCGACTGCCGCATCGCCCTGGTCGGCGACGGCGAGACCCGCGCCGCGGTCGCGGCGCTGGCCGGGCCGCATCCTGCGGTCCACCTCACCGGCCACCTGCCCCAGCCGCAGGCCCTCCACGTCATGGCGCAGTCCTGGCTGATGGCGCATGCCTCCACCTGGGAGGGGGTGCCGCGGGTGATCCTCGAAGCCCTCGCCTGCGGCACGCCCGTGATCGCGCATGATTTCGCCATCCAGGCCCGGTTCGACACGCCTGCCCTGCGCCTCGTCCCGGCCGAGGCCCTGCTGCCCGAGATCCGCGCCCTGCTCACCGACCGACCGGCCCTGCTCGCCCTCGGCGAAGAGGCCCGCCGCTATGCGCTGGAATGCCACGGCCCCGGCCTGCTCGCCCCCGCCGCCGCGACGCTGCTCGCCCTCGCGCAGGCCGGGCAGTCCTAGCCTCCCCATCCCGCAGTCCCGCGGATGTCGCACCCGGTCCACGAGCTGCTGGTTTTGGGGGCCGCCCGCCCTTTCCATTCCCGGGAAATGCCCGGGACCGTCAGGAGCGGGACACCAGAGCAAACAACTGGCTGGAGCGGATTCCGCGAGCCAGGTCGAACGGAGCCCGCTCTAGCGCCGTCCCGCCACCGCCATCGCCGCCAGCTGCCGGGCATGATCCGACTGCTTGCCGAAATCCTCGGCGAGCGCGAGGAGGGAGGCACGCTGCGGATGTTCGGCGAGCAGTTCGGCCAGGCGGCGGCACTCCTCCGCCTTGGTCTTGAACCAGTCCGCATCCCAATGGCTCTCAAAGCCAGCCGGCCGCGATTCGGTATCCGGCATGTCGCCCCCTTGTCATGTCCGTGGAATGGAACCGAAGTTTCCCAACGGCCGGGCGAGGCGAAGGTTCTGCGCTCGGTTCCACCTTTGCGCCGCGCGGGCGATTCCGCCGGGCCTGGCTTTGCTCTAAGCCGGGGGGCGAAGAAGGAGCGAAGCCCATGGCCCTCGACGTCGCCACCCGCGCCAAGCTGGAGCGGATCACCACCGCCACCATCACCACGGTCTTGCTGAAGCGGGGCCTCCGCAACATCTGGCTGCGCGGCACGCCGCCCTTCACCCCGGCGGCCAAGGGGAAGCGTCTTGTCGGCCCCGCCTTCACCCTCCGCTTCGTCCCCGCCCGCGAGGACCTGGCGACGCCCGAGAGCTGGTCCTCGCCGAAATCGACGCGCGCCGCCATCGAGGCGATGCCGGAGGGCTGCATCGTCGTCGCCGATGCGATGGGCGTCACCGATGCCGGCATCTTCGGCGACATCCTCTGCGCCCGGCTGATGAAGCGCGGCGTCACCGCGCTGGTGACGGATGGCGCTGTGCGCGACGTCGCCGGCGTCATCGGCACCGGCCTGCCGGTCTATTGCTCCGGCGGCGCCGCGCCGCCCTCCGTCGCCGGCCTCACCTTCGTCAACTGGGAGGAGCCGGTGGGCTGCGGCGGCGTCGCCGTCTTCCCGGGCGACGTGATCGTCGCCGACGACGACGGCGCCGTCTGCATCCCCGCCGCCTTCGTCGACGAGGTGGCCAACACCGGCGAGGAGCAGGAGCGCCTCGAGGCCTGGATCGTCGGCAAGGTCGAGGCCGGCGAGTCGCTCCCCGGCCTCTACCCGCCGAATGCCGAGAACAAGGCCCGCTACGAGGCCGAGAAGTCGAAGTGAGGCCCACCCCGCCCGGCCCCGAGCGCTTCCCCGCCTGGACGGAGGAGAAGCTGCGGATCGCCGACACGGACCTCAACGGCCATATCAACAACGGCGCCATCGGCGCGCTGTTCGAGGCCGGGCGGGGGGAGCTGCTGACCGAGATCGCCGGGCTGCCGCAGGCGCGGGCGGTGGCGATCGCGCTCGCCCGGGTCGAGATCGACTACCTGCGGGAGCTGCACTATCCCGGCCGGGTGCGGATCGGCACCTTCGTCGCCCGCATCGGCGGCAGCAGCTTCGCGCTGCAGCAGGGCCTCTTCGCAGGCGAGGCCTGCCATGCGGCCGCACTCTCGGTCATGGTGGCGCTCGACCGCGAGACGCGCCGCGCCACCGCCGTCCCGCCCGCGCTCCGCGCCGCACTGGAAAGGCTGCAACCGCCATGAAGCGCCGCACCCTGCTCGCCGCCAGCCTGCTCGCCACGCCTTCCCTCGCGGCCGAGGCCTGGCCGTCGCGGCCGGTGCGCATCGTCGTGCCCTTCCCGCCGGGCGGCACGGTCGACATCCTCGGCCGCCTCACGGCGAACTGGCTGCAGGAGGCGACGGGGGGCAATTTCGTCGTCGAGAACCGCTCCGGCGCCGGCGGCAACATCGGCGCCCAGGCCGCCGCCCGTGCCGCGCCGGACGGGTACACCCTGCTGATGGGCTCGCCCGGCACCCAGGCCATCAACGCCCATCTCTACCCGAGCCCCGGCTATGACGGGATCGCCGACTTCGCCCCGATCTCCCTGGTGGCGGAACTGCCCAACC
The DNA here is from genome assembly GCA_902805545.1 of uncultured Craurococcus sp. Classification (GTDB taxonomy): domain Bacteria; phylum Pseudomonadota; class Alphaproteobacteria; order Acetobacterales; family Acetobacteraceae; genus Belnapia. Next base: position 58,889 of record CADCTD010000165.1, on the reverse strand, counting down.
TGCTCGCAGCGCACCCCTCCCTCGGCCTCCGCAGCATCCCGGAGCTGATCGCCCGCGCCAAGGCGGAGCGCCTGGCCTATGGCGAGACCAGCATCGGCGGCAGCACGCATCTCTCGGCCGAGCTCTTCCGCCTCCAGGCCGGGATCGAGGGCGAGCACGTCACCTATCGCGGCAGCGCGCCGATGCTGGGCGACCTGCTGCCCGGCCGCATCGCCTGGGGCGTCGACAACCTGCCCTCCATCCTGCCGCATGTCCGCAGCGGCGCGCTGGTCGGCCTCGGCGTGACGAGTCGGGCGCGCTGGTCCGGCGCGCCCGACATCCCCGCCATCGCCGAAAGCCTGCCGGGCTATGAGGTGACGGCCTGGTTCGGCCTGCTCGCCCCGCGCGGCACCCCGCCCGGGGTCATCGCCGCCGCCAATGCCGCCCTGACGCGGATGCTGGCCTCGCCGGCCGCCGCAGAGCGCCTGGCCCAGCTCGGCGCCACGCCCATACCCGGCACGCCCGAGGCCTATCGCGCCCATATCGCCGCCGAGCATGCCAAATGGGGCGAGGTGATCCGCCGCGCCGGCATCCGGATCGATTGAGCGGCCGGAACAGACCGGCATGTCTCACGAGCAAGCACACATTCCCGACATGTCTTAAATAAACGACAAAAATCGCAGCTGAGTGATTGGTGAGGCGTACTCTCAACCGGTAGACGATGTCTGCGGGCGGCTTGTCACGCCCGTGCGCCATCCCCCCGCCCTCGGAGACCCCCATGCCCGCCCTTCGCCAGATCCTCATCGTCGAGGACGACTCCGCACTGCGCGCCACCCTGGCCGAGCAGCTCCTGCTTGGCGGCGAATTCCGCGCCGACGAGGCGGAGAGCGCAGCCGAGGCCGAGGCCAAGCTGGCCCGGGCCGATGCCCGCTACGATGCGATCCTGCTGGATGTCGGCCTGCCCGATGCCGATGGCAGGGAGTTCTGCGCGAGCCTCCGCCGCGCCGGCCGGCAGACGCCGGTCATCATGGTGACGGGCGCCGATGCCGAGGCGGATGTCATCCGCGGCCTCGATGCGGGCGCCAACGACTACCTGGCCAAGCCCTTCCGCCTGCCGGAGCTGCTGGCCCGCCTCCGCGCCCAGATCCGCGTCTACGACAACACCGATGAGGCGAGCTTCCTCATCGGCCCCTACGTCTTCCGCCCAAGCCTCCGCCTGCTGCAGGAGCCGGCGCGCAACCGCCGGATCCGCCTGACGGACAAGGAATGCGCGATCCTCAAGCATCTCTACCGCGCCGGCGGCATGACCGTGCCGCGCTCGGTCCTGCTGGGCGAGGTCTGGAACTACAGCAGCGCCGTCTCGACCCACACGCTCGAGACGCATGTCTACCGCCTGCGGCAGAAGATCGAGGCCGACCCGGCCCGGCCCAGCCTCGTCCTCACCGACAATGGCGGCTACAGGCTGGACGCCACCATCTTGGCCCCCGCCGAGCGCTGACGCCGCCGCGCCGGCCGCCGCTCGCCCTGGAGCGCCCGCACCGTCCGCGCCAGCGCCACCGGGTCGAATGGCTTGTGGAAGACCCGCTCCCACTCGGAGAAGGCGTGGGAGCCGAACATCTCCGGGCTGCCGGTTTCATATACCACCAGCAGCCCGGGCCGTTTGAGCCGCGCTTTCCGCGCCAGGGCGAGCCCGTCATCGCCCGGCCCGAGGTCAAGATCGGTGACCAGCACATCGATGCGTTGCGACATGTCTTCGATGATCGCCATCGCATCCTCGGCGTTTTCCGCCTCAAGGATCGTGAGCCCGACCGCCTCGAAGAAATCGGCGAGGGTGAGACGCACCATGGCGTCATCCTCGACCAGCAACACCGTCATCCTACTGACCCCTCTCCTCCTGAGGCGCAATAGACCTCAGGTTGATAGGATGCACCGGTATCGACGGTAATAGACGTAACGGAACCGATAGCCCACGGCCAGTTTACCCGCATAGGTTGTAGAGACACGAACGGGCGACCGTTAGTCGCCGATGCGACTGGCATCTGACCGGCTTCACTGCCGTGTTTCTGGGCAACGCGGCGCAGCAAAGCAGTATTTCATCTAAAATTTGATTATTGTCTCAAATTAAATCGGAGACGCCCGTTGCGACCTGGGCGCCATCCAGAGGGGTCCGCCGTCCTCCGCCGGGAGCCCGCCGTGCCGAACCCCTTCGCCTGCCCCTGCGGCCAGCATGCCAGCCCGCTCGCCTGCGGCGCCTGTCGTGGCGCAGGCCGCACCAAGAGGGAGCCTCGCCACGCCGCAGGTGTCCGACGGGACCTGCCGCGCGATCACGCGTCCTGCTCCGTTGCTCCGGCTCCGCGACGGGCAGCAGGCCCGCCGGCATCCCGCGCCGGGGCGGCCGGGCTCGACCCGGCCCGCCGCTTCGGCTAACAGGCGCCCCCTTGCGCTTCGGGGGCGCCTGCCATGCAACCCATCATCGGCATCGATTTCGGCACCACCAACAGCGTCGCCGCGCGCCTCCTGCCGGATGGCCGCGTCGAGACCCTCCGCATCCCCGTCGGCGGGGAGATGCTCGACGTCTTCCGCACCGTGCTCTGCTTCGGCGCCGGGCCGGGCGGCGCCCCGCGTCATGCCGCGGGCCCTGCCGCCATCGAGGCCTATCTCGAGGATCCGCTCGCCAGCCGCCTCATCATGTCGATGAAGTCCTACCTGGCGCAGCGCAGCTTCACCGAGACGCGCATCTTCGGCCGCGGCTTCACGCTCGAGGCGCTGATCGCCCTCTTCCTCCGCGCGCTGCTGCCGGCCGAGCCCGGCGCACGGCTCGTCGCCGGCCGCCCCGTCCGCTTCGCCGGCGACATGCCGGACGACGCGCTGGCCGAGGCGCGGCTGCGAACCGCCTTCGCCGAGGCCGGCTGGCCGCAGACCGACCTTGCCCTCGAACCGGAGGCCGCGGGCTATCGGTTCGCCCGCATGCTCGGCGGCGCGGCGACGGTGCTGGTCGGCGATTTCGGCGGCGGCACCAGCGACTTCTCCGTGCTGCGCTACGAGCCGGGCGGCGTCACCGCGCTCGGCCATGCCGGCATCGGCATCGCCGGCGACAGCTTCGACTTCCGCATCATCGACCATGTCGTCTCGCCCCTGCTCGGCCGCAACGACAGCTACCGGGTGATGGGCAAGCCGATGCCCATCCCCGCCGCCTGGTACACCGGCTTCGCCCGCTGGCACCGCCTCTCGCTGATGCGCGCCCCACGCGTGTTGCGCGACATCGCCGAGGTCGCCCGCACGGCCGACCATCCGGAACGGCTGCACCAGCTGATCGCGCTGATCGAGGAGGAGGCCGGCTACGCCCTCTACCGCGCCGTCTCCGGCGTGAAGGCCGCGCTCTCTTGCGCCCCGGAGGCGACGCTCTCCTTCCGCCACGAGGATTTCGCCGTGGAGGCCGGCATCGCCCGCACCGATTTCGAGGGCTGGATCGCCCCCGACCTCGCCCGGCTCGGCGCCGCCATCGACAGCGCGCTGGCCGAGGCCCGGCTGCCGCACGAAGCCATCGACCGCGTCTTCCTCACCGGCGGCACCTCCCTCGTCCCCGCCGTCCGCCGCCTCTTCGAGACGCGCTTCGGGGCCGAGCGGCTGGCGGGTGGTGGCGAATTCGTCTCCGTGGCGGAGGGGCTGGCACTCATCGGCCAGGCACGGGCCCGGGCCTCTGCGTGACGTCCGAAGAGGAAGATCCCAACCCCTTGTCCGTAACGGCCTTCCCGTGTCGGCCCCCGGACCGGCACCGGCAACCGCCCGGCCGGGCGAGCCCTCATGCCCTCAAGCATCGAGGCCCGCATTGCGCAGCCACCGGGCTTCCGGTTGAGATACCACATCACGAAGAGAGCGTAACGATGACTCCGGAACAGGCCAGCCTCGTCCAGGACAGCTTCCGCCAGGTGGCGTCGATCAGGGAGAAGGCGGCCGAGCTCTTCTACGCCCGCCTCTTCGAGACGGACCCGACCACGCCCCCGCTCTTCCTCGGCCGCGACATGAAGGAGCAGGGCGCGAAGCTGATGGCGACGCTCGGCATGGTGGTCGCCGGCCTGAAGCGGCCAGAGGAGATCGTCCCCGCCGCCCAGGCGCTCGCCCGTCGCCATGTCGGCTACGGCGTCTCTGAGGCGCAATACGCGACGGTCGGCGCTGCGCTGCTCTGGACCCTGCGCCAGGGCCTCGGCGAGGGTTTCACGCCGGAGGTGGAGGAGGCCTGGACGGCCGCCTACACCCTCCTCGCCGGCGTGATGGTCGAGGCGGCGAAGGCCGCCTAGCCCCGGAAGCCGGCCAGCACGAAGAGGAAGAGCAGGAAGCCGATGAAGGTGGTGGCCTGCAGCAGATAGGCGCCGACGCCCATGCGCTCATCCTGGCGCCGGGCTGGCTGGCGGACGGGACGGACGATGATCGGGGTGGCGTGGGACATGGGCTTGCTCCGTCCTAGGGTGAATCTGTTCCTCCCATCAGCAGCCGCCATGCCATGCAAATTGCAATTACGCCCCGCCGCGCGCCTCGGCGATCTGCGCCTTCATGCGCCGGATGACCGCGGGCATCCCCTCGAAGACGCTCTGGCTGATGAGGAAATGCCCGATGCTGACCTCCACCACCTCCGGCATGGCGGCGACCGCCGGCAGCGTCTCGTAGGAGAGGCCGTGCCCGGCATGGCAGAGGAGCCCGGCCGCAGCCGCCGCCGCGGCGCCCTGGCGCAGCCTTGCAAGATGCAATTCCCGCTCGGCCGCCGGCGCATCGGCATAGGCGCCGGTATGCAGCTCGACGGCCTGCGCCCCCATCCGGGCCGCCGCCTCGATCTGCCGCGCATCCGCCTCGACGAAGACCGAGACCTCGATCCCCGCACCCGCCATCCGCGCAATTGCATCCTGCAAGGGCGCGCCGGCGGCGATGACGTCGAGCCCGCCCTCGGTCGTCAGCTCCTGCCGCTTCTCCGGCACGATGCAGCAGGCGGGCGGGCGGAGGCGGAGCGCGATGCCGACCATCTCCTCCGTCGCCGCCATCTCGAAGTTCAGCCGCGCCGCCACCTCGGCCGCGACGCGCTCCAGGTCCCGGTCGCGCACATGCCGCCGGTCCTCGCGCAGATGCATGGTGATGCCGTCGGCGCCGGCCGCCATGGCGATGCGCGCCGCCTCCACCGGGCAGGGGAAGGCGCCGCCGCGGGCATTCCTGAGCGTCGCCACATGGTCGATGTTCACGGAGAGGCGCATCGGCGTCATCGGGTCGACTTCCTGCGGTGGGCGGCGATCTCGGCCGCGAGGCGGAGGGCGGCGATCAGGCTGCCCGGATCGGCCATGCCCTGCCCGGCGATGTCGAGCGCCGTGCCATGGTCCGGGCTGGTGCGGACGATGGAGAGGCCGAGGGTGACATTCACCCCGCCCGCCATGTCGAGGGCCTTGATCGGGATCAGCGCCTGGTCGTGATAGAGGCCGAGCGCCACATCGTAGCCCGGCCGCGCCTTGGCGGTGAACATGGTGTCCGGCGGGATGGGCCCGCGGGCATCGATCCCCTCGGCCCGCAGCATGGCAACGGCCGGCGCCACGATGTCACGGTCCTCCGTGCCGATCGTGCCGTCCTCCCCCGCATGCGGGTTGAGGCCGGCAATGGCCAGCCGCGGCGCCGCGATGCCGAAATCCTGCCGCAGCCCGGCTGCCGTCAGCCGCGCCACCTCGGCGATCAGCGCCGGCGTGAGGCGCGCGATGGCCTGGCGCAGCGGCTCATGGATCGTCACCGGCACCACGCGCAACTCCGGGCAGGCGAGCAGCATCACCGGCGGGCGCCCGGTCCCGGCGATCTCGGCCAGGTACTCGGTATGGCCCGGATGGGCGAAGCCGGCGGCGTAGAGCACCGATTTCTGGATCGGGTTGGTGACGACGCCCGCCGCCCGCCCGGCCTTGGCCAGCGCCACCGCCTCGTCGATGGCGGCGATGACGGCCGGCGCATTGGCCGTGTCCAGCCGGCCCGGGACTGCGGGGCGGGGCAGGGGCCGGTGCAGCACCGGCAGCGCTTCCGGGAAGACCGCGGCGGCCTCCTCCGGCGCCTCGATGCGGCGCAGCGGAACGCCGGAGAGCCGGGTCGCGTCGTCGATGAGGAAAAAGGCCGGGCCGGTGGCGCGCAGCGCAGCCCAGGCGGCGGCCGCGATCTCGCCGCCGATGCCGGCGGGCTCGCCCATCGTCAGGGCCAGGGGGGCGAGGTTCGGGGGCATCTCCATGCCCCCGATGTAGTCGCCCCGGCCCGGCCTGCCCACCCTCAGCGGGCGCGTTCGATGTTCCAGAGCACGGGGAAGCCGAAATCGATCACCCCGCGCAGCTCCGCCCGCCAGACCGCCGGCGCCTGGAACTGCCCGTCGAGCGGGAAGGTGACGTTCTCGATGGCAAGGCGCTGCAGCTCCGCCGCCAGCGCGCGGCGCCTGGCCGGGTCGCTCTCGGCGGCGAAGCGCTCCAGCACCGGCGTCATCTCCGGCACGCAATAGCCCCAGGGCTGGGTGTTGGTGCAGTTGTAGCCGATGCCGACATTGGAGAGCGGGTCCGCCATGTCGAAGCCGGTATAGATGACGGAGATGAGGTTCCACCCGCCCTCCGCCACCGGCTGCCGCCCGACCCAGCGCTGCGCCAGCGAGGACCAGTCGGAGGCCTGCACATCGAGGTTGAAGCCGGCGCGCTTCAGGCGGTCGACGACGACGAGCGCCATCGGGTTGATCAGCGCGCTGTCGGCCGGCTGCAGGAAGACGATGCGCTCGTTGTCGTAGCCCGCCTCGCGCAGCAGGGCGCGGGCGCGCTCGAGGCTCGGCTGGCGGATGGCCTCGCCCCCCGCATCGGTGCTGTAGCGCGTGCCGCAGAGATACATCGAGAGGCAGTCCGGATCCGCCATCCCCTCCGGCAGGCCATGGCCGGCCAGGATTTCCGCCCTATCGAGCGCCGCCTGCAGCGCGCGGCGCATCGGCAGCCGGTCGAAGGGCGGGACATGGTGGTTGATGCTGACGCCGCCGACGATATGCGCGATGCCGCCCGGGCTGGCGATGACGAGGTTCCGGTCGCGGCGGAGCCTCGCCAGGTAGTCGATCGGCGCATATTCGAGGTAGTCCACCTCGCCGCGGGTGATGGCCGCGGCCCGCAGCGCGATGTCGGGCAGGGTGATGAATTCGACGCGCTCCATCTTCGCCAGCTTGCCGCCGGCGAGGCCATCGGCCGGCTCGGCGCGCGGGACGTAGCGCGGGTTGCGGCGGAAGAAGGTGCGCTCGCCGGGCACCCATTCCTCCTTAATGAAGAGGTAGGGGCCGCTGCCGACCACCTCCGGCACCGCCTGGGTCGGCGGCGTCGCCGAGGCGAGGCGGGCGGGCATGATGAAGGGCACGTGCACGCTCGGCTTGCCGAGCGCATCGAGCACGCCGCCGAAGGGCTGCCCCAGCTGCAGCACGAAGCGGTTCGGCGCCTCGACGCGGAACTCCTTCGTCGCCGCGATCAGCCGCCGCCCGATGGCATCGCGCGCGCCCCACCGCTTGAGCGAGGCGACGACGTCATCCGCCGTGACCGGCATGCCGTCGCTGAATTCGAGGCCGGGGCGCAGGGTGAAGGTCCAGGCCAGCCGGTCCTCGCTGACCTGCCAGCCTTCCAGCATCTGCGGCCGGAACTCGCCCTTGCCGTCCATGGCGACGAGCGTGTCGTAGACCATGTAGGCGAAGTTGCGGGTGACGAAGGAGGGGCTGGCGATCGGGTCGAGATTCTGCAGCCCGACATTGACGACGAGGCGCAGCGGCCGCTCGCGCGGCTGGGCGGCGGCGGCGAGGGCGAGGCTGCCGGCGGCAACCAGGCCGAGGAGCAGGCGGCGGACGATCATGCTCTCACTCCGCTTCATGCGCCGCGGACCAGGCCTCGGCGACCTCGGTGCCGGTGGCGAACCACACATCGGGGAAGGTCTTGATCCACTGGATCATCTCGCGCAGCAGCGCGACGCGGCTCGGGCGGCCGCTCACCTGCGGGTGCATCACCAGGTTGTAGAGCCCGCCCCAGCGGTAGATCTCGCGGAACTCCTCCTGGAAGATCTCGCGGATATGGCTGTTGGGGAAGATCGGCCGCGGCGACTTGATCGAGAACAGCGCATGCGGCGCGTCGTCCAGGCTCCAGTGCCAGGGCAGCTCGATCGGGCCCGGGCTGCCGTCGGGCATGACGTGCCGGTAGGGGTTGATGTGGTCGAGCAGGGAGCTGTCGTAGAGGAAGTCGTGCTTCTTCAGCAGACGGATGAGGTTGTCGCTGGTCTCGCCCGCCGGCGAGCGGTAGCCGCGCGGCACGACGCCGAGGCAGCGCTTCAGCGCCTCGAGGCCGCGCTCCATCTCCTCGACCTCCTTGTCGGGGAAGGCCGGGTCGATCCAGCTATGGGAATAGCTGTGATGGGCGATCTCATGCCCCTCGCGCAGGATCATCTCGGCGCGCGCGGTGTGCTTCTCCGCAGTCCAGCCGACGACGAAGAAGGTCGCCTTCACGCCCTCCTGCCGCAGCACCTCGAGGATCATCGGCACGCCGACCTTGGCGCCATAGGCCCCCTGGCTGAGGATGCCGGGGCGGCGGGCATTCTCCGGGTCGCGCGAGAGCCAGAGCGTTTCCGCATCGAAGTCGAAGGTCAGCATCACCGCGACCTTGGCGCCGCCCGGCCAGTTCACCCGCATGTCGATCATGGATCGCCCCCTCGGTGGTTTCAGCCAGCCTCGCGCGGCGGATGCCGGGCTGCAAGCCATCCGCCATCGACGGCGATCACCTGGCCCGAGACATAGGCCGCGTCGGCGGAGGCGAGGAAGGCGATGACGGCGGCCACTTCGCCGGGCGTTCCGGCGCGGCGCAGCGGCGTCGGCTCCAGCACCGCGCGGCGGTAGTAGGCGCTGCCGAGATGCCCCTCGGTCATCGCCGTCTCGATCACGCCGGGGGCGACGGCATTGACGAGGATGCCCTCCGGCCCGAGCTCGCCGGCCAGCTGCCGCGTCATCTGCGCGATGCCGGCCTTGGCGACGGCATAGGCGGTGGTGCCGGGATGGCCGGCGATGCCGAAGGTCGAGGCGACGGAGACGATCCTCCCGCCCGGCCGCGCCAGGTGGGGGATGGCGGCCCGGGTCAGCCGCAGCACCGCGCCGAGATTGATGTCGAGGAAACGGTCGATCAGCGCGTCATCCGACTCGACGAGCGGCTTCGAGCCGCCGATGCCGGCATTGTTGACCAGGATGTCGAGCCGGCCGAAGGCATCGAGCGCGGTATCGACCACCGCCTCGCCCGCCCCGCGCGCGGCGAGGTCGATGCGGAGGCCGACGCCGCCCAGCGCCTCGGCCTGCGCCATCACCTCCGGCGCCTGGTCGGCGAGCAGGACCTGCGCGCCCTCCTCGGCCAGCCTTGCGGCGGTGGCGGCGCCGATGCCGCGCGCCGCGCCGGTGACGATGGCCGTGCGGCCGGCGAAGCGTCCCCCATGGGAAACAGGGTCAGGCAAGCCGGCCTCCATCGACGGGGAGCGCGACGCCGGTGACGAAGCCGGCCTCGGCGCTCAGCAGGAAGAGCACGGCATCCGCCACCTCCTCCGCCCGGCCGAAGCGGCCGATGGGGTGGCGGGCGCGGAACAGGGCCTCGCGCGCGGCGCGGGCCGCCGGGTCGCCGGCGCTGGCGAAGGTCTCCTCCAGCATCGGCGTCTCGATCGAGCCGGGGCAGACGCAGTTGACGCGGATGCCCTCGGCGGCATGGGCCACGGCGAGGCTCCGCGTCAGCAGCACCACCGCGCCCTTGCTCGCCGAATAGGCCGGCATGGTGGGCGAACCGACCAGCCCCGCCGCCGAGGCGAAGGCGACCATGGCCCCGCCGCCGGCCGCCCGCATCCTGGGGAAGGCGGCGCGGGCGGCGAGCCAGGTGCCCTTCACGTTGACGGCGAAGAGCCGGTCCCACTCCGCCTCCTCCACCTCGGTCGCCGGGCGGACGGGGCCGAGCAGGCCGGCCGCCGTCACCAGCAGGCGGAGCGGGCCGAGGCTCGCGGCCCCGGCGACGGCCGCCTCGACATCCGCCGCTTGCGAGGCGTCGCCGGCCAGCGTCAGGGCGCCGGGGCACAGCGCCGCGGTCTCGGCGAGGCCGTCCGCGTCGCGGTCGAGCAGCATCAGCCGGGCGCCCTCGCGCGCCAGGCCGATGGCGGTGGCGCGGCCGAGGCCGGAGGCGGCGCCGGTGACGAGGGCCACCTGGCCGGTGAAGCGGTCGGGCCTCATGGGGCGATGATCCGGCGGGGGAGGGGGGCGGCGTCAGGCATGGGGCGGGTCTCCAGCGGCCCATCAGGCTAGAGGCAGGGCGTGGCCTGGCAATCCGCTTCCTTGCCCCGCGCGGCCGGTTGCGCGGGCGGCGGACCCCCGGCATGAAGGCAGGCCTCGGAACCCGCCGCCAGGGAGCGCGCTGCCTTGCCCCGTACCCTCCGCCTCGCCGCCGCGCAGATGGGCCCCAACCAGCGGGCCGACGGCCGCGAGGCCATCCTCGCCCGCATGGTCGCGCTGCTCGAGGACGCGGCGCGGGAAGGGGCGCAGCTCGTCGTCTTCCCGGAACTCGCCCTCACCACCTTCTTCCCGCGCTGGCTGCTGGAGGGGGCGGAGCTCGACGCCTATTTCGAGCGCGCCATGCCGAACCCGCAGGTGCAGCCGCTCTTCGACCGGGCGCGCGCGCTCGGCATCGGCTTCTATGTCGGCTATGCGGAGCTGACGCCGGGCGGCCAGCGCTTCAACAGCGCCATCACCACCGGGCCGGATGGGGCGGTGCTCGGCAAGTACCGCAAGGTGCACCTGCCGGGCTCGGTGGAACCGCGGGCGGGCGACCGCTTCCAGCAACTCGAGAAGCGCTATTTCGAGTATGGCGATCTCGGCTTCCCCGCCTTCCGCGGCCCGGCCGGCTGGGGCGCGCCGGTGATGGGCATGCTCGTCTGCAACGACCGCCGCTGGCCGGAGGCCTGGCGCGTCTACGGCCTGCAGGGCGTGGAGCTGATGGTGATGGGCTACAACTCCGCGGCCTACGACCCGAATGGCGGCCGGACCGAGAACGAGGAGATCCGCACCTTCCACTCCACCCTCGCCGTGCAGGCCAATGCCTACATGAACGCGACCTGGGCGGTCTCCGTGGCGAAGGCGGGCGACGAGGACGGCTCCGGCCTCATCGGCGGCTCCTGCATCATCGACCCGAACGGGGTGCTGGTGGCGCAGGCGAGGACGCTCGGCGACGAGCTGCTGGTCGCCGACTGCGACCTCGACCTCTGCCGCCAGGGGAAGGAGAAGATGTTCAACTTCGCCGCCCACAGGCGGCCGGAGCATTACCGCCGCATCGTCGACCAGGTGGGCGCCGAGCCGCCCGCCTGACCACCACGCAAGACCACCACGCAAGACCGGGAGAAGAAACACCCATGACCGAGACCACCCGCCGCGCCGGCCTCGCGCTGGCGGCGAGCCTGCTGGCCGCGCCCGCACTCGCCCAGGGGGCCTTCCCCAGCCGGCCCGTCACCATCGTCGTGCCCTTCGCGCCCGGCGGCAGCACGGACGTGCTGACGCGGCTGCTGGCGGAGCGGATGACCGATGTGCTGGGCAGGCCCGTGCAGGTGGAGAACCGGGCGGGCGGCAACACCATCATCGGCGCCGAATACGTCGCGCGCGCCGAGCCGGACGGGCATACGGTGCTGATGGCGGCCGGCACGACGCTGACCATCAACCCGCTGATCTACCGCCGGCTCGCCTACAAGCCGGAGGATTTCGCGCCGATCACGCTGGCCTCCACCTTCCCCTTCGCGGTCATCGCACGGAAGGACGGGCCGGCGGATATCGCCGCACTCGTGGCGGCGGCCAAGGCGCGGCCCGGGCGCATCACCTACGGCACCAACGGGCCGACCACGCTCACCAACATGGCGATGCTGATGGTGCTCGACCGGCTCGGCCTGCAGATGCAGGACGTGACCTATCGCGGCGACGCGGCGCAGCTGAACGACTTCCTCGCCGGCAACCTCGACCTGCTGGTGGTGGCGGGCAGCACGGCGCTGCCGGTCTACCGCAACGACCAGGGGCGCATCCTCGGCTGGACGAGCGCGCAGCGGGTCAGCTCGACGCCCGATGCGCCGGCCTTCGCCGAGAGCTTCCCCGGCCTGGTGGCGGAGAGCTGGTTCGGCCTCCTCGCCCCGGCGCGCACGCCGGCGGCGGCGGTGGAGCGGCTGAATGCGGCGGCGGTGCAGGCGCTGCAGGATGCGAAGGTCCGCGAGCGGCTGACCAATGACGGGCAGTTCCCGAAGGGCAGCACGCCGGAGGAATTCGCCCGCTTCATGGCGAGCGAGGCGGAGCGCTGGCGGCCGATCCTCAGCAAGCTGGACGTGCCGCAGAACTGACCATGTCTTGGCTGGCGGCGGCACGGCGCGTAGCCTGCCGCCGCCAGCCAAGGGGAGCGTCCGGCATCATGATCCATGTCCTCGCCATCATCACCGCGAAGCCCGGCATGCGGGAGCAAGTGCTCGCCGCCTTCCGCGCCAACATGCCGGCCGTGCATGCCGAGCAGGGCTGCATCGAGTACGGCCCCGCCATCGATGCGGAGGGGATGGGCGCCATCCAGACGCCGCTCGGGCCCGACAGCTTCTGCGTGATCGAGAAGTGGGAGAGCATCGAGGCGCTGAAGGCGCATGGCGCCGCGCCGCACATGAAGGAATATGCGGCAAAGACCAAGGAGATGCTCGCCAGCCGGGTCATCCATGTGCTGACGCCGGCCGGCTGAATCCCCGCCACACCGCTGCGCGGCGTCGCGGGGGCCCCGATGGCGCCTCGCTTCCGCGAGACCTTCCGCGGCGAAGCCGCGGAAGGGCATCCGCGTTCTACCGCTTGAGCGCGGCGAGCACCTCCGCGGTGTGCTCGCCGAGTGCCGGCGCGCGGCGCGGCGACCTGGGGCGGGCGCGGTCGATGTTGATCGGCAGGCCGAGCACCTTCACGCCGCTCTCGGGCAAGGCCTGCACCATGTCGATGGCGGCGAATTGCTCGCTCGCCGCCAGCTCGCCGATATCGTTGACGGGCGCGCAGGGCACGCCGACCGCCTCGAGCGCCGTGAGCCAATGGTCGCGCGTGTTGCCGCGCAGCGCCTCGGCGACCATCGGCAGCAGCGCGGCCTTGTTGCGCACGCGGCTGGCGCCGCGGGCGAAGCGCGGGTCCTCGGCCCATTCCGGATGGCCGAGCACCTTCGCCGCGCGGGCGAAGAGCCGGTCGTTGCCGGCGGCGAGGCAGAGCGGGCGGTCGACCGTTTCGAAGACCTGGTAAGGCACGATGACGGCGGCGCCGGTGCCGTGGCGCGTCGGCACGTCGCCGGTCGCCAGGTGCTGGTTGACCTGGCCCTCGACCCAGAAGGCGGCCGTCTCCAGCAGCGAGGTGTCGATCAGGCAGCCGCGGCCGGTCCTGTCGCGCTGGCGCAGGCCGGCGAGCGCGCCGACCGCGCAGAACAGGCCCGTCGCCTTGTCGTTGATCGAGGCGCCGCAAAAGGTCGGCGGGTCCTGCGGACGGCCTGTCACGCTCATCATGCCGCCGAAGGCCTGCAGCAGCGGGTCGAAGCCCGGGCGCATGCGCATCGGCCCCTGGTAGCCGAAGGCCCAGATGGAGCAGTAGACGAGGCGCGGGTGGCGCTCCAGCATCGCCTCCGGCCCGATGCCGATCTCCTCGACCACGCCGGGGCGGAGGTTCTGGATGAGGATGTCGCCGGTCTCGCAGAGCGCGTGCAGCGTCTCGATATCGGCGGGGTTCTTCAAGTCGAGGACGACGCTGCGCTTGTTGCGGTTCTGGCTGTGGAAGTAGAGCGAGGTCTCGCCATCGGGCCCGAAGGGAGGGCCCCAGAGCCGCGCATCGTCGCCGCCATCGGGCTTCTCGATCTTGATCACGTCGGCGCCGAGATCGGCCAGGATCACCCCGGCGAGGGGCCCGGCCAGAGCCTGGCCCACCTCGATCACCCTGACGCCCTCCAGTGGCAAGCTCATTCCCTGGACCTCCCTCGATAGGCGGCCAAGCATAGGCGGGCTTGGCGGGCAGGGGTATCCTCGGCGGGAGGAAGCGCCCACAGGAACCAGGCAGGGGAAACAATGCCATGAGCAACGCGCACTCGCATTACGCCCCGGTGCGGGAGGAATGGCTGGCGCGGCACGGCGAGGCGCCGCTCGACCCGGGCCTGCCGATCATCGACCCGCACCACCACCTCTGGGACCGGCCGGGCTGGCGCTACCTGCTGCCGGAGCTGCTGGCCGATACGGGGCAGGGGCACAACATCCTCGCCACCGTCTTTGTCCAGTGCCGCGCCATGCACCGCGCCGACGGGCCGGAGGCGATGCAGCCGATCGGCGAGACGGAGTTCGCCAATGGCGTCGCGGCGATGAGCGCGAGCGGGCTCTACGGTCCGATCCGCGCCTGCGCCGGCATCGTCAGCCATGCCAACCTCCTGCTCGGGGCCGCGGTGCGGGAGGTGCTGGAGGCGCATATCCAGGCCGGCAACGGGCGCTTCCGCGGCATCCGCCACATCACCAGCTGGGATGCGGATGCCTCGCTCGCCACGCCAGGCTATGCGACGCCGCGGGACATTCTCTTCCGCGAGGATTTCCGCGCGGGCTTCGCCCAGCTCGCGCCGCTCGGCCTCAGCTTCGATGCCTGGCTCTACCATCCGCAGATCCCGGACCTCGTGGCGCTGGCGCGGGCCTTTCCGGAGACGCCGATCGTGCTCGACCATGTGGGCGGGCCGCTCGGCATCAAGGCTTATGCGGGGAGGCGGGACGAGGTCTTCGCGGCATGGCGGGCGGCGATGCGGGAGCTGGCCACCTGCCCGAATGTCTCGGTGAAGCTCGGCGGGCTCGGCATGCGGATCAACGGCTTCGGCTTCGAGGAGGGCGAGGCGCCGCCCTCCTCCGATGCGCTGGCGGCGGCGTGGCGGCCCTATATCGAGACGACCATCGAGCTCTTCGGCGCGGCGCGCTGCATGTTCGAGAGCAACTTCCCCGTAGACAAGGGCAGCTACGGCTACGGCGTCTTCTGGAATGCCTGCAAGACGCTCGCCTCCGGCGCCTCCGCCGGGGAGCGCCATGCGCTCTTCAGCGGGACGGCGAGCCGCTTCTACCGGCTCGGCCTCGCGTAGATGCCCATGGCGTTGTAGGGCGCATAGGGCGGGAAGGCGCCGATCGCCGCCATGTCCACCTCGACCAGCGAGGGGCCGGGGGTGGCGACGGCGCGTTCCACCACGCTGCCCAGCTCGCCGACCGAGGATACCTTGAAGCCGGGCAGTCCGGCGACGGCGGCGAGCTGCCCGAAGTCCGGCCCCTGCAGGTCGCCGAAGAACATCCGCCCTTCCTGCAATGCGCCCTGGATGTGCTTGATGACGCCGTAGCCGCGGTCGTTCATCACCATGACGATCAGCTCGGCGCGTTCCTGCACCGCGGTCCAGAGCTCCGTCTGGTTCAGCGCGAAGCCGCCGTCGCCGACCATGGCGATGGTCTTGCGGCCCCCTCCCGCCATCGCCGCGCCGATGCCGAGCGGCAGGCCGGGGCCGATCGCGGCGCTCACCGGATGCACCGCGTCGCGCGGTCCGTAGACCGGGAAGATGCGGTTGCCCCAGGAGGAGTTGCTCAGCGTCACGTCGCGGACGAAGAGCGCGTCGCGCGGCAGGGCCGCACGCAGCGCGGCGGGGAAGTCGGCATAGGGGCCGAGCGCGTCGCGGTACTCGGCCGTGGCGCGGCGGCGCAGCTCGGCGAAATCCGTGGCGAAGCCGGGGTCGATGGCGATGCGGCCGGCGAGGCGCTCGGCGAGGCCCGCCATCACCAGACCAGCGTCGCCGCAGAGGAAAAGCTCGCTCGGATAGGTGCGGCCATTGGCGCGCGGGTCGATATCGGCCTGGATCAGCCGCTTCGGCAGCCTGAGCGAGAAATCCATCGTCTCATGCCCGCGCAGCCGGCTGCCGACGACGAGCATGGCATCCACCGTGCCGTAGAATTCCTGCACGCGGGGCGAGCCGTTGCCATGCATCCCGCCGAGGGTCATCGGATGGTCCTCGGGGATGATGCCCCGGCCGTTCCAGGAGGAGACGGCGCCGAAGCCGAGCGCCATCAGCCGCATCGCCGCCGCACCCGCCTCCTTCGCGCCATTGCCGAGCCAGAGCATCGGGCGGCGTGCCGCGGCGAGGATGGCGGCCGCCTCATCGAGCGCTGCCGGATCGGGCGGCAGCGCGGGCGGGATGGGCAGGACCAGCCGGTCCAGCTCCGCCGGGCGGGGGATGGCGGTGCGCTGGATGTCGATCGGGATCTCGATGCTGACGGGCCCGCGGGGCGGCGTCAGGGCCAGCGCCGCGGCGCGGGTCAGCATGCCGAGCGCTTCCGCCGCCGAGCGGATGCGGAAGGCGGATTTGCAGACGGCGGCGAGCATCGCCGTCTGGCCCGGCAGGTCGTGCACCGTGCCCATGTCGCGGTCGATGTATTTCGTCGCGGTCTGGCCGGTGATGTGCAGCACGGGGCTGCCCGCGAACAGCGCCTCGGCCAGGCCAGGGACGGTGTTGGCGGCGCCCGGCCCGGTCGAGGAGAAGACCACGCCGAGATGGCCGGAGGCGCGCGCATAGGCATCCGCCATGTGCCCCGCGCCCATCTCGCCGCGGGCCATGACGTAGCGGATGGCGTTGCGCCGGCCGATGCCGTCCAGCATCGGGATGTTGTGGACGGAGACGATGCCGAAGCAGGTGGTGACGCCGATGCGGGCGAGGAACTCGGCGACCAGGTCGCCGACGGTGTAGGTGCTTTCGGCCATGGCCATGCGTCCTCCCAGGTGGGGAGGAAGTCTGCCAGCCTTCAGGCGGGGAGGAAACGCAGCCCGCTCGCCCGTGCGCCGTTCACGGTGAAGCCGGCGAGGCGGCCACCGGCGCCGCGCTCCGCCCGGCCATCGAGCCAGCCCTGGAAGAGCGTGCCGGGGGTGCGGATGCGGAAGGCATCGCCCTCGATCCCCTCCAGCGGCCAGGGGCCGGCGCTGGCGACCGGGCCGCGGACCTGCACCGCGAGGCCGCCCTCATGCGGGACGATGGCCCAGGTCGTGCCGAGCTCCTCGCACTGCCAGCGGCCGGCCAGGCCCTCGGGCAGGCTGGCCTCATCCGGGGCGCGGCGGAATCGGGTGATGGTGCCGGCATCGGTCTCGATGAGGAGGCTGTCGCCCTCGGGCAGGCTCGCGGTGAAGGGGAAGGCGCCGCGGCAGGCGGCGAGGCGCCTATCCTCGGTCGGCGCGAGGGAGAAGGGCACGCCATGCTGCGTCGCGGTCGGCCCTTCGGCGAATTCGACGGTGGCGCCGCTCTCCGGCGCGATCCAGCGGCCGGCAAGGCCATCGAGGCGGGGCATGGGCGGCATGGGGTGGAATCCCGGCCTACCCTCGAGCGCCGCATCGAGCAGGCGATGGGCGAGGGCATGGGCGTCGATGCCGCCATGGTTGGCGATGGCGATCACCGTCATCCCGCCCTCCGGCACGCGAAGGAAGCAGGTCTTGTAGCCGGGCCAGAGCCCGCCGTGGTCCACGGTGCGAAGGCCGCGATATTGCGCCACCTCCAGCCCGCGGGCGTAGAGATTCGGCCCTCCATTGGCGAAGGGCTGCTGCTCGGCCAGCGCCTCGGCGAGGCCGGGGATGCGGCCGGTGTCGAAGTTGCGGTCCCAGAGCGCCAGGTCCTCCACGCAGGAGACCAGGCCGCCCTCGCCGCCAAGCGGGAAGCCGTGCTGGGCGCGAAGGAAACTCTCGCCTTGGTGGGGCAGGTAGCCGGTGGCGAGGCCGGGCGCGACCTCGGCGACGCTCGGCGTGTGGCGCGTGCGGGTCATGCCGAGCGGGGCGAAGATGCGGCGGGCGAGAAAGTCGCCGAAGGACTCGCCGCTCACCCGCTCGACGATGCGGCCGAGCAGGAGGAAGCCGGTGTTGGAGTAGCGGAAGCGCGTGCCGGGGGCGAAATTCAGCCCCCGCTGCCGGCCTATGGCGGCGAGCAGGTCCTCGGTCCGGCAGGGATGGGAGAGGTCGGCGCCGCCGAGGCGCATCAGCTCCAGCATGTCGCGCAGGCCGGAGACGTTGTGCATCAGCTGGTCGAGGCTGATGCGGGCGCCGAGATCCGGCAGCTCCGGCAGGTGGTCGTGGACGGAATCCCCGACCGAGAGCCGGCCATCCGCCGCGAGCAGCAGGATCGCGGCGCAGGTGAACTGCTTGCTGACCGAGGCGACGCGGAAGCAGGTCTCCGGCCCGATCGGCACGCCCAACTCGATGCTGGCGAGGCCGGCGCTCTCATGCAGGGCAAGCGCCCCGTCCCGCACCAGCCCGAGCGTCGCGCCGGGCGAGCCGGGCCGGTCCCAGGGCGCCAGCAGGCGGCGGGCCTGGCGGCGGAGCGCGAGGTCGTCGAGCGCGGCCATCAGTGCAGGCGGGGCGGCTTGAGGAAGCTGCGGCGGTCGATGGAGGCGATGGTGAAGTCGCGCGGCGTGGCCTCCCGCGCGATGGTCACCGGCACCCGTGCCCCGGCCGAGCCGCAGGCCCAGACCGCGCGCCAGAGGCTGGCGAGGTCCGAAACCTTCTGCCCGCCCACCACCACCAATCGGTCCCCCTCCTGCAGCCCGGCCTTCTGCGCCGGTCCGTTCCGGGCGGTGGAGGAGACCAGCACGCCCTCCTCGTCCTCCCCGGCATAGAGGCCGAGCCAGGGCCGCGCCGGGCGGTTGGGGCGGCCGTAATTCAGCAGGTCGTCCAGCACCGGCGGCAGCAGGCTGGCGGGGACGACCATGTTGAGGTCGACGCGCCGCCCCTTGCCGTCCTGCTGCTGCATGACGAGGGAGCCGATGCCCATCAGCCGGCCGTCGCCGCCGATCAGCCCGGCGCCGCCCCAGGAGGGGTGCGCGGGGGCGGTGAAGAGCGCCTCGTCCAGCATGTATTCCCAGTAGCCGGCGAATTCCTGGCGGGCGGCGATGGTGCAGCGCAGCGCGTGCTTGCGGCCGCCGGCGCTGGCCAGCACGGCGACATCGCCCGGCTGCGGCGCCTCGCCGGCCTCGACCGGCAGGGCGGGCAGGTCGAGCCGGCCGAGGGCCTGGATCAGGCCGAAACCCGTCTCGAAATCATGGGCGAGGGCATGGCCGGGGATGGCGCGGCCGTCATGGGTGGTGAGCCAGATGCTCTCGGCCTCGGTGACGATGTAGCCGATGGTGGCGATCAGCCCGTCCGGCCGGATCACCACGCCGCTGCCGACCCGCTCCGTCCCCAGGCTCTGCGCGGTGAAGGCATCCGGCGGGACCAGCGCCTTCACCCCGACGACGGATCGCAGCGCCACGTCCAGATCGAAAGCGTGATCGGTCGGGTCCGGCTGCAGTTCCGGCGGGATCTCCCATTCGCTGGATGCCATGCACGCTGTCCGTTCCGTAGGTTGGGGGTCGCCGGACCAATATCGGCGGTCAGGGGCGCTTCGCCAACGCGCGAGATGCGATCGGCGGCATTCGGATGACAATCGGAAGTGCGGGTGTTATATTATAACAATGACCCTCGCCTCCCGCCGTGCCCTGCTCGCCCTTCCCGCCCTGCTGATGCCGGGGGGTGGCCGCGCCCAGGGACGGCCGGTGGTGGTCGCCTCCTTCACCATCCTCGGCGACATGGTGCGGCAGCTCGCCGGGGAGGCGGTGGAGCTGCGGGTGCTCGCCGGGCCGGAGACGGATGCGCATGTCTTCCAGCCAAGGCCCTCGGAGGTGCGGGCGATCGAGGGGGCGGCGCTCGTCATCCGCAACGGGCTCGGCTTCGAGCCCTGGCTGGACCGGCTGCTGCGGAGCACGGGCTACCGCGGACGGGTGGTGACCACGACCGAGGGCATCGTGCCGCGCGGCAACGACCCCCATGCCTGGCAGGACGTGGCCCGCGCCCGGGCCTATGCGGCGGGCATCGCGCGCGGGCTCGGCGCGGTGCTGCCGCCGGCGGCGGCGCGGGCGGCGGAGTACGACGCGCGGCTCGCCGCGCTCGATGCCTGGGTGGCCGGCGAGGTCGCGCGCGTGCCGCCGGAGCGGCGGGTGGTCGTCACCAGCCATGACGCCTTCGACTATTTCGCCGCCCGCTACGGCGTGAGGGTGCTGGCGCCGCAGGGCATCGCGCCCAACGCGCAGCCCTCCGCGGCGCAGGTGGCGGCGCTGATCCGGCAGATCCGGGCGGAGCGGGTCTCGGCCGTCTTCATCGAGGGTCGGGGCAGCCAGGCGGTGATGGAGCGGCTGGCGCGGGATGCGGGGATCAGCCTGCGCGGGCGGCTCTATGCCGACACGCTCTCGCCGCCCGACGGCCCGGCCCCGACCTACGAGGCGATGATGCGGCACAACCTCGCCCTGCTCGTCCCGGCCATGCTGGGGGCAACCACGGGCTGAGGCGGAGCGTATGCCCCGGGCATGACCCTGCCGCCGGACTGGATCGACCCGCCCGACCTCGCCACCGCCCGCGCCGCGCAGGTGGCGCTCGCCGCCCGGGTGGTGACGGAGGATGCGCTGGGGCCGGTGCGGCGGATCGGCGGGGTGGATATCAGCAATACCCGCTTCGATCCGGAGAACCTGGTCTTCGCCGCCGTGGTGGTGCTGGCCTGGCCAGGGCTGGAGGTGGTGGCGAGCGCCTCCGCGGTGCGGCGGGCGACGATGCCCTACATCCCTGGCTTCCTCGGCTTCCGCGAGGTGCCGGCGCTGCTGGAGGCCTGGGCGAGGCTCGGCGAGCGGCCGGACCTGGTGCTGGTGGACGGGCATGGGGTGGCGCATCCGCGGGGGCTCGGCATCGCCTCGCATCTCGGGGTGGTGCTGGACATCCCGAGCATCGGCGTCGCCAAGTCGCCGCTGGTCGGGCGGCCCGAGGGCGAGTTGGGCGAGGCACCGGGCGAGGCGGTGCCGCTTGCCTGGAAGGGGCGGATGCTGGGGACGGTGCTGCGCACGCGGCGGCGGTCCAACCCGCTCTACATCTCGGCGGGGCACCGGGTCTCGCCGGCGACGGCGGTCGATTGGGTTCGGCGCTGCGGCACCGGCTATCGCCTGCCGGAGCCGACGCGCCAGGCGCATCTGGCGGCGAATGCCGCGCGGCGCGGGCATGGGGTCGCCAAGCCCGGGGCGGCGGGGTAGACCGCGGCCATGCATCGTCTCTGGCTTGCCCTCGGCGCGCTCGCCGGGCTCACCGCCGTCGGCCTCGCGGCATGGGCCGCGCATGGGGCGCCGGCGCGGCTCGACCCGGCGCGGCTCGGCATCCTGGCGAACGGCATCCAGATGCAGGGCTGGCACGCCCTCGCCCTGCTGGCCACGGGGCTCTGGGCGGAGCGGCGGGCCAGCCTGCTCGTGCATCTAGCCGGGGCGGGCTTCGCGCTCGGGCTGATCCTCTTCTGCGGCGGGGTCTATGCGGTGGCGATCGGCGGCGTCTCGCTCGGGGCGGTGGCGCCGACGGGCGGCATGCTGCTGATGGCGGCCTGGGCGCTGCTCGGCCTCTCGGCGCTGGTACGGCGATGATCGGGGCGGCCTATCTCGCCGCCGAGGGCTTCGAGGCGGAGCTGGCCGAGGAGCTGCGCCTGGCCGGCGGCAGCATCAGCGCCTGGCATGGGCGCCTCGCCCTCTCGCCCGAGCCACCGCGGGCGCTCGCCTGGGCGCTCGAGGCCTGGACGGCGCCCGAGGAGGTGCCGGCCCCCTCGGTGAAGGCGGCCGCGGATGCGCTGCGGGCGATCCAGCGGAACTGGGCGCTCTATGCCCATGGCCAGCATCGCCGGGCAGCGCTGATCGCCGAGCGGTTGCCGCCGGTGAAGGCGCGGCCGTTGCTCTTCCCCGAGGCGCCGCCAGCCGCGCATCTCGGCGCCTGGACCCTGCTGGCGCCGGACCGGATGCTGCTGAGCCCGACCAAGACCAGCCCCTTCGTCAACGGCGCGGTGCAATTCGTCGAGGACCGGGAGGGGCCGCCGAGCCGGGCCTATCTCAAGCTCTGGGAGGCGCTGACCCGCGCCGGGCGCTGGCCGCTGCCGGGGGAGACCTGCCTCGATCTCGGCGCCTCGCCGGGCGGGTGGACCTGGGCGCTGGCGCAGCTCGGCGCGCAGGTGACGGCGGTGGACAAGGCGCCGCTCGACCCGGCGGTCGCGGCGATGCCGGGTGTCGCCATGCGGCAGGAGAGCGCCTTCGGCCTCGACCCGCGGCACATGCCCGCCGTCGACTGGCTGTTCAGCGACGTGATCTGCTACCCCCGCCGGCTGCTCGCCCTGGTGCTGCGCTGGCTGGAGGCGGGGTGGGCGCGGAACATCTGCTGCACCATCAAGTTCCAGGGCGAGACGGACCATGCGGCGGCGGCGGAGTTCGCGGCCATCCCGGGCGCGATGGTCTTCCACGGGGCGCACAACAAGCACGAGCTGATGGTGGTGCGGCTCGGCTGAGCTGGCATGGCGGATGCTGTGCTGCCCGGCGCTGCGGACCGGCATGGGGCCGGGGGCAGCGGAGAGGCGAAGGTCATGCAGGTCTCAAGCGCCGGCGGTGCCGGCAATGCCGCCCTGATCCAGCAGATGCGGCAGCAGGTGTTCAGCCGCGCCGACAAGGAGCGCGACGGCAACATCTCGCTCGCCGAGTTCCAGGCCCAGGCGAAACCGGCAGCCTCTGCCGGGGCGGGGGCAATGGATGCCGCCTTCGCGTCCCTCGATACCGATGGCGACGGCAAGCTCAGCGCCGCGGAGATGGCGAAGGCCCGGCCGCACCACCCTGGGGGCAGCCGCCCGGCCATGGGGACGGATGGGCTGTCGGCGCTGCTCGGCGCGCAGGAGCGTGGCCCGGTTGCCGCTGGCGGGCCCGAGGGGGTGATGGCGCGGATGCTGCGGGCCTACGGCAGCAGGGCGGCCGCCTGACCGGGCGTGGCGCGCCTCGTCGGGACAGGGCATGCTGGGGCCGGAAGAGAAAGATCCGCCATGGCCCCGCAACCCATCGTCCTGCTCGCCCTGCTGCTGGCGCTGACCGGCTGCGGCTGGCCGAGCGGCATCAGCCTGCCCGGCGGCCCGACCCGCGGCACCATGACCTATGACGAGGCGATGGGCGCCCGCACCGGCCTGACCCGGCTGGAGAGGCTGCCGCCCACCGAGCGCTGAGGCTGGACCTGCCGCCGCCCCGCGTTACGATGCCGCGCATCGGACCTGCCGGGGGGATACCTGCCATGCGCGCCTTGTTCGTCGATGCCAACCCGTCGCTCGCGGCGGTGACCGAGCGGCTGCTGCGCCCGGGCGACCCGGAGGTCGTCATCCACCGCGACCCCGACATCAAGGCCGAGGACCTGCCGCGGCTGCTGGCCGGCTACGAGATCGCCATCGACGACCACACGCCCTTCCCGACCGAGATCGTGAAGCGGTGCCCAGACCTCAAGCACATCGTCTTCCTCGGCACCGGCGCCCGCAGCTACATGAACCCGGAGGAGCTGGAGGCGCTCGGCGTCACCGTCCACATCATCAAGGGCTATGGCGACACCGCGGTGGCGGAGATGGCCTTCGCCCTGATGTGGGATGCGGCGCGCAAGACGGCGCATATGGATGGCGCCATCCGCTCGGGCGGCTGGCCACGGGTGGTGGGAACGCAGCTCACCGGCAAGACGGTCGGGCTCATTGGGGTGGGCGGCATCGGCGCCGAGATGGCACGGCTCTGCGCAGGCGTCGGGATGAAGGTGCTGGCCTGGAACCGCTCGCCCAAGGCGATGCCCGGTATCGAGTTCGTGCCCCTCGATCGGCTGCTGGCGGAGAGCGACGTGGTCTCGCTGCACCTGCTGCTGAATGACGAGACGCGGGGCTTCCTCTCCCGCGAGCGCCTGGCGCAGATGAAGCCGGGAGCGATCCTGGTGAACACCGCCCGCGGCGCCATCGTCGACGAGCTGGCCCTCGCATCGGCGCTGGAGGCCGGGCATCTGGGCCATGCGGGCCTCGATGTCTTCACCGAGGAGCCGCTGCCGGCGGGCCATCCGCTGGCCCGCCTCGAGAATGCGACGCTCACCTCCCACGCCGCCTTCCGGACGCCGGAGGCGAGCGACAACCTGATCGGGGCTGCGCTCGACCATTGCCGGCGCATCCTGGCCGAGGGGAAGTAGCCCCTACAGCCAGAGGAAGGCGCTGGAGTCGAGTGCGGCGAGGTTCACGCCGGTCAGGGTGATCTTCATGTCTGCGGCGCCATCGCCGCCGAGATCGATCAACAGGACCTTGGTCGAGTCGTCGAATCTGGCTTGCGTCGACCCGCTCACGGTCATGGCGGTGGAGCCGAGGAAGGTGAAGGCGCCGGTCAGCATCCCGGAGAAGACCAGGAGGTCACTCGCCGGGTTGAAGTCCGTGATGGTGTCGCCGGTGGCGGCCAGCGCATCGTTCACAGAGCTGTAGGTGAAGCGATCCACCCCGGCGCCGCCGGTCAGCAGATCGGCGCCGAGCCCGCCGCTGATCTGATCGCCGCCATCGCCGCCGGCCAGCGTATCATTGCCGTCGCCGCCGATGATGCGGGCGGAGACGGAGCCGGTGACGGTGATGCTGTCGGCTCCGCTGCCGCCGGTGATGACCTCCGTATTCGTGGCGGTGACCGAATTGGCGCCGGTTGCGAGCACCAACCGATCCGTCCCGGCCCCGAGATCGATCGTGGCGCCGGAGGTGGCGGCGCCGAGGGTGATGGTGTCGGCGCCGGTGCCGCCGGTGATGGCCTCTGCGCCGCTGACGGTGAGGGTGTTGGCGCCGCTGGCCAGGGTGAGGCTGTCGGTGCCGGCGCCGAGGCTGACGATGGCGCCGGAGATGGCGGCGCCGAGGGTGATGGTGTCGGCGCCGGTGCCGCTGGAGATGGTCTCGACGCCGGAGATGGTCAGCGTGTAGCCGCCATGGCCCAGTGACAGCCGGTCTGTCCCGGCGCCGAGATTGACCGTGCCGCCGGAGATTGCGCCGGTGACCGTGACGAAGTCGTTGCCGGTCCCACCCGTCAGGCTGTCGAAGCTGCCGAGGGTGATGATGTTGGCGGAGTCTCCAAGCGTGACGGTGCCGGACATGGGCTGATTCCTGCGTTCTGATTGCAGAGATCGGCATCTTGCCGACGGGCAGCCGCTTTGGGCCGATGCGCGTTTGTAATGGCCGAGTGGTAACCTGCCGCTTAACGCCGGCGGAGCGAATCGGCGATTCTTGCCATGACGCTGGCCCAATCGCCCGGTGCGGGCTGGCGCCAGAGGCGCAGGCTCCCGTACCAGGCGCAGCCCTCGTCCTGCCGGCCCCAGCGCCAATCCGGCGCGAAGGGCAGCAGCAGCCAGCAGGGCCGCCCGAGCGCGCCGGCCAGATGCACCACCGCGGTGTCGACGGTGATCAGCAGGTCGATCTGCGCCAGTGCAGCGGCCGTCTCGGCGAAATCGGTGAGGGCCGGCGCGGCATCGATCATCCTGCCGCCGAGCCCCGCCGCGGCGATGTCCGCCGCGCGGGGCCCGACCTGCAGCGATACCCAGCGCATCCCGCCCTGCTCCAGCAGCGGCGCGAGCAGGCCGAGCGGGATGGAGCGGTTGCTGTCATTCGCATGGCGCGGATTGCCGGCCCAGACCAGGCCGACCAGCGGCGCCTCACCGCCTAGCCGCCGGGCCCAGCGGGCTGCCCGTTCGGGCTCCGCGGAGAGGTAGGGCGGGACAGGGCGCGGCGCCGCATCCCCGAGCAGATGCGGCAGGCTCAGGAGCGGCGCGTGGGCTGCATGGGGCGGCAGGGGCGTGCCGCTGGGCAGGACGAGATCCGCGGAGGGACGATCGTGCAGCAGCGGCAGGAGCGGTGGCTGGACCTCGAGCACCAGCCGGCGGACGCGCCGGCGGGCGGCCCCCAGGTAGCGCAGGAACTGGATCGTATCCCCCAGCCCCTGCTCCCAGTGCAGCAGCAGCGTGCCCTCGAGCGGCCGGCCGTCCCAGGCCGGGCTGTCGAAGCGGCGCCTGGGCGAGAGGAAGCCGGGCGCGCGCCAGCGCCATTCATGCTCGCGCCAGCCCTCGGCCCAGCGGCCCATCAGCATCAGCAGCAGCGAGCGGTTGTAGTGCAGGTCGGCATGGTCGGGCGCAAGGGCCAGGGCGCGGTCCAGCAGCGGCAGCGCGGCGTCCAGCTGCCCGGCGGCCTGCAGGGTGGTGCCGAGGTTGTTCAGCGTCTCCACCGCATCGGGTTTCGCGGCGAGGGCCTGGCGATAGGCGGCTTCGGCGCCGGCCAGGTCGCTGCGGGCCTGGCAGGCGCGGCCGAGGCCGTGCCAGCGCTCCCAGCCCGGGCGCAGGGCAGCGGCGCGGCGGAGATGCAGGAAGGCCTCGTCCGCCTCGCCCTGGTCGAGCAGCAGACGGCCGAGATTCCAGCCGGCATCGGCATGCTCAGGCATGGCGGCGAGGGCCTGGCGATAGCGCCGCCGCGCCGCCGCTTCCGCCCCCTGGCGGCGCAGGAGGACGCCGGCGTTGTTCGCCGCATCCGCCGCCGCCGGGTCCTGCGCCAGCACCTGATCGTACAGGGCGATGGCCTCGGCCGCGCGACCGGCGGCCGCCAGGCGATGCGCCTCCGCCAGCAGCGGCGCGGTCATGCCGCGGCGGGACGCAGATCGGCCTGCCAATCCGACGAGCAAACCGGCGGCAGGCCGTTCACGGTGAAGCCGGGCGGCGCCGCCAGCAGGTTCACCGCGACGATGCCGCGGAAGAACTCCACCGGCCGGCCGTAGAAGTTGCCCGGCTGCACATAGGGGACGACATGCCAGTAGGGCGCGTAGCCGAGCGCGGCGACCTCCTCCAGCAGCGCAGGCACACCGTCCTTCAGCTCGGCTTCGAGATAGAGCAGCGGGCGGTGGCGGGCGATCGTCTCGCGGGCGCCGCGGAGCACATGCGCCTCCATCCCCTCGACATCCGCCTTGATGAGGCGGCAGGCGGGCAGGCCGAGGCCGTCGACCGTCATCACCGGCACCAGCGCGCCGCGGGCGGCATCGGCCGCCTCGCCGCGCCGGCCGGGGTCGAGGGCCACGCTGCCGAAGCTGTGGCGCGCATTCGGGTCCATCCGCGGCACCTCGATGGTGCCAGGCGCCTCGCCGAGCGCGGCGTTCCAGCATTCCAGCTGGTCGAGCTCGTTCAGCGCGGCATTGGCGACGAGGTTGCGATGGACATGCGGCTGCGGCTCGAAGGCGTGCACCCGGCCGTGCGGGCCGACCTGCCGCGCCATGGCGACGGAGAGGCTGCCGATATTCGCGCCGGCATCCACCGCCACGTCGCCCGGCCGCAGCAGGCGGGCGAAGAGCGCCACCTCCTGCTCGGCATACTCGCCATAGGTGTCGAGCAACCGGCCGACATTGGTGTCCTGGCTGTTGAACAGCATCAGGCCCTGGCGGCAGGATTTCAGCCGCATGCGGCCGATGGGCGGGATCAGGCTGCGGTCCGCCGCGCCGTGCAGCATCGGCGCCGCCGCGGGCTCCGGGCGGCGGCGCAGAACCAGCTCGATCGCGCATTCGGCGACGGGGCCCATCGTCTGGTCGCCCGCCATGTCCGGGCGGAAGAAGTCGCGCACCACCTGGATGCGCTCGAGCTCGACCAGCCCGCCGAATTCCCTGGCGAGATCGAGGACATTGACCGATTTCGGCGCCCAGCTCTCCGCCTTGAAGGCGGTGAAGCTCCATTTGTGGTCGGCATTGGCGCGGCTCGGCCAGTGGCCGCGCTCGTACATGTCCTCATCGGGGATGGTGATGACGAGGTGGCCGCCGGGCTTCGTCACCCGGATCCAGTGCGCGAGCGCCACGCGCGGATCGACCATGTGCTCCAGGCAATGGCTGGCATGGACGAGGTCGAAGCTGGCATCGGCGAGGCCTGCCAGATACTGCGCATCGCCATCCGGCATGTCCCATTCGCGGACGCTCCGCAACAGCGGGAAGGTGCCGAGATGGCGGGAGAGCCCGTCCGGCCCGGCGCCGATATCGAGCGCGTCGCCCACCATGTAGCGGGTGAGGAAGGCGGCATCGGCGATGCGGCGCTTGGCCGCCTTGGATTGCTCATGCATGGGGGGCTACTCCGCGGCCAGGGCCGGCAGGGGGGCGAGGCGGGCGAGGTTGGCGGCCACCGCCGCGAGCGGGGCGGACCAGTCGCCCGGCCGCGCCTGACGCAGCAGGCGGCCGGAGGCGTACCAGGGCGTGTCCTCTTGCCCGAGCATCCAGCGCCAGTCAGGCGCGAAGGGCAGCAGCAGGCGGAAGGGCCGGCCGAGCGCGCCGGCGAGATGGACGACCGAGGTATCGACCGAGACCAGCAGGTCGAGCCGCGCCAGCGCCGCCGCCGTCTCGCCGAAATCGGCGAGCAGGGGCGAGAGGTCCTCGACCTGCCCCTCGAGGCCGAGCGCGGCGATGTCCGCCGCCCGCGGCCCGGCCTGCAGCCCGTAGAAGCGCAGCCCCGGCATCGCCAGCAGCGGGGCGAGGGCGGCGAGGCCGATGGAGCGGTTGGCGTCGTTCCTGTGGGTCGGCCGCCCGGCCCAGGCGAGGCCGACCCGCGGCGGGCCGCCATCCTCCGGCAGACGGGCCGCCCAGCGCGCGGCGGCCTCGGCGGGCGGGGCGAGGTAGGGGGCGGGCGGCACCGTCCCCGGCATGGTGCCGAAGGCACGGGGCAGGCTGAGCAGGGGGCAATGCAGGTCGAAGCCCGGCAGGGGCGTGCCGGCGGTGATCACCTCCACCGGCAGCGCGGCAGCCAGTGGCAGCAGCGGCGCCGGCAGCTCCAGCAGCACCCGGGCGCCGCGGGCGGCGACCAGCGGCAGGTAGCGGAGCATCATGATGCTGTCGCCGAAGCCCTGCTCGGCATGCAGCAGGAGGGTGCGGCCCTCGATCGCCTCGCCGGCCCAGAGCGGCTGGGCGAAACCGCGCGGCCGGGCCGGGAAGCCGGGAACCTGCCAGCGCCACTCCGCCCCCTCCCAGCCGGTCGCCCAGTCGCCGGCCAGCAGGTCGGTGACGGCGAGGTTCCAGCGCGTCTCGGCATGATCCGGGGCGGCGGCGAGGGCATTGCGATATGCTGCCCGCGCCTCCTCCAGCCGGTTCTGGCGACGCAGGGCCCAGCCGAGATTGGATTGCGCCAGGGCGTGGCGAGGATCGAGGGAGAGGGCGCGCCGGAGCGTCGCCTCCGCCTCCTCCGTCCGGCCGAGCAGGAGGAGGGCGGTGCCAAGGCTGCGCCAGGCCTCGGGCTGGTCCGGCGCCAGGCCGGTGGCGTGACGCAGCGGCGCCAGCGCCTCCTCGGCCCGGTCGCGGTGCTGCAGGGCAAGGCCACGATTGGTCCAGCCGACCCACCAGCCGGGCGCGGCCTCCGTCGCGGCGGCGAACTCCGCCTCTGCCTCGGCCGCCAGGCCGCGGTCCAGCAGGATGCTGCCGATGCCGGTGCGGACGGGGGCGAGGACAGGGTCGAGGAAGCGGGCGCGGCAAAGGGCCGCCAGCGCTTCGCCGGGCCGGCCGAGGGCCCGGAGGGCGAGGCCGGCGCCGGCCCAGGCCCTGGCTTCATCGGGGGCGAGGGCGATGGCGTGGTCGAGGAGGGCAAGGACCCGGCGGTGGTCCCCGGCGGCCGCGCAACGGTCGGCGGCGGCGATCAGCCCGGCGGGATCCCGCGCGGGCACCGGCGGCGATGGCTTTTCCATACCCGCTCCTGCGCCGGCGCGCCGGGGAGCGGTATGCCCCAGGATCGTGCCGGACGGTGTCCGGCGGCGACTCTAGGGCGCCGAAGGCTGAGGAAGCGTTAAGCCGCCATCCTCACCGGATATAGAAGCCGAAGCCCGGCGGGGGTGGCGGCGGGGCATAGTAGCGCGGCGGCGGCGCGTAATAGACGGGCGGCGGCGGCCGGTAGTAGACCGGCGGCGGCGGCCGGTAATACACCGGTGGCGGCGGCGGCGCGTAGTAGCGGGGCGGCGGCGCGTAATAGCGCGGCGGCGGCGGCCGGTAATAGCCGTCGTGGTGCGGGCGGCCATACCAGTAGGGCTGCGCCTCGCCCGGCGATGGCGCGAGCGCCAGGCCGGCGACGAGGCCGGCCAGGGCGAGAATGGTCAATCGAAGGGCGCGCATGGCGGCCGATCCTCCTTGCTGGTACGGAAGATAGCGCCTCGCTTGCGGCGGAAACGCGGCAAATGCGCGCCACCGCCGGGGCCGCGGATCACTCCGACGCGAATACGCGGTCGAATATGGTGCGCACATGGGCGAAGTCGCGCGCCGGGTCCATCGCCGCATCCAGCGCCGCCCCGTCCATCACCGCCGCGACCCCAGGCTCGGCCAGGAGGTTGTCGCGGAAGCGGCGGGCCTCCGGCCGGCCGAGCGCCCGCCAGGTGGCCATGGCGGCTGCCTGCACGGCGGCATAGGCGCCCTCCCGGCTCATCCCCGCCTGGGTCAGCGCCAGCAGCACCTTCTGCGAGTGGACGACGCCGCCGAGGCTCTCGAGGTTCTCGGCCATCCGCTCCGGATAGACCGTCAGCTTCTCCATCATGCCGGTGAGGCGGGCGAGGGCGAAGTCGAGGCCGATGGTGGCGTCGGGCGCGATCACCCGCTCGACGCTGGAATGGCTGATGTCCCGCTCATGCCACAGCGCGACATTCTCCATCGCCGGGACGACATGGCTGCGCACCAGCCGGGCGAGGCCGGTGAGGTTCTCCGACAGCACCGGGTTCCGCTTGTGCGGCATGGCCGACGAGCCCTTCTGCCCGGCATGGAAGAACTCCTCGGCCTCGCGCACCTCGCTCCGCTGCAGGTGCCGCACTTCCGTCGCCAGCCGCTCGACCCCGGAGGCGACGACGCCGAGCGCGGCGAAGAAGGCGGCATGCCGGTCCCGCGGGATGACCTGGGTGGAGACCGGCTCGACCGCGAGGCCGAGTTTCCCGGCGACATAGGCCTCGACGCGAGGATCGACGCTGGCGAAGGTGCCGACGGGGCCGCTGATGGCGCAGGTGGCGACCTCCGCCCTCGCGGCGACCAGCCGGTCGCGGTTGCGGCGGAACTCGGCGTAGTAGCCGGCCAGCTTCAGGCCGAAGGTGGTCGGCTCGGCATGGATGCCGTGGCTGCGGCCGATGGTGGGCGTGAACTGGTGCTCGAAGGCACGCGTCTTCAGCGCCGCGAGCAGCGCGTCGAGGTCGGCGATCAGCAGGTCCGCCGCCCGGGCCATCTGCACGGCGAGGCAGGTGTCGAGCACGTCGGAGCTGGTCATGCCCTGGTGCATGAAGCGTGCCTCGGGCCCGATGCCCTCGCCCATCCAGGTGAGGAAGGCGATGACGTCGTGGCGGGTGACGCGCTCGATGGCGTCGATCGCCTCCACCTCGGCCGGCCCGATCGAGGCGGCGCGGGGCGCGCCCCGCTCGCGGATGGCGCGGGCGGCCTCCTCCGGGATGGTGCCGAGCCGGGCCATGGCCTCGGCCGCCAGCGCCTCGATCTCGAACCAGATGCGGAACCGCTCTTCCGGCGACCAGATCGCAGCCATCTGCGGGCGGGTGTAACGGGGGACCATCCGGGCCTCGGGCGTCAGGGGCGTTCGGCCGGGGGTTTGAACCCCATGGGCGCGAATGGCAAGGCCGGCGGCTTGTTGGGATTGGGGTTGCATAAAGATTGCTGCCTATTTATGTGCGGCCGTCCCGCCAAGGAACCCCCGCCCATGCCCGAATGGCTCGTCCCGCTAGCCCAGGTCCTCTTCATCGATCTCGTCCTGGCCGGGGACAATGCCATCGTCGTCGGCATGGCCGCGGCCGGGTTGCCGAAGGAGCAGCGGCAGAAGGCGATTCTGTGGGGCATCGCGGCAGCCACGGTGATGCGGATCGGCTTCGCCGCCATCACCGCCCAGCTTCTTGCCATCGTCGGCATCACCCTGGCGGGCGGTGTCCTGCTGCTCTGGGTCTGCTGGAAGATGTTCCGCGAGCTCCGCAGCCATCACCACGAGGTCCCTGAAGGGGATGGGGATGGGACTGCGGCGGTGGCCGATGCGGAGGCCACGGCGCCGCCGACCAAGACCCTTGGCCAGGCCATCCTCCAGATCCTGGTCGCCGATGTGTCGATGAGCCTCGACAACGTCCTGGCCGTGGCCGGGGCGGCCAAGGAGCATACCTGGGTGCTGGTCGTCGGCCTCGCCATCTCCGTGGTGCTGATGGGCGTCGCCGCCACGCTGATCGCCAAGCTGCTGAACCGGCACCGCTGGATCGCCTGGGTGGGCCTGATCGTCATCCTCTACGTGGCCCTCGACATGATCTGGCAGGGCACCAACCAGGTGGCCGGCCAGGTGCCGGGCGCCTATGCCTACCTGATGCTGCCGCTTGGCTACCTCGCCCTGCCGCATGTCTTCCCCGCCTGGATCTGGGCAGCGGCGACGGTGCTGCAGGTGGTGGTGGTCGCCGCGCTGGCGACGGGGACGGTGACGCTGCTGCGCCGGGCGGCCAGTCGTGACTGATGAAGGCATAGCAATGTAAGTCTCTGTGCCGGCGCCGGCGCCCGCTTCACAGGCCGGAGGCCCTCCCCTAGGGTGCGCCGCGCCGGGCTTCCGGCCGCCTTCGCTACTGCCGCCCGGCCGGAGCCCGCCGCATGGATCTGTCGCCTGTCGCCGGGAGTTGGCCGCCGCTTGGGCAGATCCTCGGCGTCAACATCCTCCTCCCGGGCGACAATGCGGCGCCTGTCGCGCTTGCCGCAGCCGGCCCGCCGGCCGAGCGGCGCGGCAGGACGATCATGTTCGGCATGGTGCAGGCGGTGGTGCTGCGCGTCGTCTTCAGCCTCGCCGCGGTCAGGCTGCTGGCGGTCCCCGGGCTCCTGCTGGCCGGCGGGCTGGTCCTGCCGTGTATCGCGTACGGCTTCTTCGAGGAACTGCGGGATGAGGACAAGGCCGATGCCGCGGGCGAGCACGCGCCGCACGAGACCAGGACCATGGGGGCGGCGCTGCGCCAGATCGTCATCGCCGATGGCTCTATGAGCCGCGACAACCTCCTCGCCGTGGCCGGCGCCGCGGCCGGCAACAGGCCGATGCTGATCATCGGCCTCGTCATCTCCATCCTGCTGGTGGGCGTCGCCGCGACGCTGCTCGAGCGCTACCGCCGGATCGCCTGTCTCGGCGTGGCACTGATCATGCGGCCCAGGCCTGGTCGTCGGCCGCGAGGGCTGAGCGGGTGAGGCCGGGCCGGGCCGCCTTCGCCGCGGCACTGCTGCTCGCGGGCTGCGAGATGCCGGCGGAGACCACGCCGGCCGCCGCCACGCGCGCCGCTTCGCCCGTCGACCTGGCCTCCCGCCTGCCGGGAGAGGCCGTCGGCTTCCTCCGCGGCGCCACGAGCCCGCTGCCGCGCGGCGAGGCGGGGCGGGAGGTCGGCTACCGCACGGCGGGGCTGGTCGCGGCGGGCGCCACCGTCCAGCTCTACCGCCTGCCGGGCGTGACCCTGCCCGAGGGCGCCGGCAGCGCCGATGCCGAGGCGGCCTTCAACGAATTGCTGCAGGACGCGCTGCGCCCCGTCCCGCCCCGGCGGATGCAGGAGGAGGGGCGCTTCACCCTGCCCGCCGGCGGACCGGCCCTGCTGCGCTGCGCCGAGACCACCGGCTCCTACGGGCGGGAGCGGGTGCATGGCCTGGTCTGCGCCGGCGGGGTGGGCGGCGGCGTCCTGCGGCTGCGCGTCGCGGTTCCCGGCCAGGGGCAGCCGCCGGCCGATGCCCGCGCCTTCGCCTCGGCCATCCTCGCCGCGCTCCGCACCCCCTGACACCGGCCGCCCGCCGCCCCACCTGTCGGCCATGAGCAGCCCCGACCCGATGCGCGTCTTCGACCGCCGCCTGGTGCGCCTCCGCCGCGACCGCGCCGCCGCCACCGTCGGCCAGGTCGCGCCGGTGCTGGAGGAGGCGGCTGACCGGCTGCTCGACCGGCTGGACGACATCACCCGCCGCTTCACCCGGGCGCTCGAGCTCGGCGGGCGCGGGATGGTGGCGCCGCGGCTCCGGGCGCGGGGCATCCCCTTCGTCGTCTCGATGGACCTCTCGGCGCGGATGGCGGCAGGCGCCGGCGGCCTCGCCGTGGCGGGGGACGAGGAGGCGCTGCCCTTCGCGCCGGAGAGCTTCGACCTCGTCGTCGCCAACCTCTCGCTGCACTGGGTGAACGACCTGCCTGGGGCGCTGGTGCAGATCCGCCGGGCGCTGCGGCCGGACGGACTCTTCCTCGCCTCGCTGCCGGGCCTCGGCACCCTGCAGGAACTCCGCGAGGCGCTGGCCGGGGCGGAGACGACGTTGCGCGGCGGCCTCTCGCCGCGGGTCTCGCCCTTCCCCGAGCTGCGCGACCTGGCGGGGCTGCTGCAGCGGGCCGGCTTCGCCCTGCCGGTGGCGGATGGGGAGAGCCTGCCGCTGCGCTACCGCACGCCGCTCGGCCTGCTGCAGGACCTGCGGGCGGCGGGGGAGGCGAATGCCGTCCTCGCCCGCGACGGGCGCATCCCGCCCCGGGCGCTGCTGCCGATGGCGCTGGCCGCCCTGCCGCAGGAGCCGGAAGGCATCCCCGTCACCTTCCGCCTGCTGATGATGACCGGCTGGGCGCCGCATGAGAGCCAGAGCAAGCCGGCCCGTCCCGGCAGCGCCGATGCCCGGCTGGCGGACGCCCTCGGCGTCGAGGAGCGGAGCGCCGGCGAACGCGCCGGCCACTGACCTCGCGCGTCCGGGACCGATCCCGCAGTCTGCAAGTATTGCACCGGGAGCGCCCCGCGAGCATCTTGGGTGCAACCGCCGAATGCAGAGACAGTCGAAAACCATGGACCAGCAGGCCGGCGACGCGCGCCGCATCACCCTTCATTCCGCTGATGATTTCGCCGGCATGCGGCGGGCCGGGCAGCTGGCCGCGGAAACGCTCGACCTCATCACCCCGCATGTCCGCCCCGGCGTCTCCACCGCCGAGCTGGACCGAATCTGCCACGAGCACATCCTGTCGAAGGGCGCGGTGCCGGCCCCGCTCGGCTACCGCGGCTATCCGAAATCGATCTGCACCTCGGTCAACCATGTGGTCTGCCACGGCATCCCCGGCGAGCGGGTGCTGATGGATGGCGATGTGGTCAATATCGACGTCACCGTCATCCTCGATGGCTGGCATGGCGATACCAGCCGGATGTATGTCGCCGGCACCGCCTCGACCAAGGCGCGGCTGCTGCTCGACGTCACCTATGAATCGCTGATGCGCGGCGTCGAGGCGGTGAAGCCGGGGGCGACCCTCGGCGATATCGGCCATGCCATCCAGAGCTTCGTCGAGCGCAACCGCTTCGCCGTGGTGCGGGACTTCTGCGGCCACGGCATCGGCCGGCGCTTCCACGAGCCGCCGAACGTGCTGCATTTCGGCCGCCCCGGCGAGGGGCCGAAGCTCAGGCCCGGCATGTTCTTCACCATCGAGCCGATGGTGAATGCCGGCCGGCCGGAGGTGAAGATCCTCGACGATGGCTGGACGGCGGTGACGCGGGACCGCAGCCTCTCGGCCCAGTTCGAGCACATGGTTGGCGTCACCGAGACGGGGGTGGAGGTCTTCACCTATTCCCCGGCCGGGCTGCACAAGCCGCCCTACGACGTCTAGCGGCTTTTCGTTCTTGCTCCGCATCGTGTAACCTGGCCCCGTGCAGATGGGGCTGGGGATGCCGAAGGGCGGAAAAGCGAAGGGCTTCGCCGATATGGGGCTGATCGCCCTGCCGCTCGAAATGCCGGAGCCGGCGCCGGGCCATCTCGGCCATCGCGCCCGCATGCGCCAGCGCCTGCTCACCGCCGGGCCCGAGGCGCTCGCCGATTACGAGCTGCTCGAGATGGTGCTCTTCCTCGCCCTGCCGCGGCAGGACACCAAGCCGGTCGCGCGTGCGCTGATCGCCCGTTTCGGCAGCTTCGCCAATGCCATCGCCGCGCCGGCCGCCGAGCTCTGCCAGGTGGAGGGGGTCAAGGAGGCCGGCGCCGCCGCGCTGAAGACGGTGCAGGCGGCCGCGCTGCGCCTCGCGCGGGCGGAGTTGCTGGACCAGCCGCTGCTCAATTCCTGGGAGCGGCTGCTCGACTACCTCGCCGCCAGCCTCGCCCGGGCGCGGGTGGAGGAGGTGCATGCGCTCTTCCTCGATGCGCGCAACCGGCTGATCGCCGATGAGGTGCTCGGCCGCGGCACGGTGAACCATACGCCGGTCTATCCGCGGGAGGTGGTGAAGCGCGCGCTGGAGCTGCAGGCGACGGCGCTCATCCTCGTCCACAACCACCCCTCGGGCGATCCGACGCCGTCGCGGGCCGACCTGCAGATGACGGCGGAGGTAAAGGCGGCCGCTGCCGTTTTCGACATCCACCTGCATGACCATCTGATCATCGGCAACGGGCGCCAGGTCTCCCTGCGGCGGGAGGGGCTGCTCGGAGCGTGACCGAGGCGTAGCTGTTGTGATGTTGACCCTAACCATTGGCCAGCGGCAGGCTCGCGCGATGCGCAAGCTCGTGCTGCCCGTTGCAATCTGCCTGATCGCGGCCGGGCCCGGTCCGGCCTGGTCCCAGGGCAAGCCGCCGCCCCTCGGGGTGGAGCCGGCACCGGCACCGGCCCCGGGTGGCAAGCCGCCGCTCGGCGCGGCGCCGGCCGTGCCGCAGGGTCCGGCGGTTGCCGCGGTGCCGGGCGGCAAGCCGCCGCCCTTGCCGCCCGGCAGCAACCCCTTCGGCGCGGCGCCCGGCGGGCGGCGGGCCGTCTCCTCCGGCACCGGCTTCGTCGTCGCGCCGTCGCGCATCCTCACCAACCATCACGTGGCGCGGGAATGTGGCGAGATGCGCGTCCGCACCTCGAGCGGGGCAGAGCTCACCGCCCGGGTCGGCGCGACGGACGAGCAGCGGGACCTCGCCCTGCTGACCGTGCAGGGCGGCGACCCCGGCCCGGTGCTCAGCTTCCGCAGCGGGCCGGAGATCCGGCGCGGCGAGGGGGTCGTGACCTATGGCTTCCCGCTGGCGGGGCTGCTCTCCTCCGGCCCGACGCTGACGACGGGCGAGGTCTCGGCGCTGGCCGGGCTGCGCGACAACCAGAGCCAGTTCCAGATCAGCGCCCCGGTGCAGCCGGGCAATTCCGGCGGGCCGCTGTTCGATCTCGGCGGCCATGTCATGGGCGTCGTCGTCTCCAAGCTGAATGCCCAGCGCATCGCCCAGAGCACGGGCGACATTCCGCAGAACGTCAATTTCGCGGTGAAGGGCAACGAGGCGGTGGAGTTCCTCCGCCGCAACGGCATCCAGCCGCGGTTGGCGCCGACCACCGGCTCCGCGCTGCGCAGCGCGGCCGAGGTGGGGGAGGTCGCCCATCCTTCCACCGTCTTTCTCCGCTGCATGCGGTGATGCCGAGCCGCTTGCCGCGTGATATTCTCACGGCAGGCGGGGGCGTGCCGAAACGGTAGCCGGAAGGGACTTAAAATCCCTCGGGCGCGAGCCCGTGCGGGTTCGAATCCCGCCGCCCCTACCAGCCCTCAGAAGGCCGGAACCACCGAGCCCTGGAAGGTGGCTGCGACGAACTCCTTCACCTCCTGCGTCTGGTAGGCCGCGACCAGGCGCCGCACCCAGGGCGCCGCCTGGTCCTGCCGCCGCACGACGATGAGGTTGGCATAGGGGCTCTCGGCGCTCTCGAGGGCGATCGCATCCTTCACCGGGTTCAGCCCGGCGGGGACGGCGAAGTTGGTGTTGATCGCCGCCGCATCCACCTCCGGCAGCACGCGCGGCAGCTGCGCCGCCTCGAGCTCGAGGATGCGCAGGCGGCGGGGATTCTCGGTGATGTCGGCGACCGTCGCGCGG
Organism: uncultured Craurococcus sp.; assembly: GCA_902805545.1. GTDB lineage: Bacteria > Pseudomonadota > Alphaproteobacteria > Acetobacterales > Acetobacteraceae > Belnapia. The sequence goes on along the minus strand of CADCTD010000165.1, from coordinate 21,191 downwards.
AAGTCGCTGCCCGGGCGCAGGCCGAAGGCGCCCTTGGAGGCCAGCAGCACCAGGGCGCGGCCGCCATTGGTCGGGTCGTTCGGGATGGCGACGCGCCCGCCCTGCGGCAGCTCCGAGAGCGCCTTGATCCGGCGCGAGTAGACGCCGAGCGGGAAGATCAGCGTCTTGCCGACGCCGACCAGCGCCAGGTTGCGATCCTTCACCTGCTGGTCGAGGAAGGGCTGGTGCTGGTAGCTGTTGGCGTCGAGGTCGCCCGCCGCCAGCGCCGCATTCGGCTGGATGTAGTCCTGGAACTCGGTGATCCGAAGGGCGAGCCCGTCGCGCGCGGCGACCTCGCGCACCTTCTCCAGCACCTGGGCATGCGGCCCGGCCGTCACGCCGATGCGGAGGGGGCGGGCGGTGCTGCCGATCTCCTGGGCCCAGGCAAGGGATGGGGCGAGCGCAGGGGCGGCAAGGGCAGCGAGCAGCAGCGGGCGGCGGCGGATCATGCGGGTTACTCCGTCAGCGGTGGGAGAGGCGGCGGACCAGCCAGTCCCCGATGGATTGCAGGCCCTGCACCAGCAGGATGAGGATGAGGACGACGCTCGCCATCACCTCCGGCATGAAGCGCTGGTAGCCGAAGCGGATGCCGAGGTCGCCGAGCCCGCCGCCGCCGATCGCGCCCGCCATGGCGGAGAAGCCGACCAGCGAGACCAGCGCCACGGTGACGGCGGCGATGAGGCCAGGCAGCGCCTCCGGCACCAGCACCTTCCAGACGATCTGGCCACGCGACGCGCCCATGGCCTGCGCCGCCTCGACGACGCCGGGATCGACCTCGCGCAGCGCATTCTCGAAGAGCCGGGCGAGGAAGGCCGTGGCGGCCAGCGCCAGCGGCACGATCGCCGCCCCGGTGCCGATCGAGGTCCCGGCGACGAGGCGCGTGAAGGGCACGATGGCGACCATCAGGATGATGAAGGGCGTCGAGCGCAACGCGTTCACGGCGAGGCCGAGCGGCCGGTTCAGCCAGGGCCGCGGCGAGAGCCCGCCCGGCCCCGTCACATGCAGGAGCAGGGCGAGCGGCAGGCCGAGCGCGACGGCGAGCACCGTGCTGACGCCGACCATGACCAGGGTCTGGCCCAGCGCCTCGATCAGCAGGTCCTGCATCATGGGGGTGAGCCAGCTCATGCCTCGATCTCCTCGATGACGAGGCCGAGCCCGCGCATCCAGGCGAAGGCTGCCTCCAGCGCCTCGGCCTTGCCATAGGCGGCGAGCGCCATGACGCCGAAGGGCTCGCCGGCGATGCTGTCGATGCGGCCGGCCGCGATGTCGAGGTCGATGCCGAATTCCCGGCTCGCCTCGCTGATGACGGCGCGGGTGCTGTGCGGGCCGAGGAAGAGCACCTGCACCAGCCGCCGCTCCTCGCCCGGCCGGGCGCTCGGCAGGCGGGCCAGCGTCCCGGCGGGGACGCCATGGCCGATCACCTCGGCGACGAAGCGGCGCGTGGTCGGCTGCTGCGGCCGGGTGAAGACCTCCAGCACCGGCCCCTGCTCGATGACGCGCCCGGCCTCCATCACCGCGACGCGGTCGCAGATCGACTTCACCACCGCCATCTCATGGGTGATGAGCAGCACGGTGAGCTGGAGGCGGTCGCGCAGGTCGCGGATGAGGGCGAGGATCTCGGCCGTCGTCTCCGGGTCGAGCGCGCTGGTCGCCTCGTCGCAGAGCAGGATGCGCGGGCGGCTGGCGAGCGCCCGGGCGATGCCGACGCGCTGCTTCTGCCCGCCCGAGAGCTGCGCCGGATAGGCATCGCGCTTCGCCTCCAGCCCGACCAGGGGCAGCAGCTCGGCTATGCGGGCGGCGCGCTCGGCACGGGGGATGCCGGCGACCTCCAGCGGGAAGGCGATGTTCTCGGCCACCGTCCGCCGGTGATGCAGGTTGAAGTGCTGGAAGACCATGCCGATGCCGCGCCTGGCCGCGCGCAGCGCCGCCGCGTCGAGGCCGAGCAGCGCCTGGCCGAGCACGGTGACGGCGCCCGCATCCGGCCGCTCCAGCAGGTTGACGGTACGCACGAGGGTCGACTTGCCGGCGCCGGAGCGGCCGACGATGCCGAAGATCTCGCCGCTCCGTACCTCGAGCGAGACATCGGCCAGCGCCACCGCTCCGCCGGCCGCAAAGCGCTTGCTGAGGCCGGCGAGGCGGATAGCCGGGTCTTCAGCCTGGAGGGCGGGAATGTCACGCATGATCGTCGTGGCATGGACCGGATTGCCGGATATTAGCACCCGCTTTATTCGCAGATCAGCCATCGCCCACGCGAGGGGTCAGAAGGCAACGCGCGTCCGCAGCGAGAAGACGTTCACCGGCCCGCGATCGGCATTGTAGGCCGGGTTGGCGATCAGCTGGTAGCCGAGCGCCATGCTGAGGCCGGGGGCGAGGCGCGCGTCGTAGTAGAGCTCGGTCGCCCATTCCGGCGAGTAGTTCAGCCGCCCGTCGCCGGTGATGAAGCCGATGCCGCCCGCCTCCAGGTACTGCCGCCGCCCGGCCGAGATCCAGCCGATATTGGTGCCGAGTCCGATCGTGTCCGCCGGCCGCGCCCAGCGGTCGCCGCGCAGCGAGAGGCCGGCGGAAACGGCGCGGTCCATCTCGGTGAACATCCAGTTCTGCGTCCGGCCGTCATTCCAGGACAGGCGGAGGAAGGCGCCCAGGTCGTCGGTCAGCGCCTGCTCCATGTTGAGCGCCACCATCTGCTTCAGCCGGTAGCCGGAGGGGTTCTTCTCGAAGGTGTCGAAGCCGTTCTCGAAGAGCTCGCCCCAGCTCGACTGCCGGGCGCGCGAGGCGCCGTAGAGCAGCCGCACCGCGCCCGCCCGTCCGCCGATCTCGTAGAAGCGGTCCACCTGGCCGATCACCTGCCAGGCGCGGGTGATGGACGGGTCCATGAACAGGCCATTGGCCCGGCGTGCCACCTGGAAGGCGCCGGCGCGGACGGCCCAGACCCCGTTCTCCCATTCGAGGGCCGCGCCATAGGTCCAGCCCCGCGCATCCGCCGAGAAGTCGAAGGCGCCGGCGCCGACCAGCGCCCAGTTGAGGAATTGGGTGCGCGCGTCATGCGCGTAGAGATTGTCGTCGAAGATGTCCCAGACCGAGAACTTGCCGACCGTGATGGTCAGCCGCTCGCGCGGCAGCGGCCCGTTGAAGCGCAGCGGGTCCTCGTCGTCCGGCACCGTGTCGCCGGAGAGGGCGATGGTCTGGCGCAGGAAGGCGCGGGGGATGAAGAAGGTCGGCTCGGTGGAGCCGAGGCGGAAGGCCTCGTTGTTCGGGAAGGCGGCGGCGCCGGTGGAATTGGAGAGGCCGAAGCCGCGCGTCACCGAGGCATCGACGATCACCTCCGCCCCGCGCCAGAGCTGCCGGCCGAGGACGAGATCCGTCGAGAGCGTGTTCCGCGCATTCGGCGCCGGGCTCAGGCTGCCCGCGCCGCGATAGGGCGAGCTGAAACGCGGATGGCCCTGCAGGATGAAGGTCGCCTGGCCGCGCAGCATCCAGCCCTGCTCCTCCAGCCGGTCCTGCAGGGCGGCGAGGTCGGGGAAGAGCGCCGCCTCGGGCGGCCCGACATTGGCGACGGCCGCGCTGCCATAGCCTTGTGCCGTGGCCTGGCCGGCGAGCAGGGCAAGGACGGCCCCGACAAGGCCCCCGCGCAGGGCGCGGAGCGAGGTCAGGCCGGGCGGCAGTCGCATCGCCGGGCAGTCCTGGCGGGCGGCTAGGCCGCCTTCGGCAGGGCGAGGGCGACGCGGCAGAGACGGGTGGCCACGACGCCGGCCCAGGGGTTCCGAGGGGCCGACGCGGCCTCGCCGTCGCCGAGCGCCAGGGCAGCCGCCGGAACGGCCGTTTGCTCCGCCGCCTCGTGCCGCTTTACGAAAACATCACGGGCCTCGGCCAAGGTCGTGCCGGGGGCCGCATCGCGGGTGATCGCGCCATTCGCCATCGCTCGTCTCCATCCTGCCCGGGGCCGGGCGGAGGCGGGCGGGGGAGGCGCCGCCTAGGCCGCGCCTCCCGCCTCGCCTGGCGCCGGGCCAGGGGCGGGTCTTGCTGTTCCGGGCGGCACCGCGACCGTCGCCGCAGGGGCGAGCGGGGCAGTGCCACGCCTAGGGTGGGGGTCCATCGGTCTCTCTGTCGTCGGGTTGCCGGCGGGGAGGCCCCGCGGCGGCGACAGGGGCCTTACAGCCCCCGGCGCCCAAGTTCAACACCGGTAACGCAGCGGATATGGTTGCGTTGGCCCTCAATCGAGCTTGAGGTTGTTGGCGCGGATGATGCCGCCCCAGCTCGCGGTCTCGCCCTCGAGCCAGCCGCGGAAGGCGGCGGGGCCCTCGGCGCGGACCTCGCCGCCGAGATCGGCGATGCGCCGCGCCACCTCCGGCTGGGCGAGGACGGCGCGCAGCACCTCGTCCCAGCGGGCGGCCATCGGCGCCGGGGTGCTGCCGGGCAGCAGCACGCCCTGCCAGGTGCCGCTGTCGGCCGCCGGCCAGCCCAGCTCGCGGAAGGTCGGCAGCGCCGGGAAGGCGGCGAGGCGCTTCGCGCCGGAGACGGCGATGCCGCGGAGCGTGCCGTTCTGCACGAAAGGCTGGGTTGCCGTCGCGCCGTTGATGATGAGGTTGGCCTCCCCGCTCGCCGCGGCCGCCAGCGCCGCCGCCCCGCCGCGATAGGGGACGAAGACCGGCTCCGCGCCCCAGGCCTGGGTCAGCATCAGCGCCGTCAGGTGGTTGGCGGCGCCGATGCCGGAATGGGCGACGTTCACGCGGGCCGGGTTCGCCTTGGCATAGGCGGTGAGTTCGGCCGCGTCCTTCGCCGGAAGGCTCGGATGCACGGCGAGGATGTAGGGCGCGTAGATCAACATGGTTGCCGGCGCCAGGTCCCGCCGGACATCGAAGGGCAGGCGGGTGAAGAGGCTCGGCGCGGTCGCCAGGATGCCGGCATCGATCAGCAGGATGGTGTGGCCGTCGGGTGCCGCCTTCGCCACCGCATCGGCGCCGAGATTGCCGGCGGCGCCCGGCCGGTTCTCCACCACCACGGACTGGCCGAGCTGCTTCGTCAGTTCCGGCGCCAGGATGCGGGCGAGGATGTCGCTGGTGCCGCCCGGGGCGAAGGGCACGATGATGCGGATGGTGTGGTCGAAGGCCGGCTGCGCCAGGGCGGGCGCGGCCAGCAGGGCAGGCGTGGCGAGCAGCAGGTGGCGGCGCGTCGGCATGGTCGTGTCCCTCGGGCTTGTTCCGCCGGAGGGTAGCACCATGCCCGCCGGCGCCAAGCTCAGGGGGCGGGGGTCCAGATCTGCTTCAGGTTGCGGAGGGTGAAGCTGCTGCGGGTGTGGCGCACGCCGGGCAGGCGATAGAGCTTCTCCCGCAGCAGCCGCTCGTAGCCCGCCGTGCCGCCGACCGTCGCCTTGATGACGTAGTCGTACTCGCCGGTGACGAGCCAGGCCTCCACCACCTCCGGCATGTCGGTCACCGCCTGCTCGAAGCGGCGGAGGCTTTCCTCGTCGTGCCGCTCCATCATCACCTCGATGATGACGGTGTCTGGCAGGCCGAGCGCGGCCTGGTCGAGGATCGCCACATAGCCCTTGATGACGCCGGCCTGCTCCAGCCGCTTCACCCGCGTCCAGCAGGGCGAGGGGGAGAGGCCGACCTCCTCGGCCAACTCGGCATTGGTCAGGCGGGCATTGCGGTGGAGGGCGCGGAGGATGCGGCGGTCGATGGCGTCCATGCGCGACCGCCTGTCAGGACTGTGGCACGCAAAGCGGCTGCGAAGCTTTGCTCAAAAGATGAAGAACTCGTGCGCAGGCCGGTCCTTCACGATGCGCATGGCCTCGATGGCAACCGTGCTGCGCCCGCCGCTCGCGGTCCGAAGCCCTGGGATATAGAGTTGCATGACATCCGGATCGGCGAACCAGGTCGTCACGCCTTCCGTGATCAGGGGCACCAACGCACCCGTTACGGGATCCTCGCTGATCGGCTTGCCCTTGCCAGTGAAGCAGCCGAGATCGGCGGTCAGGACTACTTCGAGGATCCGGTCCGCCTGGCCGAACTGGTGCACGACCGCAAGGCGGGTCCGCACCAGGGCATTCTGGCCAAAGGAGTCGAACCCGCTTGCCCCGGTGCCGGCATCCGAGGGGTCGATGACGAAGCCGCTGCGGGCGGCGCCGCCGGTCGGGGCGACGAGGAATGTGCGGAACACAGCCTCCGAGAACCACCAGGGAGAGGTCTGGTTGACAACCGCTGGGACGTTGTTTCCGTTCCGCCGATCCACCGTGTGGCCGAAGCGGAATAACCGCATCTTGGCGGGCAGAAGCTGGTAACGCGGATTGACTATCCCGTCGCAGGCCCGACGGTAATGAGGGTTCGCGGAGTCGTTGGCCTGAAAGCAGTCGGCGTTCAGCGGCAGCGTTGCCATCCTCTTGTCTCTCTCGCTTCGGTCTAACGAGCCGGAACATGCGGCCGTAACTGGCCGATGCCGCTGATGTTACGAGTTTCAGGCGGTCAGGACAATCGCCGAATGCCTGTGGCACGCCTGCTGGCCGGTCGGGCTCGCCATGCTAGCCTTGCGCCATGCCTCGTGAAATCCGCCTGAACGCCTTCGACATGGCCTGCGTCGGCCATATCCAACATGGGATGTGGACCCATCCGCGCGACCGCTCGGTGGAGTACACCAGCCTCGACTACTGGATGGGCCTGGCGCGGACCCTGGAGCGGGGGCTCTTCGACGGGCTGTTCCTCGCCGATGTCGTGGGCGTCTACGACGTGCTGGGCGGCAGCCCCGATGCCGCCATCCGCAACGCGGTGCAGATCCCCCTCCTCGACCCGATGCTGCTGGTGCCGGCCATGGCGGCGGCGACCACCCAGCTCGGCTTCGGCGTCACCTGCAACCTCAGCTACGAGGCGCCGCCGCTCTTCGCCCGGCGGATGGCAACCCTCGACCACCTGACCAGCGGGCGGATCGGCTGGAACATCGTCACCGGCTATCTCGACAGCGCCGCGCGGGCGATGGGCCTGCAGAAGCAACTCGCCCATGACGACCGCTACGACGCGGCCGAGGCCTTCATGGACCGCGCCTATGCGCTCTGGGAGGGGTCCTGGGCGGATGGCGCCGTGCTGCGGGACCGGGCGGCGGGCATCTATGCCGACCCCTCGCAGGTGCGGGACGTGGCGGGCGGCGGGCCCTTCCTGGTCGAGCCCTCGCCGCAGCGTACGCCGGTGCTCTACCAGGCCGGTGCCTCGGACCGGGGACGGGCCTTCGCCGCGCGGCATGCGGAATGCGTCTTCGTCAACTACGGCCGGCCGGCGGATATCGCCCGCATCACCGCCGATCTCAGGGTGCGGGCGGCGCCGCGGCCGATCCGCATCTTCGCCGGCGCCACGGTGATCGTCGGGCGGACGCGGGCGGAGGCGGAGGGCTTGCTCGCCGAATACCGCCGCCATGCCAGCGTCGAGGGCGCGCTGGCCCATGCCGCGGCCTCGCTGGGCATCGATTTCGACCGCTTCGGCATCGACGAGCCGATCGAGGTCGCGTCGACCGATGCCATCAGCTCCAATGTCGAGGCCATGCGGCGGGTCTTCGGCCCGGGCTGGACCAAGCGGCAACTCATCGACCAGTTCGTCCTCGGCAGCCGGCAGCGGCCGATCACCGGCAGTGCCGGGGAGGTGGCGGAGGCGTTGATCGGCTTCGCCGAGGCGGCGGATGTCGATGGCTTCAACCTCGCCCGGACGGTGATGCCGGAGGGGATCGAGGCGGTGGTCGATCTGCTGGTGCCCGCCCTGCAGGAGCGCGGCGCCTACAAGCGCGGCTATGCGCCGGGGACCTACCGGGAGAAGCTGCTCGGCGCTGGCCCGCGCCTGGCGGCACCCCACCCCGCTGCCGCCCATCGCGGATGATCCTTCCGCCTTTTCGGCGATGCAGCATAAAGAACGGAAAGAAACCCCGACAAAAACGGTTCATTCTTCCACGCTGAAAGGCTGGGCCCGGGGGATTGCCCCGGCGGCCCGGCCGCCCGACATTCGGGATAACGACGCGGGAGACGGACCATGGGCAGCATCCTACGCCCCGAAGCGACGCTCGACGACCGCTGGGACAAATCGGGCGAGACCCTGCTGCTGACCGGCATCCAGGCCCTGGTCCGGCTGCCGCTGGTGCGCCAGCAGCTCGACAAGGCGCTGGGGTGGAACACCGGCGGCTATATCAGCGGCTATCGCGGCTCCCCCCTCGGCACCTACGACATGCAGCTGATGAAGCAGGCCAAGCGCCTGGCCGAGGCCAATATCGTCGTCCGCCCCGGGCTGAACGAGGATCTGGCGGCCACCGCCGTCTGGGGCAGCCAGCAGGTGGCGCTCTACGGCAACCAGACGGTCGATGGCGTCTTCGGCATCTGGTACGGCAAGGGGCCGGGCGTCGACCGCTCCGGCGACGTGCTGCGGCATGCGAACAGCGCCGGCACCGCGCCGCGGGGCGGCGTGCTGGCGCTGGCGGGCGACGACCCGACCTGCAAATCCTCCACCATCACCTCGGGCTGCGAGATCAGCTTCATGGATGTCGAGATGCCGGTGCTCGACCCGGCCGGCGTCCATGAGGTGCTCGACTACGGGCTGAAGGCGATCGACATGTCGCGCTTCGCCGGCCTCTGGGTCGGCATGAAATGCGTGGCGGAGACGATGGACGGCGCCGCCTCCGTCCTCGTCGACCCGGCGGCCTATGCGAGCGTCACCCCGGATTTCGCCTTCCCGCCGGACGGCGTGCATATCCGCCTGCGCGACCATGCCATCCCTCAGGAGCAGCGCCTGCGCCAGGTGAAGCTGCCGGCGGCCGTCGCCTTCGCCCGGGCGAACGGGCTGAACCCCATCGTGGTGGACAGCCCGCAGGCGCGCTTCGGCATCGCCGCCCGCGGCAAGGCCTATGCGACGCTGCGCCAGGCGCTGCGCGATGCCGGCATCACCGATGAGCTGGCGCGGATGGCGGGCCTGCGCATCTGGAAGGTCGGCCTCGCCTGGCCGCTGGATGCCGAGGCCGCGCGGGAATTCGCGCGGGGCCTCGAGGAGGTGCTGGTGGTCGAGGACCGCCGGCCGGTGCTCGAGCCGCAGCTGCGCGACGCGCTCTACCACGAGCTGCAGCGCCCGCGGATCACCGGCAAGACCGACGAGCAGGGGCGGCGGCTGCTCTCCGACCTCCTGGAGCTCGATACCGGCGCGGTGCTGCGGGCCCTCTATGCCCGGCTGCCGGAGGCGCTTCGCACCGAGCAGCTCGCGGCGCGCATCGCGCAGCTCGATGAGCTCGCGGGCCTCGCCGTGGCGCCGGTGCATGACCGCACGCCGCATTTCTGCCCGGGCTGCCCGCACAACACCTCGACCAAGGTCCCCGAGGGCAGCCATGCCATGGCCGGCATCGGCTGCCATACGCTGGCCATCTACATGGACCGCAGCACGGACCTCGTGACCCATATGGGCGGCGAGGGCATGCCCTGGCTCGGCATGGCGCCCTTCGTGTCCGAGAAGCACATGTTCGCGAATCTCGGCGACGGCACCTATGCCCATTCGGGGAGCCTCGCCATCCGCCAGGCAATCGCGGCGGGCGCCAACATCACCTACAAGATCCTGGTGAACAGCGCCGTCGCCATGACCGGCGGGCAGACGCCGGAAGGCGAGCTCGGCGTGCCGGAGATCGCGGCGCAGATGGCGGCGGAGGGCGTGCAGCAGATCGTCCTCGTCTCCGACGACCCGGAGCGGCACCAGGGCGATGCGCGCATGCCGCGGGGCATCACCTACCGTCACCGGAGCGAGCTGGACGCGGTGCAGCGCGAGCTGCGCGAGCTGCCGGGCGTCTCCGTCCTGATCTATGACCAGCAATGCGCGACGGAGCGGCGCCGCAAGCGCAAGCGCGGCACCCAGGCCGTGGCGATCAAGCGCGTGGCGATCAACCCGCGCGTCTGCGAGGATTGCGGCGACTGCTCCCGCACCTCCAACTGCCTCGCCGTCGAGCCGATCGAGACCGAGTTCGGCCGCAAGCGCCAGATCGACCAGAGCGCCTGCAACCAGGACCTGTCCTGCGTCGAGGGCTTCTGCCCCTCCTTCGTCACGCTGGTCGGCGCGGAGCCGGTGAAGAAGCCGGTGCCGAAGCCGGGCGAGGCGTTGCCGGAGCCGGCGGTGCCGGAGCCCCGCGCCGGCGAGCCGGCCTGGAACATCCTGCTCGCCGGCGTCGGCGGGCAGGGGGTGACGGCGCTCTCGGCCATCCTCGGCATGGCGGCGCATCTCGAAGGCCGGCCGAGCCGCTCGGTCGACATGCTCGGCCTCGCCCAGAAGGGCGGCGGCGTCTTCGCACAGCTCCGCATCGGCCGGGCCGGGGCGGCGCCGGAGACGATCGAGGCGCCGCGCATCGGCATGGGCCAGACCGACCTGCTGCTCTCGGCCGACATGGTGGTGGCGCATGGGCGGACGGCGCGGCCGCTGCTCGGTGCCGAGCGGACGGTCGCCGTGCTGAATGCCGACCTGCAGCCGACGGCGCAGTTCGTGAAGGACACCAGCACCAAGTATGACCGCGCCGGCATGCTGGCGAGCATCCGCGGCGCCTGCCGCGAGGTGGTGGCGGTGCCCGGCGTGCAGGTGGTGGAGGAGGCCTTCGGCGACCTCATCTACCTCAATGTCTGGCTGCTCGGCATCGCCTTCCAGCGCGGGCTGGTGCCCCTGAGCAGCGAGGCGATCAACCGCGCGCTGGAGCTGAACGGCGCCCAGATCGAGCGCAACAAGGCCGCCTTCGCCCTCGGCCGTGCCGCGGCCCTCGCCCCGCCCGCCCCGGTGGCACCGGAGGACGAGACGCTCGACGCGCTCGTCGCCCGCCGCATCGCGGAGCTGACGGATTATCAGAGCGCCGGCTATGCCCGCCCCTATGCCGAGTTCGTCGCCAAGGTCCGTGCCGCCGAGCAGCGCGCGGTGCCGGGCGAGGAGCGGCTGGCCCGTGCCGTCGCCACCCAGCTCTACCGGCTGATGGCCTACAAGGACGAGTACGAGGTCGCCCGCCTGCACCACCTGCCGGAATGGCAGGCGCATCTCGCCGGCCACTTCAGCGGCACGCAGCGGGTGGAGCTGAACCTGGCGCCGCCGATCCTCGCCAAGACCGACCCGGTGACCGGCCAGCCGCGCAAGATGGCCTTCGGCCCCTGGATGCTGAAGGCCATGGGCCTGCTGCGCCACGGCAAGCTGCTGCGCGGCACGCCGCTCGACCCCTTCGGGCGCACCGAGGAGCGGCGGATGGAGCGCGCCCTGCCCGGCGAGTACCGCGCCGGCGTGGAGCGGCTGCTGGCCCTCCTCTCGCCCGAGACCCATGCGCGCATCTGCGACTGGGCCGAGGCGGCGGCGGGCATCAAGGGCTACGGCCACATCAAGGCCCGCAACGTCGCGGCGACGCGGGCGCGGATGGCGGAGCTGGAGGCGGCGGTCGCGCGGCCGATGGTGGCGATGGCGGCGGAATAGGCTACATCCGCCCAAGCTGCAGAGACGGCACCCGGAGGACGACCATGCTGCCCGACCAGGCCTTCGAACTGCCCGAGGCGACGCAGGAACTGCGCGAGACCGCACTCGGCTTCGCCATGGACACCCTCGCCCCGCGGGCGCTGGAATGGGACCAGGCGCGGCATTTCCCGGTGGAGGAGATGCGCGCCGCGGCCAGCCTCGGCATGGCCGCGCTCTATGTGCGGGAGGAGAGCGGCGGCGCCGGGCTCAGCCGGCTCGACGCCGCCGTGGTGTTCGAGGCGCTGGCGATGGGCTGCCCCACCGTCTCGGCCTATCTCTCCATCCACAACATGGTCGCCTGGATGATCGACCGCTTCGGCAACGACACGCAGCGTGCCCGCTGGCTGCCGGAGCTGATCCCGATGCGGCTGGTGGCCAGCTACGCGCTGACCGAGCCCGGCTCCGGCTCCGACGCCGCCGCCTTGCGCACCCGGGCACGGCGGGAGGGCGACCACTACATCCTCGACGGCACCAAGCAGTTCATCTCCGGCGCCGGCGCCTCCGACCTCTACCTGACCATGGTGCGGACGGGGGGCGAGGGGCCGGGCGGCGTCTCCGCCCTGCTTGTCGCGCGCGACACGCCGGGCCTCTCCTTCGGCGCCAACGAGAAGAAGATGGGCTGGAACGCCCAGCCGACGCGGCAGCTCATCTTCGACGGCGCCCGCGTCCCGGCCTCCGCCCTGCTCGGCGAGGAGGGGCACGGCTTCCGCTTCGCCATGGCGGGGCTCGATGGCGGGCGGCTGAACATCGCCGCCTGCTCGCTCGGCGGGGCGCAGGCGGCGCTCGATAAAGCATTGGCATACGTCCAGGAGCGCCAGGCCTTCGGCAAGGCGGTCGCCGATTTCCAGAACACCCAGTTCCGCCTGGCCGACATGCGGACGGAGCTGGAGGCGAGCCGCACCCTGCTCTGGCGGGCCTGCGGCAAGCTGGATGCCAAGGCGCCGGATGCCGGGGCCTTCTGCGCCATGGCCAAGCGCTTCGTCACCGATACCTGCCACAAGGTGGCCGACGACGCGCTGCAGCTGCTCGGCGGCTACGGCTACCTGGCGGAGTACGGGATCGAGAAGATCGTCCGGGACCTCCGGGTGCATCGCATCCTCGAGGGCACGAACGAGGTGATGCGGCTGATCATCGCCCGTTCGATGCTCGGACGGCGATAAGCCGCTTGCCGGGGGCGGCGCGGTTTAGGTACATTTTCGGAATGATAATCCGACCCTTCCTGCCGCTGCTGCTGATCGTCCTGGCCTGGCCGGCGGCGGCGCAGCAGCGAGCCGTGGTGGTGCCGGCCGATGCCACTATCGCCGTGCCGGCACGGGGGGCAGCGCCGGTCACCTCGCCCGGCATGCCGCGGCGGGCGCGGCGGGTGGTCAGCGAGCGGGTGCTGCAGGCGCCCCGGCCGGCCGAGACGGGGACGGCGACCTCGCTGCTGGTCAGCGTGCCGCTCGGCATCGCGGCCGGGGTGCTGGCGGCGACGCTCGGTGGCGGTGGCAGCGGAGGGGGCGGCGGCGTATCGGCCCCGGCGCGGACGCGCTAGGGCGTATTCCGTCCGGCCTGGCTCACGGAACCCGCTCCTGCCTGTCGTTCGGTCGAGCAAGTCACTCCGATCCAGGTGACGCCACCTGATCGGCTTTTGCTCTAACGCTCTCCGCCAGCGCGAAGACACGCAGGGCGCTCGCCAGCGGCTGGCCGGAGCCGGCGCGGGCCATGTCGATCTCCGTCACCAGCCCGGCGAGGCTCTGCCCGCGCCGGGCAGCGACGGCCTCCAGCACCGTCCAGAACTCCGGCTCCAAAGCCACCGAGGTGCGGTGGCCGACGAGCTGGAAGCTGCGCTTGCGGAGGTGCCGCTCCTCACCCATCCAGCGTCGCGCCGGGGGTCACCATGTCCTCCGGCCGGACCCAGCGGTCGAAATCCTCCGGGCTCACATGGCCGAGGCGCTGCGCCGCCTCCTTCAGGGTCAGGTTCTCCCTGAGCGCCAGCTTGCCGATGGCGACCGCCTTGTCGTAGCCGATATGCGGGTTGAGCGCGGTGACCAGCATCAGCGACTTGCCGAGATTCTCGGCGATGCGCTCCCGCGCCGGCTCCAGCTTCAGGACCATGTGCTCGGCGAAGCTTTCCGAGGCATCGGCCAGCAGCGTCGCCGATTGCAGCACGCAATGAATGATCACCGGCTTGAACACGTTGAGCTCGAGGAAGCTCTGCGCACCGGCCATGGTGACGGTGGTGGTGTTGCCCATCACCTGGGCGCAGACCATGGTCAGCGCCTCCGCCTGGGTCGGGTTGGTCTTGCCCGGCATGATGGAGGAGGAGAGCCCGTCCGCCGGCACCACCAGCTCCGACAGGCCGGAGCGCGGGCCGCTGCCGAGCAGGCGGATGTCGTTGCCGAGCTTGTTGAGCGAGACGGCGATCACGTTCATCGCCCCCTGCAGCTCGACGAAGGCGTCATGCGCGCCCATGCCCTCGAACTTGTTCGGGTTCGGGGCGAAGGCGAGGCCGGTGCGCTCGGCGACGATCTCGCAGAAGACGCGGTCGAAGTCGCGGTGGCGGTTGAGGCCGGTGCCGACCGCGGTGCCGCCCTGGGGCAGCATCAGCAGCCGCGGCAGGGTGGCGCGCAGCCGCTCCTGGCCGAGCTCCACCTGCCGGGCCCAGGCGGCGGCCTCCTGGCCGAGCGTCACCGGCACCGCATCCATCATGTGCGTCCGGCCGACCTTGATGATGTCCGCCCATTCCGCCGCCCGCCGATCGAGCGCCGCCTGCAGCCGGCCGAGGGCGGGGAGCAGGCGCCCCTCCACCGTCTCGACGGCGGCGATATGCATCATGGTCGGGAAATTGTCGTTCGAGGACTGGCCCCGGTTGACGTGGTCGTTCGGGTGGACGGGCTTCCGGCTGCCGAGCGGATTGCCGAGGATCTCGTTGGCGCGGTTCGAGATCACCTCGTTGGCGTTCATGTTGGTCTGGGTGCCGGAGCCGGTCTGCCAGATGGGCAGCGGGAAGTCGGCATCCCGCTTGCCGTCGACGATCTCCTGCGCGGCCTGCCGGATCGGCCCGGCCAGGTCCGCGGGCAGTTCGCCCAGCCGCTCATTGGCCTCGGCACAGGCCCATTTGTGCAGGCCGACGGCGCGGATCAGGGCGGGGGTGAAATGCTCCGTGCCGATGCGGAAGAGCTGCCGGGCCCGCTCCGTCTGCGGGCCCCAGTAGCGGCCCTGGGGGATGTCGATGGTGCCGAGGCTGTCGGTCTCGGTGCGGGTCGCGGCCATGCTGGCATCTCCTTGGCGGTGGGGGCGGTGTCCCCTTCGCCCAGCCAACGTGAGTCATGCCCTGCAATCGGTCCAGAAGGATGGTCTTCCGGTCAACATCCGTGTGAGCGGCCGTTCAGCACAGCTTTACAAGGAGCTGCTTCGAGTACTGCTCCTCGTCGTGCAGTATCCGGCGGGCAGCGACCGGAAGGTAAGAACAGATGAGGTCGGCGAAGTCCTCCGTAACAACGTCATCGAAGACGAGATGGGCGCCAGGCCTGGCGAGTTGCGCGATCCGAGGCAGGTAGAGGCGCACTTCCCGTTCGTCATGGGTCGTGTCACAGAAAATCATTCGGTAATTGCGAGAAAATGGCATGTCGAGGATGTTGCCACGGGTGATCGTCGTCGTGAATTCGAGCAGGTTGTTGCGGCGTAGGTTCGCGATGAGGACTGCCATCGAGCCGCCGGGGTGGTAGATCGCGTCCACCACCACGCGGTGCGAGAGTTGTGGCCCGAAATCGATACCCAGCAGGGTTTTCCACTCCTCGGCTGAGGTAATCCCGAAATCTACCGTATCGAAGGCAGGCCGGGTCGAAGCTTCCTGATCCCGAATGCCAGCGCAGATCGCGGAAGTTGAACGACCAAGCCATGGCCCGATCTCAAGAATCGGGCCTCGCGTGACCCGGGCCAGATTGTAGAGCAAGACGAGCTCGATATGGCTGGTCCACCCCTCCGGATAGGGATGAGGCAATGTCGGCAGCGGGCGAAGTTCGTCGCGCCTGAGCGGCCCGCCCGACCAGATTGCATGCTCGATGGCCGCGCTGGTGTTGTCATCGTCGAGAACAGCTTGTTCAGGCATTAGGTCGGATCCTGCTGTGTCCGGACCGCTTCTAGCAGGAAAAAGATGCAATATCGATATGAGCCGCCGGGATCGCATCAGCCCGAGTAGGACGACACCTCGATCAGGTTGCCTTCCGGGTCCCGGCAATAGACCGAGCCCATCGCGCCCAGCGCGCCCTGGCGGCTGACCGGGCCGAGCTCGATGGTGACACCGCAGGCATGGAACTGGCCGACGATCTCCTCCGGCGAGACCGCGACGACGAAGCACAGGTCCTGCGTGCCCGGCTCGCAGCGGGCGGCGGCGATCCAATCCTCCGCAGGGGCATCGGCGGGACGGAGGTTGATCTTCTGCCCGCCGAATTTCAGCGCGATGCGGGGCGGGGAGCCGAAATCCTCCCGCTCCATGCCGAGGACGCGCTGGTACCAGGAGGCCATGACCTCCAGGTCCCGGCAGTTGATGACGAGATGGTCCAGCCGGTCGACCGCGAAGCGCATCAGGCGGATCCCTTGTTGGGCAGGCGGGCCGTGACCTCGATCTCGATGCGCATGGCATCGGTCTGCAGCCCGGCATGGATGAGGGTGGAGGCGGGGCGGGCCTTGCCCAGGTAGCGCTTCACCACCGGCCAGCAGGGCTCCCAATCCTCCCGCCGCGGGACGATGAAGAGCACGCGGACCACGTCGTCGAGGCTGGCCCCGGCTTCGGCCAGGGCGGCGGCGATGTTGCGGAAGGCCTGGTCGGCCTGGGCGGCCACGTCATCGAGGATGGTCATGGCCTTGTAGTCGTAGCCGGTCGTGCCGGAGACCCAGACAAGGTCGCCATCGACCACGGCGCGGGAATAGCCGATCTCCTCCTCGAAGCGGGAGCCGGAGGAGATGTGGATGCGGGACATGCGGTTCAGGCTCCGGCGCAGGCGGGGAGGGAGGAGCGCTTGCGCGCCGTGGCGGCCGGGAAGCGCTCGAGCTTGCCCGCGGGGCGGACCGGCCGCGTCACCAGCTCGCCGCCGCAATTCGGGCAGAGGCCGCCGGGCAGGCGGTTCGCCGCGCAGTCCCGGCACCAGGTGCATTCGAAGGAGCAGATCAGCGCCTCGCGGCTCTCGGGCGGCAGGTCGCGCCCGCAGCATTCGCAATTCGGGCGGAGCTCCAGCATCACGCGTGCCCTTCGTGGCAGTCGTTGCCACCCCGTCCCCGCCGAAGGCCGGGACGCGCGGATCCGGCCGGGCAAGGGCGACGGGTGACGAGCGGCATCATTCGAGCCCCTCGTAGAAGTCGTTGCCCTTGTCGTCGACGACGATGAAGGCCGGGAAGTCCTCGACCTCGATGCGCCAGACCGCCTCCATGCCGAGCTCCGGGTATTCCAGCACCTCGACCTTGCGGATGCAGTCCTGCGCCAGCCGCGCCGCCGGCCCGCCGACCGAGCCCAGGTAGAAGCCGCCATGCTGCTTGCAGGCGTTCAGCACCGCCCTGCTGCGGTTGCCCTTGGCCAGCATGACGAGGCTGCCGCCGGCGGCCTGGAAGGCGGCGACATAGCTGTCCATCCGCCCGGCCGTGGTCGGGCCGAAGCTGCCGGTCGCATAGCCCTCGGGCGTCTTGGCCGGGCCGGCGTAGTAGACGGGGTGGTCCCTGATGTAGTCCGGCAGGCCCTCGCCGCGGTCCAGCCGCTCCTGCAGCTTGGCATGGGCGATGTCGCGGGCGACCACCATGGTGCCGGTCAGCGAGACGCGGGTCTTCACCGGGTGCCGGGAGAGTTCGGCGCGGATCTCGCTCATCGGCCGGTTCAGGTCGATGCGGACGACGTCGCCGCCGAGGATGTGATCCGTCGCCTCCGGCAGGTACTGCGCCGGGTCATGCTCCAGCTGCTCGAGGAAGACGCCCTCGGGCGTGATCTTCGCCTTGACCTGCCGGTCGGCCGAGCAGGAGACGCCGATGCCGATGGGGAGCGAGGCGCCGTGGCGCGGCAGGCGGATCACCCGCACGTCGTGGCAGAAATACTTGCCGCCGAATTGCGCGCCGATGCCGAGACTCTGCGTCAGCTTGTGGACCTCCGCCTCCAGCCCCGGGTCGCGGATGGCGTGGCCGGACCGGTCGCCCTCGGTCGGCAGGGTGTCGAGCCAGCGCGTCGAGGCGAGCTTCACCGTCTTCAGCGTGGTCTCGGCCGTGGTGCCGCCGATGACGATCGCCAGGTGGTAGGGCGGGCAGGCGCTGGTGCCGAGGGTCTTGATCTTCTCCTCGAGGAAGGCGAGCAGCTTCGCCTTGTTCAGCACCGCGCGGGTCTGCTGGTAGAGGAAGGTCTTGTTGGCCGAGCCGCCGCCCTTGAGGACGAACATCAGGTGGAACTCGTCCGCGTGATGCTCGCCGGGCTGCGCCATGATGGAGAAGTCGACGGGGAGGTTGTTGCCCGTGTTCACCTCCTCGAACATCGAGAGCGGCGCCATCTGCGAGTAGCGCAGGTTGGTCTCGGTATAGGTGCGGTGGACGCCGTAGCTCAGCGCCTCCTCCTCGTCGCCCTCGACCCAGACGCGCTGGCCCTTCTTGCCGAAGACGATGGCGGTGCCGGTGTCCTGGCACATGGGCAGCACCCCGCCGGCGGCGATATTGGCGTTCTTCAGCAGGTCGAGGGCGACGAAGCGGTCATTCGCGCTCGCCTCCGGGTCCTCGAGGATATTGGCGAGCTGCCGGAGGTGGCCGGGGCGCAGCAGGTGGGAGACGTCGCGGCAGGCCTCGAAGGCAAGCTCCTCCAGCGCCTTGGCCGGGACCTTCAGCACGGTCTTGCCGTCGACCTCGATGGCGCGGACGCCCTCGACGGCCAGGCGGCGCCAGGGCGTGCCGTCCTCGCCGATCGGAAACATCGGGCTGTAGCGGAAGCCCGAAGGGCGGGAGGGGGCCGATACCGGGCCGGCATCGACGTCGTGCGACGGCACGCGGAGGGTACCGTGCGACGGCACGCGGAGGGTGTCTTGGGGAGGGGTCACGGGCGGTCTCCGCGCAGGGGGCGCCGCGGCGGGGCCACCGGCGGCGCGAACATCACCCGGGATTAGCCCAGCGACGGGGCCAAGCCAACCGGCTGAGGCTCAGTCGCGGGCCGGCCGGCGGCGGAAGCTGTCGAGGCTGACGACCTGGCTCGGGCCGGCGGCGGCTGCCGCGGCCGCAGGCTCGGCCCCCGGCGCCGCCTCGTCCCGCGCGGCCATGCCCTGGAAGCGGAGGCCGAAGCGCACCGAGGGGTCGGCGAAGGCCGTCAGCGCGGCGAAGGGCACGCTCAGCATCGCCGGGACGCCGCCGAAGGACAGCCCGACGGAAAAGCTGCCGACGCCGCGGTCCACCGATAGATCCCAGAACTTGTGCTGGAGCACGACCGTCATTTCCTGCGGGTAGCGTGCCCGCAGATGGCCCGGCATGGTGACGCCCGGATGGTCGGTGCGGAAGGTGAGGTAGAAATGATGCTCACCGGACAGCCCGTGCTTGGCGACATGCGCCAGCGCATCCTGCACGACGGCACGCAAGGCCTCCTCCGTCCAAAGGGCGTAAGGAAGCAGGCTCTCGGGGCGGACTGACGAATCGCTCATGCATCGAACTCCGCTTCCATATAATGCGATTTTCTCTGATCACGGAAGTGGGAGTATATGATCGACATGAAGAAAGTGGGGGGCTTCTGTTGCCCGGCGCCCCCCGAGCCGCGCTTACCTATTCCTAGGCAGCGAGTGCGACAGCCTCGCGGCTGTTATCGTTCGCACTTAGAATCGGCCCGATGACGGCGGAACCATGCCGGGCAAAAGCGGCCTCTTTACCACGCGCGTCGAGCCTGTTTCGCCCCCGTGATGGTGGAGGCGCCGGGCACTGCCCCCGGGTCCGCAACGATTATTCCAGACCGTGTTTATCACCATAGTCGCCGAAGCGACGGACCAGATTTAGGCGCTCCGGCCGCCGAATGCGAGGGGAGACGTGGCTCATCTCGCAGTGAGCCGGAGGTGCGATGCGCCGGCGCCACAGGCGCTTCCGTCGCCGTGGCGCGGCGGGCGGCGCTGCGGTACATGCGACCCCAGCACAGGGGACCGCAATGCCGCTTACCGACGACCAGCAGCAGGAGATCGAGGCGGCCCGGGCCGCCGAGGGCCGCACCCGCCGGCCCGTCGCGCCGGGGCTGGAGGCGCTGCTCTACCAGGCGGTGCCGGTGCTGGACCACGGCTTCGTGCGCGTCATCGACTACATGGGCGACGACGCCGCGGTCGTCCAGGCCGCCCGCGTCTCCTACGGGCGCGGCACCCGCGCCGCCAACGAGGACCGGGGGCTGATCCGCTACCTGATGCGGCACCGCCACTCGACGCCCTTCGAGATGTGCGAGATCAAGTTCCACGTGAAGCTGCCGATCTTCATCGCGCGGCAGTGGATCCGCCACCGCACCGCCAACGTGAACGAGTATTCGGCGCGGTACTCGATCCTCGACCGGGAGTTCTACATCCCGGCGCCCGACCAGCTCGCCGCGCAGTCCATCGCCAACCGCCAGGGCCGCGGCGAGCTGCTGCAAGGCGAGGAGGCGGCGCGGGTGCTCGACCTGCTGCGCGGCGACGCCATGCAGACCTATGACCACTACGCCTGGATGCTGAACGAGGATGCCGAGGGCCAGCCGCTCGACCCCGCCCGCCAGGGCCTGGCGCGCGAGCTGGCGCGGATGAACCTGACGCTCAACACCTATACCCAGTGGTACTGGAAGGCCGACCTCCACAACCTCCTCAACTTCCTCTCGCTCCGCGCCGATGCCCATGCGCAGTACGAGATCCGCGCCTATGCCGACGCGATGCTGGGGCTGGTGAAGGCCTGGGTGCCCGCCTGCCACGAGGCCTTCGTCGACTACCGCATGGGTGCCGCGACGCTCTCGGCCGGGATGCTGGCGATCGTCCGGCGGATGCTGGCCGGCGAGGCGGTGGAGCAGGCGGGCAGCGGCCTCTCCAAGCGCGAGTGGCGCGAGCTGATGGAGATGCTGGGCCGCCCCGTGGCATGAGCCCGGAGCGCGCCGCCTCCCTCCTCGGCGTCCTGGCGCTCGCCGACCGGCTCAAGCAGGTCGAGCGGCGCGGCCGGGTGGTGCTGGCGGACGGCTCGACGCGGCGGGAGAACTCCGCCGAGCATTCCTGGCACCTCGCCCTCTGTGCCCTGCTGCTGCAGCCGGAGGTGGCGGCGGAGGTGGATCTCGGGCGCGTCCTCGCCATGGCCGCGGTGCATGACCTCGTGGAGATCGAGGCGGGCGACACCTTCGCCTACGACGAGGCCGGCCGCGCCACCCAGGCGGAGCGCGAGGCGGCCGCGGCGGAGATCGTCTTCGGCGCCCTGCCGCCCGATCTCGGCCCCTGGCTGCGCGCCCTCTGGGAGGAGTTCGAGGCAGGCGAGACGGCCGAGGCGCGCTTCGCCATGGCCTGCGACCGGCTGGAGGGCTTCCTGCAGAATGTGCTGAGCGGCGGCATCTCCTGGCGCGCCTCGGGCGTGACGAAGGCGGCGACCCTCGGGCGCATGGGCCCGGCCATGGCGGCTGACCCGGCCTTCGCCGTGCTCATCGGCCAGCTCTACGACCGCGCCGAGGCAGCGGGGATGCTCGCCCGATGAGCGGCGCCGCCCGCC
>CADCTD010000164.1 GCA_902805545.1 uncultured Craurococcus sp. | reverse complement strand
CCGGGGTGTCCCGACAGGCGACATAACACCGCCCGTTTTCCGCCATAGCGTACGGTTGGTTGACGATAATACCCCCGCGCGCCGGGTCGCGGCTGTGCCCGGTGGCGATCTGGTGTACACTGCGGCGATGACGCGCCCGCTGGGGCGCCGGCGCTGCGCTTCTGGCTGCTGCGGCGGCCGCGGGCGGCGCTCGGCTGGCTCGCCGGCGCGGCGCTCCTCGGCGCGGGCGGCCTCGCCCTCCTGCTGGCGATGCCGAAGGAGGTCGCCATCCTCCGCACCCTCGACCGGCTCTTCGGCGACCCGGTGGAGGCGATCCCGGCGCGCATCCTGCTGTGGGGCGAGGCGCTGCGCTGGGCCGGCGAGGCGGCGCCCTTCGGCCTCGGCACCGGCGCCTTCACCCTGGCGGCGGGCACGGGCGACGACCGCAGCCTGCATCCGCACAACCATGCGCTGGAGATGCTGGCCGAGGCCGGGCTGCCGGGCTTCGCCTGCTGGCTGCTGGCCTTCGGCGGCGGGGTGGCGCTGGCGCTGCGGCAGGCGTCGCTGGTGGCGCCGGGCCGGGCGGCGCGGATCGCGGCGCTGACGCTGCCGGTGGCGCTGACGGCGATGGTGTCCACCGATCTCGGCAACCGCATGGTCTGGTTCGCCCTCGGCCTGCTGCTCTCGCTCGGGGTGGAGGCGCGGGCGCGGCATGTATGAGCGCGGCGGCAAGCGGCTGCTCGACCTGGCCGGCGCCGGCATCCTCCTGCTGCTGCTGGCGCCGCTGCTGGGGCTGGTGGCGCTCGCCGTGGGGGCGAGCCTCGGCCGGCCGGTGCTGTTCCGGCAGGAGCGGGCGGGGCAGGGCGGGCGGCCCTTCACCCTGCTGAAATTCCGCAGCATGGCCGCAGGGCCCGGCAGCGATGCGCAGCGGCTCGGGCGCTTCGGGCGATGGCTGCGGGCGAGCGCGCTCGACGAGCTGCCGCAGTTGCTCAACGTGCTGCGCGGGGAGATGAGCCTGGTCGGGCCGCGGCCGCTGCCGATGGCCTATACGCCGCTGTTCAGCCCGGCGCAGGCGATGCGGCTCCGCGTGCGGCCGGGGCTGGCGGGCCTCGCCCAGGCGGCGGGGCGGAATGCGCTGCCCTGGGGGCCGCGCCTCGCCCTCGATGCGCGCTATGCAGCGCGGCAGAGCCTCGGCGGCGACCTCGCGCTCATGCTGCGCTGCGCCCAGCTGGTGCTGCGCGGCCGCGGCGCCACCGCGCCGGGCCATGCCACGATGCCGGCCTTCCGCGGCGAGGCGGACTAGCCCCGTGCCAGCTGTCGCAACGCCTCCAGCTGGATCTTGCCGAGCGCGGTGCGCGGCAGCGCCTCCACCGTCACCACCGCACGCGGGTGCTTGAAGCGGGCGAGCCGGTCCTCGCAATGCGCCAGCATCCGCGCCGCGTCGAAGCCGGGGCCGGGCACCACGACGGCGACCGGCACCTCGCCCCAGCGCGGGTCGGGCCGGCCGCAGACGGCGCATTCCAGCACGCCCGGCGCGGTGCGGAGCACGCGCTCCACCTCCGCCGGATAGATGTTCTCGCCGCCCGAGATGATGAGGTGCTTGCGCCGGTCAGCGAACCAGAAGCGCCCCTCCGCATCGCGCCAGCCGAGGTCGCCGGTGGCGAACCAGCCCTCGCGCCAGGACTCCTCCGTCTCCTCCGGCGCATTCCAGTAGCCGCGGGCGACATGCGCGCCGCGCACCTCGATCTCGCCGACGTCGCCGGGCGGCAGCGGCTCGCCCTCCGCATCGACGATGCGCGCGACGCCGTGCAGCGCCTGGAAGCCGATGGAACCGGGATGTGTGAGCGCCTCCGCCCGCGTCTGGTAGATGGCGATCGGCCCGGTCTCCGTCGCGCCATAGACCTGCTGCACGGGGATGCCGCGGGCATGAAAGGCCTCGATCAGCGGCAGCGGCACCTCGGAGGAGCCGGCGCCGACGGCGCGCAGGCTGGAGAGGTCGGCCGTCTTCCACAGCGGGTGCTCGACCAGCGCCTGCATCACCGCCGGGACCACCAGGCTCAGCGTCGGCCGCAGCCGGGCGCAGGCCTCGAAGAAGGCCTCCGGCTCGAAGCGCGGCAGCAGCACCACCTCGGCGCCGAAGAGCAGCGCCGGCAGGGTCTGGATGTTGAGGCCGCCGAGATGGAACATCGGCAGTACCGTCAGCACGCGGTCCGCCTCGGTCAGCGCATGCATGTGCTGGCTGTTGATGGCGTTGGTCATCACTGCGCCATGGTCGAGCGCGACGCCCTTCGGATGGCCGGTCGTGCCGCTGGTATAGGCCAGCAGCATCGGGTCCTCCATCTCGGTCAGCAGCGTGATGCCCATGCCGGCGGGGCCCGCCGCCTCGGGCCAGGCGCCGGCGGCGTCGAGGACGGGGCACCCCTTCGGCGCGGCGCGGCGGGCGAGGGCCGCCGTCTCCGGCAGGGCGAAGAGCGCGGCGGCGCCGGAATCGTCGAGGATATGGCGCAGCTCGGGCGGCGCCAGGCGCCAGTTCAGCGGCAGGAACAGGCAGCCGAGCCCGGCGCAGGCGAGCGCCAGGACGAGCTGGCTCGGATGGTTCTGGCCGAGATAGGCGATGCAGTCGCCATGGCCGTAGCCCTGCTCCTCCAGCATGGCGGCCGCGGCGCGGATGCGGCGGGCGAGCCCGGCATAGGTGATCCGCTCCTCACCAAAGGTCAGCGCAACGGCATGGGGCCTGTGTTCGGCATGACGCAGGATGATACGGCAGATCAATCAGTCTCGCCTTTCTCGTACAGGCAGTCCCGGCCGAGCCGGTCGACGCAGAGTTCCGCTGTCCAGGGCAGCATGAGGGACCCGCAACGCGCGTCGCGGTAGAGGCGTTCGAGCGGGAGCGACTTCAGCATGGCCTGGCCGCCGCAGGTGCGGACAGCCTTGGCGGCAACGGCGGCGGCATTCTCCATCACGCTGTACTGCGCGGCCCAGGCGCGTTGCACCTGTTCCGGCGAAGGGTCGGGGCCAGCCTCGGTGATCGCCTGGAACCAGATCGCCTTGGTCTGCTCGAGCGTGATACGCATCTCGGCGACGGCGATCTGTTTGGTAGCGTACATCCGCCGCTTCACCGGCGGCATCCCCGGCACCTCGCCGCGCAGATAGGCGATGGTGAAGTCGTAGGCGGCCTGGGCGATGCCCATATAGGTCGGGCTCAGCGTCAGGAACATGTGCGGCCAGCGGCTGGCCGCCTGCATGTAGAGGCCGGGCGGCATCAGCGCCGCCTCCGGCCCGACCAGCACGTCGCCGAAGACCAGCGTGCGCGAGACGGTGCCGCGCATGCCGAGCGGGTCCCACTCGCCGATCACCGAGACGCCGGGCGCCTCGCGCGGCACGGCGAGGTAGAGCGTGTCGCGGCGGGAGAGCGGCGCCTCGCCCTCGCGCTGCTCGGTGCAGAGGATGCCGTAGTAGTCGGCATGGCCGGCGAGGCTGGCGAAGATCTTCCGCCCGGTGATCCGCCAGCCGCCCGGGACGGGCCGCGCCACGGTGCCGAAGGCCGCGGTGCCGGCCGATGCCGCGCCACCCTCGGAGAAAGGCTGCGAGTAGACCGCGCCCTCCTCGAGGATGCGGCGGTAGTGCAGCCGGCGGGCGGCGCGATGGGCCTCGCGCAGGACCGGCTCCAGCTCGAGGTCGTCGCTCAGCGGACCGCTCCAGAGCGTCGAGCAGACATGCATGTTCCAGGTGAGCGCGGTCGCGCCGCAGAACCGGCCGAGTTCGGCCGCGGCGAGGCAGTAGGCGCGGAAGCCGGCGCCCATCCCGCCCTCGTCGCGCGGGATGCAGAGGCCGAGCAGGCCATTGGCCCGCATGTCCCGGTAGTTGTCGGTCGGGAAGCGCGCCTCGCGGTCCCAGCGGGCGGCGCGCGGGGCGAGCACGCCCTCGCCGAAGTCGCGCGCCATGGCGGTGAGCGCGGCCTCCTCCGGCGTCAGGCGGAAGGCGGCGGGGTCGAAGATCGGGGCGGCCATGGCCTCAGCCCTCCCCGACGCGGTCGAGGAAGCTGGTGAGCATGGCGTTGAAGTCGGCCGGCCGCTCGAGATGGGCGAGGTGCCCGGCATCGGCGATGATCGCCATCCGCGCGCCGGGGATGGCGCTCGCCGTCATGTGCATGACGTGGAAGGGGGCGAGCGGATCCGCCTCCCCGACCAGGACGAGGCAGGGCATGTCGAGGCTCTCCAGATCGGCGCGGCGGTCGAAGGTGACGAGGGTGGCGAGCGCCGCGCGGTAGCCCGCCTCCGGCACGGCGGCCATGCTGGCGATGGCGGCCGGCGCCGCTCGCGGGTCCGGCGCATCGCCGAGCAGCGGGCCGACCACCCGCCCGGCGATGTCGCCGAGGCTGTGCCCGGCCTCGAGCGGCGCCAGCCGGTCGGCGAGGAAGCGCTCGCGGAAGGCCGGGTCGCGCCCGCCGAAGGCCGGCGGGCTGGCATAGAGGGTGAGGCTGCGCACCCGCTCGGGCCAGGTGAGCGCGAATTCCAGCGCCACCATCCCGCCGATCGAGTGGCCGACGAGGTCGGCGCGCTCCAGCTCGGCCGCATCCATCATGCGGGCGAGCGCGGCGGCCAGCGCCGGGAAGCCCGGCTCCACCGGTGCCGAGGCGCCGTAGCCGGGCATGTCCCAGGCCAGGACGCGGTAGTCGGCGAGCACGGGCAGCGTCGGTCCCCAGAGCCCGGCATTCCCGCCGAGCCCGTGCAGCAGCACGATGGCGCGGCGGCCCTCGCCATGCTCCTGCCAGGCAGGGATCGGGGCCTCGGTCATGGCAGCAGCCTTCCTTCCTCCACCACCCTCTCTCCGTCGAGGGCGATGGTGCAGTTGCGGACGGGGATGTCGAAATGCCCCTCGGTGAAGCGGCCGGCGAATTCGTTGGCGCCGGTCGAGAACAGGAAATTGCCGGCGAAGGCGCGCAGCTCCGTGCCGTTGGTGTCGCGCCGGTCGTAGAAGGCCAGCGCCTCGTAGCGGGCGCGCGGGTTGAGGCCCCAGCCGACATGGGAGACGGCATAGGCGGCGCGGCCGCCCCCCTCATGCTCCGCGAAGGCGGCGAGGTAGCGGCGCATCATCTCGGCATCGCCCCCCTCGCCTTCGATGGCGGTGATGTGGTCGTCCGCAAGGGTGAGGTGGATGGGGCGCTCGAGGTAGCGCTTGAAGGTCAGGTTCACGTCGCCCGCATCCAGCACCAGCGTTCCTTCGACGCTGCCGGCGCGCGGGAAGGCCACGAGGATGCCGCCCGGCCAGTGCGCGACGGTGCCTGGCCGGTCGGTCCAGCCCCAGACGCCGGCGACCGCGGCCCCCTCCATCACGATCCGCAGGTCGGTGCCGGCGGCGGAGGTGACATGCATGTGCCGGGCGGCGCGGGCGCGCTTCACCGCGGCCTTCACCGGCGCCTCGTCCTCGGGGCGGGGGACGAGGCGGGCGAGCACCTCCGGATGCTCGTTCGAGACCATCAGCACCCGGCTGCCCGCCTTGAGGATGGCGGGAAGCTCCGGCGCGTGCAGCAGCCCCTCCACCGTCAGGTCGAGGATCAGCGGCGCCGCGGCCAGCGCCGCCATCACCCCGGGGTGCCCGCCGATGGCGCGGGAGGCGCCGGTCGAGCGCACCGGCACCGGGGCGGTGGAGGGCTGCGTCGGCAGGATGCAGCGGAAGGGCCGGCAGCCGAGGCGGAGCGCGGCGAGCTCGGCGAGGTCGAGGTTGAGGGCGCGGGACTGGCTCTCCCCGAGCAGGCAGAGGGGCAGGCCCGGCCCGGCGCCGCAGAGGCGGAGCACGGCCTCGAAGGCCTCGATCCAGGGTGCTTCGATCCGATCGGCGAGCATGATCCTCCTAAACCTTACGGACTCTGTCACGCAATTTGAATGACTTGGCACTCGTCGCTAAGTCGTATTATTTCGAAGATTTTCCTCACAGGATTTGCTATCGTATCGAAAGCCCTGGAATGGCGCCGCGATACCGATATGGAAATCCCCTCCCAGCCCTCTGGGGTTCGCTTCATCGATGACTACCTGGTGTATCTGCTCGCGCGGGCCGCACACCAGGTTTCCAGCGAATTCCACGAGCAATTGCGCCGCCGTGGCATTTCCGTCGCGGTGTGGCGCGTGCTGAGCAGCCTCATGGGCAGCGAGGGCGAGACGGTCACCGGCCTTGCCGAGACCTGCCTGCTGCAGCAGCCGACCATGACCAAGCTGCTCGACCGCATGGTCCGCGCCGGCCTGGTCGCCCGCAGCCCGGACCAGCGGGACCGGCGCGTGGTGCGGGTCTGCCTCACCGCGGCCGGGCGGGCGACGGCGGAGGACCTGGCGCTGGCCGCCAAGGCGCATGAGGCGGAGCTGCTCGCCCGCCACCCGCCCGCCGAGGCGGAGGCGATCAAGAACCTGCTCCGCGCCATCCTCGCCCGGCACGACAGGCCGCGGCGCGGCTGACCTCACTGGGCGGGGATGGTGACCATCGGCGTCGGCTGGCCCCGCCCGCTCTCGGCCAGGATCTGCAGGATGTAGGCGAAGGTGAAGCTCGCCTTGGAGCGGTAGTCGTTCTGCTCGATCCAGAACCAGCGCTCGCGGTAGGGCACCGCGGCATAGGCGTCGGCCGGGGCGCGCGGGCCCTGGCGGATGCGGATCAGCCGCTCGCCGAAGCTGTCCTCCGTCGCCCGCGTGTCGCCCCGGGCGACATCCGCCGCCGCCACCTCGATCTGCGCGCCGAGCTCGTAGAGCACCTGCAGCACGGAGCGCGTCAGGATCGCCACCTGGCCCCGCCCGCCGCGCGTCTGGCCATAGGTCACCTCCGCCTCCCCGTCGCTCGGGCCGAGGCCGAGCAGGCTGCGGGCCTGGCGCACCGCCGGCCCATCGCCCTCCAGCAGCAGGAAGACGCGGCCGGCGCTGCCATGCCGCTCGAAGCGCAGCCCGACCCTGCCCGCCGCCTGGGCCTGGCGCAGCGCCCCGACCAGGGCGAGGAAGCCGCCCGAGGCTTCCTGCGCCTCGCCGCCCCGCGTCGCCCCGTTCGGCATGCCGTTCACCGACTGCACGCCGAGGCGGAAGAGCAGGTCGACCGGCGCGCCGCTCTGCGCCAGCGACAGCAGCTCGGCGGCTGCCAGCGGCCGCAGGTAGGACTGGGCGAATTGCTCGCCGGTCATCGGCGTGAAGGTGAAGGTCGGCCGCGTCGTGTACTGCATGGTGCCGGAGATGGTGGCGTAATTCCCCGGATTGGCGTTGGGATAGGAGTTCAGGCCGACCTGCCCCGTCGTCTGCAGCGTGTAGCCGGTGATCACCTGGCTGACCGAGAGGAAGGTCGGCACATCCGCATAGCGCAGCCGCACCATGTTCAGCAGCATCTGCCGCTTCAGCCCGTCGCCGAGCGCCTGCGCATAGCCCACCTGGTCGGTGTCGAGCTGCTGCGGCCCGCCGCCGGTGCAGCCGGCGAGCAGCAGGAGGGCCAGCCAGGCGCGGCGGCGGAGGGGGGCGGGGCGGGTCATCGGCGGGCGGCAAGCCAGCATCCGCGCGGGGCTGCGTCAACCGGCGCCCGCGATGCTAGGATCGCACCCAAAACAGGGAGGGACCACCATGCATCTCGGAAAGCGGGCGCTGCTCGGCCTGCTCGCCGCGCCGGCCCTGGCGCGGGCGCAGGGAACCGGCACCTGGCCGGACCGGCCGCTGCGCTTCATCATCGGCGCGGCGGCGGGCGGCGTCTCCGACATCTTCCTCCGGCTGATGGAGAACCGCCTGCGCGAGCGGCTCGGCCAGCCGCTGGTGATCGACCCGCGGCCCGGCGCCGGCGGCATGCTGGGCGCCGAGGCTGCGGCCCGCAGCGCGCCGGACGGCTACAGCTTCTTCGTCAACCACATCGCCTCGCACGGCATCGGGCCGACGCTGTACAAGCGGCTCTCCTTCGACCCGCTGCGCGACCTGCCGGGCGTCTGCCGCCTCGCCCGCATGCCGAACGTGCTGATCGTCAAGGGCGACAGCCCGCACCGCGATGTCGCGGGGCTCGTCGCCTTCATGCGCGCCAACCCGCAGGCGGCGACCTTCGCCTCCGCCGGCACCGGCACCTCCTCGCATCTCTCGGGCGTGCTGCTCGGGCTGCGGACGGGGGTCGAGACCATCCATGTCCCCTATCGCGGCACGGCGCCGAGCATGGCGGCGGTGATGAACGGCGAGGTGCTCTTCGCCATCGACAACGCGCCGGCCAGCCGGCAGCAGGTGCTCGGCGGGCTGCTCCGTGCGCTCGCCGTCTCCACCGCCGCGCGCGCGGGCACCATGCCGGAACTGCCGACCCTGCAGGAGAGCGGCATCGCCGAGTTCGACGTCGCCTCCTGGTACGGCATCGCCGCACCGGCCGGCGTGCCGCAGCCGATCCGGGAGCGCCTCGGCGGCGAGATCCTGGAGGCGCTGGCCGATCCCGGCATCGCCGCGCGCATCCGCGAATTCGGCGCGGAGCCGGCGCCGCTGCCCGCCGCGGCCTATGACGACTTCATGCGCCAGCAGGTCGCCGCCTGGGCGCCGGTGGTGAAGGCCTCCGGCGCTTCCATAGACTAGTGACAAAGATGTCTGGATCGACAGCACGAACGGCGACCGGATGAGGCGATGGTGGCCCGCCGCCAAGGAGGCCATCATGACCGACTTCGTCATCGTCGTCGCTGCCGCCGCCAGCCTTGCCACCTCGCCCACCCTGCCGCCGCAGGCCGTCGTCCCGCAGAATGCGCCGACCGTCGGCTTCCACCTCTATGGGACCGTGAATGCCTGCGAGGACGCCATCGCCCAGCTCACCGCCCAGCCCGGGAAGCGCCATGTCTGCCTCCCCGTCGAGCGGCGCGACCAGGAGCTCACCTCGGCCTACTGAGGGGAAGGCGCGCAACCTCGCCCTCATCACCGTCGCGCAGGTCCTCGCCCTCTCGCTCTGGTTCTCCGGCACCGCGGCGGGGCCGGGGATGGCGCGGGAGGCGGCGCTGCCGCCCGGCTTCCTCGCCTGGCTGACGGGCGGGGTGCAGCTCGGCTTCGTGCTGGGGACGCTGGCGAGCGCGGCGCTCGCCCTGCCGGACCGGCTGGATCCGCGCCGGCTGGTCGCGGGCGCCTGCCTGCTCGGCGCCGCGGCCAATGCGGCGATCCTGCTGCTGCCGCCGGGCGATGCGCTGGCGATCCTGGCGCGGGGCGTGACGGGGCTGGCGCTCGCCTGCGTCTATCCGGTCGGAATGAAGCTC
The DNA here is from genome assembly GCA_902805545.1 of uncultured Craurococcus sp. Classification (GTDB taxonomy): domain Bacteria; phylum Pseudomonadota; class Alphaproteobacteria; order Acetobacterales; family Acetobacteraceae; genus Belnapia. Next base: position 30,947 of record CADCTD010000164.1, on the reverse strand, counting down.
GCCGCCGGCTGGGCCGGGCCGCGGGATGCGGGGCTCGTCGTCGGGCTGCTGGTGGGCGGGCTGACGCTCGGCTCCGCCTCGCCGCATCTCGCCAATGCGCTGGGCGGGCTCGGCTGGCGGAGCGCCGTGGGGCTTGCCTCGCTCGCCGCGCTGGCGGGGGCCGGGCTGATCCTGCTGGCCAGGCCCGGGCCGCGCCATGCCGCGGCGCCGCCCTTCCGGCCGGGGCTGGCGCTCGAGCTCTTCCGCCATCGCGGCACGCGGCTCGCGACCCTCGGCTATCTCGGCCATATGTGGGAGCTCTATGCGATGTGGGCCTGGATCGGCGCCTATCTCGCGGCGAGCTTCGCCGCCGCGGGCAGCGCCGCCAGCCCGGCGCTCGCCAGCTTCGCGGTGATGGCGGCGGGCGCGCTCGGCTGCATCGCCGGCGGCTGGCTCGCCGACCGCATCGGCCGGGCGCAGCTGACCATCGGCGCGATGGCGGTGAGCGGGGCCTGCTGCCTGCTTGCGGGACCTGCCTTCGGCGCGGCGCCCGCGCTGGTGATGACCCTCTGCCTCGCCTGGGGCGTGACCGTCGTCGCCGATTCCGCGCAATTCTCGGCGGCCGTGGCGGAGGCCTCGCCGCCCGGCCTCGCCGGGACGATGCTGACGGTGCAGACCTCGCTCGGCTTCGCCCTTACCCTGCCGGCGATCCACCTGCTGCCCCTGGTCGAGGCGCATCTCGGCTGGGGCGGCGGGGCCTTCGCCCTGCTCGCGCCCGGGCCGGTGCTCGGCTGCCTGGCGATGGCGCGGCTGCTCAGGCCGCGCGCTTGATCAAATCCGCCGCCTTCTCCGCCGTCATCAGCACCGCGGGGTGGATGTTGGAGGAGGGCACGAGCGGGAAGACCGAGGCATCCACCACCCGCAGGCCCTGGACGCCGCGCACGCGCAGCTCCGTGTCGACGACGCTCCGCTCGTCCGCCCCCATGCGGTTGGTGCCGCAGGGGTGGTAGACGGTGGTCCCGGCCGCGCGGATGTAGTCGAGCATCGCCTCGTCGCCGCCGGTCTCGGGCCCCGGCGCCTCCTCCTCCTCGATCAGCCCGGCGAAGGGCTGGGTCGAGGAGATGCGCCGCGCCAGCTTCGCCGCCTCCAGCATCACATGCACGTCGGACGGCGCGGTGAGGTAGCGCGCCTCGATCCGCGGCTTGTCCTCGACGCGCGGCGAGCGGAGCGCCAGCTCGCCCCGGCTGTCCGGCCGGCACTGGCAGAAATTGAAGGTGAAGCCCGGGTACTTCGCCAGCGACGCGGCCGAGGCCGCCTGGTTGCTGAGGCTGTAGTTGACGAACTGGTACTGGACCTCGGCCTCCTCGGAGCCGGGCAGGACGCGGGCGAAGAGGCTCGCCTCCGAGGCGCCGATCGCCATCTGGCCGCGCCGGCGGATCGCCCAGTCGAGGCCGAGCTGCGCGGTCTTGATCGGGTTCGCCATGAACTCGTTCAGCGTGCCGCAGGGCCTGGTGCGGAAGGCGAAGCGGATCATGAAATGGTCCTGCAGGTTCTGGCCCACCTCCGGCGCATGCACCTGCGTCTCGATGCCGAGCGCCTGCAGCGCCGCGCCGTCGCCGATGCCCGAGAGCATCAGCATCTTCGGGCTCTCGATGGCGCCGGCCGAGAGGATCACCTCCCGCCGCGCCCGGTGGATGCGTTCCACCCCATCCGCCCCGCGCACGGCGACGCCGACCGCACGGCCGCCCTCGAGGATGATGCGCTGGCCGACCTGCTCCGTATGCACCTTGAGGTTCGGCCGCCCGAGCGCCGGGCGGAGGTAGGCCACCGCCGGGCTCCAGCGCCGGCCGCGATGGACGTTGAGCTGGTTCGGCGCCACGCCCTCGAACCAGGCGCCGTTGTTGTCGGCATTGCGCGGGAAGCCGAGCGCCTCGCAGGCGGCGACGAAGGCGCGGCAGCCGAGCGAAGGGTCCGGCACCTCGCCGACGCGCACCGGGCCTTCCTTGCCGCGATACTCGCTGTCCGGCCCGGCGAAGGTCTCGAGCTTGCGGAAATAGGGCAGGCAGTCCTCATGCGACCAGCCCCGCGCGCCGGACTGCGCCCAGCGGTCGTAGTCGCGCGGCGAGCCGCGGAGGAAGACGAGGCCGTTGACGCTGCCCGATCCGCCGATGACGCGGCCGCGCGGCCAGTAGACGCTGCGGCCCTTCAGCTCCGGCTCCGCCTCGGTCTGGTAGTTCCAGTCGAACTTCCGGGTGACGTAGAGCCGGGCGAAGCCCATCGGGATATGGATCCACGGGTTGCGGTCCCAGGGGCCCGCCTCGAGCAGCACGACCTTCACCGCCGGATCCTCGGAAAGCCTGGCCGCCAGCACGCAGCCGGCCGAGCCGCCGCCGAGGATCACGTAGTCCGCTGCCTCTTCCATCCCGCATTTCCCCCGTTCTTGTTGCCATGAGGCCATGCGGCGCAGGGGCGGGCAAGCGGCTCTCCCGGTGCGCCGATCCGCAATTCCGCCACGCTGCCGCAATAGACCCGCCGCCATGCCGCTGCGCCGCCTCGCCTTCGCCCTGCTCTGCCTCGCCCTGACCGGGTTGCAGCTCTGGCTCGCCGCCCAGGTGATGGCGCCGGGCGGCTGGACGGCCTGGGAGGTGCTGGCCCTGCTCTGCCTCGCCGGCACCGCGCCCTGGACGGCGCTCTGCGCCGGCAATGCGCTGATCGGCCTCGCCATCCTGCTGCGCACCCCGCATCCGCCGGCCGCGGTGCTGCCGGCGCTCCGCCGCATCCGGCCAGGCGCGGGGCGGATGCACACCGCCATCGCCGTCTGCATCCGCAACGAGGCGATGGCGGAGGTGCTGCCGCCCCTCGCCCGGCTGCTGGACGGGCTGGCCGAGGCCGGCGCCGCCGGGCGCTTCACCCTCTGGCTCCTCTCCGACACGCAGGAGCCCGGACTGGCCGCGGCCGAGGCGGCGGCGATCGAGGCCTTCCGCGCCCGCTACCCCGCCACCCGCTACCGGCGGCGCGAGGGCAATGCCGGCTTCAAGGCCGGCAATGTCATGGACTTCCTCGACCGCCATGCCAACGGCGCCGAGCTGATGCTCTGCCTCGACGCCGACAGCGAGATGTCGGCCCGCGCCGTGCTCCGCCTGGCCGCCTGCATGGAGGCCGACCCGCGGCTTGCCATCGTCCAGCAACTCATCGTCGGCCGGCCGGCGGCGGCGGCCTTCCCGCGGCTCTTCCAGTTCGGCATGCGCGCCGGGATGCGCGCCTGGGCGACGGGCCAGGCCTGGTGGCAGGGGCCGGAGGGCCCCTATTGGGGCCACAACGCCATCATCCGCATCGAGCCCTTCCGCCGCCACTGCCGGCTGGAGGCGCTGCCCGATGGCAGCCCGATCCTCAGCCATGACCAGGTGGAGGCGGTCCGCCTGCACGCCGCCGGCTGGAAGGTCTGCTGCCTGCCGGAGGAGGAGGGGAGCCTCGAGGGCAACCCGCCGGCCCTGCCGGAATTCATGGCCCGCGACCTGCGCTGGGCGGCCGGCAACATGCAGTATTTCGCCCTGCTCCGCCTGCCGGGGATGACCTGGATGGGGCGGTGGCAGCTGCTGCAGGCGATCCTGCTCTTCCTCGGCGCGCCGCTCTGGGTCGGGGTGCTGGCCTTCGCCGCGCTCAATGCAGCGACCGGCGGGGCGGCGGGGACGCCGGGCGCCCCGCTGCTGGCGCTGATGGCCGCCATCTGGGCCATGCTCCACGCGCCGAAGCTCTGCGGCTATGCCGAGGTGCTGCTGAAGCCCGGCCTCGCCGCGGCCTATGGCGGGCGGGCCGCCTTCCTGCGCGGGGCGCTGGCGGAGCTCGCCTTCACCACGCTGCTCGACCCGGTGAGCATCCTCAACAAGGCGCTGTTCCTGGCGCGGCTGCCCTTCGGCACGCGGCCGGGCTGGGCGCCGCAGAACCGGGCGGCGCGCGGCATTGCCTGGGCGGATGCGGCGCGGCTGCTCTGGCCGCACACGCTCTGCGGCCTCGCGGTCTTCGGCCTGCTGCTGGCGACGGCGCCGGGCGCCCTGGCCTGGGCGCTGCCCCCGGCCGGCGGGCTGCTGCTCGCCATCCCCTTCTGCGTGGCGACGGCGGCGCCGCGCTTCTCGGAGCGCCTCCGCCGCCATGGCCTGGCGGCGACGCCCGAGGAGCTGGCGACGGCCGAGGCCACGTCCTAGATCGGGTGGGACGGCGGGTCGGGCCGGCAACCGGGCATTGCCGATCCGACGCCCGTCGCCGACATCCCGGACCGATACGCTCGCGTCAAGCTGATCCGGAACGGCACGCACCCGGAACCGCCCGCCGGCGTTTCCGCTGGCATGGATAGAAGGTGGATCGGACGGCGCAGCCTCGGGCTGCTGGCAGCGGGGCTCTCGGGTTGCGCCGCGATCCCGGTGGTGCCGGACGCGCCGGCGGACCCGATGGAGCGCCTGGCCCTGCTCGCCGAGGTGAAGGACGGGGCGCCGCTGCTCGGCGGCAACCGCGTCGAGGTGCTGGATGGCGGCGCCGCCATGTTCCAGGCCACCTTCCGCGCCATTGCCGGGGCGAAGGACCATGTGAACATCGAATTCTACATCCTCGAGGATGTCCGCATCCCTGGCGTCGAGGGGCCTTCGCTCTTCGAGCTGCTGCGGATGAAGCTCGGGCAGGGCGTCGCCGTCACCATCATCCATGACAGCTTCGGCTCGCTGGGCACGGACTTCGAGCCGCTGCGCGCGGCTGGTGCGCGCACGCTGGAATTCCATCCGCTCGACCCGACAGCGGCCAAGCGCAGCTGGAGGCCGAATGACCGGAACCACCGCAAGATGCTGGTGGTGGATGGCCGCATCGGCATCCTGGGCGGCGTCAACCTCGACCGCGTCTACGAGAATCCCTGCGGCACCGGAGCGGCGTCGACCGAGCCTGACGCGGCCTGCTGGCACGACGCCTCCATCCGCATCGAGGGCCCTTCGGTCGGCGCCATGCAGCGGCTCTTCCTCGAGACCTGGGCCAAGGAGCGCGGCGACCCGCTTCCGCCGCGCGACTGGTTCCCCCGCCTGGCGGAGGTGGGGCCGGCGCGCATCCGCATCCTCGCCAGCGAGCCGGGCGAGCGGATGCCACGCTACTACGTCACCCTGGTGACGGCGCTGGAGGCGGCGCGCGAGCGGATCTGGCTCAGCACCGGCTATTTCGTGCCGACCTGGCAGCAGCGCCGCGTGCTCCGCGCCGCCGCCCGCCGCGGCGTCGATGTCCGGCTGCTGCTGCCGAGCTTCAGCGACAGCCAGGAGGCGCTGAACGCCCAGCATGCCGCCTATGACGACATGCTGGAGGCCGGCATCCGCATCCATGAGGTCACCGACGGCGTGCTGCACGGCAAGCTGGCGGTGGTGGACGGCGTCTGGTCGGCGGTCGGCTCCTCCAACCTCGCCCGGCGCAGCGTCGCCTGGAACAGCGAGGTGGATGCGATCATCCTGGGCCGCGACACCGCGACGACGATCGAGCGCCTCCTCGCCCGGGAATTCGCCCGCGCCCGGGCGATCAGCCTGGCGGAGTGGGAACGCCGCGGCCTCCGCCAGCGCATCCGCGAGCAATCCTCGCGGCTGTTCATCGACCTGCTGTGACGCCCGACCCGGGGGCGCCCAACCGGGGCGTCAGCCGGGCCAGGCGGCCTTCGGCATCGCCTGCATCGCGGCATAATCCGGCTCCACCGTGGCGCCGAGCCCCGGCACCTCGAGCGAGCCGATCTCCAGCACGCCCTCGCGGATGGCAAGGCGCGGACCGCGCGGCGTATCGGCGTAGAGGTCCGGATGCGCCTCCATGAAGCGCACCGCCTCCGCCTTCGGCCGGCCGCTGAAGCCGTCGATGAAGTGGTGCCCGTTGCGCTCCACATGCGCGAGGCCGAGCAGCGCCACCAGCGCCAGGTCCTGCTGCACCGAGAGGCCGGCGAGCGTCGTCAGGTCCTCGCCGGTCATGAAGCAGCCCTCGCCCCAGTGCCGGCAGCGGGCGAGGTTCAGCAGCGAGCGCCAGACGCCCTTGCAGGCCTTCGAGGAGACGCCGGCATAGCCGAGCGCCCGCGCCTCGACGAAGGCGTCGAGCGCGCCGTCGCTCTCGTCGATGATGACGGGACGTTCCGCTGCCATCCGCGTCTCCAGCGCCCGGGCGCGCTTCACCGGCTGCTCGATATAGGCGACGGAGGCACAGAGGCGCCGCAGCCGCGGCTCCGCCGCCATCGCCCGCCAGAGCGCGGCAACGCCCTCCGCATCGGCATATTGCTCGTTGCCGTCGAGCGAGACCTGGTAGCCATGCAGCCGGTCGAGCACGGCGGCGATGCGGCAGAGCCGGTCGACATCCGCCGCGACATCGCCGCCGACCTTCAGCTTCCACCAGGCATGGCGGTAGGTGGCGGCAACCTCCTCCAGCGTCTCCGGCAGGCCGTCGCCGACGCGCTCCACCTGATCGGCGGCGGTGATCGGATCGACCAGCCCGACCGTGTGCCGCGCCTGGATGCGCCGCGCGGGCGAGAGCCCCGCCAGCATCGCGCCGAGGTCGAAGCCCGCGAGGTCCAGCACCACCGCATGCGGCGCCATGCCGCCGATATTCGCCCGCATGCCGGCGAAGAAGGAGACGTCATGCAGCTTCAGCAAGGCATCCAGCGCCGCGCGATCAACCAGCGAGCGGCCGTAGCCGGCGACCAGCGGGTTCAGCCCCTCCCGCCCGCAGGCTGCGACATGCGCCTCATAGCCGTCGGCGAAATGGCCGAAGCCGGTATTACCGCCCGCCGCCAGCGCCGCCTCGCCAGCGAGTTCCAGTGAGCGGCGAAGCTGGTGCTCGTTCTGCGCATCGCTGAGCGCGGGATCCTTGTCGAACCATTTGGCGGCGAGGGATTCGGCGGCGACGCCCCAGCCCTCGCGCCCCGCCTCGTCGCGGATGCGGGCGCGCACCACCGCCTGCCGCCCCTCGGTCAGGGTGATGACGCCGAAGCGGAAGGGCATGCGCAGGCGGAAGGGCCATTCCCGCCGCTCGATCTCGAGGATGCGGAAGTGCGGCGCGCTCATGGGCCGGGCGACCGCTTCGGCTCTTCGCGCCCTTCGGCGCCACGAGCATTGGGCGCCAGCCCCTCCCACACCCCGCGCAGGTAGCCGGCGGCGAAGGCGGCCGCGCCCGGCCCGTCCGGCACGTAGTCGAAGGGCTCAACGCCGCACCAGCCGGCATAGCCCTCGCGGCGCAGCACGGCGAGGATCGGCCCGAACCGGTCGCTCCCCTGCCCCGGCCCGCGCCGGTTGCGGTCGTTCAGGTGCACATGGGCGACGAGCCCGCCCGGCAGCCAGCGCTCCAGCAGGGCATCGGCCGGCTCCGCCTCGCCATTCCCGGCGGCCGAGACATCCAGCATGGTGCGCAGCGCCGGGCTGCCGATGCGCCCGACGATGGCGGCCGCCTCGGCGACGGTCGTCGCCCAATTGGTCTCCCGCGCCGCCAGCGGCTCCAGGCAATAGGTGACGCCGGCCGCCTCGGCCCAGCCGGCGATGCGCGCCATGCAGTCCTCGGCCCGCGCCGCATCGGCCTCCGCCGCGACCCGGCGCTGCCCCGGCGAGCCATGCACCAGGTAGCCGGCCCCGAGATCGGCGGCGAGGCCGACCAGCCGCTCGATGACATCGAGGGTGCGGGCACGGACCGCCGGATCGGCGCTGGTGATGGAGAGTCCGCTCGGCGCGACCAGCAGCCAGTGCAGCCCGCTGATGGCGATGCCCGCCTCCGCCGCCGCCCGGCGCAGCTCCGCCCGCCGCGCTGCGGGCAGCAGGTGCGGCGCCTCCGCATCGAGGGTGAAGGGCGCCACCTCCAGCCCGGCATAGCCGAGCGCCGCCGCCCGCGCGCATTGCGCGGCGAAGGGCAGCTCGCGCAGGACCTCGTTGCACAGGGCCAATCGCATGCCGGACTTCTCCACCCGGAAGCGATGCTACCACCCCTGCCCCCGGGCGCCAGCATTGACCGCCGCCCGCCCGGGGGCGAGGCTTCCCGCCAACCAAGGAGGGAACGGCCCATGCGCCAGATGCATCTCGTCGGCTTCCTGCAGGCGCAGAACTGCACGAACCTCGCCTCGTCCTGGCGCCATCCGGAGAGCCGGACGGATTTCCTCCGCGCCGACTACTACCAGGAGATCGGCCGCATCCTGGAGGCGGGCAAATTCGACCTCGCCTTCTTCGACGACCGGCTTTCCATGCCCGACCGCTTCGGCTCCGACCACCACCATACGATCGAGCACGGCATCCGCTGCGTGAAGCTCGACCCGGTGGTGGTGCTGACCATGATGGCGGCGGCGACGGCGCGCCTCGGCCTCGGCTCCACCGCCTCGACCACCTATTACGAGCCCTATCACGTCGCCCGCGCCTTCCAGACGCTCGACCTGATGAGCGACGGCCGCGCCGCCTGGAACGTCGTCACCTCGCTGAACGACGGCGAGGCGGCCAATATGGGCCATGCCGAGATGATGGCGCATGACGCCCGCTACGACCGCGCCGACGAATTCGTCGAGGTCGTGCTCGGGCACTGGGATGCCTGGGAGGACGATGCGCTGATCCTCGACAAGGCAGGCGGCCGCTTCGGCGACGGCGGCAAGGTGCATCGGCTGGACTACCGGGGCCAGTTCCTCCGCTCCCGCGGCCCCTTCACCGTGCCGCGCTCGCCGCAGGGGCGGCCGGTGCTGATCCAGGCCGGCAGCAGCGGCCGGGGCAAGCGCTTCTCGGCGCGCTGGGCGGAGCTGGTCTTCGTCGCCTATCACGACATCGCCTCCGGCAAGCGCGACTACGATGCCTTCAAGGCGATGGTCGCCGCCACCGGGCGCGACCCCGCCTCGGTGAAGGTGGCGACGCTCTGCAACCCGATCTGCGCCGCGACCCGGGCCGAGGCCGAGGACCGCGCGGCGCTGATCGACAAGCTTCCCCTCGAGATCGACGCGCTCTCGCTGCTCTCCGAGGCGCTCAATTTCGACTTCGCCAGCAAGGGCATGGACGAGCCCTTCACCGACGAGGAGATGGCCGGCATCCAGGGCCTGCAGGCGATCCGCGACCGGGTGGTGGAGGCGACGGGCAAGCGCAACCCGACGGTGCGCGACTTCATCACCGGCAGCGGCCGCGGCCGGCCGCGGATGGACATGGTCGGCGGCCCGAAGGAGGTGGCCGACAAGCTCGAGGCCTGGTTCGAGGGCGGCGCCTGCGACGGCTTCGTCATCTCCGCAACCCATGTCCCCGGAACCTATGCCGAGTTCGTTCAATTCGTCGTCCCGGAGTTGCAGCGCCGCGGCCTGTACCGGCGGGACTATACGGGCCCGACGCTGCGCGACCATCTCGGCCTGCCGCGCTCGGTGCGGGGCGACTGGCGGATGGGGCAGGCGGCGGAGTAGCATGCCGCCTGCCATCGCCCCTACCTGGCGCCCGCGAAGCGCCCGTAGAGCCGCGGCCCCACCAGCGCCGCGAGCGCCAGCAGCAGGATCGCCAGCGAGACCGGGCGCGTGGCGAAGGTCGTCCAGTCCCCCTCGCTGATGGTGAGCGCCTGGCGCATCGCCTGCTCCGCCATCGGCCCGAGGATCATGCCGATGACCACCGGCGCGGTCGGGAAGTCGAAGCGCCGCATGAACATGCCGATGATGCCGATGACATAGAGCAGCACCAGGTCGGTGACCGAGTTGCTGATGCCATAGGTCCCGATCGTGGCGAAGACCAGGATGCCGGCATACAGTTGGGGCTGCGGAATCTTGAGGATGCGTGCCCAGAGCCCGACCAGCGGCAGGTTCAGCACCACCAGCATGATGTTGGCGATGTAGAGGCTGGCGATCAGCGTCCAGACCAGCGCCCCCTGCTGCTCGAACAGCAGGGGCCCCGGATTGATCCCGTAGCTCTGGAAGGCGCTCAGCATGATCGCCGCCGTCGCCGAGGTCGGCAGGCCGAGCGTCAGCATCGGCACGAGTATGCCGGCCGCCGCCGCGTTGTTCGCCGCCTCCGGCCCGGCCACGCCCTCGATCGCGCCCGTTGTGCCGAACTCGCCTGCATGCTCCGGCTTCACCAGCTTCCGTTCGGCATAGTAGCTGAGCATGGTCGGCATCTCGGTCCCGCCCGCCGGCATGACGCCGAAGGGGAAGCCGAGGAGCGAGCCGCGGAACCAGGGCCCGATGCTCCGCTTCCAGTCGCTCCGCGACATCATGATGCTGCCGACCTTGCGCACCTGCGCCTTGGCATCCGTATGCCGCCAGGCCATGTAGAGCGTCTCGCCGACGGCGAAGAGCGCGACGGCGACGAGCACGACGTTGACCCCGTCCAGCAGTTCCGGCACGCCGAGCGTCATGCGCGGCTGGCCGGTCTGCAGGTCGATGCCGACCAGCCCCAGCAGCAGCCCGAAGAAGAGGCTCGTCAGCCCCCGCAGCGCCGAGCCGCCGAGCACGGCCGAGACGGTGACGAAGCAGAGCACCATCAGCGAGAAATACTCGGCCGGCCCGAGCCTCAGCGCGAGGTCGACGACGACCGGCCCGAGGAAGCTGATCCCGAGGGTGCCGATGGTGCCCGCGACGAAGCTGCCGATCGCCGCCGTCGCCAGCGCCGGCCCCGCCCGGCCGTTCCGCGCCATCTTCGCACCCTCAAGCGCGGTGATGATGGAGCCCGACTCGCCCGGCGTGTTCAGCAGGATTGAGGTGGTGGAGCCGCCATACATCGCGCCGTAGAAGACGCCGCAGAACAGGATGAAGGCGCCTGTCGCCTCCACCTGGAAGGTGATCGGCAGCAACAGCGCGATGGTCAGCGCCGGCCCGATGCCCGGCAGCACGCCGATCGCCGTGCCGAGGAAGCAGCCGAGCAGCGCCCAGCCGAGATTGGTGAGCGTCAGCGCGTGGGAGAAGCCGAGTTGGAGGCCCGCGATGGTGTCCATCATTCCATGACGTCCCGGCCAAGGGCGCGCAGCACGAGGCCTTCGAGCACGCCCGCGCCGATATTGACGCCAAGGAGTTCGACGAAAAGGAACCAGGCGAGCAGCGTCAGCACCACTGCCAGCACCAGGTCCCGCGGCAGGCGGCGCGAGCCGAAGGCGGCCGCCACCAGCACGAATTGCGCGCTCGCCGCGATGGAGAAGCCGAGCGGCCCGATCAGCACGAGATTGGCCGCGAGCCCCGCCAGCAGCATGCCGAGCGCCCGCCAGTTGGTCGGCGGCGCCTCCCGCACCTCCTCGAGCCTGTGCGACCAGCCGCCGCGCAGCGCCGTCGCCGCCAGCCCCGCGCCGAGCGCGAGCAGGCCGGCGCTGACGACATAGGGCACCGCCTTCGGCCCGACCTGGGCATAGATCGGCGAGACCGGAATGATGCTGGTCTGCCAGAGCGCCAGCAGGCCGAGCAGGAGGACGAAGCCGCCGACCGCGAGATCGGGGCCGGTGCCGCGCCGGATCACGCGAGCCCGATCTCCTTCAGCACCGCCTCGGTCTGCGTCACGTCCTGGGCGAGGAAGGCGCTGAAAGCCTCGCCGGTGAGGAAGGCATCCCCCCAGTCGCGCGTCTTCAGCATCTCCTTCCAGGCCGGCAGGGCGTGCAGCTCGGTCATCAGCGCGACCAGCTTCTCCCGCGCGTCCGGGCGGATGCCGGGCGGGGCGAAGACGCCGCGCCAATTGCTGATGACGACGTCGATGCCGGCATCCTTCAGCGTCGGCAGGCCCGGCTCGGCGCGCGCATCGCCCGTGGTCGCCAGCGCGCGCATGCGGCCGGACTTGATCTGCTCGGCGAACTCCGAGAGGCCGGAGATGCCCGCCTTCACCTGCGCGCCGAGGACCGCCGCCTGGGCCGGCCCGCCGCCGGCGAAGGCGACGTAGGAGCCCTCCTTCGCCGAGCGCCCGAGCGCCTTCAGGATCAGCCCGAGGGTGATGTGGTCCGTCCCGCCCGCCGAGCCGCCGGCGACCGAGGTGCCGCCCGGATTGGCCTTCAGCGCGTCGAGGAAGCCCCGGATGTCCTTGATGTCGGAGCTTGCCGGCACGACGATGACGCCGCCCTCCTCCGTCATCCGCGCGATCGGCGTCACGTCCTTCATGCCGATGGGCGTCTTGTTGGTGAGCGTCGCGCCGACCATGATGGAGCCGGCCACCATCAGCGCATCCGGCCGACCGCGCCGCTGCCCGACGAAGCGTGGCAGCCCGACCGAGCCGCCGGCGCCGCCCACATTCTCGAACTGGAAGCTGCCGACCAGTCCCGCCTGCCGCGCGACCTGCTCGATCGCCCGGCCGAGCCCGTCCCAGCCCCCGCCAGGCCCGGCGGGGATGAACATGTAGAGGTTGGCGAGGCGCTGCTGCGCATGGGCCTCGCCGGCCGTGGCGGCGGCGAGGAGGCCGGCCGCGACGGCCAGCAGATGACGGCGTCCGGTCATGGTTCCTCCCACTGGACCTTGACCGTCTGCTACTCCTCCCGGCCGACCTCGTCCATCTACCCCCCGATGCCGCGCGCCAGGTCCGGGATGCCGCCGATCGAGAGGAGATGGGCGTAGATCACCTCGAGCCAGCCGCGGTCGCGCAGCTCCGCCAGCTGCTCGGGCGGCAGGGCGGCCAGGGTCGGCCGGTCGATGGCGAAGAAGCCGTCGATGCGCACCGGCTTGCCATGCTGCTCGAACTGCACGACCGAGGGTTTCAGCAGGCCGAGCTCGGCCAGGCGCTGCGTCATGGCACGCGTGCGCAGCATCGCCTCCTCCACCGACTTGGTGAAGGCGAAGGCGCGCTCGAGCTGCGGCGCCGGCTTGCCGTCGGCGGTGAAGAGCGGCTCGCCCAGGCTGTCGCTCACCTGCGGCGCGCTCGGGTCGATGCAGAGGGCCAGCTCCTCGGAGCCCTCCGCCACGCGCAGCAGGAAGAAGGGATAGCGCCGCAGATAGGCCGGCACATAGGCGCCGATCTTCCAGGCCCCGCCGCTGTCGACGAAGAGGTTGTTCCCCGCCGTCAGCCCGGTCAGCGCGACCGGCATGTGCGGCGCCTGCGCGGCGAAGACGATGGCGAGGCTGCGCGCGGCGATGGCGCATTCCTCCGCCGCGAGCGGCACCGCGTTGGCAGCGGCGGCGAAGCCGTAGCCGGCCTCGCGCAGGCGGAGCGCGGCATGCCGCTCCGCGGTCAGCCCCTCGAGCTGGCGGTAGAGGGGCGGCAGGACCGGCGCGGACGCGGCGGCGCCGTTCACCGCGCCTTGGGCATTCGTACTCTCGGACATGTGATCAGCTCCTTCGGGCAGGGTTGTGCCCTGGCCTGTCACGCTTCCGCAAGCGACGAAGCGTGGGGCATGCCGCCCGAGCCGAACGACTCAGGCCGCAGCCTCGGACCGCTCGCCGAAGAATTCGGCGAAATCCTGCTGCTGCCGCCGCAGCTCCCGCGCCAGCGGGGCATGGACCGGGCGGCGGCCGTGCTTCGGCTCCATTTCGAGGAGGCCGTTCGGGCAGTAGCGGTCATTGTCCCAGCCCGGATGGCTGAGCACGGGGTAGAGGCAGATGCCCTCCACCGGCACGCCGGCGCGGATGGCCTCGCGCACCTCCTCGGCGACGTAGCGCAGCCAGAGGGCGCGGCGATCGCCCTCGATGCTGGTCTCGGCGACGAAGATGGGACGCCCGAAATGCGCGTACACCTTGGCCAGAAGGTCGCGCAGCGGCACCCAGCGCTCGTCGAAGACCGAGAGCGGGGCGGCGTCGCGGCCCTCATGCAGCCACCACTGGTTGTTCCAGTAGAAATTCACCCCGATGGCGTCGAGCACGTCCTCGCTGCCGCCGAGCTCCGGCGCCTGCCGGCCGAGCAGCATGTCCCAGGCTTCCCACATGCCGGCGTTGCGCGCCTCGGAGGGAGCGATGTCCTCCACCACGTTGGGGCGGCCGACGGTGTTGATCAGCGGCTCCACCGCGAAGACGCGGGTGCCGGGCACGGCCTGGCGCATGGCGCGCGTGGCGGCGAGCGTCGCGGCGACGGCCTGGCGCTTCACCTCCGGCCCGCGGCCGCGGGTGCAGGGGTTGAAGTGGCCCGTCTCGCCGCCGGCCCAGGCGAGGAAGGAGATCTCGTTCAGCGGGCAGAGGGTCGGCGCCTGGCCGGTCTCGGCGCGGGCCAGCTCGGCGAAGCGCACGGCGTATTCGGCGAAGCGCGAGGCGAAGTCGGGCGAGAAGAAGTCGAGCCAGTCCGGCCAGCCGTAATGGCAGAGGTCCCAGACCACCTGGGTGCCGGTGCGGGATGCTGCCTGCAGCATGGGCTGCACGGGCGACCAGTCATACTGGCCGGGGCCCGCAGCCTGGACGAGGTGCCAGCGCACGCCGTCGCGCACCGCGCGGATGCCGTGCTCGGCGACCTGGCGGTAATCCTCCTCGGCCAGCAGGTCGTGCCGGGTTGCGGCGATGAGGTCGAGCCGGCGCCCGTCGTTGCGGCGATGCGTCGAGCATTCGAAGCCGCCGAGGAAGAAGCTGCGGAACAGGCTGGGTCGGAAGGTCACGATCGGGTCCATCCGTTGTGGCGGGGCGGGTCCCCGTCCGGACGGGTAGGGTGTCGCATGGACGCCTTGCCCACTCCTTGACAAGAAACCGCTGCCACAAAGCCCCGAGGCAGGAAGCGTTCCCGCCCCCGGATCAACCCAGCAGGCGACCGATCACACGTGCCGTGTAGTCCACCACGGGGATGACGCGGCCGTAGTTGATCCGCGTCGGGCCGATGACGCCGATGGCGCCGACGATCCGCTCCTGCCCGTTGCGGAAGGGGGCGACGACCATCGAGAGGCCGGCGCTGTCGAAGAGGCCGCTCTCGGCGCCGATGAAGATCTGCACGCCCTGGCCGCGCTGGGCAAGGTCCAGCAGGCGGAGCACCGTCTCCTGCGCCTCCAGCCGCTCGAACAGCGCCTGGATCTCGGCGAGGCGGGCGGCCTGGTCGAGGTTCTGCAGGAGCTTCGCCTGGCCGCGGATGATGAGGCTGCCGCCGCCGCCGCCGGTCCAGGTGGCCAGGCCGGATTCGACCACCTGGTTGGTGAGCGCGTCGAGCGCGGTGCGGTTGGCGGAGATCTCGTCGCTGACATGCAGCCGCGCCTCGTCGAGCGATCGGCCCGCGAGGCGGGCGTTCAGGTAGTTGCTCGCCTGCACCAGGGCGGAGGGCGGCAGGCCGGGGGGCACGTCGATCACCCGGTTCTCGACCCGGCCATCGGCGGTGACGAGCACCACCAGGGCGCGGCCAGGGCCGAGGCCGACGAACTCGATGTGGCGGATCGTGCCTTCCGACTTGGGCGCGACGACGAGGCCGGCGGCACCGGCGAGGCCGGAGAGCATCTGCCCGGCCTCGCCCAGCGTCTCCTGCATCGAGCGGCCGGAGGCGGCGCAGCGGGCGGCGATCTCGCTCCGCTCCTCCTCGCTGAGGTCGCCGAACTCCAGCAGCCCGTCAACGAAGAGGCGCAGGCCCCGCTCGGTCGGCAGCCGGCCGGCGGAGGTATGCGGGGCATAGAGCAGCCCGGCCTCTTCCAGATCCGCCATGACGTTGCGGATGGAGGCCGGGGAGAGGCCGAGCGGCAGGCGGCGCGAGAGGGTGCGCGAGCCCACCGGCTCCCCGGTCGTGACATAGATCTCGACCAGCTCGCGCAGGATGGTCGCGGCGCGGCTGTCGAGCCCGGCCAGGGACGTGCCGACGGCCGCCCCGAGCGGGGTTTTCGGCGGGTACATCAATGGCTTGAACCCTTGTACATCCAGTGAACAAGGTAGGGACCGGGGATGCCCCGCGTCAATGCGCCGTACGGCCCCCCTACCCGGCCCGCCAGCGCGGCGCGATCCAGGCACGGGCGCGGACCGGGCCGCGGGCGGTCAACGGCCGCACCGGGGCGAGGCGGTACTCGGCGCCCTCATAGGCGGCGAGGCGGCGGAGGGCGGCGGGGCCGGGGCGCAGCAGCGCGCCCTCCGTGAAGGTGCCCGCCTGCCGGATCAGCGTCGGGTAGCGCGTGCCGCGCAGCGGGCGGCGGGCATGGTCAGCCAGCACCGCGGGGCGCAGGCGGCGGGCGAGGCCGGGCTCGCCCGATTGCCGGGCGAGCACCTTCGGGTCGAGCAGGCTGCCGTAGAGAAAGAGCAGCACGCCCTGGCTAATGGCCGGCGTTCTCGGCCGAGAAGTCGGGCACGGGCAGGCCGCTGGCGGTCAGCTGCTCGGCCAGCAGCGCCTTCAGTCGGTCGAGCCCGGCCTCGGAGGAGGCCTCGCAGCGCGCCACCAGCACCGCCTGGGTGTTGGAGGCCCGCAGCAGCCACCAGCCATCCTCCGTCAGCACGCGGACGCCGTCGACATCCTGCACCTGGGCACCGGAGGCGGCGAGGCGCCCCTTCACCTCCTGCACCACCTGGAACTTGCGATCCTCGGCGCAGTCGAAGCGCAGCTCCGGCGTGTTGATCACCTGCGGCAGGGCGGCACGGACCTCGCTCAGCCTCTCCTGCATCCGCGCGACGATGCCGAGCAGACGGAGGGCCGAATAGGGCGCGTCGTCGAAGCCGTACCACTTGTCGGCGAAGAAGATATGGCCCGACATCTCCCCGGCGAGCGGGCTGCCCGTCTCGGCCATCTTGGTCTTGATCAGCGAGTGGCCGGTCTTCCACATCAGCGGCGTGCCGCCCGCCTTGGCCACCTCGTCGAACAGCACCTGGCTCGCCTTGACATCGGCGATGATGGTGCCGCCCGGCTTCGACTTGAGCACGTCGCGCGCCAGGATGATGAGGAGCTGGTCGCCGAAGAGGATGTGGCCCTCATTGTCGACGACGCCGATGCGGTCGGCATCGCCATCGAAGGCGATGCCGAGATCGGCGCCGGTGCGGGCGACCTCGGCGATGAGCTGCTCGAGGTTCTTGGCCACCGTCGGGTCGGGATGGTGGTTGGGGAAGGTGCCGTCCACGTCGCCGTTGATGACGGTGTGCTCGCCGGGAAGCTTGCCGGCCAGCACTTTCGTCACCTCGCAGCCGGAGCCGTTGCCCGGGTCCCAGACGACCTTCAGCCGACGCTCGCCGCCGTCGTAATCCTGCAGCACGCGGGCGACGTAGTCCTCCATGATCTCGACCTGGCGGTCGCTGCCCTCGGTGGCGACGGGGACGACATCGCCGTCCCGCGCCATGCGGCCGATCTCCTGGATCTGCGGGCCGTAGAAGGGCTTCTGGCCCAGCATCATCTTGAAGCCGTTGTAGTTCGGCGGATTGTGGCTGCCCGTCACCATCACCGCGCCATCGGCGGCCAGGGCATGGCTGGCGAAGTAGAGCATCGGCGTGGCGACGAGGCCGATGCGCAGCACCTCGAGCCCGCAGGCGCGCAGGCCAGCGACGAGCTGCGGCTCGAGGTCGGGCGAGGAGAGGCGGCCGTCATAGCCCACCGCGACCTTGCCGCCGGCCTTGTCCCCCTTGGCGCGCGCCACGATCGAGCCGAAGCAGCGGCCGATGGCGAAGGCATCCTCGGGCTGCAGCGTCTCGCCGATGATGCCGCGGATATCGTATTCGCGGAGGACGGTGCCGTGGAATTCGTGATGGAAGACGGACATCGGGGGTTCCTCAGGCGTAGCGCTTGATGATCTCGCGCATGGCGGGCGCCATGTCGGGCCGGGCCATGGCGAAGGCGACCTGCGCCTCGAGATAGCCGGCCTTGTCGCCGCAGTCGAAACGCTTGCCCTCGTAGAGCACGCCGTGGAAGGGCTGGGTGCCGATCAGCTTCGCCATGCTGTCGGTGAGCTGGATCTCGTTGCCGGCGCCGCGCTCCATCTTGGCGAGATGGCCGATGACCTCGGGCATCAGCACGTAGCGGCCGATGACGGTGAGGTTGGAGGGCGCCTTGTCGACCGGCGGCTTCTCGACCAGGCCCTTCACCTCCACAAGCCTGCCGGAGGTGGCGCCGGGGTCGATGACGCCGTAGCGGTTGACGATCTCCCGCGGCACTTCCTCGACCGCGACGACATTGCCGCCGGTCTCGTCATAGGCCTCGGCGAGCTGCTTCGTGCAGGAGACCTCGCATTGCATCAGGTCGTCGGGGAGCAGGATGGCGAAGGGATCATCGGCGATGAAGGCCCGCGCGCACCAGATCGCATGGCCGAGGCCGAGCGGCACCTGCTGGCGCGTGGTGATGATGGAGCCGGGCTGCAGCGCCTGGGCATGGAGCATGTCGAGCTCCTTCTGCTTGCCGCGCTCGGTCAGCGTCCGCTCCAGCTCGACGGCGACGTCGAATTGGTCGACCAGCATCACCTTGCCACGGCCGGTGACGAAGCAGAACTGCTCGATGCCCGCGGCGCGCGCCTCCTCGACCGCATACTGGATGAGCGGCTTGTCCACCACGGGGAGCATTTCCTTCGCCATCACCTTGGTGGCGGGCAGGAAACGGGTGCCGAGGCCGGCGACGGGCAGGACGGCCTTCTTCAGCGGCTTCTTGGCGGGCACGGGGCTCTCCCTGGCGGTGGCGATGGGTGTGCCGTGGTTGCGGCGCAGGGGGAGGGATGCCATGCGGGGTGGGGGCGGGGCAAGTTATGCCCGCCGCCACCCCGCTGCGCTTCCCGATCAGTCGCCTTTCGGCGTGGTGTCCACGGCCCAGGGACCGCGGGCGGCGTCGCCGGGGACGGGAGCCTCGTCCTCCTCCTGGAGCAGGGTGCTGTCGCGGGTCAGGCCGCGCGCATCCTTCTCGCCGGTCTCGGGCTGGCCGCGATTGCCCTGGCGGAACTCGGCCTCGCCGAGCTGGCCGTTGCGGTCGTCGCTGCCTTTGGGCTTCGTCATGGGGCTGCTCCCTCGATGGATTGAAGGAAGGCCAACGCGGGCCGGGCGATGGGCGTTCGTTAGTCGAGCAGGATGTCGCGGGCCTGGTTGATGCGGGCCGCCAGCCAGTCGCTGCCGCCGCTGTCGGGATGGGCGCTCCGCATCAAGCGGCGATGGGCGGTGCGGATCGCCTCGGCATCGGCGCCCTCGGCGAGGCCGAGGATGGCCAGCGCCTCCGTCCTCGTCATCGGGCCGCTGCTGCCGGGCTCGGCGGGGGCATCGCGCCAGCCGGGATGGGTGCGGTCGAGCCAGGCCTCGAGCAGGGGGACGCTCTCCGGGTCGGTTCCGCCGCACTCCTCCAGCAGGGCGCGGAGGGCGGCGAGGTCGAGGCTCGCCAGGTCCCGCCCCGCCTGGCGCCCCTGCCGGATGCGGCCGGTGAAGGTGCCGGTCGCATGGTCCAGGCTCATGGCGAGCGTCGCCGTCTCGACGGTGCTGGCATCGCCGGCCGGGCGGGCGAAGCGGCGCGCGGCGATCCAGCCGCTGATGCGCCGCCAGACGACCGGGCCGAAGAAGACCAGCGCCCAGAGCGCCTGTACCCCGCGGCCGGTCAGCAGCAGGAGCAGCAGCGCCCCGCCGCCGAGCAGGCCAAGGACCCAGAGCCCCACCTTGCGGATGGTCGCCGGGGAGGCCTCGGCGAAGGCGCGCAGCAGCCAGAGCCCGAGCAGCAGCGCCAGCGCGCCGAGGGCGAGCCAGGCCATCAGCGGGGCGCGGGCAGCTGGCCGGCGATGCGCCGGGCCGCCTCGCTGGGCAGCCTGGCGAGGGCCGCGCGGCCGCCGGCGGCATAGACGGCGACGGCGCGCAGCAGCTCGGCCAGCGTCGCGGCGCTGGCGGCATCGAAGGGCGCATAGGCGCCGCCGGAGAGCCTGGCGAATTGCCGGAAGGCATCGCGGGCGCGCGGGTCGCCGCCCTCGTGGAAGGCGAAGATCGGCGTGCCGTGCAGGCCGAGCTGGCCGGCCTGGTGGCAGAGCGGGTCGAGCGGCTCCTCCATCGCATCGCCGATGAGGATCAGGGCATGCACGCGGTCGCGCTGCGTCTCCGCCAGCACATGCTGGAAGACGCGGCCGATCTGGGTCTGGCCGCCGAGGCACTGCAGCCCGGTCATGCGGCGGGTGAGCTCCGCGGCATCGGCGAGGAAGGGAGTCGCGGCGAATTCCTCGAAGCCGCGGAAATAGGCGAGGCGGATGACGAGGCCGCCGAGGGCGCGTGTCGCCTGGAACATCTCGCCCTGGATCTGGCAGGCCCGGTCCCAACTCGGCTGGCGGGAGGCGGTGGCGTCGATCGCCATGACGAGCCGCCCGGGCCGGTGGCTTGCCGGACGGGCCGGCAGGCTTGCGACCTGGCGCAGGAACTCGGTGACGGCGGTGGAGCCCGGGGCGGTGGGCAGCTTGCTCATGTCCCGCAGATGGGAATGCGGGCCGCGTTTTGGAATGCGGCGGATGCCGGCTCGCGGCGCCGCTACGCCACCGAATCCTGCTCCACCGCCACAAGCCGCGTATTGAGCCAGGGCGAATGTCAGGCGGCCAGCACCGGGTCCGGATGCACCGCGACCGTGTACTGGCCCGGCGGCGAGCCGCCTGGCCTCGTCTGGGGAGGCGGCGAGGACGCTGCACAGCTCCCTGTGCCAGCTCAGGCCCCAGGCGGGATCCGCCAGGCCATCGAACGAGGGAAGCAGCATGAAGAGGGATGTCGGCATCGTTCCAGACCGCAGGAGTGTGTCGAAAAAGGACAGCATCACTGCCCTTCCTGCGGTGCTACGTCGCAGCGCAACAACTGGATGCGCGATCTCTGGCGAAATTGTGCGCGCATCGGTTACAGCCCTCAGCCGGCCTCCTGCCAGAGCGGCCAGGGCTCCGCTGCCTCCCATTCGCGCGCCAGGGCGCAGAGCAGCCCGTCCGACCCGGCCGGCCCGACGAGCTGGAAGCCGATGGGCAGTCCGGCCGCCGAGGGCCGGCCCGGCAGGGCCAGCCCGGGCAGTCCGGCCAGATTGGCGAAATTGGTGAAGACGGCATGGCCGCGCGGCCCGACCGCCTGGCCGTCGATGACCGGCGGCGCGACCTCCTCCGCCGGCCAGGGCAGGGCGGCGGCGGCCGGGGTCAGGATGAGGTCGGTCGTGGTGAAGAAGCCGGCCATCCGCCGGCGGAAGCCAGCGATGCCGTCCAGCGCCGCGAAGAGCGCGGTGGCGGGCAGCGCCCGGCCGGCCTCTGCCATCTCCCGCAGCATGGGCGCGCTCGCCTCGCCGCCGCGGGTGGCCAGCAGCCAGGCGAGGCCGGCCTGGCCGACGGGGTTGAACAGCGCGGGCAGCAATTCGGTGTCGAAAGGTGGTGCGCCCTCCTCCACCTGATGGCCGAGCGCAGCCAAGCGTGCCGCTGCCGCCGCGGTGCTAGCGGCGATCTCCGGATCGACCGGATGAGCGCCGAAGCGCGGGACGAAGAGAATGCGCTGCCGCCCCGGCGCCGCCGGCACGACGAAGGGCGGCACGGCACGGCTCAGCGGGTCCCGCGCATCGGGCGGGGCGAGCAGCGCGAGGAGGGCGACCAGGTCCGCGCTGGTCCGGGCGATCGGGCCGATCTGCTCGAGATCGAGCAGGATGGCCGGCAGCCCGTCGCAGCGCGGCACCCGGCCGGGCGTCGGCTTCAGCCCGACCAGCCCGGCATGCGAGGCCGGCCGGCGGATGGAGCCGCCGCCATCCGTCCCGAGCGCCAGCGGCCCGAGCCCGGCCGCGACCGCCGCCACCGCCCCGCCGGAGGAGCCACCCGGCGTCAGCGCCAGGTTCCACGGGTTGCGGGTCGGGCCGAAGACCGGGTTGCTCGTATAGCCCTGGAGGGTGAATTCCGGGACGTTCGTCTTGCCGAGCGGCACCATCCCGGCGGTGCGCAGCCGGGCGACCGGCAGCTCGTCCCGCTCCGGCACGCTGCCGGCGAAGAGCGGGCTGCCCCAGGCGCAGGGCAGGCCGGCCATGGCGATGTTGTCCTTCACCGTGAAGGGCACGCCATCGAGTGGCGAGAGCGGCAGCCCGGCGCGCCAGCGGGCGGTGCTCGCCGCCGCGACGGCGCGGGCGCCGGCCTCGTCGAGGGCGATGATGGCGTTGAGGCGGGGATTCAGCCGCCCCGTGCGAGCGAGTACCGCCTCCAGCGCCTCGGTGGGGGAGAGCCGGCCCTGGGCGAAGCGGCCGGCCAGCGCCGTGGCGGAGAGGAGCGCGGGGTCCTCGCTCATGCCATCATACCCCGCAGCCGGGCGAGGCCGGCCGAAGCCTCCTCGGCCATGCGGGCAATGATGGCGCCGGCGGGCTCCACCCCGTCGATCAGGCCGACGCACTGCCCGGCCCAGACATAGCTGTCCTCGAGGTCGCCGCCATCCGTGCCCCGGGCATTGGCGGCGCCGGCGATCATGGCGATCAGCTCCTCCTTCGGGGCGCCGGCCGCCTCGGCGGCGACGATGCGCTCGGCATGCGGGCTGCGCAGCACGCGGCCGGGCATGCCGAGCGTCCGCTTGATCAGCATGGTGTCGGCCGGCGCGGCGCGGGCGAGGGCCTGCTTGTAGGCCTCATGGGCGATGGCCTCGGCGCTGGCGACGAAGCGGGTGCCCATCTCCACCCCCTCGGCGCCGAGCGCCAGCGCCGCCAGCAGCCCGGCGCCGGTGGCGATGCCGCCGGAGGCGAGGACCGGGATCTTCACCGCGGCGACGGTGCGGGGGACCATGACCATGGTCGTCTCGTCGGAGCGGCCGATATGGCCGCCGCCCTCGAAGCCCACGGTCGCCACCATGTCGGCACCGGCCGCCTCCGCCTTACGCGCCAGCTCGGGCCCGGCGGTGAGCACCAGCGTCGTCGCCCTCACCTGCTCGCAGCGGCGGATGAAGGGCGCCGGGTTGCCGGCGGTGAGCGCGATGATCCGCACCCCTTCCTCCAGCGCCGCCTCCAGCCCCGGGGTGATGTCGGTGCGGCCGATCGGGAAATTCACCGCGAAGGGCCGGTCCGTCAGGCCCCGGCACCGCCTGATCTCGGTCCTGAGCGCCTCCGGCCCGTCGAGCCCCGCCGTGCTGATCTGCCCGAGCCCGCCGGCATTGGAGACGGCGGCGGCGAGGTCCGAGAAGGCCACGCGCGCCAGCCCGCCCTGCACGATCGGGTAGCGGATGCCGAGCAGGCGGGTGACGCGGGTTTCGATGGCGTAGGACATGACGCCCCTGGGGCTGGAGGACTGTGCGGTCATGCTGGCGCATCCGGGCGGGATCGACCATGGCGTGGTGCCGGTGCAGCTCGCCGGGCGCTGTCCCGGCCTCGACCTCGCCGGCCTGCCGGCCGAGCGCCGGTGACGCTGGCGGTGCGGGTCGCCAGACGCTCCGCCGCGCTGTGCTTGGCCGCAAGGACGAGGGCGATGAAGGGGCGGCTCGGCCTCGCCGTGCCGCCGTCCGCGGCGCATGGGATGGTCTTCGCCTTCCGGCAGTGCCGCGGGACCGTTCCGACAGGCGGAGGCGATCCTGCTTGCCCGACCGGTAGGCTGCTACCATTATCGGCCCATCGGTGCCCGGCAGACGGCGCCTCAGCCAAGGAAGAGCAGGGACGATGTCCGAAGCCGCGACCCTCGAAAAGCCTTCTCCGCAGCAGGCGGAGCATGTCGACGTGCTCATCGTCGGCGCCGGCATCTCCGGCGTGGGTGGCGCCTACCATCTGAAGGTGCAGTGCCCGGGCACCAGCTTCGCCGTGCTCGAGGCGGCCGAGACCTTCGGCGGCACCTGGTGGACGCACAAGTACCCCGGCATCCGCTCCGACAGCGACCTGCACACCTTCGGCTACCGCTTCAAGCCCTGGACCGGCACGCCGATCGCGACCGCCGACGAGATCCGCAAGTACATGGGCGATGTGATCGAGGAGAACGGCCTCGACCGCCACATCCGCTACCGCCACACCATCCACTCCGCCCGCTGGTCGGGCGCCGAGAACCGTTGGACCATCGAGGCGACGCGCGGCGACACCGGCGAGGCAGTGACGATGACCGCCGGCTTCCTCTGGATGTGCCAGGGCTACTATCGCCACAACCATGGCTACATGCCCGACTGGGCGGGCAAGGAGCGCTTCCGCGGCGCGCTCGTGCACACCGAGACCTGGCCGGAGGATCTCGACTATGCCGGCAAGCGCGTCGTCGTCATCGGCTCCGGCGCCTCGGCGGCGACCATCGTGCCGGCCATGGCGGGCAAGGCGGCGCATGTGACGATGCTGCAGCGCTCGCCGACCTATTTCCGCACCGGCCGCAACGCCATCGAGCTGGCGGAGGAGCTGCGCAAGCTGCAGGTCGACGAGACCTGGATCCACGAGATCGTCCGCCGCAAGATCCTGCTGGAGCAGACCGTCTTCACCGAGCGCTGCTTCGCCGAGCCGGAGAAGGTGAAGGCGGAGATGCTCGCCAACCTCCGCTCCATCCTGGGACCGGACTACGACCTCGACACCCATTTCACCCCGAGCTACCGGCCCTGGCGGCAGCGCATCGCCTTCGTCCCCGATGCCGACCTGTTCCAGGCGGTGGCGCGCGGCGATGCCTCGGTCGTCACCGACGAGATCGAGCATTTCGACGAGACGGGCATCCGGCTCAAGTCGGGCCAGCACCTGGAGGCGGACATCGTCGTCGCCGCCACCGGCTTCCACCTCAACGTGCTGGGCGACATCGCCTTCGAGATCGACGGCAGGCCGCTCGCCTTCCACGAGACCGTCACCTATCGCGGGATGATGTTCACCGGTATCCCCAACCTGGCCTGGGTCTTCGGCTATTTCCGCGCGAGCTGGACGCTGCGGGCGGACCTCGTCGGCGATTTCGTCTGCCGGCTGCTGAAGCACATGGAGGCGAAGGGCGCGAAGCGCGTCGAGGTGGCGCTGCGCCCGGAGGACCGCGACATGCCGATCCTGCCCTGGATCGACCCGGAGAACTTCAACCCGGGCTACCTGATGCGGGGGATGCACCTGCTGCCGAAGCGCGGCGACAAGCCGGAATGGCAGCACACCCAGGACTACTGGACGGAGAAGGACGCCTTCGCCGCCATCGACCTCGACGACGCCGCCTTCGTGTACCGCTGACCATGGCGCTCTTCGAACGGGCGAAGGCCCTGCTGCAACGGCCCGAGCAGGAATGGCGAGTGGTCGCCGCGGAACCCGCGGATACCGCGAGCCTCTTCAAGGGCTATGCCGTGCCGCTCTCCGCCCTGCCGGCGGTGGCGGGCTTCATCGGCTCCGCGATCTTCGCGGGCTATCTGGGCAGCGTGCTCGGGGCACCGGTCAGCATCTTCCGGCTGCTGATCAATGCCGTGCTGGGCTACCTGCTGGGGCTCTTCGGCCTGTGGCTCTGGGGCAAGGTGGTGCAGGCACTCTCGCCCCGCTTCGGCGGCGTGGCGGAGGAGACGCCGGCGATGAAGCTCGCCGTGCATACGCCGACCGCGGCCTGGCTCGCCGGCATCTTCGCCATCATCCCGCCGCTGGCCATCCTCGCGGTGCTTGGCCTCTACAGCCTCTACACCTTCTATAAGGGCGCCCCGATCGTGCTGCGGATTCCGCAGGACCGGGTGATGACCTTCACCCTGGCCGCGGTGGTGGTGGGGATCGTGGTGAATTTCCTGGTCGCCATGGTGGCGGGGCTGGCGATCAGCCTGTGACCGGACCGCCGACCGACCAGAGATTGCCGCCGGTCAGCCAGCCGTAGAAGTCGACGGCCTGACTCCGGCGCGGCTGGGGTGCCGGGGCGGGCTCTACGGCCGGGCCACGCTCCTCGGCATGGATGGCCTCGAGCCGGGCGCGGATGGCGGCGAAATCCTCGGCGATAGGCATGGTCACGGATGGGCGTCCTCGGTCCGGATCGGGAAGGTTCCGGCATCATACCCGGAATGCCTTCCCGATTCATGGACGAAGAGCGCTGCCTTGCCGCACCGCCTCGCGGCGAAGGCAATTCCGGAACGGGGTCCCCACGACGCCGCGCAGCGGTGCCGCGGGGCGCGTGTTACGCCGCCTCGCTGTCGGCGCGGCGGGCGTGCTTCTTCCGCTCATGCGGGTCGAGGTAGCGCTTGCGCAGCCGGATGGCGCCCGGCGTCACCTCTACCAGCTCGTCGTCCTCGATATAGGCGATGGCCTGCTCGAGGCTCATCCGCCGCGGCGGGATCAGCAGCAGCGCCTCGTCCTTGCCGGCGGCGCGGATGTTGGTGAGCTTCTTCTCCTTGATCGGGTTCACGTCCAGGTCGTTGTCCCGGCTGTGCTCGCCGAGGATCATGCCGACATAGACCTTGACGCCCGGATCGACGAAGAGCGTGCCGCGCTCCTGCAGGTAGAACAGCGCGTACTGGATCGCCTCGCCATCGGAGTTGGAGATCAGCGAGCCGTTGCGCCGCCCCTCGATCGGCCCCGCCCAGGGGAAGTAGCCGAGGAAGAGGCGGTTCATCATGCCCGTGCCGCGCGTGTCGGTCATGAACTCGCCGTGGTAGCCGATGAGGCCGCGCGAGGGGATGTGGAAGGTCAGCCGGACCTTGCCGCCGCCCGAGGGCCGCATGTCCTGCATCTGGCCCTTGCGCTGCGACATCTTCTCGACGACGACGCCGGAATAGGCCTCGTCCACGTCGATCAGCGCCTCCTCGAAGGGCTCCTCGCGCTCGCCCGTCTCCGCATTGTCGCGGGTCAGGACGCGGGGGCGGCCGATGGTGAGCTCGAAGCCCTCCCGGCGCATCTGCTCGATCAGCACGCCGAGCTGGAGCTCGCCGCGGCCGGCCACCTCGAAGGCGTCCACTTCCTCGGACACCTTCACCTTGATGGCGACGTTGCCCTCGGTCTCCTTGAACAGCCGGTCGCGGATCTGGCGCGACGTCACCTTCTTGCCCTCGCGGCCGCCGAGTGGGCCGTCATTGATGCGGAAGGTCATGGCGAGCGTCGGCGGGTCCACCGGGATGGCGGGCAGCGGCTCGGTCACGTCAGGCGCGGCGATGGTGTCCGGGATGGTGGCATCCGAGAGGCCGGCGATGGCGATGATGTCGCCCGCCTGCACCTCCTCGACCGGCACGCGGTCGAGGCCGGAGAAGGTCATCAGCTTGGTCAGCCGGCCGCTCTCGACCACGCTGCCGTCCTGGCGCAGCACACGGACGGGCATGTTCACGCGCGCCGTGCCCTGCTCGACGCGCCCGGTGAGGATGCGGCCAAGGAAGTTGTCGCTCTCGAGGATCGAGGCGTTCATGGCGAAGGGCTTGTCGAGCTCGACCTTCGGCGCCGGGACATGGCTCAGGATCAGGTCGAACATCGGCGAGAGGTCCTTGCGGGCCCCTTCCAGCTCGAGGTCGGCCCAGCCCTGGCGGCCGGAGGCGAAGAGGGTGTGGAAGTCGAGCTGCTCGTCCGTCGCGCCGAGGGCGGCAAAGAGGTCGAAGACCTCGTTATGGACCTCGTCCGGGCGGGCGTCCTGCCGATCCACCTTGTTGATGACGACGATCGGGCGGAGCCCCCGCGCCAGGGCCTTGGTGAGGACGAATTTGGTCTGCGGCAGCGGCCCCTCGGCGGCGTCGCAGAGGACGATCGCGCCGTCGACCATGGAGAGGATGCGCTCCACCTCGCCACCGAAATCGGCATGGCCCGGGGTGTCGACGATGTTGATCTTGACGCCTTTCCACTCGACCGCGGTGGACTTGGCGAGGATGGTGATGCCGCGCTCCCGCTCCAGATCGTTGCGGTCGAGGGCGCGCTCGGCGACGGCCTGATTGGCGCGGAAGGCGCCGGCCTGCTTCAGCAGGTTGTCGACCAACGTGGTCTTGCCATGGTCGACATGCGCGATGATCGCGACGTTACGGATTTCCATTGCGGGGCCTTAATTCCGGTGCCGCCGCAACGCAAAGCGAAGCCCGGCCTCTGCAGCCTGATGCGGCTGGGGTCGGGCAGAGCAGGCTGGCGGCTTGTTGCGGCGCACACATAGGCCTTCGCGGGGCAAAAAGCGAGGGCTGAGTGTGGGAAAGGCGGACGGGAGCGGATCGAGGCCCGCCCCCGCCCGGTCCTCAGCGGCCGTAGGACTGGTTGGGCGCCGGCTGCGCCGGCGTGCCGCTGGCATTGCCGCTGCTCGGGGTGCCCGTGGTGACGGCGCCGCCGTTGCTGCTGCGGCTGCTGCCGGTCACCTGCGGCGCCGGCGTGGTGCCGGGCGTCGGCGCGGCGCCGACGCCGCCGGGCCCATGGTTGGTGGCGCCATGATTGGTCGCCGGGTGGCCGTCGCGCCGGGTCTGCGGGTCCCGCGGGGCGTTCATCCCGGTGCCCTGCACGCGGAGGATGCCATCGGCCCGGTTCATCGAGCGGCCGGCGGTGCCGCCATCCTGCATGGTCCCGCGGCCATAGGTGCCCTGGCCGGACATGCCCCGGTCGGACATACCCCGGTCGGACATACCCTGGCCCGGCATGCCCTGGGACATGCTGCCCTGGTACATGCCACCCTGCCCCATCCCGGACCCCTGGATCGGCATCGAGGAGGAATCCGCCCCGCTGCCCATGCTGGGCCCCTCGCTGCGGAGGATGGCGATGGCCTGCTGCATCTGGGCCTGTGCGCCGGCGCGGTCACGGGACTGGATGGAGCTGCGGGCGGCGGCCAGGCTGTCGATCGCCGGGCTGCGCATCGGCTGGCCGGCGCGGTCGGCGGGGATGCTGCGGGTCAGCAGCCGGGTCTCGCTCTGCTCGAGCAACTCGTTGGCCTGGGCGGTGCGGCCGCGGCGGAGCGCCTCGCTCGCCTCCTCCACCAGGCCAGCGGCATCCTGGCGGCTCTCCTCGCGCATGGCCCGCCGCTCGGCGCGGCGCTCGCTCTGCATGCCGTGATGGCGCTGATGCATCATGCCGCCCTCAGCCGAGGGCTGGGAGCCGGACATCGTCGCCGGGCCGGACTGCGCGAGGGCCGGCGCCGCGAGCAGCGCCAGGCCGAGCGTCGAGGTGAGGAGCGTGGTTTTCAGGTTCATGGCGGCGTCTCCTTTGTGGCCAACGGCCGGAAGGGGGCGCGGCCTGGCCTTGCTCAGCCCAACACGGAGGAGACGGGGCGGTTCCCCGGAACGGCCGCAACCAGGGCTTTCAGGTCGGCCTGCGGCCTTGCACCAAAATGCGAGATGACCTCGGCCGCGGCGATGGAACCCCAGCGCCCGCAATCCGGCAGCGGCAGGCCACGCGTCAGCGCAGCGAGGAAGCCGGCGGCATAGGCGTCGCCCGCCCCGGTGGTGTCGACCACGGCGGCCGGCGCGGCGGCGACCTCGTGCCGCTCGCCCCCCGCGAGGATCAGGCTGCCGCGCTCGCTCCGCGTCAGCGCGACCAGCGCCACCTCCTCGGCCGCCTGAGCCGCCGCGGCCTCGAAGCCGGTCTGGTAGAGTGCGGTGACCTCGGCCTCGTTGGCAAAGAGGATGTCGACCTCCTCGCGGACGAGCTGGCGGAAGGCCTCGCGATGCCGCTCCACGCAGAAGGCGTCGGAGAGGCTGAGCGCCACCTGCCGGCCCGCGGCATGGGCGGCGCGGGCGGCGGCCCGGAAGGCCTCCTGCGCCGCCGGCGGGTCGAAGAGATAGCCCTCGAGATAGGTCACCTTGGCCCGCGCGACCTCGGCCGCGTCCACGTCCGCGGGCGAGAAGGCGACGCAGGCGCCGAGGAAGGTGTTCATCGTCCGCTGCGCATCCGGCGTGACGAGGATGAGGCAGCGCGCCGTCGGCGCCCCGCCCTGCAGCGGCGCGGTCGGGAAGTGCACGCCCGCGGCGCGGATGTCATGGGCGAAGACCTGGCCCAGCGCGTCGTCCGCCACCTTGCCGAAATAGCCGACCCGCGCCCCGAGCGCGGCGGCGACCGCGCAGGTATTGCCGGCCGAGCCGCCGGAGCTCTCCACCCCCGGCCCCATCCGGCCATAGAGGCCTTCCGCCTCGGCTGGCCCGATCAGCCGCATCGCGCCCTTGTCGAGCCCCTCGGCGGCAAGGAAGTCATCCTCGGCGCGGGCGAGCACGTCGACGATCGCGTTGCCGATGCCGAGAATGTCGAGGGTGGGCTCGCTCATGGGACCTCATCAGTGGCGTTGGGGCCGGGGCATTGTGCCAGGGGCCGGGCCGGGATAGCCCCCCGCCCATAGCCCCCACCCCTGGCTGCCGCAACCACGGAGAGGACCCCCTGCATGATCGCCGCCTGCCTGCTTGCCCTCCGCCAGCTCGCGGACCCGGCCTTCCTCGGCCCACTCGCCAAGAGCTTCGGTGCGGCGCTGCTCGCCTTCCTCGGCCTCGCCGCGCTTTCGGCCTGGGCGGTCGCCGGGGTCGCGGGCGGCAGCGGCTGGCTGGCGGGTGTCGCAGGGGCGCTCGGCGGGCTGCTGGTCCTGGCGCTCGCCGTCTGGCTCTTCGTGCCGGTGATGCTGGCGCTCTCCGGCCTGTTCCTGGACCCGGTCTCGGCGGCGGTGGAACGGCGCTTCTACCCGCAGCTGCCGCCGCCGGAAGGGGCCCCGCTGATGGCCCAGCTACGCTTCAACCTCGGCTTCGCGCTGAAGACGGGAGTGGTGACGCTCGCCGCCCTGCCGCTGCTCGCCTTCGCCCCGCCCGTCGGCGCCGTCGTCCTCTGGCTGGTCTCGACGATCGCGCTCGGCCACGGGCTGTTCGAGGGCGTGGCGCAGCGCCGCATGCCGGTCGCCGGGGCACGGACGGAACGGCGGCGGCGCGAGGTGCCGGTGCTGCTGATCGGGGCAGTGCTGGCGGCGCTCTCGCTCGTTCCCGGGCTCAACCTTCTGGTTCCGGTTCTCGGTACCGCGGCGATGACGCATCTGCTGCATCGAGACAGCAAACGGACCACATAAGTAACAGTTGAAGAATTCCGCAGGCGTAATGCAACACGCCGTTGTGTTGGCACAATGCGGCATGTTAGCCCGGTGCTGTCGGGCCGGTCGTATGGGGAATACGGGCGGCCCGCCGATGCGCCGCCGTGGCGCAGCGCCGTGGATCTTTGGGGGACAGCATGGCCATCTTCGGCCGCAAACGCGAGGACGCGCCGGCCACGCCGGCCATCGACCCAGGAACGGGCCCAGGGTCGGTCGAGGCTACGAACCCGGCGCCTGGCTCCGAGGGAACCGGTGGCACCTCCGCCGCACGCGATGCCGATTTCGGTGTGCCGCCCTTCCGCTCAACACTTAAGGACACGCCCATGATGTCGATGGCCCCGAAGCCGAACGCCGCCCCCGCCACGCCGAGCCTGGCGCCCCGCCCGGCCGTGCCGGCC
>CADCTD010000163.1 GCA_902805545.1 uncultured Craurococcus sp. | reverse complement strand
AGCGGCTGCGGCGCGGCGCGGCTTGCGGGCCGGCGCCTCGCCATCCGCCGCGGCGGTGCTGCGGCGGGCGCGGGTCTTGCGCGGCGCAGGCTCGGGCATCGCCGCGGGGGCGCTGTCCTGCTGCGTCTCGTCGTTCATCGGCATGGAGTCGGTGTCGTCGAGCATCGGATCGTGTCCCCAGTTCATGAGTGAATGGCGCCAGCGGGTGTCGGTCACGTCGCCGTCCGGCCGCTGGGCCAGGTGGCGGCGGATGAAGCCGATGACTTCCCGCTGGAAGTCCTCGTCCTCGGGCGCCTCGCCCTCGAGCATGGCGAGGATGCGGCGGCCGGATTGGTGGCCGACCGCCTCCGCCTCGCCGTCGCGGGTGAAGCCGGCGGCGCGGCTGTCATCGCCGTCCAGCCAGCGGCGCAGATCGGCGGCGGACAGGTTGACGAGGCGGCGGAAAACCGCCCCGGTCGATTGTTCGAACTCCTCCTCCGGCATGCGGCGGCTGCTCCCTTGCTGCGGGTTGTGGCGGGCGGATGCGGTCTTCTCCGCGACATCCTCGGGCTGGGCGGAGAATTGCCGCCCAGCCTCGAGGTCGCGCCGCTTGGCGGCGGTGGTGCGCTCATACTCCTCCGGCGAGAGGCGCTCGCGCGCCGCCTTCGGGAGATAGCGCTCGCCGGTCTCGAGCGATTCCTGGCCGGATTGCGTGCCCCATTCCTCCTCGGTCCATTGGGCGAGGTGGTTGTCGGGCTGCTTCGGGCCTTCGTAGCCGCCGCCGCGTTTCTGGTATTCGGCGCTCGCCATCTGCGCCTTGCGGGCGGACCACTGGCCGGGCTTGCCGCCCTTGTCGCCAGCGGTGATCTCGTCCTTCACCTGCTCCCAAAGTTCGGGATCGGACTTGCGCGCGGTGCCTGCCATGTTGCGCTTCCTTCGACATGGTTGCATCCGGCAACGTCACGCCAAGGCAAGCGTTCCCGCGCGCGCCGCATTGCGCACGCGAGAGTCAACAGGGCGGGGTCAGGATTCGGCGCGCAGCAGCAGCGTGGCGGTGAGCGACTCGTCGGGGGCGAGCATCGTCAGCGGCCCGTAGCCGGCGAAGTCGGGGCGGTTCGGCGCGTCCGGCACATGGCTCACCGGCTCGAGGCAGAGGATGCTGCTGCCGGCGGGCGCGAAGACATGCAGGTTGCGCGACCAGGCACCTTCGGCCGCGAGATGCAGGCGGAGATCGGGGCGGAGGATTTCCGCCGCGCCGTCCCAGCCGGCGAAATGCGTGTCGAGTCCCTCATAGACCGGCTCGTCGCCGACCAGCCCGTCGCTTGCCTGCACCGCGACGGGGAGCGTGCGCGCATCGCGGGCGAAGAGCGCGCCGGCGCGGAAGCGCAGCCCCGTGCCGGCCGGGCGCAGGAAGAAGGGATGCCAGCCGAGGCCGAAGGGAAAGGGTTGCTCCGCCGCATTCGTCACCGCGAGGGTGAGGCGCGCGCCTGCCGGCTCCAGCACGAGGGAGAGCTTCGCCCGGTAGCGAAAGGGCAGCCCCTCCGCCGCGCCGTCGAGCGCCTGCGTCAGCGTGCAGCGATCGGCGGATTGCTCCGCCACCTGCCAGGCGCGGTCGCGTGCCAGGCCGTGGATCGCCGTGTTGTCCTCCGGGCGGTTGACCGGCAGGCGATGCACCGTGCCGGCGACGGGGAGTTGCCCCGCATCCAGCCGGTTGGTCCAGGGCAGCATGACGAAGGCGCCGCCGAAGCTGGCATTGGGGTCGGCACCGACGGGCAGCGGGACGAGCACATCCCGCTCCCGCCAGGCGAGTTGCGCGACGGCCGCGCCCTGCTCCGGCAGGAGCTGCGCACGCCAGTCGCCACCTGCGAGTTCCAGCACGGCTCAGTCCAGGGCGAAGGGATCGCGGGGCGAGGGCGCCCGGCGGGAATACTCGATGCTCGTATAGCTGCCGCCCTGGTAGCGCTCCTCCACCGGGTCGCCGGAGAGGATGTGGCCGACCTCGCCGCGGAACGCCTCCGCCGTGTCCTGCGGCTGCCAGCCGATGCGCTCGCGGTGGTCCCGCCCCCAGAAGCTGGCCGGGTTGTTGGAGCAGGCCCAGATCACGCAATGCCCGCTGCGCGGCGCCTCGACCGCTGCCGTCACCAGCCGCGTCAGGTCGCCGAAGGAAAGCCAGGTGGAGAGCATCCGCGCATTCGTGGGCTTCGGGAAGCAGGAGCCGATGCGGCAGTTGACGTTCTCGACGCCGTGCTTGTCCCAGTAGAGCCGGCCCATCAGCTCGCCATAGGCCTTGGAGAGGCCGTAATAGCCGTCCGGGCGGAAGGCGCAGTCGACATCGATCTTCGCCTCGTTGCCCTGCGGGCGCTCATGGAAGCCGATGGAGTGGTTGCTGCTGGCGAAGAGGACGCGGGCGCCCTCGCGCCGTGCGGCTTCGTACACATGGTAGAGGCCGCGCAGGTTGGGGCCGAGCACCGTCTCGAAAGGCTGCTCCACGCTGACGCCGCCGAAATGCAGGATGGCGCCGCACCCCTCTGCCAGGCGCGCGACTCCGAGACCCTCGTTCAGGTCGAGTCGGGTGAAGCTCGCGCCCTTCGGCAGTGCATCCGGGAAGGGTGTGATGTCGGTCAGGCGCAGGGTCCAGCCCTGCGCGGCCAGCGCGGGCGCGAGGACGCGGCCGAGATTGCCGCTGGCGCCGGTGAGGAGAACGGGTTTCTGCGGAGCGGGCATGTCAAAGCCTTCATGAGGACGGATCCGGTCGCACTCTGCGGTCCCGGTGGGCCTGGCGGCAATCGCCCCGGGGCATAGCGTCCCGCCTCCTGCCCGATCAAGCGCCATCCCGGCGCTTCGCCGCCTTCCTCCTCCACAAGGTCCGCACCGTCGTCATGCCGCTGGTCCCGGTCGCCGTCTTCGTCGGCGGCCCGGTGCTCGCAACGAGCTTGCGGCGACGGCGCCGAGCATTCCGCTCGGCGCGGCCGAGGATCGACCGGGCGGAGTGGTGCCGGTCCTGCGTTGCCGCACGCCGCCGCGGCCCGGCATCACCGTCGTGCGGCATGCAGGGAGCGGGATGGCGCGAGAGGCGCTGGTCCTGCAGGAGCGGCCCGCATCGCAGCCCATGCTGCCGCTGCAGCT
The DNA here is from genome assembly GCA_902805545.1 of uncultured Craurococcus sp. Classification (GTDB taxonomy): domain Bacteria; phylum Pseudomonadota; class Alphaproteobacteria; order Acetobacterales; family Acetobacteraceae; genus Belnapia. Next base: position 37,839 of record CADCTD010000163.1, on the reverse strand, counting down.
GTTCGCCGATCCCGCCCTCGGCACGGGCATCGGCGTGACCGGCTCCGCCTCCGTGCTTCCGCCGCTACTGGATCGCGGCTCCTGGCCCTGCTCCATGCGTGGCCGCAGGCATCTCGCCTCCGGCAATCATGCCCTAGCCCCGGCGCGTGCCGAAGGCGGTGGCGAGGGCCTGCCACATCGGCTTGCGGCCACCGGCCTCGTCGAGCGGCAGGCCGCGATGCACCTGGCCGTCCTTGCGCATCACATCCCGGTCCTGCGCCAGCCAGCTGTCCTTGTCAGAGAGGCCCCAGGTGAGGACGGTGCGGCAGCCGGCATCGAGCGCGGTGCCGATGACCTGACGCACGCGCTCCGCCACTGCCGCATCGCGGGACGGAAGGTCGGGGGGGAGCTGCTGCGCCTCCCGCACATCGAGCTCGGTGACGAGAACGGCGAGGCCCAGCTCCCGCACCGAGCGGAGGAAGGCGGCGAAGGGCTCGGGCCGGAAGGGCTCGTCCATCAGCAGGTGCGCCTGCAGGCCGAGCGCATCGAGCGGGCATTGCGCGCCGACCAGCCGCCGCAGCAGGCGGAGCGTGCGCTGGCGCTTCTCCTCCGCCCAGGGGCTGTCGCCCTCGAGGCCGTAGTCATTATAGGTGAGGCGGAGGGTGCGGTCCCGCTCCCGCGCCAGGCGGAAGGCTTCCTCGATATAGCCGGGGCCGAGGGCACGGAGCCAGGGCGTGTCGCGCAGGTCGCCCTGAGACGGGGTGCGGGCGGTGAAGGGGCTGCCCTCGGGATTGGCGATGGCCTCGTTCACGACATCCCAGTCGCGGATGGCCGGGCGCGTGGCCGGCAGCACCCCGTCCATATGGGCGGCGAGCAGGCTGCGGGCCCGGGCCGCGCCCTCGGCGAGGCCCTCGGCCAGCCAGGGCGGCATGGCCGCGTGCCAGACCAGCGCATGGCCGCGGAGCTGCTTGCCATGGGCCTGGGCGAAGCTGGCGATGATGCCGAGCGGTCCGAAATCGAAGCTGCCCGGCCTCGGCTGCAGCGCCGCCCATTTCGCCTCCCATTCCGGGACGAGGAGCTGTGCCTCCGCCACCAGCTGCGCGGCATAGGCGGCATCGCCCAGCTTGCCCGAATTGACGGCCGTGCCGAAGGTGATGCCGTTGGCCCGGGCGATGGTCCCGAGCCCCACCCCGCCCTGGGCCATGGCCTGCCGCGCCAGCAGCCCGGCGAGAGCCGCCCCGAGGAGGTGCCGACGGGGAGGCCGGAGCCTCAAGCGGCCTGCGCGAGAGGCTCGGGCGGCGCCATGCGGCGCAACGCCTCGCGGTAGCGGTCCCGCCGCCAGCAGAGAAGCCGCCAGGCGCCCCGGGCGGCGATCTGGGAGAGGCGGCCGCGCGGCTCCAGCCCCACCGCCTTGAAGATCATGCCCATGCCCCGCTCCAGGTGCCTGTAGCGGTAGAAGCCCATCGCCCGGCCCATATAGCCGGCGATGCAGCGATCATGGCTGTAGGCGAGGCCGGGATCCTCATTGGCGCAGTGGAAGGCGAAGGCGAGCTCGTCATCCTCCGATTCGCCGACCCGGCCGAAGGCGACCCGCAGGCGCTTGGCGAAGGAGATGTCCTCGCGCGCCAGGTAGCGCTTCATGTGGTCGTAGAAGAGCTTGAAGTGCCGGTACTCGTCGGCGGCGATCAGCTTGCAGACCTCGCGCAGCACCGGCTCCTCCGTCGCCTCGGCCAGCGCGGTGTAGTAGCTGCTGGTGCCGGTCTCGACGATGCAGCGGGCGATCAGCTCGCCGGTGCGGGAGCCGCGGATGGAGGCCTCGGCATTGATGTCGATGCTGTAGCCGTTGCGGTAGCGCTCGAAGGCCGCCGCATAGTCCCAGCCCGGATCGGCGAGGCTCGCCCATTTGCCGAGGGCGTCGCCGTGCTGGATCTCCTCCTCCGCCCAATGGTCGGCGGCGCGGGCGAAATCCGGGTCATCCTTGAAGACCCGGTTGAGATAGATGGCGTAGTCGCCGCCATTGCGTTCCACCATCGCCGCCGCCTTGACCAGCGGCACGACCTCCGGTTCCACCCTTGATGGTTCGAATCGGTCCCAGGCGACCTGCTCGACGCGCCAGTGCTTCATCCTGTCCCCGCGGCCCGTGGGGGGCCGTTGCCCTGCGAAACATGCGATTGAGGCAGGGCGCCCGATGCCCCGTCCGAGCGCTATGTTCGGCAGACCCGCGGCGGATTCAAGCGACGTTGCCGGAAAGTCACGGTGTGGCGCGCTGAATTCGCCCCACCGTGGCCGGGATGCGATGCTTCAGGCTGCTTGAGCGACCGAGACGGCCGTGCGGAAAGCCTGGACCCGGGCATAGGCGGCATCCCGCTTCGCCTCCGGCTCGGCGATCGCCTCCTGCAGCGCGGCCTCCGCCTCGGCCAGGCGGCGCTCGACGGCGGCGCGGGAGAGGCTGGCGAGCGGCGTCGCCTCATCGGCCAGGATGGTCACCCGCTCCGGCGAGACCTCGGCGAAGCCGCCGGCGATGAACAGCGCCTCGGTCTCGGCGCCATTCTCGCGAACCCGGATCACGCCGCCACGGAGGGCGACGATCATCGGGGCATGGCCGGGGAGGACGCCCATCTCGCCTTCCTCGGCGGGGATGGTCACCATCTCCGCCGGGCGGGAGAACAGCAGCTTTTCCGGCGAGACCAGTTCGAGCAGGAAGGTCGCCATGATCAGGCGGCGACCTTCAGGGTCTCGCCCTTCTTCACCGCGTCCTCGATGGTGCCGACCATGTAGAAGGCGGCCTCGGGGAGGTGGTCATACTCGCCAGCGCAGATGGCGGCGAAGCTGCGGACGGTGTCGTCCAGCTTCACGAAGACGCCCGGGGAGCCGGTGAAGACCTCGGCCACGTGGAAGGGCTGGCTGAGGAAGCGCTGGATCTTGCGCGCACGGGCGACGACCAGCTTGTCCTCCTCCGAGAGCTCGTCCATCCCGAGGATGGCGATGATGTCCTGCAGCGACTTGTAGGTCTGCAGGATGCGCTGCACCTCGCGCGCCACGCGGTAATGCTCGTCGCCCACGATCCGCGGGTCGAGCGCGCGGCTGGTCGAGTCGAGCGGGTCCACGGCCGGGAAGATGCCGAGCTCGGCGATCGAGCGGTTGAGCACCGTCGTCGCGTCGAGGTGGGCGAAGGAGGTGGCAGGCGCCGGGTCGGTCAGGTCGTCGGCGGGCACGTAGATGGCCTGCACCGAGGTGATCGAGCCCTTCTTGGTCGAGGTGATCCGCTCCTGCAGCGCGCCCATGTCGGTGGCGAGCGTCGGCTGGTAGCCCACCGCCGAGGGGATGCGGCCGAGCAGCGCCGAGACTTCCGCACCGGCTTGCGTGAAGCGGAAGATGTTGTCGACAAAGAACAGCACGTCCTGGCCCTGCTCGTCGCGGAAGTACTCCGCGATGGAGAGGCCGGAGAGGGCGACGCGCGCGCGGGCGCCCGGCGGCTCGTTCATCTGGCCATAGACCAGCGCCACCTTGGAGCCATCGGTCGTGCCCTCGCCGAGCTTGATGACGCCGGCATCGACCATCTCGTGATAGAGGTCGTTGCCCTCGCGGGTCCGCTCGCCGACGCCGGCGAAGACCGAGACGCCGCCATGCGCCTTGGCGATGTTGTTGATCAGCTCCTGGATGGTGACGGTCTTGCCGACGCCGGCGCCGCCGAACAGGCCGATCTTGCCGCCCTTCAGGTAGGGGGCGAGCAGGTCGATGACCTTGATGCCGGTGACGAGGATCTCGGCCGCCGTCGCCTGGTCCTCGAAGGAGGGGGCGGCGCGGTGGATGGTGTAGGTCTTCTCGTGCGGCACCGGGCCGCGCTCGTCGATCGGCTCGCCGATGACGTTCAGGATGCGCCCGAGGGTCCCCTCGCCCACCGGCACGGCGATGCCGGTGCCGGTGTCGACCACCTCCTGGCCGCGGACCAGGCCGTCCGTGCTGTCCATGGCGATGCAGCGCACGGTGCGCTCGCCCAGGTGCTGCGAGACCTCGAGGACCAGCGTGCCGTCGCCGTTCTTCGTGGTGAGGGCGTTCAGCATGGCCGGCAGTTCGCCCGGGAACTGCACGTCCACCACGGCGCCCAGGACCTGCGCGATGCGCCCGACATTGTTCTTCATGGTGTCATGCCCCCAATAAAGACCGACCGATTGACGTTCCGCGGCTTTACCGCTCCACGATCGGGCGGCATCAGACTGCCTCGGCCCCGGAGATGATCTCGATCAGCTCCCTGGTGATGTTGGCCTGGCGCGTGCGGTTGTAATTGAGCGTAAGCCTGTTGATCATCTCGCCGGCATTGCGCGTGGCATTGTCCATCGCCGTCATGCGCGCGCCATGCTCGCCCGCGGTGCTCTCGAGGATCGCGCGGTAGACCTGGATGGCGAGGTTGCGCGGCAGGAGCGTGGCGAGGATCTGGTCCTCGGCCGGCTCGTACTCATAGAGCGCCTGCGGCCCTTCGGCCGCAGCAGCGCCTTCCGGCAGCGGCGTCGGGATCAGCCGCTGCTCGGTCGGGATCTGGCTGATGACGTTGCGGAAGCGGTTGTAGAGCAGGCTGCAGACATCGAAGCCGCCCTCCTCCAGCAGCCCCGCCACCTGCAGCGCGATCGCCTCCGCATCGGCGAAGTCGACGCGCTTCTTGCCGGCGAAATTCACCTCGCCGACGAAGCGGCTGGCAAACTCGCGCTTCAGGAAGGTCGCGCCCTTGCGGCCCACGGTCAGCAGCTTGACCTGCTTGCCCTCGGCTTCCAGCGCCCGGATGCGGGCACGGGCGAGCCGGCCGACCTGGGTGTTGAAGGGCCCGGCCAGGCCGCGATCCGCGGTGACGACCACCAGCAGATGGACCCGGTCCGCGCCGGTGCCGACCAGCATGCGCGGCGCATCCGGCGAGCTGGCGACGGCGGCGCCGAGGGAGGCGAGGATCGCCTCCATCCGTTGCGCATAGGGGCGGGCGGCCTCCGCCTGGGCCTGGGCCCGGCGCAGCTTCGCCGCGGCCACCATCTTCATCGCCTGCGTGATCTTCCGCGTGGACTTCACGCTGTTGATGCGACCGCGCAGGTCCTTGAGGCTAGGCATCGGGCCCGCTTCTCCCCGCTCAGGCCGAGAAGGACTTGGCGAAGGCGTCGAGGAAGGCGACGAGCTTCTCCTCGGTCGGCTTCTTGATCTCGCGGTCCGTGCGGATCGCCTCGAGGGTCGCGGGCTCGCGCGACTTCAGCTCGGCCAGCATCCGCCGCTCGAACTCGCCGACGGCCGAGACCGGCAGCTTGTCGAGATAGCCGCGGGTGCCGGCGAAGAGCGAGACGACCTGCTCCTCGACCGGGACCGGCTTGTACTGCGGCTGCTTCAGCAGCTCCGTCAGGCGGGCGCCACGGGCCAGGAGCGCCTGGGTGGAGGCGTCGAGGTCCGAGGAGAACTGGGCGAAGGCCGCCATCTCGCGGTACTGCGCCAGCTCCAGCTTGATGCGGCCGGCGACCTGCTTCATCGCCTTGATCTGGGCGGCGGAGCCGACGCGGGAGACCGAGAGCCCGACATTCACCGCTGGGCGGATGCCTTTGAAGAAAAGCTCCGTCTCGAGGAAGATCTGCCCGTCGGTGATCGAGATCACGTTGGTCGGGATGTAGGCCGAGACGTCGCCGGCCTGGGTCTCGATGACCGGGAGCGCGGTCAGCGAGCCGTTGCCGAAGTCGTCGTTCATCTTCGCCGCGCGCTCGAGCAGGCGCGAGTGCAGGTAGAAGACGTCGCCCGGATAGGCCTCGCGGCCCGGCGGACGGCGCAGCAGCAGCGACATCTGGCGGTAGGCGACGGCCTGCTTCGAGAGGTCGTCATAGAAGATGACCGCATGCATGCCGTTGTCGCGGAAATACTCGCCCATGGCGCAGCCGGTATAGGGCGCCAGGAACTGCAGCGGCGCCGGCTCGGAGGCGGTGGCGGCGACGATGATCGAGTACTCGAGCGCGCCGTTCTCCTCGAGGGTCCGGACCAGCTGGGCAACGGTCGAGCGCTTCTGCCCGACGGCGACATAGATCGTGTAAAGCTTCTTGCTCTCGTCCGTGCCGGCGTTGATCGACTTCTGGTTGATGATGGTGTCGATGATGACGGCGGTCTTGCCGGTCTGGCGGTCGCCGATGATCAGCTCGCGCTGGCCGCGGCCGATCGGGATCAGGGCGTCGATCGCCTTGATGCCGGTCTGCATCGGCTCATGCACGGACTTGCGCGGGATGATGCCCGGCGCCTTCACCTCGACGCGGGTGCGCGTCACGTCGGTGAGCGGGCCCTTGCCGTCGATCGGGTTGCCGAGGCCGTCGACCACCCGGCCGAGCAGGCCGCGGCCCACCGGCACGTCGACGATGTCGCCGGTGCGCTCGACGGTGTCGCCTTCCTTGATCTCGGCGTCGGAGCCGAAGACCACGATGCCGACATTGTCGGTCTCGAGGTTCAGCGCCATGCCGCGGATGCCGGCGGAGGGGAAGAGCACGAGCTCGCCCGCCATCACGTTCTGCAAGCCGTAGACGCGGGCGATGCCGTCGCCCACGGTGAGCACGGTGCCGACCTCGGCCACATTCGCCTCGGCGTCGAAGCCGGCGATCTGCTGCTTGAGGATCTCGGAGATCTCGGCGGGACGGATTTCCATGGTCAGGCGGCCCCCTTCATGGCGTACTGCAGGCGCTGCAGCTTGGATTTGATGCTGTTGTCGTAGAGCCGGGAGCCGATCCGCACGATCAACCCGCCGAGGATCGAGGGATCCACCTGCTCCGTAAGCTTGATGCCGGAATAGCCGGCTTCGGTCAGGCGGGCGGCGATCTGCGCCCGCTGGGTATCGGTCAGCGCATGGGCGCTGGTAACCTCGGCCACCTGCTGGCCGCGGCGCGCGGACAACTGGGCACCGAAGGAGGCGGCGACCTGCGGCAGCAGGGCGAGACGGCGGTTGCCGATCAGCACGCCGACCATGTTCCGCACCTCGGGCCCGGTCCCCGCGCGGTCGAGCACGGCGAAGGCGCCCTTGCGCTGGGCGACGGAATCGAGCCGCGGATCGGCGATGAAGCCGCGGAAATCCGCGTCCTGGCTCCAAAGGGAAGCAAGGGCTTCCAGATCGCCGGCGATGCGGTCGAGCGCGCCCGGATCGGTCGCGCGCCGGTCATCGGCGAGGCCGAGCAAGGCCAGCGCATAGCGCGCGGCGATGCCGGTCGGGGTGGGCGCCTTGGGCGCGTTGGAGGCGATGGTCTCGGCAGAGGCCACGGGCGATCCCGGTCCTGTTCCTGGTGGTGCGCATGCGCGGGTCCGCGGAGGGTAGCCCCTTGCGGCGGGCGGGCTTTACCATGGGGTTTACAGCCCCGCAATCCGCGCCGGCGGGCCGAAATCACTCCATTGCGCAGCAATTTCCGTCGGCCCGATCGACGGTGCCAGGCCGCAGGGAGGGGTTCGCCCGCCGCATCGGATGCGCGGGCTTCGCCGCGATGGCGGCGAGCGCCGCGGTCGCCGCCCCGCGCGAGGCAAGGCCGGCATGGGCGACGGCGCCGGCGATCAGGGCCCGGCGGCAATCCCTGCGGCAATCCCGGCGGCGTCGAGGATGGGCATGGCGCGGTCCTTCCCTGGCACGGATTACTCTGCGGTAATTTTGATACCATGTCCCGGCCATGCCCCGCGAGGGGAGACGAGGCCGGCCGGACAAGGCGCATCCGGTCGGTCCGCCGGCCCTACAGGAAACTCACCGGGTCCACATCGACCTGGACGCGGACGCTGTTCGGCACCGGCACGCGGGCCAGCCAGTCCCGCAGGATAGGCTGCACCGCGACCTCCCGCCGCGTCTTCAGCAGCAGCCGCCGCCGGTGCCGGCCGCGCAGCAGGGCGAGCGGCGCCGGCGCCGGGCCGAGCACCTGCACCCCCTCCCCGCCCGGGGCAGCGAGGCCGAGGTCGCGGGCGGTGCGGTCCGCCTCCCGTTCATCCTCCGAGCTGACGATCAGCGCGGCCAGGCGGCCGAAGGGTGGCCAGTGGCCGGGCCGGCGGATCGCCGCCTCCTCCGACATGAAGGCGTCGAGGTCGCCCGAGATGAGAGCGCCCATCACCGGATGCTCCGGGCTGAAGCTCTGCAACAGCACGCGGCCCGGCGCCTCGGCCCGGCCGGCGCGGCCGGCGACCTGGTGAAGCAGCTGCACCGTCCGCTCCGCCGCGCGCAGGTCGCCGCCGGCGAGGCCGAGATCGGCATCGACCACGCCGACCAGCGTGAGATGCGGGAAGTGCCAGCCCTTGGCGACGATCTGCGTGCCGATGATGAGGTCGACCTCGCGGTCCTGGATCTGCTGCGCCGCCATCCCGGCCGCGGCCGGCCCCGGCAGCGTGTCGCTTGCCATGACCAGGCGCCGGGCCTCCGGCCAGTGGGCGGCGGCTTCCTCCAGCACGCGCTCCACGCCAGGGCCGACGGCGACGAGGCTGTTGGCCGTGCCGCATTCCGGGCATTCGGCCGGCGGCGCCTCGGCATGGCCGCAATGGTGGCATTGGAGCTGGCGGCGGGCGCGATGCTCCACCAGCCAGGCGGTGCAGTTGGGGCAGCGCATGCGGTGGCCGCAATGGCGGCAGAGCGTCAGCGGCGCATAGCCGCGACGGTTAAGGAACAGCATGGCCTGTTCGCCTCGCCCGAGCGTCGCGGTGACGGCCTCGATCAGCGGCGGGGAGAGGAAGCGGCCGCGCTCCGGCGGGGTGCGGCGAAGGTCGATCGTCTCCACCGCCGGCAGGCTGGCGCCGCCATGGCGCTCCGGCAGGTTGAGTGATTCGTAGCGGCCGGTCTCGGCATTGGTGAGGCTCTCGAGCGAGGGCGTCGCCGAGACCAGCACGCAGGACGCCTCCGCGAGCCGGGCTCGGACCACGGCCATGTCGCGGGCGTTGTAGACGACGCCGTCCTCCTGCTTGAAGGCGGTCTCGTGCTCCTCGTCGACGATGACCAGGCCAAGGTCGGGGAAGGGCAGGAAGAGGGCGGAGCGGGCGCCGACCACGACCGGCGCCTCCCCTTCCGCCACGGCGCGCCAGGTGTCGCGGCGGGTGCGGGGCGTCACCTCGGAATGCCAAAGGGCCGGCGCGACGCCGAAGCGCGCCTTGAACCGCTCCAGCCACTGGGCGGAGAGGGCGATCTCCGGCAGCAGGACCAGCGCCTGGCGGCCCTGGCGCAGCGCTTCCGCCACCGCATCCAGATAGACCTCGGTCTTGCCGGAGCCGGTGACGCCGGTGAGCAGCGTCACGCCGAACTGGCGCGCGGCCACCTTGGCGACCAGCCGTGCGGCCGCTTCGGCCTGAGCGCCGCGAAGGGCGGGGCCGGGATGGTCCGGGTCGGGCCGGGAGAAGCGGCTGGCATGGGGCAGCAGGGCCGGGCGGATCAGGCCGTTATCGGCCATGCCGCGCAGCACGCCGAGTGAGACGCCGGCCGCTTCGGCGAGCGGCGCCCCGGCATAGACCCGGCCAGGCTGCATCTCGGCCAGCACGCGCTGGCGCTCCGGCGTCATCCGCGGCTGGCGGTTGGAGCCGGGGCCGGCCAGCATCCAACCGGCCTGTTGGCTCGGCGGCTCCAGCGCGGCGGTGGAGCCCATCGCCATGCGCAGCACGGCGCCGGGCGGGCTCAGCGTATAGGCCGCCACCCAGTCGATAAAGCGCCGGAGGCTCGGCGTCATCGGCGGGGCGGGGAGGACGCCGGTGATGGGCTTCAGCCGGTGGTCGGCCACCGGCTGCGCCTCGCTTCCCTCCCCGGCATCCCAGACCACGCCGATCATCGGCCTGTGATTGAGCGAGGCGGTCACAAAATCGCCTGGATGGATATCCAACTCCGCCGGCACGCGATAATCGTAGGCCCCCATGAGAGGGAGCGGCAAAAGAACCTTGACCCGTTGCGCGGAAAACACAGGTGGCGTGTCCTTCATATCGCGCCGCTTCCCCGAACCGGCCTGCATCGGCTATCCTGATCCTGAGCAAATACGCAACGATTTCAGGTCCTTGAGTCCCTTCGGCCCAGCCGGCCGAGCCCACATCCAACGCAGCCCCGCAAGGGGCCTGCCTGAGGGCCCATCCGCATGAAGTTCTTCGTCGACACTGCCGAAGTGGCCGAGATCCGAGCCCTGGCCGAGGCCGGGCTGGTGGACGGCGTCACCACCAATCCGAGCCTCATCGCCAAGTCCGGGCGCAAGATGGCGGAGGTGATCGCCGAGATCTGCGAGATCACCCCGGGCCCGGTCTCCGCCGAGGTCACCGCGACCGACTTCGACACCATGCTGGCCGAGGGCCGCTTCCTCCGCGGCATCGCCAAAAATGTCGCGGTGAAGGTGCCGCTGACCGAGGCGGGGCTCAGCGTCTGCCGCAGCCTCGCGGACGAGGGCACGAAGGTGAACGTCACCCTCTGCTTCTCCGCGACCCAGGCCCTGCTCGCGGCCAAGGCGGGCGCGGCCTACATCTCGCCCTTCGTCGGCCGGCTCGACGACATCGCCTATGATGGCATGCTCCTCATTGCGGACATCCTGAAGATCTACCGAAACTACTCCTATATTAAGACAGAAGTCCTGGTCGCGTCCATCCGCCACCCGGTCCATCTGGTCGAGGCAGCGAAGCTTGGTGCGGAGGTGGCGACGCTGCCGCCGAATATCATCCGCCAGCTCATCAAGCATCCGCTGACCGATCGTGGCCTGGAGAGCTTCCTGGCCGATTGGCGCAAGACGGGCCAGAGCATCCTGTGAGCGCCGCTCCGATGCCCGGCGCGGAGCTGGTGCTGCTCCCGGCGCCCGACGCGGCCCCCCTTCCCCCTCCGGCGCCCGAGGCGGTGGCGGCCTTCCTCCAGGCCAACCCGGACTTCCTCGCGGAACGGCCCGACCTGTTCCGCGCGCTCACGCCGCCGAAGCGCATCCACGGCGAGCGCCTCGCCGACCACATGGCGGCGATGCTGGCCGCCGAGCGGCGCCGCATCCGCTCGCTGGAGGCGGAGGTGGATGCCGCCGTCACCGCCGGGCGGGCGGGGCATGGCCTCTCCATCCGCGTCCGCCTCGCCGTGCTGGCGCTGATGCGGGCGCAGGACGTGGTCGAGACGGTGTCGGAGGAGCTGCCGGCGCTGCTCGGCGTCGAAAGCTGCACGCTGCTGGCCGAAACGCCGGACCGCCGCGGCGTGCCGAAGCTGCCGCGCGGCATGGTCGCGGCGCTGCTCGGCCCGGGGAAGGATGCGCTGGTGCGCCCGGCGCCGACCGATATCGAGCTGCTGCACCAGGAGGCCGCCTCCCTCGTCATGCGGGATGCGCTGGTGCGCGTGCCGGTCTGGACCGGGCATCCGACGCTGATGGCGCTCGGCGCGCGGGACCCGCAGGCCCTGCCGACCCGGCAGGCAACGGCGACCCTGGCCTTCCTCGGCCGCGCGGTGGCGGCGGCCCTGGCGCGGTAGGCCTTTGGCCGAGGCCCGCGCCCTCGCCGCCGGCTATCTCGACTGGCTGGCGCGGGAGCGTCGGGCGGCGGCCAACACGGTCGCGGCCTATGGGCTCGACCTCCGTGATTTCCTCGGCTTCCTCACCGGGCATCTGGGCGAGGAGCCTGATCTCACGGCCCTTGCCGCGCTGCGGCCGGCCGATATCCGCGCCTTCCTCGCCGCCCGGGCCAATGCCGGGGCGGGAAATGCGACGCGGGCCCGCCAGCTCGCCGCCATCCGCGGCTTCCTTCGCTACCTGGCGAAGACCCAAGGGGTGGCGCCGCTCGCCATCGCCAATATCCGTGGGCCGCGGGCCAAGCCGCCGGTGCCGCGGGCGCTGACGCCGGAGCAGGCGAAGGAGGTGGCGGCCCGGACCGGCAGCATCCACCAGCCCGGCCATGCCGAGCGCCCGGCCGAGCAGGCGGCGCGCGACGTGGCGCTCTTCACCCTGCTCTATGGCTGCGGGCTTCGCATCAGCGAGGCGCTGGCCCTCGATGTGCGCGACGCCCCCCTGCCCGGCGGCCAGGCGGCGCTCCGGGTCCTCGGCAAGGGCGGCAAGGAGCGGCTGGTGCCGGTGCTGCCGGCGGTGCGGGAGGCCGTCGCCGCCTATCTGCGCGAGCGGGGCGGCCCGCCGCCGGAGGCGCCGCTCTTCCGCGGGGCGCGCGGGGCGCGGCTCAGCCCCACCGTGGCGGAGCGCTGCATGCAGCATTACCGCCGCCTCGCCGGCCTGCCGGAGCATGCGACGCCGCATGCTTTGCGGCATTCCTTCGCCACCCATCTGCTGGGCGGCGGGGCTGACCTCAGGGCGATCCAGGAACTGCTCGGCCATGCCAGCCTTTCCACCACCCAGCGCTACACCAGGGTGGATGCGGCGGCGCTGCTCGAGACCTGGCGGCGGGCGCATCCCCGCGCGGGGTGACGTGACGCACGGGCCGCCCGCGACTATGGTGCGGCCGACCTGCCTTCCCCGATGAGGAGCGCCGATGCGCGACGGCAAGATAACCCAGTACACCCCGAAGCTCGTCGAGGGCGTCACCCCCATCCAGAAGATCGAGGTGACCAGCCGCAAGGTGCCCTGCGACGGCGAGGTGGCGGGCCCCGGCCTCGGCCACCCCCGGGTCTGGCTGCCGATGAATCCCAACCAGGACCAGGTGACCTGTCCTTATTGCTCCATCACCTATGTGCTGAAGGCGGGCGCGGGTGGCGACGACCATCACTGATCCAGGGGGCGCTGACGACGCCGCCGTCCCCGTCGCGGCGCCGGGGACCCGGCATCTCGTCCTGGTCGACGGCTCGGGCTACATCTTCCGCGCCTATCATGCCCTGCCGCCGATGACGCGGCCGGACGGCACGCCGGTGAATGCCGTCTTCGGCTTCACCCAGATGCTCTCGAGCTTCCTCGCCGAGCATCGCGGCAGCCACCTGGCGGTGGTCTTCGATGCGGCCCGCGCGACCTTCCGCAACGAGATCTTCCCCAACTACAAGGCCCACCGGCCCGAGCCGCCGGAGGAGCTGGTCCCGCAATTCGCCCTGATCCGCGAGGCGACCGAGGCCTTCGGCGTCGCGCGCGTCGAGCATCCGGGCTTCGAGGCCGACGACCTGATCGCCGCCTATGCCCGCGCCTTCCGCGAGGCCGGGGGCGAGGTGACCATCGTCTCCTCCGACAAGGACCTGATGCAACTGGTGCGCCCCGGCGTGCAGATGCTCGACCCGATCAAGCGCAAGCCGATCCGCGAGGCGGAGGTGGTCGAGAAATTCGGCGTGCCGCCGGGCAAGGTCATCGAGGTCCAGGCGCTGATCGGGGATCCGGTGGACAATGTCCCGGGCGTGCCGAAGATCGGGCCGAAGACCGCAGCCGAGCTGATCCTCGCCTATGGCGACCTCGAGACGGTGCTGGCCAACACGGCGCAGATCAAGCAGCCGATGCGGCGGCAGAATCTGGAGCAGTATGCCGACCAGGCGCGGCTCTCGAAGCGGCTGGTGACGCTCGACGACCAGGCGCCGCTGACGGTGCCGATCGAGGCGCTGGCGGTGCGGCCGCCGGAGCCGGCGGCGCTCTCCAAATTCCTGGCCGACCAGGGCTTCCGCAGCGTCATCGCCCGGATGGGCCTCGGCGAGGCGGCCGGCGATGCGGCGACGCGGGCCCGGAACAGCGCCATCAGCGCCGCCCAGGCCGCCGCTGCGCCCGTGACGCCGGCCGATCCGGCCGCGGTGCCCTTCGGCCCCTACGAGACGGTGACGACGCCGGAGGCGCTCGCCGCCTGGATCGCCGAGGCGCGGGCCGCCGGCGTCATCGGCCTCGATACCGAGACGGACAGCCTCGATGCGCTGAAGGCCAACCTCGTCGGCGTCTGCCTGGCCACGGCGCCGGGCCGGGCCTGCTACATCCCGCTGCGACATGTCTCGCCCGGCGCCGGCCAGGGCGACATGCTGGCGGAGCCGGGGAAGGTCGAGGCGCCGCCGCAGCTGCCCTTCGCCAAGGCCATGGCGGCGCTGAAGCCGTTGCTGGAAGATCCCGGCGTGCTGAAGGTGCTGCAGCACGCCAAATACGACCTCGAAGTGCTGGGCCGCGAGGAGAACGGCGGCGTCGCCGTCGCCCCGATCGACGACACCATGCTCATCTCCTACGCCATGGAGGCGGGGAAGCACGGGCATGGGATGGACGAGCTCTCCCGCCTCCATCTCGACCACACGCCCGTCCCTTACGACCAGGTGACCGGCACGGGCCGCGGGCGGATCAGCTTCGCCGCCGTCCCCCTCGACAAGGCGACGGCCTATGCCGCGGAGGATGCGGATGTGACGCTCCGCCTCTGGCATGTGCTGCGGCCGCGGCTGCGGGAGGATGGCGCGCTCGCCCTCTACGAGCAGGTGGAGCGGCGGATGGTCGCCGTGCTGCGCGACATGGAGGTGGAGGGCATCAAGGTCGACGGCGCGGAATTGGCCCGCATCGGCGAGGATTTCGTCGCCCGCATGGCGGTGCTGGAGGCGGAGATCCATGGCCTCGCCGGCCGGCCCTTCGCCGTCGGCTCGCCGAAGCAGCTGGGCGAGATCCTGTTCGACGAGATGAAGCTGCCGGGCGGCCGGAAGGGCAAGTCCGGCGCCTGGGGCACCGATGCCGCGGTGCTGGAGGAACTGGCCGCGCAAGGCGTGCCGCTCGCCCGCAAGGTGCTCGACTGGCGGCAGCTCTCGAAGCTCAAATCCACCTATGTGGACGGGCTGACGGCGCAGCTCGACCCGCGCACGGGGCGCGTCCACACCGATTTCTCCATGGCCAACACCAGCACCGGGCGGCTGGCCTCGACCGAGCCGAACCTGCAGAACATCCCGGTCCGCACCGAGGAGGGGCAGCGCATCCGCCGCGCCTTCGTCGCCGACCCCGGCCATGTGCTGATGTCGGCCGACTACTCGCAGATCGAGCTGCGGCTGCTGGCCCACATGGCCGATGTGCCGGCGCTGCGGGAGGCCTTCGAGACCGGGCAGGACATCCACTCGCGCACGGCCGCCGACATCTTCCGGCTCGCGCCGGAGGCAGTGGACCGCGAGGCGCGGCGGCGGGCCAAGACCATCAATTTCGGCATCATCTACGGCATGTCCGCCTTCGGCCTGGCCGGGCGGCTCGGCATCGGCGCGGGCGAGGCCAAGGGCATCATCGATGCCTATTTCGGCCAGTATCCCGGCATCCGCGCGGCGATGGAGAGGCTGAAGGAGGAGGCGCGGCTGCGCGGCTATGTCTCCACCTCCTTCGGGCGCAAGCTTTGGATCCAGGATATCGGCACCAAGGACCCGGTGCGCCGGGCCGGCGCCGAGCGGGCGGCGATCAACGCCCCCTTCCAGGGCGGAGCCGCGGAGATCATCAAGCGCGCCATGGTCCGCCTGCCGCGGGCGCTGCGCGAGGCCGGCCTCAAGGCCCGGCTGCTGCTGCAGGTGCATGACGAGCTGGTGCTGGAGGTGCCGGAGGCGGAGGTAGAGGCCACCGGCGCGCTGGTCCGCGAGGTGATGGAGGGCGTCGCCACCCTGCGCGTGCCTCTCGCGGTCGAGGTCGGCACCGGGCAGAGTTGGGCCGAGGCCCATTGACTCTTTAAGTAACCAGACGATTCTCCCGTCAATGTGATAGACGGATGGCCGTGCGACCTCGCACGGCCCGGGAACCGTTTTGGAGCTTTTGAGATGACAGGCGCTGCCGGCGTGGCTCGGCGGAGATGCTCGCCTGATCGGCTGCCGCTCTCGCTGCGGCTGCTGCTCGTCGCCTCCCTGCTCGTGCCGCTCGGCTTCCTCGGCGGCGTCACCCTGTATGACCGCCATCGCCTCTACAGCGAGGCCGATGCCGACCTCGCCCGTCTCTCCGCCGTCGCCAAGGAACATGCGCTGAAGGTCGCCGAGACCAATGCCCTCGTCCTCGACCGGATGGAGGACCGCATCCGCGGCCTGAGCTGGGATGAGATCGAGGCCCGCAACGCCGAGATCCAGCGCTGGCTCCGCGGCCTCGACGAGGGGCTGGCGCAGATCACCGCGCTGCACCTCGCCCGGCCCGACGGCCGGGTGACGACGCTCAGCATCGCCTGGCCGACCCCGCCCATCTCGGTGGCGGACCGCGCCTATTTCCGCCGGCTGCGCGAGGGGGAGCAGGGCCTCGTCTTCGGCGAACCGGTGCGGGCGCGGCTGACCGGGATGGTCAGCATCACGGTCGCCCGGCGGCGGGAGGATGCGGAAGGGCGGTTCGACGGCGCCCTGATCGGCTCCATCCTGCCGGGCTATTTCCAGGCGCAATGGCATGCGATGGACCCGAGCGGCCGGGCGAGCTTCGCCCTGCTGCGGACCGATGGGCAGGTGCTGGTCACCCATCCCTCGGAAGGCAGTGGGCTGTTCGAGCCGCCGGAGCCCGCCTCGGTGCCGGAGGCGGTCCGCAACCCGAGCAGCACCGGCCCCATCATCGAGCGCTTCGGCGAGCGGGGCGAATGGCTGACCGCCTTCCGCCAGGTCGGCCAGTACCCGCTGGTCGTCTCCGTCACCCTCTCGCTCGACCGGGTGCAGGCGCAATGGCTGGCGGATACGGCCTGGACGGCCTCGGTCTGCCTCGTCGTCGCGCTGGCTCTCGGCTTCACCACCCTGCTGGCGATCCGCCGCTGGCGCTCCGAGCAGGCGATGCTGCACCGGCTGAGCCAGAACCGCGATGCGCTGCGCGCCGAGATCTCCCGCCGCGAGACGGCGGAGGCGGGGCTGTTGCAGGCGCAGCGGCTGGAATCGCTCGGCCGGCTGACCGGAGGCGTGGCGCATGACTTCAACAACCTGCTGACCGCGATCCTCGGCACGGTGCATCTGCTGGAGCGCCATCTCGGCCCGGGCGCCGACGAGCGGGCGCGGCGGTATCTCGGCCTGGCGCGGGACGCGGTGCAGCGCGGCGCCCGGCTGAATGCCAGCTTGCTGGCCTTCGCCCGACAGCAGCGGCTGCAGGCCACGAGCCTCGATGCGAATGCGCTGGTGCAGGGCTTCGCGCCGCTGATCCAGCGGGCGCTGGGCGAGGCGGTGACGCTCTCGGTCCAGCTGGACCCTAATGTCCCGCCTGGCCGGGCCGATGCCGCGCAGCTTGAGGCGGCGCTGCTGAACCTCGCCATCAATGCGCGGGACGCCATGCCGAGGGGCGGCACGGTGACGCTGTCGACCCAGGTGGCCTGGCTGGAGGCGGAGCAGCTGGTCGGCAATGCGGATGCGACGCCCGGCCTGTACATCGCCATCGCCCTCCGGGACGCGGGCACGGGCATGCCGCCCGAGGTGCGGGAGCGGGCCTTCGAGCCCTTCTTCACCACCAAGGCGCCGGGCAAGGGCACGGGGCTCGGCCTGTCGCAGGTCTACGGCTTCATCCGGCAGCTGGGTGGGCATGTGGCGATCGACAGCACCCCGGGCGAGGGCACCGTTGTGACGCTCTTCCTGCCGGCTGCGGCCGAGGCACCGGCGCAGGAGCCCAGCCTGCCGGGCCCGATCCCGGAGCGTCTTTGTAACGTGGCCCAGGCGACCGTGCTGGTGGTGGAGGATGACGCGCGGGTCCGCGAGGTCGCGGCCGATACGCTGCGCGATGCGGGCTTCCAGGTCGTGGTCGCGCGGGATGGGCCGGAGGCACTGGCATTGCTCGGGCGCCTCGAGCCGGTCGACCTGCTGTTCAGCGACATCGTCATGCCGGGCGGCATGACGGGGATCGAGCTGGCGCAGGCGGCACGACGCCTTCGCCCCGACCTGCCGGTGCTGCTGGCGACGGGCTATGGCGGGCCGGTGGGAAGCGTTGCCGGGCCTGGCTTCGAGGTGCTGGCGAAGCCCTATGACCAGGCGGCGCTGGCCCGCCGCATCGCCGAGCTGGTGATGGAGCGGCACCGCATCGCGTGAAGGCGTTGCGCTCCGGGCCGCGGCCGATTATAGGGCTGCCCTCGACCAGGAGAGGTGGCGGAGTGGTCGATCGCGTCGGTCTCGAAAACCGAAGTACTCGCAAGGGTACCGTGGGTTCGAATCCCACCCTCTCCGCCAGACCCCTTCCCTACTCCCACTCGATCGTCCCCGGCGGCTTCGAGGTGATGTCGTAGGTCACGCGGTTGATGCCGCGCACCTCGTTGACGATGCGGCTCGCCGTGCGCGTCAGGAAGCCCATGTCGAAGGGATAGACATCGGCCGTCATGCCATCCGTGCTGGTCACGGCGCGAAGCGCGCAGACGCTCTCGTAGGTGCGGCCGTCGCCCATCACCCCGACGCTCTTCACCGGCAGCAGCACGGCGAAGGCCTGCCAGATGGCGTCGTAGAGCCCGGCCAGGCGGATCTCCTCGAGGAAGATGGTGTCGGCCTGGCGAAGGATGTCGGCGCGCTCGCGCGTCACCTCGCCGGGGATGCGGATGGCAAGCCCCGGCCCCGGGAAGGGGTGGCGGCCGATGATCGCCTCGGGCATGCCGAGCTCGCGGCCAAGCGCCCGGACCTCGTCCTTGAACAGCTCGCGCAACGGCTCCACGAGCTTCATCCGCATATGGGCGGGCAGGCCGCCGACATTGTGGTGGCTCTTGATGGTGACGGAGGGGCCGCCGGTCGCCGAGACGCTCTCGATCACGTCCGGGTAGAGCGTGCCTTGCGCCAGGAAGTCGGCGCCGCCGATCTTGTGCTGCTCCTCCTCGAAGACCTCGATGAAGAGCCGACCGATGGTCTTCCGCTTCTGCTCGGGGTCCGTCACGCCGGCGAGCTGGGCAAGGAAAAGGTCCGAGGCATCGCGGTGGACCAGCTTGATGTTGAAGCGGTCGCGGAAGGTGCTGACCACCTGCTCCGACTCGCCGGCGCGCATCAGCCCGTGGTCGACATAGATGCAGGTGAGCTGGTCGCCGATCGCCTCGTGCAGCAGCACCGCGGCGACGCTGGAATCGACGCCGCCGGAGAGGCCGCAGATCACCCTCCCCTCGCCCACCTGGGCGCGGATGCGGGCGATGGCCTCGGCGCGGAAGGCGCCCATGGTCCAGTCGCCGCGGCAGCCGCAGACGAGGTTGGTGAAGTTGCGCAGCAAGGCGGCGCCGTGCGGGGTGTGGACCACCTCCGGGTGGAACATGGTGCCGTAGAAGTGGCGCCGGTCATCGGCGATGAGCGCGAAGGGGGCGCCCTCGCTGGCGGCGACGACGCGGAAGCCCTCCGGCAGGCGGGTGATGCGGTCGCCATGGCTCATCCAGACCTGCTCGCGCGAGCCCTTGGCCCAGAGTCCCTGGGTGATGGCGCATTCGGCGGTCACCTCGATGAAGGCACGGCCGAATTCGCGGTGATGGCCGCTCTCGACCAGGCCGCCGAGCTGGTGCGCCATGGCCTGCTGGCCGTAGCAGATGCCCATGACGGGCAGGCCCATCTCGAACACGCCCTCAGGGGCGCGGGGGCTCTCGCCCTCCGTCACGCTGGCCGGGCCGCCGGAGAGGATGATGCCGCGCGGGTCGAATTCGCGGATGCGCTCCGCGGTCGCGGTGAAGGGCCAGATCTCGCAATAGACCCCGGCCTCGCGCAGGCGGCGCGCGATGAGCTGGGTCACCTGGCTGCCGAAATCGAGGATGATGATGCGGTCGTGCCGGGCCGCGGCGGCGAGGGGCTCGTTCATGGCGCCTCACAGCACAACGCGCTGCCCAGGGCAAGCGGTGGTTACGCCTCTGAGGCCGGGGCCGTCGCCAGCAGCAGCGCCTCGATCGGGTCCCAGGTGAAAGCGAGCTGCTCCAGGCCCTGCCCGGCGAAGCGGATCGCCTCGCGGGCCACCTGCCGGCCGCCGAGGCGCTGGTAGAACCAGCGGGTCGGGTTGTCCTTCAGCACCCAAAGCATGGCGGAGCGGCAGCCGATCGCCGCCAGATGCGCCGCCATGGCGCGGACCAGCCGGCGCCCGACGCCGCGGTCGCGGTAGTCGTCGAGCAGGTAAAGCGTCTCGATCTCGCCCTCGCCGACCTGCGGCCGGCGGGAGCGGCCGCCGGAGACGAAGCCGATGATGGTGCCGCCCTCCGCCGCCTCCTGCCCCGCCGGGGCATCCGCCCCCTTGGCGACGGCGACGAAGACGGCATGGCCATGGCGGCGGTCGCCGATCGCCGCCTCATAGCCGGCGGCGTGTCGAAGGGTGGAGAGGCTGGCGAGATAGCCCTCCGGCAGCACGCCGGCATAGGCGGTGCGCCAGGTGGCGACATGGACGGCACCGATGGCGGCGGCGTCGGCAGGCCGGGCGCGGCGGATGCAGATCATGGGGCGCGCTTCCCTCCCCGTGGAAAGGCCCGAAGCCGACCCCCTGCCGGCTTACCCCTCGGGCTTGCGTTGCAATACGGCGGCGAAGAAGCCGTCGGTGCCGTGCCTGGCGGGGGAGGTGACGAGATAGGGGCCTTCGGCCGGCGGAGCCCCGGCGGCGCCCGCCTCGGCCCAGGCCTCGGCCAGGGGGAGAGGGGCGAAATCGGGGTGCCGGTCGAGGAAGGCGTCTATCTGCGCCTCATCCTCCTCGGGCAGCAGCGAACAGGTAGCGTAGACCAGACGCCCGCCGGGTCGCACCAGATCTGCGGCGCCGGCGAGAATTTCGGACTGTTTTACACACAACTCCGCGAGATCGGAGGGGTCTGTGCGCAAGCGCGCATCCGGGTTGCGGCGCCACGTGCCGGTACCGGTACAAGGCGCATCGACCAGAACGCGGTCGAACTGCCCGGCGCGGCGCTTGGCCCAGCGATCGCCGGGGGCGAGCAGGTGGCGTTCCACATTGTCCGCCCCGGCGCGGCGGAGGCGCTTCACCGCCCCCTCGAGCCTCGGCGCCGAGACGTCGCAGGCGGTGATGCGGCCGCGGTTCCGCATGGCACCGGCCAGCGCCAGCGTCTTCCCGGCGGCCCCGGCGCAGAGGTCGACGACGCGCATCCCGGGCCTTGCATCGGTCAGCAGGGCGATGAGCTGGCTGCCCTCGTCCTGCACCTCCACCAGCCCCTCGGTGAAGGCGCGGGTCTGGGTGACGGGGCGGCGCTGCGGCAGGCGGAGGCCCCAGGGGGAGAAGGGGGTCGGGCTGGTCTCGATACCCTCGGCGGCGAGGGCGGCGGCGGCCTCCTCGCGCGTGGTCTTCAGCAGGTTGGCGCGGAGGTCGAGGGGGGCCTCCCCCTCCATCGCCGCCGCTTCCTCCGCCAGGCGGTCGCCGAAGCGGGCACGGAAGCCGGGCAGGACCCAGTCGGGCAGGTCGAGGCGGATGGCCTCCGGCATCTCGGGGTGGATGAGGCCCTCGATGCCGGCACGGCTGGCATCGAGCTGGCGGAGCAGGCGCTCCTCGAGCACGGAGAGGGGCTCGGCGGCATACTGCCCGCCGGGGAAGGAGGCGATCACCTCCGCCACGTCGAGCCCCTGCTCCAGGAGAAGGTCGGCGGCGACCAGCATGCGCGCCGTGGTGCGGCACTTGATCCGCTCCAGCCACCAGTCGAGGCGGAGGCGCTGGCGGACGACGCCCCAGGCGAGCTCGTTGATCGCCCGGCGGTCGCCGCCGCCGATGTAGCGGCGGCTGCGGAAGAAATCGTTCGCCGTCGCGTCCGCCGGGCGGCGGGGCTGGGCTTCGAGCGCGATCAGCAGGTCGATGGCGGCGGCGAGGCGGGCGGCGGGGGTCAAGCGAGGGCGGCCGGCAGGGCGTCGAGGCCGCGGAGGATGGTCGCGGTCTCGTCCAGCCAGTACTCCACCGGCGCCCCGACACGGTTCACCCAGAAGGTGCGGAAGCCGAAGCGCATCGCCCCATAGGCATCCCAGGCATTGGAGGAGACGAAGGCGATCTCGTGCGGCTGGCAGGCGAAGCGGGCGGTGGCGAGGGCATAGACCCGGCGGTCCGGCTTGAAGCAGCGCAGCGGGTCGACGGAGAGAACGTCGTCCAGCAACAGGGCGAGGCCGCCGGCCTCGACCGCGGCCTGCAGCATCTCCGGCGAGCCGTTGGAGAGGATGGCGGTGCCGAGCCCCCTGCCCCGCAGCGCCGCCAGCATCGGCGCGGCATCCGGATAGGCGTCGAGCTCGCGGTAGGCAGCGAGGAGATCGGCGCGGAGGCCAGTGTCGGCGATGCCATGGACGGCCAGCGCATGGCCGAGGGCGCGGTCGGTCAGCGACCAGAAGGGCTCATAGGCGCCGGTGGCGGAGAGCATCCAGCTCCATTCGAGCTGCTTGCTGCGCCAGAGGGCGGAGACGGGGGCGGCCGCCTCGCCGAGGCGGGCGGCATGGCGGGCGACCGCGGCATGGACGTCGAGCAGCGTGCCATAGGCGTCGAAGACGGCGGCCCGGAGGCGAAGGGGCGGGGATGGGTGGGGCATGGGCCGGTCAGCCTAGACCCTCTGGCCCCCGGCCGCCACGCCGCGCAGACTGCCCGCCCCGGAACGGGAGGGAAGGACAATGCGGAACCCGATGGAGCTCACCGGGCGGACGGTGATCGTCACCGGCGCGGGACAGGGCATCGGCCGGGCGATCACCGAACTGGTGCTCGACCTCGGCGGCAATGCCGTGCTGGTGGAGCGGAATGGCGAGACGCTGGAGGCCACCGCCGCGGCGCTGCCGGCGGAGCGGATCCTCGCCGTGCAGGGGAATGTCGCCGAGGAGGGCTTCGGGGAGGATTGCGTCGCCCGGGCGGTGGGGCGGTTCGGGGCGGTGCATGGGCTGGTCAACAATGCCGGCATCACCCGGCCGGCGATGATCGAGAAGATGACTTATCCGCAATGGCAGGCAGTGATCGATGTGAACCTGACCGGCTGCTACCTGATGCTGCAGGCGGTCGGGCGGCACATGTGCGCCCGGGCGCGGGAGGCGATGCCGGAGCCGAGCGGCACAACGGGCGCGATCGTCAACATCTCCTCGACCGCCGGGAAGCGCGGCAGCATCGGCCAGGTCAACTACTCCGCGGCCAAGGCGGGGCTGTTCGGCATGACGATGACGGCGGCGCGGGAGTGGGCGCGCTATGGCGTTCGCTGCAACTCGGTCGGCTTCGGCACGGTGGAGACGCCGATGACGGAGGTGATCCGCAGCGACCGCTTCCGCGAGCAGACGCTGTCGCGCATCCCGCTCGGCCGGGTGGCGCAGCCGGCCGAGGTGGCGCCGCTGATCTGCTTCCTGCTGTCGAACGGCGCCGTCTACATCAGCGGCGAGAACATGACGGTCTCGGGCGGCAGCCACATGCAGCCCTGACCGATAGCGGGGCCCGGGGCCAAGCTTTGGCCCCGGCCTGGGCTCGGGGGCAGCGCCCCCGTACTTCGCTCTATCCCTCCTGCCGGTAGTTCGGCGCCTCGCGCGTGATCGCCACGTCATGCACATGGCTCTCGCGCAGCCCCGCGCCGGTGATGCGGCGGAAGCGGGCGTTGCCCTGCATCTCGGCGATGGTGGCGTTGCCGGTATAGCCCATGGCGGCGCGGAGGCCGCCGACGAGCTGGTGGATCACCGTGCCGACCGGGCCCTTGTAGCCGACGCGCCCCTCGACGCCCTCGGGGACGAGCTTCAGGCTGTCCTGCACGTCCTGCTGGAAGTAGCGGTCGGCCGAACCGCGCGCCATGGCCCCCAGCGAGCCCATGCCGCGATAGGATTTGTAGGAGCGGCCCTGGTAGAGGAAGACCTCGCCCGGCGCCTCGTCCGTGCCGGCGAAGAGGCTGCCCATCATCACGCAATCGGCGCCGGCGGCGACGGCCTTGGCGATATCGCCCGAGGTGCGGATGCCGCCATCGGCGATGGCGGGGACGCCCCGCTCCTTCGCCGCCGCGGCGCATTCCATCACCGCGGTGAGCTGCGGCACGCCGACGCCGGCGACGACGCGGGTGGTGCAGATGGAGCCGGGGCCGATGCCGATCTTCACCGCATCGGCGCCGGCCTTGACGAGGGCCTCGACGCCCTCCGGCGTCGCCACATTCCCGGCGACGACCTGGACGGTGTTGGAGAGGCGCTTGATGCGCTCGATGGCGGCCAGCACGCCGCCGGAATGGCCATGGGCGGTATCGACGACGACGACATCGACCTCGGCCGCGATCAGCGCCTCCACGCGACGGAAGCCGTCCTCGCCGACGCCGGTGGCCGCCGCGGTGCGGAGGCGGCCGAGCGCGTCCTTCACCGCATTCGGGTTGGCCTGGGCCTTGTCCATGTCCTTGACGGTGATCAGGCCGACGCAGCGCCCGGCCTCGTCGACCACCAGCAGCTTCTCGATGCGGTGGCGGTGCAGCAGCGCACGGGCCTGTTCGGGCGAGATGTCGCCATTGGCGATCACCAGGTTGTCGCGCGTCATCAGCTCATAGACGCGGGTGCCGGGGTCGGTGGCGAAGCGCACGTCGCGGTTGGTGATGATGCCGACAAGGCGGCCGCCCGGCTCGGCGCCCTTGCCGCGCTCGACCACCGGGATGCCGCTGATGCGGTACTGCTCCTGCAGCGCCCGCACATCGGCGAGCGTCTGGTCCGGGTGGATGGTGACCGGGTTCACCACCATGCCGCTCTCGAATTTCTTCACCCGGCGGACCTGGGCGGCCTGTTCCTCGGCCGTCATGTTCTTGTGGATGACGCCGATGCCGCCCGCCTGGGCCATGGCAATGGCCATCGGCGCCTCGGTCACCGTGTCCATCGCCGCGGCGACGAGGGGGATGTTGAGGGCGATCTCCCGCGTCAGCCGGGTGCGCGTATCGGTCTGGTGCGGCAGGACGGTGGAATAGGCGGGCACCAGCAGCACGTCGTCGAAGGCATAGGCCTCGGCGATGGTGATCGGGGAGCGTGGCTGGCTGAGGGAGGAGCCGGCATCGGGCAGAGACTCGGGGGCCATAGGGGGACCTTTCGCGCGAGATTCGTCGCGGGGGCGGGCGATCCGCTACCTTGGCGGCCCCCTTTACCCCCAGGGCGGCGGCCGCGTCCAGCACCCGAGCGTTGCAGGGCGGTGATATCCGCCCCGCATGTCAGGGGGCCTCGCCGTCGAGCGGCAGGGCATGGTTCATGGCGAGCGCCGGCACCGCCTCCCCGCACCAGCCGACGATGCGGGCAGGGACGCCGGCGACGGTGGCGCAGGGCGGCACGTCGCGCAGGACGACGCTGCCGGCACCGACCTTGGCGCCGCGGCCGATCACCACATTGCCGAGCACCTTGGCCCCGGCGCCGAGCAGCACGCCGTCACGCACCTTGGGGTGGCGGTCGCCCGTCTCCTTGCCGGTGCCGCCGAGGGTCACGCCCTGGAGGATGGAGACATCATTGCCGACCACCGCCGTCTCGCCGACGACGACGCCGGTGCCATGGTCGATGAAGACGCCATGGCCGAAGCGGGCGGCCGGGTGGATGTCGATCGCCAGTACCCGGGCGATGCGGGCCTGGAGGAAGCCGGCCAGCGCCACCCTCCCCCCTGCCCAGAGCCAGTGCGCGACCCGATGCGCCTCGAGCGCGTGGAAGCCCTTGTAGTGAAGGAAGGGACCGAGCAGGCCGGTGGCGGCCGCCGGGTCCCGCGTGCCGATGGCGCGGAGGTCGGACCGCGCGGCCTCGGCGATGCCGGGATCGGCCGCCAGCGCCTCGGCGACCAGGCCGGCCAGGCGGTCGGCGCCGAGGAAGGGGTCGGCCAGGCGCTCCGCAAGCACCGCGGCGAGCGCCTCGTCGAAGCCGGCGCGGCTGAGCAACATGGCGTGCAGCAGGGCGCCGAGCAGCGGCTCTGCCGCGGCGGTGCGCCGGGCCTCCTCCTGGAGAGAGGCCCAGGGATCGGCAGCGGCCTCGGTGACGGGCAGGCGGGGCGACATGGGCGATCTCCTCCTCCGCAATCGCATATCGGTGCGCAGGCGGGCCGAGAGAAGGGTCAGCCGGCGCGGAAGCCGGTCGCCACCACGTAGAGCTCCGCGCTGTCCTTCCGGCTGGCGGGCGGCTTGCCGTGCTTCACGCTGGCGAAATGGCGCTTGAGCAGGTCGAGCAGGTCCTTTTCCGTCCCGCCCTGGAAGACCTTGGCCACGAAGCTGCCGCCCGGGGCCAGCACCTTCAGCGCGAAATCGAGCGCCAGCTCGGCGAGAGCGATGATGCGGAGATGGTCGGTCGCCCCATGGCCGGTGGTGTTGGGGGCCATGTCCGAGAGGACGAGGTCCGCCGGGCCGTCCAGGGCGGCGAGCACGGCCTGCTCCACTGCCTCATCCTGGAAATCGCCCTGGAGCATGGTGGCGCCGGGCAGCGGGTCCATCGGCAGCAGGTCGAGGGCGACGATGCGGGCGCTGCCCCGCTGCGCCACTACCTGGGTCCAGCCGCCGGGCGCGGCGCCGAGATCGACGACGCGGAGGCCGGGCTTCAGCAGGTGAAAGCGCTCGTCCAGCTCGATCAGCTTGAAGGCGGCGCGCGAGCGCAGGCCCTGCTGCTGCGCGGCCCGCACATAGGGGTCGTTCAGCTGGCGCTCGAGCCAGCGCTGGCTGCCGATCTTGCGCTTCTTGGCGGTCTTCAGCCGGGTGGTGAGCCCCCGCCCGCCGGGCGGCGCGCCCTTCAGGTCACGGCCCGCCGGCTGGTGGCGGCCCGGGCGCCGGGCCAGCGATCCGCACGCATCATCCTCAGCAGCATCCCCTCGCGGAGGCCGCGATCGGCGACGGTGAGCGCCGGCAGCGGCCAGACATGGCGGATGGCGGCATAGACCGCGCAGCCGGGCAGGACGAAATCCACCCGGTCCGGCCCGACACAGGGATGCGCGGCAAGGCCAGCGCGGCCGAGGGCGAAGAGGTCGCCGAGCGCCTGGTCGGCCATGCCCATGTCGAGGGTGCGGCCATCGACGAGCGGGCGGCGGTAGCGCGGCAAGGCCAGCGCGACGCCGGCCAGCGTCGTCACCGTGCCGCTGGTACCGATCAGGCGGACGCCGCCGGCCCTGATCTCCTGGCCGATGCAATGGACGCGGTCGAAGGCGAGCAGATGCGCCGCGACCTCTTCCACCACGGCGTGGAAGCCCTCCTCGGTGAAGCAGGAGGCGCCGGCGCGCTCGGCCAGGGTCACAACACCGAGAGGGAGGGAGATGTAGCCGATCAGCTCCGCGGTCGGCGACCCGGGGGGGCGGCTGCCGCGGGGCGGCACGCGGATCCAGGCGATCTCGGTGCTGCCGCCACCGATATCGAAGAGAAGGGCGCGGCGGTCCGTCTCCTCCAGCAGCGGGGCGCAGGATTCCATCGCCAGCTCCGCCTCCTCCCGCGCCGAGATGATGCGCGGGCGGAGGCCGGTTTCGTTCTCGACACGGGCGAGGAAGGCGGCGCCGTTGCCGGCGCGGCGGCAGGCCTCCGTGGCGACGGCCTGGAACTGGCGGATCGGGCGGCGGGCGAGCTTCTCGGCGCAGGCGGCGAGCGCCGCGACGGCGCGGTCCATGGCCGGCTCGGCAAGTTCGCCGGTGCTGGCGAGCCCCTCCCCTAACCGGACGATGCGGCTGAAGCTGTCGACCACGCGGAAGCCGCTGGCGGTGGGAGAGCCGATCAGCAGCCGGCAGTTGTTGGTGCCGAGGTCGAGGGCGGCGTAGGCCGGGGCGGGCGACACCGCGAACCGGGCATGCAGCGGGGCGGGCCGCTCCGGCAGGACCGGGTTGGGAGGCGGGGGCTCTGTCAGCCGAAGGGGGTGTACGTCATCCGGCATCGTCTTGGGCCAAGGGGTTTCCCGGGGCAGGCTGCTCCGCACCACCCTGGATGGCATGATCCGGGGATGCGGCCCCGGGGGCAAGCGCTTTCCTTCCGGGGCGGGTTGCAGGCCGCGGAGGGAAATGGTAGGTGCGGCGCCCTGCGAGGTGGTGGCGCTTCGCGGGCCAACCCACCCCGCCAATCGGCGGGGATGTTGGGGGATAGTTTAACGGTAGAACTCCCGACTCTGACTCGGGCAGTCTTGGTTCGAATCCAGGTCCCCCAGCCACAACCCCCGCAAGCCCTTGATCGTCTCTGCTATTCCGCATCGGCTTGCCCGCGGGGCCGGCGCTTGCCAGTCCGGGTTCCATACGGGCCGCTCCTTCCAAAAGACTGCGAGGGCTTCGTAGCGAGGGCGGACGGCCCAGCCCTGCGTCACCGCCGGCGCAGGAGACGCTGAGGAGACGGGCCATGGCTATACGGCCTGGTTCGCCCTCATGAACCGGAAGCCCCAGACAGCTTGACCCTCCGGTCTCGCAACCAACGATGGGCCGGCGAGGCGGTGTCCTGGCGATGCCACGCCATCGAGACCCCGAAGCGCGGGCTGGCGAAGGGCAACAGGCTGACCGTCAAGGCTGCGGCGTTCGCGCAATCCACCGAAAGCCGTGCCGGCAGGGTAGCGATAGCCGGTATGGTCTTCAAAAACAGCGGCTGCCCCGCATCCGCATGCCGAGCGCGGTCCTGCGGTCCACCATCCGCACGGAGAACGCAACATCCCATTCAGATGCCGCGATCTCCAGAGGCCAAGCCGCCAAGCACCATGCTGGATGCATCTCCCGCCCCGATCGTGACCACCATGCGGTGCTGCGCGGGATCGAAAGTCGCGGCTGCTGCCGGTGAAAGGGCGAGGACTGCCATGATCAGCGCATCGCGCATGGGCTTCGCGGGGCGCGGGCTCCAACCCGGCCAGCGCTGCGGAGGAGGAGCGCGTCGCGGTCACCTCACGCAGCCGCGCCAGGCTGCGGCTCACGGTAGGCCAACGCCCAGCAGCCCCGCCGCAGACGAGACGTTGCAGGTCTGCATCACTGCGTCGGACACCCTCAGCAGGTTGAGGTCCAATGACGCGTTATGAACAATGTTCATATCGAAATCACGAACCGCACCATTGTTCATTGCGGACAGGCGCACAGATCGGGTGTGCGGAAGCGACTTCGGCCGTCAGGAGAGACCCGATGCCCCCCGATGCCATCCCCGGCCGGCATCCGGTCGCGCTTGGCCGCTTGCTGATCGGCGCGCCGCGGCTGGGCTATGCCGGATCCCCGGCATGAGCGCGCCGCCGCTCTGCGTCGTGGTTGGCTACGGGCCGGGTGTCGGGGCCGCCGTGGCCCAGCGCTTCGCGGCCGGCGGGTTCGAGGTGGTGGGGCTGGCGCGCGATCCATCCCGGCATGCAGCCCTGGCGGGGCCGGGGATTTCCCTGCGTGGGGCCGATGCAGCGGATCCGCAGGCCCTCGCGGCGGCCCTGCCGGCCGAGACGGCGGTGCTGGTCTACAACGCCTATCGTGCCAGCTTCACCATGCCCGGGCCTTCGGCCCTGGTCCCGGCCGAGTTGCAGGCGGATTTCGCCGTCAACGTCGCCGGTGCGTTGATCGCCGCGCAGGCCGTGCTGCCGGGCATGCGCGCGGCGGGACGTGGCAGCATCCTGTTCACCGGCGGCGGCCTCGCGCTCGATCCGATCGAGTGGCTGCCGGCGGCCTCGCTTGCCATCGGCAAGGCGGGGCTGCGCAGCCTTGCGATGACGCTGCATGCCGAGCTTGCGCCGGCCGGCATCCATGCCGGCACCGTGACCATCGCCGGCACCGTCGCCCCCGGCACGCCCTTTGCGCCGGAGCGGGTCGCGTCGGCGTTCTGGGACCTCCACGCGGATCCCCCGGGCGCCTTCCGCTCCGAGCTCATCTTCCGAGGATCATGATCATGTCCACGAACATTGCCACCGTCCGGCGCTTCATCGAGGACTTCCTGGGCCGCGCGGACCTCGCGGCCGCGGATGCGACGGCGCATCCGCGTATCCAGGGCATCACCGGCCTGAAGCCGATGGGGCCGATCGACGGGCTGGACGAATACAAGGCCATCCTGACGGCCTTCGTCGCCGCCTTCCCGGCGGAGTCGCCCGTCGATATCATCGACCAGTTCGAATCGGCCGACGGCACGCGTGTCGTCACGCGCTTCCACTCCCGGCAGCGTCATGCCAACGAGTTCTTCGGCATCCCTGCAAGCGGCCGCGTCATCCTGTTCGACGAGACGCATGTCGCGCGCCTCCGCGACGGGCTGATCGTCGAGAACATCGTCAGCGCCACCAATCTCGAGTTCGAGATGTTGATGGCGCCGGTCCTCGCGCCGCTGATCCTGGCGCAACCCCGGTGATCGCCCGCCGCAGCCTCGGCCTTCTCGCTGCCGCGGCCATGAGCCCTGCGCCGGCCGAGGCAGGTGGCGGGATTCTGGCGCGCTTCCCGAACGGCACCTTCCTCGAGAATCTCGTGGTGCAACCGGACGGACGCGTGATCTTCACCAACTACTTCGCGCGGCGGCTGGAAGCCTGGTCGCCCGTCGCCGGGCATGCCGCCTTTGCCGAGGTGCCGGCGCATCCGGTCAGCCTGACCGCGCTCGGCGGCGGGCGGCAGGCGCTGGCGGTGCACGGCGCATCGTTCATGGACGGGCCGGCGGCGATGCAGGGACAGGCGGCTGTGCTGCTGCTCGACCCCGCCGGCGCCGTGATTGGGCGCATCGCCCTGCCCGGGGCAGTGTTTCCGAATGGCGGACTGCTGCTCGCGCCGGAGCGGATGCTGCTGGCCGACAGTGCACTCGGGCGGATCTGGTTGGTGGACCTGGCGAGCGGCACGGCCACCGCCTGGCTCGACCATCCGCTGCTGCGGCCCAACCCGGCCCTGCCCTATCCGGGCGTGAACGGCATCAAGCGCGCCGGCGATGGGCTGCTGCTCTCCAACTCCGCGACGCGGCAGCTCCTGCGGGTCGGGCTGGA
Organism: uncultured Craurococcus sp.; assembly: GCA_902805545.1. Taxonomy (GTDB): domain Bacteria; phylum Pseudomonadota; class Alphaproteobacteria; order Acetobacterales; family Acetobacteraceae; genus Belnapia. Next base: position 7,352 of record CADCTD010000163.1, on the reverse strand, counting down.
CGGCGGCGCGCCCGTCGTGGTCGCGGAGATGAGCTTCGGCATCGACGACTTCGCGGTAACGGCCGACGGCACGGTCTATGCCGCGACGCATGCCGAGGGCCTTGCGCGCCTGCCGCCCGGTGCCACCGCACCCATGGCCATGCCCGCACCCGGCGTCGAGGGCAGCACCGCCGTGGCGCTCACGCCCGATGGCCGCGCTCTATACGCCCTCGGCACGGGCGGCCTCGCCGCGGGCGGCAGGGGCGAGGCCGTGCTGGCGCGGGTGCCGCTTCCGGCTGCATGATGACGCTACCGGCGGTGAATGACGTCCTGCCGGACCAGACCGAGCCGACCATCGCGGTGCGCTCCCGCGAGGAGCTCCTCTTGCGCTCCGGACGCTCGTTCGACCACCGGGTTCCGAGACGGACCCGCTTGCAGCGTGAACGAAGCGGCAGGGGCCGGATGGGCACGGCCGGCCTTCCGACAGGCGCCGCGCGCCTGGCTCGCCCGGCAGCCTCGGTATGGCGGGAGCGAACCCACGCCCGGCCTATTCCCGCCGCATCCGGCCCACACGGGGCAGCGGCACGACCTCGGCCGCCGCAGCGACGCCCGCCAGCGGCGCCTCGATGTGGCAGGCGACGCCGCCGGGGTCGAAGCTGATCCGCACCGTGCCGCGGATGTCGTGCGCAAGACTCCGCTCGACGAGCCTGGTGCCGAAGCCCCGCCGCGCCGGCGGGACGACCGGCGGGCCGCCGCGCTCCGTCCAGGTCAGGCGGAGCTGCGGCGGGGCGCCCGGCACCACCTCCCAATGGATTTCGACCTCGCCAGCCGGGACGGAGAGCGCGCCGTACCTGATCGCGTTGGTAGCCAACTCGTGGAGCGCCATCGAGATCGCCACGGCGGCACGCGGCACCAGCCGCAGCGACGGACCCGAAACCCGGAAGCGGTCTCCCTGCATCTCGCCCCCCGGCCTGCCGTACGGGGCGAGCACGCTGGCCACGACGTCATCGATATCGGCACCCGCCCACCCCTCGCGGGTCAGCACGTCATGCGCCGCGGACAGCGCCAGCAGGCGAGCCTGCAGCCCGCGAAACAGGAGCGGGTCGGCACCGCGCAGGCTTTGCGACGCGATCGCCTGCACCGTGGCAAGCGTGTTCTTCACGCGATGGTTCAGCTCGTGGACCATGAGCTGCAGCCGGTCCTCGGCCGCGCGACGTTCGGTAACGTCCTGCTGCGCGCCACGCACCAGCACAACCCGGCTGGCCGGGCCGCGGACGAACTCTCCCCGGCTGGCGATCCAGCGCGTCTCGCCGGTGTCGCCGCGGCGGATGCGGAACTCGAAGGCGAAGGCTCCGGCCGCCGGGTCCGCAGCAAGGGCGCCGCGCTGCTCCCGCAAGGCATCCCGGTCCTCCGGATGGACGAAGTCGAGATGTCCGCCATCGATGCTCATCGAGGGCGCCGGGCGCGCGGAATCCAGGCCATAGAGGCGGTACATCGTCTCGGACCACTGGGTTTCGGCAGTTGCGAGGTTGGCCCAGAAGAAGCCGATGCCGCCCGCCTCGCTGGCCAGCCGGAGCCGCGCCTCGCTCTCGCGCAGCCGCTCGGCACGCTCGGCGAGCGCAGCCTCGCGCATGGCGATCACGGATTCGGCCGCCGCAAAACCGTCCCGCAAGGCCTCAAGCTCGGCTATCCGTGCGGGTGGGATCGCCGCGGCCGACCCCGTTGGCGACGGCAGGCCGCCATCCCTGGCGAGCCCGCGGGCATAGGCCTCGAGCCTGCGGACCGGCAACAGCACCGCCCTTGCGGCGACGATGGCGAATGCGGCCCCGAATGCCAGTGCCAGAAGGGCACCGGCGACGAGCATGCCAGCCGCGGTGCGCCGAGGGGCGTCGAAGGCTGCGGCGGGCTGCGCCGCGACGACGGTCCATCCCTTTGCAAGGTCGAGCCGGTGGAAGCCGAACACATGTTCCCTGCCGTCGAAGGTCGCGGCGCGGTAGGTGCCGGCATGGGCACCGGCCAGCTGTCGCCTGTTCTCCTCCGGGATCGTCCGGCCGAGCCGCTGCCCGTGCAGCGCATCGGACCGCGCGACCACCACGCCGCGGCCATCCGTCAGCGAGGCGAAGAACTCGGCCGACAGGCCCTGGGCCATGAGGACGCGCCGGAATGCCTCGGGCTCCACCTGCAGCGCAAGGACGAAGGGGATCCGATCGCCGCGGACCACCGGGACGGCGATGGCGATGCCGGGCCGCGCCACGGCCGGGCCCATCACCAGGTCGGTCACCAAGTGCTCTCCGGCCTCCAACACCACCTGTGCAAGGGCCGGGGCTGCAGCCTCGGCCGGCACGCCTGGCGGCAGCGTGGTGTCGATGACCTGGCGGCGCGACGCGGTGTCGACCAAGACAGCGGTGGCATCGAAGGCCGCCACAACGCGCCGCGCCTGCGCCTCGAAGCGCACCAGGTCGGGCTCCGGCCCGTCGAGGGCCTCGGCCGCGGCCAGCCCTCGCAGGATGCCGAGGCGGCGGTCCACCTCCCGGTCGAGGGTGGCCGCCAGGGCGCGCGCCGTGTCGCGCAATTGCACTTCAGCCCCGGCCTCGCGCGCTTGCACCGCCTCCCAGGCGGCGAACCCGCCGAAGCCGATGGCCGGCATCAGGACCGCGAGCACGAGGCCGAAGAGGAGAAGGGCGAACCGCAACCGGGGCGGCCGGCTGCCGGCGCCCGCGGACACGCTGCAGGACATGAGGCCTCGTTATCACGCCGTCGTGTGACGCAGGCTTACCGTTCCGCGCTCGATCGCCCCTCTTCATGCGGACCGCGATCACGAAACCGGGATACGACAAGCGTTGGACGATAGCCGGAGGCGTCGTTGCGAGCCTGCGGCGCTTTCCGGCCTGTGTCGCTGTCCGCCCCGATGTCCGACGCCCGGCGCCAGGACCAGACCCAGTCCTATGCTCGTGACCGGACCTCGATGCGGAGTGACCCCTGCCGCTTGGCTCACCGCAACGCCGCCTCCAGCGCCGCGGCCAGCCGGCCCGACCAGACCTCGATCCCCGCTTCGTCGCCCAGGAGGTCCTGGCGGACTTCGAGCAACGCCGCATCCAGGCCGCGCGCGTCGCCATGCACCGGCACGGTCCAGTCCATGTCCGGCTCGATCCGATAGGGCTCGTTGTCACCGATGACGAGGCCCGGCTCCGCCGCAAGCGCTGCGACGAGTGCGCGGCCGAAGCGCGCAGCGCGGGCGTGGAGGATCCCGCCATGCCATGGCCGTCGCTCCCCCAGATAGACCGGCGTGAAGCTGTGCACGCCGACCACTGCCACAGGCTGCCCCGCGGCTGCACGATCCTCAAGGAAGCCTGCTACCGCGGCGTTGAATGGCGCGAACCACAGGGCCTTCCGCCGTGCCCGCTCCGCGGCGTCGATGCCGCGATTGCCGGGAATCAGGGTCGCCTCGCTCGTCGTTGGGATGCTGGTCGGCGTGCCGGGCGGGCGGTTCAGGTCGATGACGAGGCGCGAGACGCCAGGAAGAAAGAGCGGCGCGTCCAGCCGCGCCGAGAGCCGGCGTGCCAGCGCCGCCGCGCCGATGTCCCAGGCGATATGCCGCTGGAGTTCGGCCGGCGGTAGCCCGAGCCCGTGATACTGCGCGGGCACGTGGTTCGTCGCATGCTCGCAGAGCAACACGCAGCGAGAGCTGCCCCCGGCATTGAGCAGGGTGACGGGCGCCGGTGGCGCTACGCTCACCCTTGTGGCCGTCCGTGGTCGTCCGACCGCGCCATGGTCATGACGGCGGCGTCCGCTCCGCCCTGCATCGTGGCGGGCGTCGAGGCCGCCTCCGGTAACGCCGGAGCCTGGGCGAGAACGGCCGGGGCGGGCACCTCCTGGGTGACCACCCTGAAGCCCGACAGCGTGCATGGCCCGAAGGTGGTGGTGATCGCGGCATCGGTCGCGTCACGCCCGCGCGCCATCAGGATGCGGCCGATCCGCGGCGTGTTGTGCCGTGCGTCGAAGGTGTGCCAATGGCCGCCGAGATAGGCCTCGAACCAGGCGCTGAAGTCCATCGGGCAGTCGACCGGCGGCACGCCGATATCGCCGAGATAGCCGGTGCAGTAGCGGGCCGGAATGTTCATGCAGCGGCAGAGCGTGATGGCCAGGTGGGCGAAGTCGCGGCAGACGCCGCGGCGGTCCGTATGCCCGCCAAAGGCGGTGCGCGTCGCATCGGCATGCTCGTAGCCGAAGGCGATGCGGTCATGCACATAGTCGCAGATCGCCTGCACGCGAGGCCAGCCTGGCGGCGTGTGGCCGAAGAGCGACCAGGCGATGTCGAGCAGCTTGTCCGTGTCGCAGTAGCGGCTGCCGAGCAGGTACACCAGCACCTCGTCCGGCAGGTCCTGCACGGCGTGCTGTGGCGCTTCCGGTGCTGCGGCGTCGCGCGTTCCGGGATCCTGCACCACGAAGTCGGCCGAGATGGTGAGCCGCCCGGCGGGTGCGACGATGCGGTGGCACATGTTGCCGAAGCCGTCGCGGTAGTCGGTCCTGCCGATGCCTGGATCGAAGCGGATCTGGTGCGTGCCGACGACATCGGCCATTCGCTCGGGATGGACGGACAGCAGCAGCAGCATCGGGGTCGGTTGCGGGCAGTCATAGGTGATCTCGAAGCCGGCGCGGATCTGCATGGCAGCGTATCCTTCGGTCAGAGGGGAGCGGAGGCTCGAGCCGCGCTCGCCGGGACGGCGGCGCTTGACGCATTGGCCGTGACGCTGACCTCGACGGTCATGCCGAGGCTGTCCGAAGGAAACCCGGTCCATGTGCCATGCAAGGGCAGTGCCTGCGCTGGATCGCGCGCGACCGCCACGCGGATCAGGTCGCGGTTGCCGACGATGCCGTTGGTCGGGTCGAACTCCACCCAGCCGGCACCGGGGAGATAGACGCGCGCCCAGGCATGGGTGCTGCCGCCGCCGCGATGGCCACCCGCGTCATATCCCGGGCTATACAGGTAACCGGACACGAAGCGCGCGGCGAGTCCGAGGGACCGGGCCGCCTCCATCAGCAGCACCGCGAAATCGCGGCAGGTGCCGCTGCCGGAGGAGAGGGTCTTCACCGGCTCCTGGATGCCGCGCTCGTGCCGCGGAATATAGGTCAGCTCATCCCGGATTGCATGCGTCATCGCCTCGAGCAGCGCCAGCGTGCCGGTGGTCTCGCCCCGGCGGAGGAAGCGGCGTGCCCAACGGTCCACTCGGCGTTCCGGGTCGCTCCAGTGCCGCTCGATGGAGCGGGCAAGGTCTGGAATCTCCTCCCGGTCATAGGCGAAGGGCCAGATGCGGGCATAATCCTCGACGGAGAAGTCGAGCGAGTGCAGCGGCCGATGATCGAGCTGCACCAGGCTGTCGAAGCGCAGCTCCTTGTGACGGCCAGCGAAGCGCGCAACGCCCAGGCTATTGCCGAAGACGTCGTGCACCCAGCGAAGCTCCTGCGGCGCAGGCGCGATGTCGAGGCTTGCCTCGATCAGCCGCTGGTCGTGACCCTCGCGCGGGCGGAGCATCATGCGGTGCTCGCCGAAAGCGACCGGCTGGCGGTAGCGGTAGGTCGTGACGTGGCGAACGGTGAGGATCGGCAAGGCAGGACTCCGCAGCAGCGCACGGCCGCAAGCCGATTTGCGGCTGCGATCTGTGACAACTGCATCATCGGCTCAGCGAGGGCAACCGCGAGCAGGTCGAAAAGTTCGTGCCGACTGCCCGACTTGCGACAATTCCGATGCCTTCAAGCGGATTGCTGCCTGCTCATTGAGCGAACTGCTCCTTGCGCCATCAACGAGGCCCTGCCGACGTTGCCGGCCCCTGCGCCAGCCTCAAGCGGCCGGAACAGGCGTTGCCTTCCGCATGGCAGGCCGGCTCGGCCTGCAGCCACTGCCGCCACGCCAGTGCTCGCAGAACATCCCAGTTCCGAAATCGCCGAGCGGTTGCAGAGCGTCCTGGCACGGCCGCCATCCGGCAACTCGGCCGGGTCCGTCGCCGTCGTTGCCGGACCAGTCTGCAACGCGCGAGCACACCCGGTTCCGGCTGGCTGAAGGCCATCGCTACGGGCAATGCTGGCCGGATGGACTGCCGGTCAGGTCCGCCGCTTGGCTGCGAGATACGGATCGGTAGGAGGCTTGTCAGGCACCGTCAGCCGGAACACCGGGCGCGAGGCGGCGGCTGCAATCCACTCCGGGCCGTTCGGCCGCTCCCGGATCGAACGATCGCTGCGGGTCGAGATCAGCCCGTAGATGGGACGGTCGCCATAGCCGGGCGCGGCATCGCCGAATGCCCAGGCGAGGTTGCCATAGGTCGACGGATCGCGGCCATCGAGGCTCAACCGGTCATTGAGGTAGCAGGCGGTGGCCCAGCCGGTCTCGGCGTCAGGGGTCATCGCGATCAGCTTCTTCGCCCAGTACATGCGGAGGTTGTTGTGCATCCAGCCGTCGAGCAGGTATTGCTTCTGGCACGCATTCCAGGTCTCGTCGGCGGTCTCGCCGTGCACCAGCGCATCGAGGGTCTCCAGCTCAGGCCGCGGGTCGCCTGCATGAGCGGCGAGCGTCGTTCGGGCCCAGTTCGGCACGCGCAGGTAGCTTTCCGACACGGGCAGGCTGCGGGCCTTGTAGTGAAACCATTCGCGCCAGCTGAGCAGCTCATCCGCGAACTTGGCTCGGCTTGCGTCCGGCACATCGGCATCGGCGATGGTGGCCATGATCTCGCGCGGGCCGAGCATTCCGAAGTGGAGGTAGGGCGAAAGGGTCGACGCCCCTTCCGGGCGACGCGCGTCATTCCGTGCGCCGGCATAGGCCGGCAGTACCTCCTCACGCAAACGGGCGAGGCGGAGCAGCACCTCGGCGCGCGTCGGCGGGAACATCGGGCAGGGGACGAGCGCATGGTCGATCGCGCAGGATGCGACGAGGGCGTCGATCGCTGCATCATCCATCCGCCCAAGATCGTCAGGGGCAAAGGGCAGCGCGCCGGTATAGGGTGCGACCGCCGGTTCCTCGTCGATCCAGCCGCACCACGCATCCCGCACCTTCTCATGACGCCGACGGAAGGCCGAGGTCGTGCCGATGCCCTGGTCGAGAGCGGCCGGCGGGACGAGGCAGGCAGCGTTCACCGCGAATACGGGCGTGCTGGCTTTCACCGCGACCCGTTCGGCCTGCCACTGTGCGACGAAGGCGGGTTGGTCCTCCAGCACAAGCGCGGCGGCCTGCGCTGCGAGCCGGTAGACCAAACCCTTCTCGCGTTTGGCTGCGCGGTCGACATATTGCACGCAGGCGAGGCCGCGTCCGGCGCAGCCGCGCGCCACATCACGGCTGGCGCCGAGGACGAAGCGGTGCAGCCGGTCGGAGGCAAACGGATAAT
>CADCTD010000162.1 GCA_902805545.1 uncultured Craurococcus sp. | reverse complement strand
GGAGATGTGCGTCAGCGCCTCCACGCCGGCCTTGGTCGCGGCGTAAACGCCGTCGGTCGGCTGGTCCAGCGCGACCACGCTCGAGGAGAAGCTGATTATCCGGCCGCCGTCGCGCAGCTTCCGACCGGCTTCGCGCAGGCCGTTGAACACGCCCTTGAGGTTGACTGCCACATGGGCGTCGAATGCCGCGTCGTCCGCTTCTGCGATCGGGCTGAGCTGCATAATGCCGGCGTTGTTCACTAGCACGTCGACGCCGCCATGCGCCTGCTCAGCGGCGTCGAACAGCGCCTTTACCGCTGCAGGATCCGAAACGTCCGCTTGGACGGCACCTTTTTGTGCGAGTCGTCGGCATAGACGGCTTCGGGTAGGCTGGCGTGGGGGCGAGCCCTCGGCGCATGAGGGACGCCTACCATGCCATTCAAGACGAACGCTGGCCGCCGGCATCACATCCCAAAACAGCGTCACAAGGTGACCAACTGGGTGGAATACGATGCGGGCCTGCACGCTCGGGGTAGCCTGACCGTTTGGTTCTCCGAGGCGGCGATCGAAGGCTGGCGCGCCGAGGCGCGCACCGGCCGTGGCGCCCAGCCAAAGTACTCGGCCCTGGCGATCGCAACTGCCCTGACGCTGCGGGCCGTGTTCCGCCTGGCGTTGCGCCAGACAGAGGGGCTGATTGGCTCCATACTGCAGTTGCTCGGCCTCGACTTGGCGGTGCCGGACCACTCGACCCTCAGCCGCCGGGCGGAGACGCTGGAGGTGCCCCGGCCGCCCGGCGGGCGTGAGCCAGTGCACCTGCTGGTGGACAGCACCGGGCTGCGGCTGTGCGGGCCTGGTGGGTGGCTGGAGGAGAAGCACGGCAGCAAGCGTCGCCGGGCCTGGCGGGTGCTGCACCTCGCCACGGACGCCGACACCGGTGAGATCGCCGCGAGTGTGCTGACCAACCGAGATGCCGACGATGGCTCCCAGGTCGGTCCCTTGCTCGACCACGTTGATGGGCCGGTGGTGGCGCTGACGGGCGACGGTGCCTACGACCGTGACGATGTCTCTGCCGAGGTGAGGGCGCGGCACCCCGATGCCGCCGTCGTCGTCCCGCCACGTGCGAGTGCGGTGCCGAGCGCCGCAGCCGAGACCGCGCCGGCGCAGCGGGATGCGCACCTTCGATGTATCGCTGAGCGCGGCCGCATGGGCTGGCAGCGAGCCTCGGGATACAGCTGGCGCGCCTTGGTGGAGGCTGACATCTCGCGCTGGAAGCGCGTCATCGGTGACGGACTGCGATCGCAAACGGATAGGCGCCAGACGGTGGAGGTGGGCATCGCGGCCGAAGTGCTGAACCGCATGCTCGAGTTGGGGCGACCGGAATACGTCCGCGTCGCGTGATCCAGATGTCGGCGGGGACCAATGCGTCCAGGCCACCGACCTATGCACCAAAGTCAAGTACGCCGCTATTTTCGACCGAGTTTTCGAAGCGATCACGCCCAAGGGAGCCGAGGTCCGTGCCTCCCACGCCATCAAGGTCCGAGACGTTCCAAATGCGAGAAGTGCGCGGGTCGAGCTGGAGTGGCTCTACGAGACCCGCCATCGGATGGTGCACGAGATTACTCACGAACAGATCGGGCATTACGCCCTCCGCGACACGGTGCATGTTGAAGATGCCGTCCGCCTAGGGCGGCTAGTCCACGAGTGCATGCGAGAGGTAGAGTCAGTAATCACAACGCATGCCCCCGGCGACTTCCCCAACCTACTCGACCGCAAAGCTATCCCGTCTCGGAGGCCAGACGGCTCCGATGCGACATCGAGGCCGCCGAAGCGCGAGTGGCGGCCCTCGCGGTTGCGACGTCGGAGGCGGCGGTCGAGTCAGGCCTTGATCCTGCGCTGATCACGCTCGCAATCGAGGCGGGACGCCGCCACGCCGAGGCGGAACCGGCGTGGCTGAACGAATTCCGGCCAGCGGGGTGGCGGATCCATAACCCAGCCGACGATCTCAAGGTCAGCCTTCTGCGGGGCAGGCTGGCCTACCTCCGCGAGGTGGAGGAAGTGCTGCGGACAACCTGATGGTGGCGCATGCAGGGTCGTGACTGGAGTAGGAAGTCTGCTACCCGCCCAACCCAGTCATCCAAGGTTTGGGGTGCGCTGTCCGCTTTCCGGAAGTTGGGCATGCCCAGCCCATGACCGAGATGGGCGCATAGCCGCCAATGCTCGCTGCCGGTCAGCAACCTCCGGGGTGCCGGTCGACGCCGGATCTAATGCGAGAAGGGACGAAGGCCACCTTCGGGTTGATCGACCGCAGTTAGTACCGGCCGCCCGAGTTCGCGTGGCCGCCAGCATCACGGTCCGGGTGCCAATGGCTATCTGGCGCCGACCGGGGCGTAAAACAGTGGTGACGCCGGTGCAAGGAGGTGTGCCGGCAATGGCCACGCGCGCCAACCCGGCATTGGTGAAAGCATTGGCTCGGGCGTTCCGGTACCAACGGCTTCTGGATGAGGGCCGCTACGTCTCGATCAGCGAGATGGCGGTGGCGGAGCGGATCAAGCGCGGCTTTCTCGGGACGTTGCTGCGCCTCACACTGCTCGCGCCGAACCTGGTGGACGCGATCCTGGATGGACAGTAGCCGGTTGGGATGACGCTGCGTGTAGTGATGGAGCCGTTTCCATTTGAATGGGTGGAGCAGCGCTCCGTGATCACCAATGAAAGGAAGGCGTAAGCCAGCTATCATGGGAGCGGCTTGCGGCAACTGAACCTGGCCGAGAGCGGACCGGCGGCTTTGGAAACCAGGGCGCGCGGAAGCAGACCTTCGTCGTTTGTAAACAAAGCAGCAGGGTTCGACCCCGAGCGGACACTTGGGGCCATTGCGGCTCGCCTCTTCCGGTTTCACGGGGGAAGACCAGCCGCGATGAGGTGCTGCCCATATCGCTCCCTTAAGGCTTCGTCGCGGTAAGGCCAGCTTGGCTTGGCCACACCGATGCGGAATTCTGGGCGCAACTCCATGAGGCGCGCCGCGGGCAGACGCGCTTCCTCCGCCCGGCCCAGCGCCGCGAGCGCGGCAGCGGTCATTGCGAGGTTTGAGGTGTAGCCCCTATTGCTTCGCAGGGACCGCAGCCCCCAATGGGCGGCTTCCTCCCAGCAGCCGTTTGCGTAGTGCGCGATGCTCAGGAAATGCTGGTAGCGAAACAGTAGGGGATCCTCGGGCGAGAGGCGGATCGCGTGCTCTGCGTTACGCACCGCGTCCCCCGCCCGGCCGGAATAGGCCAAGGTTGGACTGATCCAGAGGCAGGTCTCTGCGTCGTTCGGTGCGATATCTAACGCGCGGTCGAGCAGTTGCTGCGCCCGGTCGTAGTCGCGGTATAGGATGGTGCAGTTGTGGCCGAGCACCGCGAGCGCGCGGGCATGGTCGCCGTCCAGCTCGAGCGCCAGCCGAACTTCTTCCTCCAGCGCGCGCGCCTCGGCCGCGGGGTCCTCCGACCAGCGCTGACCGATGCGCAGGCTATGCCAATCGGCTAGTGCGACGTGCGGCGTCGCAAAGCCGGGGTCGAGCGCCGCGGCCTGGCGCAGCATGTCGCCTGCCTTATCAAAGCTGGCGCGCTCGAGCCGGGACATCTCCTTTTGGCCCATTAGCATCATGTGATAGGCGCCGAGGTCATGCCGCCGGCGCAGCGCGTTGCGCAACTCCGCATCGCGCAGCCGGGGCATCACCATGTGGGCGATGGTTGTTGCCAACTCGTCTGGTGCTTCGAACAGGCCAGCCCAGGTCAGATCGTAGGTTCGGTGCCAAACCATTGCACCTTGCGCCGCCTCGGCTACCTCAACCCATAGGCGCACCCGCTCCCCTAAGCGCTGTAGGCTGCCGGAGCCCAGGTAGTCCGCCCCGACCCGGCGGGCGAGCGCCGGGACGTCCTCCGCCGCGCCGGCCAAGTGGCGGGTCGAGTTGGCCGAGATCACGATCGGCTCGCGCTGCGCCGCGAGCGCGCCGACGACGCCGTCGAGCAGGATGTCAGCGAAGGCGGCAAGGTCGGGGTCGCTGCCCGGCGGCAACCGGAGCGGCACCATCGCAAGCACCGGCACGCCGCCTATGGGCCGGGCAGCGGCAAGCGCTGCCTTCGGCCTGGCTGGCACGATGTCGAGCAGGTAGCCGCGGCGCGGCAGGGTGCGCAGCAAAGCTTCGTCCGGTCCCAGGGCACGGCGGACATCGGCCACGCATTGGGTCAGGCCGTTCTCCGTCACGTAGACGCCGGGCCAGACTGCCTCGATCAGGTCATGGCGCGGCACCAGCTCGCCGCCCCGCTTGGCCAGATGGAGCAGGACCTGCGCCGTCTTCGGACGGAGGACCGTCTCCGTGCCGTCGGGCGCACGGACGACACCCTGCCCCGGCTCGAAGACCCGCTCCCCGATGGCGTAGCTCTGAAACTCCACCCTCGCATCTCCGGCACGGAACCCGCAGCCTTTTGTCCTGTAACACGGCGGGCAAACGCAGCAGAAGCGGCAGGATCGGACCATTTCGGTAGCGGATTTCACCTTGGTGTCAGAGTAGTTTCACACCCGCTTCAGGCGCCCGCGGTCGGCCTGGGACACCGTCCTGGCGACACCTCGACGGAGCCGCGACGTCCATGGACCATCTCGCCGAGGCCTCCGGCTGGATCGCCAGCGCCTGCGTGCTGGCCGCCTTCCTGATGAGGCGCATGCGGCCGCTGCGGCTGGCGGCGATCGCCAGCAACGTGGCCTTCGTCGCCTACGCCGCGCAACTCGGCCTGCTGCCGATCCTGCTCCTGCATGCCGCCCTGCTGCCGATCAACCTCTGGCGCCTGTGGGAGCAGCACCGGGCCGAAGGCGCGCCGAAGACCTCGCCACGCGCGGGCTGGGCGGTCGTCGCGCTGCTCCTCGCCCTACTGCTGGCCCCCGGCCCTGCGGCAGCGGGCGAGATGCCGGCGGCGCCTGCCGCCGAGATCCGCTTCGTAGAGGCGGGCGGGCTGGGCGGCAGGCTGCTCCTGCCCGCGCGCCGCCCGGTCGCCGGGCTCGTGCTGCTGCTCCCCGACGGGCTGGGCGCCGACCCGCGCAGCGCGACCTACGTGGAACAGCTTCTCGGCGCGGACTTGGCAGTGTTCGACGTGCTGCGTGGCGACGAAGACCCGGCGGCGGTGGCCAGGGCTGTCGCGGCGCTGCCGGCGGCAGCGGGGCTCGAGGCGGAGCCGGTCGGCGTCATCGGCTTCGGGGCCGGCGCGCGGCGGGCCCTCGGCCTAGGGCCCGGGGTGGCAGGGCGTGTCCTGCTCTACCCTGGCTGCGCCGGCCTGGCCGCGACGGCGGCGACGGACCCGGTGCTCGTGCTGCACGGCAAAGCCGATGCTGGCAACAGCGCCGAAGACTGCGCCGACCTCGCCGAGCGGCTCGCCAGCGGCGGACGCCCGGTGCGCCGCATCGCCTATGCGGGTGCCGGCTACGCCTGGGACTACCCTGCCTATGGGCAGTCGCAGCGAAGCCTGCTGCCGCTGCCCGACGGTGGCGGACTGGTCGCAGCGCTGGCCTGGCCGGAACTCACCGCGATGTCTGCCGCCCAGGCCGCTGGGTTCCTCGGTAGCGCGCTGCGGGCCCGTGCATGGTGAGCGGGGCGGCGATGCGCCTACGGCGCGCGGCCGCCAGGTCAACGCCTCACTGTACCCCGTCAGGCCATGCACGGCGCCGTCCTGCCCCGCCGCCGCTGCTGTTCCGCGGCTGGCTCGTGGTGGCGGGCGCTTTCCTGGTGCTGATGGCGGGCTATGGCGCCGCCTATTCCTACGCTGCCTTCGCTGCGGAACTGGAGGCCGCCTTCGGCGCCTCGCGCACTTCGGTCAGCATGGTCTATGCGATCTGCGGCTGCGCCGCCTTCGCCGTCAGCGCGGTTAGCGGCCTGCTGGCCGACCGCATCGGGCCGCGGCCGCTCGCTGCGGCGGGAATGGGGCTTGTTGCGATCGGGCTCCTCGCCGCGGCGGCTGCGCGGACGCTGCTCGAGATCTATCTCTGCTACGGGCTGGTCATTGGCCTCGGCATCGGCTTCGCCTACGTGCCGGCGACGGCCGCCGTGCAGCGCTGGTTCGTCGCTTGGCGGGGCCTCGCCTCTGGCATGGCGGCGGCCGGCGTTGGTGTCGGCACGGCACTTGTGCCGCCGGCGGCTTGGGCCGCCGCGGCCCTTGGCGGATGGCGCATGGCCTTCGTCGCGGCAGGCATGGCGGTGGCGGTGGTCGGCATCGGCGGTGCGCTGCTGCTGGCGGAGTCGCCAGAGCGCTACGGCGAGCGCTGCGACGGCGACGCTACCGCGCCCGCGCTGCCGACGGCAGAGGGGCCGGGCCTCGCCGAGGCGCTGCGCTGCCGGGGCTTCTGGCTGCATTATGCCGGGACGCTGCTTGTCTCCGTGCCAATCTCGCTGCCCTTCGCCCATCTCGCCCAATCCGCCGCGGATGTTGGAATGCCGAGGACTGAAGCGCTGGCACTGCTCAGCCTTCTCGGCATCGGCTCGATCATCGGCCGCTTCGCGCTCGGCGCGGTAGCTGACGGGATTGGCCGAGAGGCGACCTTTCTCGGCTGCAGCACGGCGGTGGTCGGGCTCACCGCGCTGTGGGCGCTGGCCGATAACTATTTGCTGCTCGTTGCCTTCGCCGTTGGCTTCGGCGCGGCCTATGGCGGCTTCGTCGCCCTGCTGCCGGCGGTGACCGCCGATCGCTTCGGCCGCCGCGGTGTCGGAGGGGTCATTGGCGTGCTCTTTACCGGGCGCGGCATCGCGCTGCTGGTCGCCGCGCCGGCACTCGCCCTGCTGACCAGCTGGACTGGAGGGTACGCACTGCCGCTGGGCATGATGGCGCTGGTCGGTGGCGTCGGTGTGGCGCTGCTAGCGATCGTGCGGCGATCGTCGTAGGTCCGCTCTCCGCCGATTCTATTGAAAAAATCGGTTGAGGCGGCGGTTCGGCGCTGATTCATTCCTCCTGGTGGTGGAGGGCACGGCGATGATGGGTGAGCGGCAGGTCCGGCAGGAGGCGCTGTTCTACGGCTTCAGCCTCGAGGAGCATGTGCCTGCTGATCACCTCCTGCGTGCCATCGACCGCTTCGTTGAACTGAGCGACATCCGCCGTCAGCTCGAGCCTTCTACAGCGCGACTGGCCGGCCGTCGGTCGACCCAGAGCTGATGATCCGGATGCTGCTGATCGGCTACTGCTGCGGCATCCGCTCCGAGCGGCGTCTGTGCGAGGAGGTCCATCTGAACCTCGCCTATCGTTGGTTCTGCCGCCTCGGCCTGGAGGGCCGGGTGCCAGACCACTCCACCTTCTCCAAGAACCGGCACGGCCGCTTCCGCGACAGCGACCTGCTGCGCCGGCTGTTCGAGGCGACGGTGCGCCGCTGCATGGCCGAGGGCATCGTCGGCGGCGAGGGCTTCGTGGTGGACGCCAGCATGATCCGGGCGGATGCGAGCCGGCAGAAGGGCACCGCCAACGCTGCCGATCTGAACCAGGAGGGCGCGAGCCGGGCAGTGGACGAGTACCTGGCGGTGCTGGATGACGCCGTCTTC
>CADCTD010000161.1 GCA_902805545.1 uncultured Craurococcus sp. | reverse complement strand
CTTGCCGGGCATGGGCGCCACATGGGCATGCGCCGTCCAGGCCTGCCAGAGGCGGCGATCGAGCTCGGTCAGGGCCCGGCGCGGCCGGGCGGGCGCGCTCAATCCCCCGGGGCGGCGGGGCCGCCCGGGACGGCGACCGGCGGCGGGGCCGTGGCATCGCCCATCGGCAGGGCGGCGGGGTCGTCGTCGATCAGGATGATGTGCAGCCGCCGCGGGCCATGGGCGCCGAGCTCCAGCGTCTGCTCGATATCGGCGCTGCGCGAGGGGCCGGTGACGAACATGATGTTGCGCGGCATGAAGCCGCCGCTGCGCTCGTCCCGGCTCTCGGCCCGCAGGCGGTCCCAGGCCTCCTCATAGGCGCCGACGACGCGGCTGGCGCGGAGCACCACCATCTCGGTCTCGGCCAGCAGGTTGAGGGTGGTCGGGCGTTCCGGCGCGGAGGGGAGCATCAGCGTCCCCGTCTCGGCGATGCCGGCATAGCCGTGCTGCAGGCTGACCTGGTCGGAGGCCTCGGCGCGGCGCTGCTCGATCTCCAGCAGCGGGCGGCTGGACCAGGGGATCGCGGTCAGCTCCGGATGCGGGGCCATGGGGAAGCGGGAGGGCAGGTTCTGCGCCGCCAGGTAGTCCGCGATGGCGGCGGGCACGGCCTCGGCCTTCGGGACGCGCTCGACCGTGCCGAACTCCTTCTCCACGTTGCGGATGAAGAGGGCGACCTGGTCCGGCCGCGGCAGGCGGGAGCGGGCGGGGATGAGGTGGCGAGGATGCGTCGCCAGCCGCCCGCCCAGCATGGCCTGCTGGTCGGCGGGGAGCGGGCCGCGCTTCAGGCCGCGGCGGATGGCGCCGAGGATGGCCTCCCTGGTCATCGGCGGCGCTGCTCCTTCGCATATCGGGCCATGAAGGTGCCGCCCTCGGGCACGGGGAGGTCGCGCCCCGCGGTCCAGCCGCCCGCGAGCGGCATGGAGCGGAAGCTGCCCTTGCCGCGGCCGAGCAGGCCGAGCGCCGTGGTCGCGGCGCGGGTCGCCATCCGGTAGAGGCCGGGACGGCGGGCGAACCAGGCCCAGAGGGCGAGGTTGCCGCGCTGGGTCGCCGGCGTCAGGTGGCGCTCGAACTCCCGCTCGCGCCAGTGGCGCATCATCTTCGGCAGCGGGATCTTCACCGGGCAGACGCTCTCGCAGCGGCCGCAGAAGGTCGACGCATTGGGCAGCAGGCCGGTCTTCTCGATGCCGACGAGGGAGGGGGTGAGGACGGAGCCCATCGGCCCGGGATAGACCCAGCCATAGGCATGGCCGCCGACCGCGCCGTAGACCGGGCAGTGGTTCATGCAGGCGGCGCAGCGGATGCAGCGCAGCATCTCCTGGAACTCGGTGCCGAGCATGTTGGAGCGGCCGTTGTCGATCAGGACGACATGGTACTCCTCCGGCCCGTCAAGGTCGGCGGGGCGGCGGGCACCGGTCGAGAAGGTGGTGTAGACCGAGAAGTCCTGGCCCGTCGCGCTGCGGGCGAGCAGGCGCAGCAGGCTCGTCGCATCCTCGAGCGTCGGCACAACCTTCTCGATGCTGGCGAGCGCGATATGGACCCGCGGCAGGGTCTGGGTCAGGTCGCCATTGCCCTCGTTGGTGACGATGACGCTGCTGCCGGTCTCGGCGATGAGGAAATTGGCGCCCGTGATGCCGACATCGGCCTCCAGGAATTTCTCCCGCAGCTTGGTGCGGGCCTCGGCCAGGATGTCGCGCCGCTCGGCGAAGACGCGGTCGGGCGGCAGGTCGGTGTGCAGGCGGCGGAAATCGGCCTCCCAGTCCTCGCGGTTCAGGTGGAAGGCGGGGGCGATGATGTGGCTCGGATGCTCCTGGCGGAGCTGGAGGATGTACTCGCCGAGATCGGTCTCGACCGGGCGGATGCCATGGGCCTCGAGATGGGCGTTGATCCCGAGCTCCTCGGAGATCATCGACTTGCCCTTGGTGACGGTGCGCGCATTGGCTTTGCGGCAGATCTCGAGCACGGCGGCGCGGGCATCGTCGGCGGTGGAGCACCAATGGACCTGGCCGCCGGCCGCCTTCACCTTGGCCTCATAGGCCTCGAGGTAGAAGTCGAGATTGGCCAGGGTGTGGTTCTTGATGTTCCGGCCGATGTCCCGGAGCTGCTCGAATTCCGGCAGGTTGGCAACGGCCTGGGCGCGGCGCTGGAGGAAGGCGCCCTTCGCCGTGCCGAGCGCCTTCTGCAAGCCGGGGTCCGCGAGCGCGGTCCGGGCATTCTCCTTGAAGGCGGGCGAGGTGATGGCGACCACGGGCGAACTCCTACCAGGCGGCTGATATAGCGTCCCGGGGCCGGTAGGTCAGGGGGGCTCGCCATCCAGTACGTCGCCGAGCCACCCGGCCAGCAGCTCCGGCTGGTCGAACTCGCCGACGAACCAGCGGCGGCGGCCATGCGGCGCGGTGAGGGCGAGGCTCGGCGTCGCCAGCAGCCCGGCTTCCAGCGCCCGGCCCGGCTCGCGCAGCACGTCGATCACCTCGACGCGGAAGGTTCCCTCCGGCCGGCCGGTGGCGGCGATGGCGGCGGTGAGGTTGCGGAGCGCGGCGGCGGAGCGCGGGGCGCCGCCGGCGACGAAGAGCGCAACGGCGGCCGCGCTCATGCCGACGCTCCTTCCTCCGCCGGCGTGTCGGCCGAGCGGCTGGCGGCGGTGCGGGCCTGGCGCTCGGCCTGGGCGGCGCGGCGCTCGGCCTCGGCGGCTTCGAGCAGGGCGAGCTCGGCGCGCGCCGCCTCGGACTCGAGGGCGGAGCGGCGCTGGCGCAGCTCGGCCTCCGTGAGCTGGGCCTCGAGCGCGCGCAGCCGGCGCTGGTGGTCGAGGGCGGCGAGGGTTTCGAGGCGGCGCTCCTCCGCCTCCCGCTCCATCCGGGCGGTGCCGAGCAGCACGGCGCCGCCGGCGGTGTAGACATCGGCCAGGGTGCAGCCCTCACTGCTCATGACGAACTCGCGCGTCTGGTTGGAATGGGCGCTGCCGCGCGCCTTGACGATGGAGAGGGTGCGGTTGCGCTCGCCGCCCCGCTCGGCATAGCCGAGGGCGATCCAGGCATCGGCGATGGTGGAGACGGCGCTCAGCGTGCCGGAGGCCGGGTCCTCCCCGATCTCGACGAGGGAGGTGAGCACCGCGGTCATGCCGCGGGCGCGCGCCTCCTCCACCAGGCGGCGGACGGCGGACTGGCCGAGATCGGCGACGCCGCCGCGCATCAGCGATGAGACGGGGTCGACCACCAGGGCGGTCGCATCCTGCGTCTCGACCGCGGCGAGGATCTCGGAGAGCAGCTGCTCGGGCCCGTCGCGGCCCGGCTGCAGGCCGATCAGGCGGAGGGCGCCGCTGGCGCGATGGGCGGCGAGGTCGATGCCGACCGAGCGCATGTTTCGGATGCTCTGCTCCGGCCCCTCGTCGAAGGCGACATGCACGGCGCGGCCGCCGCCGGCGCAGATGGAGGCGGCGAAGAGCGCCGCCAGGGTCGACTTGCCGGTGCCGGGCGGGCCGGAGAGCAGCGCCGTGCTGCCGCGCAGGTAGCCGCCGCCGAGCAGCGCATCCAGCCGCGCCATGCCGGAGCCGACGCGCTCCTGCGAGGCGGGCGGGGCATCGCCGCCGGGCCACATCAGCGGCTCCAGCCCGTTGTGGGAGAAGAACAGCGGGTGGGCGCTGCTGCTGTGCGCGCTGCCGCGGGACTTGGTGATGCGCAGCGCCCGGAGGGTGCCGCCGCTCTCCTCCCGCCGCTCCAGCGCCACCACCAGCGAGACGGCGAATTCGAGCGGGCCGAGGGCATCGGCCGGGCCGCCATGCCGCTCCGCCTTGGCGGTGACGATGGCGGTGAGGCCCTCCTCCTCCAGCCAGCGGCCGATGCGGGCGAGTTCCGCGCTGCGCCGGGCCGGGCTGGCGAGCCAGCCGAGCACGGTGTCGAGCCCGTCGAGCACCACGAGCCCCGCCCCGGTCTGCCGCGCCTTGGCGGAGAGGGTGGCGAGCATGCCGCGCAGGTCGAAATCCCCGGCGAAGACCATGTCCGGGTCCGGCCGCAGGTCGAGCGGGTGGAAATGCTCCCCGGCCAGGGCTGCGAGGTCCCAGGTGAAGCCGGCGGCATTGCGGATGATGTCGGCCGGCGGCTCCTCCAGCGCGGCGAAGACGGTGCCGGCGCCCTCCACCCGGGCGCGGGCGGCGGCGATCTGGCAGGAGAGCAGCGTCTTGCCGGCCCCGGCCTGGCCGAGCAGCACGGTCAGCCGCCGGGCCGGGATGCCGCCATGGGTCAGACGGTCGAGCCAGGCGATGCCCGTCGGCAGGCGCGGCATGGGCGCGCCGGTCATTCCGCCGCCACCGGCAGCACCGCGTGCTTCTCCAGCAGCCAGATCAGATCCTCCTTGGCGAGCGGCAGGCTGAACAGGTAGCCCTGCGCCACCGGGCAGCCAAGCGCGATCAGCCGCTCCCGCTCCGCTTCCGTCTCCACGCCCTCGCAGGTGGCGCTGATGCCGAGGGCGCGGGCGACGCCGAGCGTGCCGGTGACGATGGCCGCCTGCACCGGGTTGACATCCAGGCTGCGGACGAAGCTGCGGTCGAGCTTCACCTCGGTGAAGGGCAGGCTGCGCAGCTGGTCGAGCGAGGCGAAGCCGGTGCCGAAATCATCCATCGCAAGGCCGATGCCCATCTCGCGCAGCGCCCGGAAGCAGGCGAGGGTGCGGGCGGTGCGGTCGGCCAGCACCGTCTCGGTCAGCTCGATCGCAATCCAGCCCGGCTCCGCCCCGGCCTCGGCCAGCAGGCGGCGGAGCAGCGCGGGGATGTCGTCGCGGTGGATCTGCACCGGCGAGACATTGACCGCGACCTGGATGGCATGGCCGCGGCGGTTCAGCTCGGCCGCGGTGCGGACGGCCTCGGCCAGGGCCCAGGCGCCGATCTCGACGACCAGCCCGCTCTGCTCGGCGACGGGGAGGAAGCGGTCGGGCGATTGCAGCCCGAAGACCGGGTTGTGCCAGCGCAGCAGCGCCTCCACCCCCATGATGCGGCCAGTGGCGAGCTCCACCTTCGGCTGGTAGTGCAGCACGAATTCCCGGTTGGTCAGGGCGCCGCGCAGCTCGGCGGTCATGCGCAGGCGCCGGCGGCCCTCGCGCTCCACCGCCGGGTCGAAGGCGCGGCGCTCGCCATGGCCGGCGGCCTTGGCGGCATAGAGCGCGGCCTCCGCCTCGATCAGCAGCGGCTCGCCCTGCGCGGCGGACCAGCTGACCTCGGTCCAGCCGAGGGTGACGGTGATGGAGACGGTGGCGCCCGGCAGGGTGAAGGGCTGGCGCAGCGCGTCATGCAGCGCGGTGATGGCGGCCTCGACCTGCGCCGGCCGGTGCAGGGCGGCGGCGAGTTGCCCGGCGCCGAGATGGCCCGCCACGATGAGGCCGGGCGCCGCCTCCAACCGCCGGCCGAGCTCGCGCAGCAGGGAGTCGCCGGCCAGGCGCCCATAGGTGGCGTTGACGTCGCGCAGCTGGTCGACATCGCAGCAGAGCATCAGCAGCCGGTCCGCCGCCTCCAGCAGCGCCATCCGGTCGAGGAAGCCGCGGCGGGTGCGCAGGCCGGTGACCTCGTCGAAGATGGCGGCACGGGCCAGGCGCTCGTTCAGGTCGCGGAAGGCGGTGACGTCCCGCATGTTGGCGAGATAGTGGGTGAGGCGGCCCTCGGCGTCGCGCAGCGGGCGGAGGCGCAGCTCGTTCCAGAAGGGCGTTCCGTCGCGCCGGTAGTTGCGCAGGACGACGGTGGTGTCGCGCCCCTCGGCGATGGCGGTGGCCATGGCCGCGACCCCTGGCTGGGTGCGCTCCGCACCCTGGAGGAAGCGGCAATTGCGGCCGAGCAGCTCGCCCCGCGGATAGCCGCTGATGCGCTCGAAGGCGCTGTTGACATAGACCAGCGGATGGTCGTGCAGGGCAAGGTCGGCGATGGCGATGCCGTCCGAGAAGCCCTCCAGCGTGCGCTCGTTCAGCGCGAGTTCGAGGCCGGATGCCTTGGCATGGCGCAGCGCGCCGCCGAAGGGAAGGTTCATGGTGCTGCGGACATCCGGCCCGCCCGCAACATCATGTCGGGGCACCCTGTCGGGATGCGGGGATGCGGATCGGTGGCCGTCGTCCGGCGGTTCATCCGCGGTTGCCGGCACCGGGGGAGGGCACATTGTCAGCTCCAACCCGTTTCCTGCTAGACACTGGGAGGCGCTCGCGCAAAAAGTGCCCTTACTTGCCAGATAGCAACTTGAGGGTTCGTCCGTCAATGGATTAGGCCGCGGCGCGCGGACCGGCCGCCCCCGGCACGGCCCTTCCGGGCGCGCGCCGTGCCGGTGCGGCGGGCGCTTCGCCGCTTGACCCCCGGCCGCTTCTTCGCCATGCCGGGCACCTGCGGCCTGACGCCGGCACCGGGCCGGCCGCCCCCTCGAACCGGACAGGTGAACCGTGCTCGCGCTCCGCGTCATCCCCTGCCTCGACGTGAAGGACGGCCGCGTCGTCAAGGGCGTCAACTTCGTCGCGCTGCGCGATGCCGGGGATCCGGTCGAGCAGGCGCGCACCTATGACCGCGAGGGAGCGGACGAGGTCACCTTCCTCGACATCGCGGCGAGCCACGAGAACCGCGACACCATCCTCGACGTCGTCTCGCGCACCGCGGCGCAGGTCTTCATCCCGCTGACCGTGGGCGGCGGGGTGCGCTCGGTCGAGGATGTCAGGCGGCTTCTGCTGGCCGGCGCCGACAAGGCGAGCATCAACAGCGCCGCGGTCGCCGACCCGGCGCTCGTCTCCCGCGCGGCGGAGGCCTTCGGCAGCCAGGCGATCGTCGTCGCCGTCGATGCGCGGAAGGTCGCCGAGGGGCGGTGGGAGGTCTTCACCCATGGCGGGCGGAAGCCGACGGGGATCGATGCCGTCGGCTGGGCGCGGCGCATGGCGGAGGCGGGCGCCGGCGAGATCCTGCTGACCAGCATGGACCGGGACGGCACGAAGTCCGGCTTCGACCTCGAACTGCTGCGCGCGGTGCGCGCCGCGGTGCCGGTGCCGATCGTCGCCTCGGGCGGGGTCGGCACGATGGAGCATTTCGTCGAGGGGGCGCGGGTCGGGGCGACCGGCCTCCTCGCCGCCAGCGTCTTCCACTACGGCGAGTACCGCATCGCCGATGCCAAGGCGGCGCTGGCCCGGGCCGGCCTGCCGGTCCGCCCCCTGCCTGGACCGGAGGCCGCCTGACGCATGGCGAAGGACACCAAGAAGAAGCCGGCCGCGAAGGTGCGCAAGAAGCGCGCCGCAGCGCCCGTGCCGGAGCGGCTGCCCGCCGCCCCGCTCAAGCCGAAGAAGGCGGTGCGCCGGGCGGAGGCGCGCCACCTCGCCCCGCTCGAGGGGCCGCGGGACGGCGATGCGACGGTGCTCGACCGGCTCTGGGACACGGTGGAGAGCCGCCGCCTCGCCGGCGATGCCGCAACCTCCCATTCCGCCCGGCTGATGGCCCGCGGCACCGCCAAGGTGGCGCAGAAGCTCGGCGAGGAGGCGGTGGAATGCGTCATCGAGGCGACGCTCGGCCATCGCACCGAAACCGTGCTGGAATCCGCCGACCTGCTCTACCATCTCGTCGTCGTCTGGGTGGATGCCGGCATCCGCCCGGAGGAGGTCTGGGCGGAGCTCAGGCGGCGCGAGGGCATCAGCGGCATCGCCGAGAAGGCGGCGCGGCCCAAGGGCATCGTCCGCGCGGCGCGCACGACCAAACTCGCCTGACCCGTTGGAGGATCGCCATGGCCGTCTCCGGCAAGCCGCCCTATGACCCCGCCAACATCTTCGCCCGCATCCTGCGCGGCGAGATCCCGTGCAAGCGGGTGGCGGAGGACGAGCATGCGCTCGCTTTCCACGACATCGCCCCCCAGGCGCCGGTGCATGTGCTGGTGATCCCGAAGGGCGCTTACGTCAGCGCCGCCGACTTCCACGCCGAGGCGCCGGCCGAGGCGATCGCCGGCTTCTGGCGCGCGGTCGCGCGGGTGGCGCGGGAACTCGGGCTGGAGGAGCATGGTTATCGGCTTCTCTCCAACATGGGCGAGTATGCCGGGCAGGAAGTCGGGCATTTCCACGTCCATCTCTTCGGTGGCCGCCGCCTCGGCCGGATGGTGCCGCAGCCGCGGGAGTAGCGCATGGCCCTGAGCCCTGAGGAGGAGGCACGCGCCGCCCTCGCCGCCGCCGGACAACTG
Source organism: uncultured Craurococcus sp. (assembly GCA_902805545.1). GTDB lineage: Bacteria > Pseudomonadota > Alphaproteobacteria > Acetobacterales > Acetobacteraceae > Belnapia. The sequence goes on along the minus strand of CADCTD010000161.1, from coordinate 35,090 downwards.
CCGGATGCGGAGATCGAGCTGGCCGCGGTCGCCCTGCAGCTCGCGCGGATCGATGCGCCGGCGGCGGACTGGCGCGCGGCCTCCGGCGTGCTGTCGGAGCTGGCGCAGGCGGCCGTCGCCGCCGCGGCGGCCGACCCGGTGGCCGATGGCGGCGATGCCGAGCGGCGGCGCGCCGTCCTGGCCGGGGTGATCCATGGCCGCTTCGGCTTCGGGGGCGACACCGAGGATTACGACAACCCGGCCAATGCCAACCTGATCCAGGTGCTGGAGCGGCGGCGCGGCCTGCCGGTCGCGCTCGGCATCCTCTGGCTGCATGCCGCCGAGGCGGCCGGCTGGGCTGCGCATGGCGTCGACTTCCCCGGGCATTTCCTGCTCGCCGTCGAGGGCGGGCGGGGCCAGGCGCTCGTCGATGTCTTCGCCGGCGGGACGGGGCTGCAGGCGCCCGACCTGCGCGCGCTGATCAAGCGGATCGAGGGCGAGCGGGCGGAGCTGCGGCCCGGCCTCGTCCGGCTGATGGACAAGCGCGCGGTGCTGCTCAGGCTGCAGAACAACATCAAGCTGCGCCGGCTCCGCGCCGGGGAGCTGGCGAGCGCGCTCGCCGCCGCCGAGGACATGCTGCGCCTCGCCCCGGACCAGCCGCTGCTCTGGCGCGAGGCCGGGCTGATGAACCAGCGGCTGGACCGCATCGGCGCCGCGCTCGCCTGCCTCGAGCGCTCGCTCGAGCTGGAGCCGGAAGGCCCGGCGGCGAGCCGGACGCGGATGGTCGTCGAGGAGTTGCGCCACCGGCTGAATTGAGGCTCTGGCCTTTTCGCCCGGTTCGGGGCACGGAATCCCCCGAACCAGTGGGAGACGACCATGGCGCGCGCCCTCCGGGTCGCGGTCCAGATGGACCCGATCGCCGGCATCAACATCGATGCCGACAGCACCTTCGCCTTGATGCTGGAGGCGCAGGCCCGCGGCCACCGGCTCTGGCACTACCATGTCCGCGACCTGGCCCTGGCGGGCGGCCGGCTGCTCGCCCAGGGCGAGCCCGTCACGGTCGAGCGGAAGCACGGCGCCCACTATGCCTTCGGCCCGCGGGAGGAGATCGACCTCTCCACCATGGATGTCGTGCTGATGCGGCAGGACCCGCCCTTCGACATGGCCTACATCACCGCGACGCACCTGCTGGAGCACATCCACCCGAAGACGCTGGTGGTGAATGACCCGGCGAGCGTCAGGAACGCGCCGGAGAAGCTCTTCGTCCTGCAATTCCCGGAGCTGATGCCGGAGACGCTGGTGACGGCGAGCCGGGCGCAGATCCAGGCCTTCCGCGAGAAGCACCAGGACATCATCGTCAAGCCGCTCTTCGGCAATGGCGGGGCCGGCGTGTTCCACATCAAGCCGGGCGATTCCAACCTCAACAGCCTGGTCGAGATGTTCACCGAGCGCTCGCGCGAGCCGCTGATGGTGCAGCGCTACGTCCCCGAGGTGCGGCTGGGCGACAAGCGCATCATCCTGGTCGACGGCGTGCCGATGGGCGCCATCAACCGCGTGCCGGCGGCGGGCGAGGCGCGCAGCAACATGCATGTCGGCGGGCGGCCGGAGAAGGCGACGCTGACCGCACGCGAGCAGGAGATCTGCGCCCGCATCGGCCCGGCGCTCAGGGAGCGGGGGATGATCTTCGTCGGCATCGACGTGATCGGCGACTACCTCACCGAGATCAACGTCACCTCGCCGACCGGGCTGCAGGAGATCGCGCGCTTCGATGGCGTGCACCTGGAGCGGGCGATCTGGGACGCGATCGAGGCGAAACGCTAACGTCCCGGCTGCGTTCGGAGCGGAGCCGGGGCCATGAGGCCCCGTTTCCTCTCACCGGTGGTCGATGGAACGGCTCTTCCTGCTCTCGGCCCGCTCGCGCGGCCTGCCTGTCCTGGTGCGCTACGGCGCGACGACCCTCGTGGTGCTCGCCTGCCTCGGCCTCCGGCTCTGGATCTTCGGCAGCGCGCCGGGGCTGCCCTTCCTGCTCTTCTTCCCGGCGGTGATCCTGGCCGGCCTGGTCTTCGACCGCGGCACCGGCATCTACGCCGCGCTGCTCAGCGCCGTGCTCGCCGTCCTGTTCCTGTTCGACCCGCCTGGCTCCTTCGTCTTCGGCAGCGCGGCGGACCTGCTGGCGCTGCTGATCTTCACCGCCATCGCCCTCTTCACCGCCTTCCTGATGGAGGCGCTCCACACCGCGCTGCACCGGCTGGCGAAGGAGCGCCAGGGCCTCGCCACCGCCAATGCCGAGCTGCGGCGGATGGCGGAGGCACGGGGCACCCTGCTGAGCGAGGCGGTGCACCGCGCGAGGAACGACCTGCAGCGGCTGGCGGCGACGCTGCACCTCCAGGCCGGGGCGATGGAGGAGGCGCAGGCCCGCCAGGCCCTGCAGGACGCTTCCGGCCGCATCATGGCGCTGGCCCGCATCAATGCCCGGCTCGACCGGCACCGCGACGATGGCGAGGCGGTGGTCAACAGCCGCGGCTTCCTCGAGGGTCTGGTGCAGGACCTGCGCGAGGCGGCGGTGGATATGCGCCCGATCGCCCTGATGGTGCAGGCGGAGGACCATCCGCTGCCCATGGCCCGCGCCGTGCCGGTCGGGCTGACGGTGAACGAGCTGGTCACCAACGCGCTGAAATACGCCTTCCCCGGCGAGATGGAGGGGCGGGTGCGGATCGAGTTCCGCCTCGACGAGCCGGACTACCTGCTGCTCGTCGAGGATAACGGCATCGGCTTCGACATGGCGGCGAAGCCAAGGGGCAGCGGCCTCGGCACCCGGATCAGCCGGGCGCTGGCCGGGCAGCTCGGCGGCAGCCTCGAGGCGTCGCCGGCCAGCCCCGGCGCCAACCGGCCGGGGCTGCGCTGGGCCATGCGCTTTCCCGCGAGCTGAAGCGAATCAGAACGGTCATCATGAAATTTCCTTGGACCGCCCGCATCCGCTATGGCTTCCTCCCTGCAACCATCCTGGCTACCTCATAGTGTTCCGGAACCCGACTGGATGACCCGTACCGGGCAGCGGCCGCTCCATGTCCTCGTCGCGGAGGACGAAGCCCTCATCGGCATGGCGGTGGAGCTCGAGCTGCAGCAACGCGGTCATCGCGTCACCGTCGTCGGCGACGGGCAGGCGGCGCTGGAGGCGCTGGGGGCGGAGGCGGAGCTCGGCAAGTTCGACGCCGTGGTCACCGACATGCAGATGCCGCGGATGCGCGGCGATGCGCTGGTGCTGCGGCTGCGCCGGGACCGGCCCGGGCTGCCGGTGGTGGTGATGTCGGCCAATCACCTGCCGGAGACGGCGGCGGTGCTCCGGGCGCTCGGCGGCCCGATCGCCATCCTCACGAAGCCGGCGCCCTTCGGCCGGGTGGCGGACGAGGTGGAGCGGCTGGAGCGCGAGGCGTAGCGCCGCCAAGCCGCTCCTCGACCCGCGCGAAGGCCGCCCCGAGCGCGGCGGAGATCGCGGCGGCCGCCTCCGGCCCGGGCGTGCGCGGGTCGAGGCCGGATGACAGCGGCGCATTTCCCTCGGCGGTGAACTGGGCGAGGATGCGGGCCTCGCCGGGGCCCATCTGCGGCTCGGACAGCAGCAGCACGGAAAGGGCGGCCGTCGCGCGGCCGGCGGCGGGCTCGGCCTGCAGGCGGATCAGCTCGCCCTCCAGCACGAGATCGGCACGGAGGCGCGAGCCCGGCAGGGTGACGGCGGCGAAGCGGCCGCTCGCCGCCAGCCAGCGGCGCAGCGCCTCCTCCGCCGCATCGGCCGGGGGAGCGACCCATTCCTGCCAGTAGGCGGTGACGACCTCGCCATCGGCGGTGAGGCTCCTCAGCCCCCGCCCCTCGAGCCCCGGCGCGCCGCGGAGGCTGCGGACCAGCAGCACCGGCGCGTTGCGCGGCGCGGCGGCCCGGCCGGGGCGCTCCGGCGCCAGGCTGAAGCGCTGCGCCTCCTGGTAGGGCCGGTTGGGCAGGACGCTGCATCCGGCGAGCAGCGGCAGCAGCAGGACGGCACGGCGGGCGGTCATCGGCGGGACTCCGGCGCCGGCGGCGGCGCGCCGAGGATGGCCTGGGAGGGGTAGCGGCGCAGCTGCTCCGTCGTCTCGCGGAGATTGGCGACGGCGACGCGCAGGTCGCGCAGGATCGGGCCAAGCTCCGCCTGGAGGTCGGTGGTGGCGCCGCGGACATTGCGCAGGCTGCCATCGAGCGTGGAGACGGTATTCGGCAGGCGGGCGACCACCGTGCGCAGCTCCGCCATGGTGGCGGCGGCATTGGCGAGGGTCTGCTGCGTCTCGCGTGCGGTCAGCAGGGCGCGGGCCTCGGCGGCGGTGCCGCGCAGCTCGGCGGCAAGCGCCGGGAGGTCGGCACTCTCGGCCTGGGCGCGCAGGCTGCGCAGCAGGCTCGCCGCCTCCCGCAGCGCGACCGCCGCATCGCCGTCGCGGAGCTGGGCGCGCAGCTCGCCGGCCAGGCCGATGCCGTTGTCGAGCAGCCCGATGACGTCGGCGCCCTGCAGCTTCTGCAGCAGGTTCTCGGCGGCATTCTGCACCTGCGCGACGGTCGAGGGCACCGCCGGCACATAAGGGTAGCGCGGCGTCCAGGGCACCTCGCGCGGCGGGAAGCGGTCGGGGTCGAGGAAGTCGAGCTCCAGGTAGTTCACCCCGGTGATGCCCTGCGCCGCGATGCGGACGCGGAGGCCGAGGCGGATCGCCTCGTCGACCGAGGGCACCTCGCCCGCCTTGGCGATGTCGACCGCGAAGCGGACGAAGACGAGCTGGAAGACGGCGCCGAAGGTCGTGCGGTCCGGCACGCGGTACTCGGCGGTGACGAGGCCGACCTCGGTGACGCGGCCGATGGCGACGCCGCGGTAGCGCACCGCCGAGCCGATATCGAGGCCCTGCACGGATTCCCGCAGGTAGGTCTCGTAGATGGTGGCGCTGCGGCCGAAGCGGCTGGCGGTGAAGAAGAGGACGAAGCCCACGGTGAGCGCCAGGGCCGCCAGCACCAGCGCGCCGACGCGGAAATAGAGGCGGCGGGATTGCGGCATCAGGCCAGGACCTCGCGGCGGAAGAAGGCGCGGACCACGGGGTTGTCGCTTTCCTCGCGGAGGCGGCGCGGGTCGCCCTCGGCGATCATCCCGCGCGCCTGCTTGTCGAGCATGATGCAGCGGTCGCCGATGGCGAGGATCGACTGCAGCTCATGCGTCACCACGACGAAGGTGGTGCCGAGGTCCCGCGCCAGCTGCCGGATGAGCGCATCGAGCCCGGCGGAGGTGATCGGGTCGAGCCCGGCCGAGGGCTCGTCGAGGAAGAGGATGGGCGGGTCGAGCGCCATGGCGCGGGCAATCCCCGCCCGCTTCGCCATGCCGCCGGAGATCTCGGCCGGCAGGCGCGTGGCGGCATCCGCGAGGCCGACCAGGCCGAGCTTCGCCTGGGCGACCAGGGCGCGGGCCTCGGGCGGCAGTCGGGTATGCTCCTCGAGCGGCACCCCGACATTCTCGGCCAGGCTCAGCGAGCCGAAGAGCGCGCCGGACTGCCACATCACCCCGATCCGCCGCAGCAGCGCGGTGCGCGCCGCGCCGTCCAGCCCGTCCATCGCCTCGCCGAGGATCTCAACCTGCCCCTCGGCGGGCGGGTAGAGACCGATGATGTGCTTCAGCAGCGTCGACTTGCCGGAGCCCGAGCCGCCGAGGATGACGAAGACCTCGCCGCGGCGGACCTCGAAGGAGACGTGCTCGAAGATGGTCCGCCCGTCGAAGCGCGCGGCCAGGTTCTCGACGCGGAGGACGGCCTCGCCCATCACCAGCCGAGCCGGAAGAACAGGATGGAGAAGATGCCGTCCAGCACGACGATGGAGACGATGCCGCCGACCACGGCGAGCGTCGCGGCATCGCCCACCGCCCGCGGCCCGCGCCCGGCCGAGAGCCCCGCGCGGCAGCCGACCAGGCCGATGGAGAGGCCGAAGACGGCGGCCTTGAACAGCCCGCCCATCAGGTCGTGCAGGCCGATCGAGCGTTGCAGCTGGCCGATGACGCCGACGGGCGGGAAGCCGAGCGAGGCCATCACCACCCCCATGCCGATCAGCCCCGCGAGGTCCATCACCAGGGCGAGGATCGGCATGACGAGCATCGCCGCCAGCAGCCGCGGCAGCACGAGCCAGGCCAGCGGGTCGATGCCCATGATGCGCAGCGCGTCGATCTCCTCGTTCACCACCATGGTGCCGAGCTCGGCGGCGAAGGCGGAGCCGGTGCGGCCGGCGAGGACGACGGCGGCCATCAGCGGCCCGAGCTCGCGCAGCAGGGAGATGCCGACGAGGTTGGGGATGAAGATCTCCGCCCCGAAGCGGCGCATCGGGATCGACGACTGGAAGGCGAGGATCACCCCGATCAGCACGCCGAGCAGCACGGTCAGCCCGAAGGCGCGCAGCCCCGCCTCGTCCAGGTGGCGCAGCACCTCGCCGAGGCGGAGGCGCCAGGGCCGGCGCAGCGTGCCGATCCCGGCCACCACCGCCTCGCCGAGGAAGGCGACCTGGCCAAGCATGTCGCCGCCGCGCCGCACCGTCGCCTGGCCGAGGAGCGCGAGGAAGGGCAGGCGCGGCGCCTCGGCCTGCGGCGGGGCGGAGAGCGCCTGGCGGGTGCGGTCCAGCACCGCCTGGAGCGGGCCGGCCGGCATGCCCTGCCAGCGCGTCTCCCCCGCCAGGCGCTCCAGCCGCAGCAGCAGCACGGCGCCGGCGGTATCCAGCGCGGTGAGGCCGCCGAGGTCGAGGGTGAGGGCCTGCGCGCCGCGCATCCGCCGCATCGCCTCCGGCCAGAGCCGGGCGGTGGCGGCGGCATCGAGGCTGCCGGCGAAGGCGAGGCGGACGGCCCGGCCGTCCGCCGTGGCGGCGAGCGTCGCCGGCATGCTCAGCGGCGGGGTCCGGGGCGCTGCACGGCCGGGCCGCCGAGGCTGTGGAACAGCACGGCGGCGGCGGCGGAGACGTTGAGGCTCTCGACCGGCCCAGCGGCGGCGAGCGTCACCCGGGCCGGGCAGGCCTCCAGCACGGGCTGCGACGGGCCCTGCTCCTCATTGCCGAGCACGAGGGCGACGGGCCGGTCGCGCGGCAGCGCCTCCGGGGCGAGGCCGCCCGAGGCGGTGGCGGCGACGACCAGGAAGTCCCGCTGCATGGCCCGCAGCAGCGCCGGCAGGTCGCGGGCGCGCAGCACCCGCAACAGCTCGAGCCCGCCCTCGGCGGTGCGGAAGGCGGCGTCCGACAGGTCGGCCTGGCGCCCGTCCTCCGACAGCAGCAGGGCGCGGCAGCCGAAGAAGGCGGCGGAGCGGGCGACGGCGCCGAGATTGTGCGGGTTGCCGATGCCGTCCAGCACCGGCAGCAGCGGCGCCACGGGCAGGTCGGCGGGGAGGACGGGGCCCTGCAGGCGCTCGGCATAGCGGACCTGGGCGACGGCGCAGATGCCGCCATGGTGCGGCGTGCCGGCGATGCGCGAGAGCTCCTCCGGCGGGACCTCGCGGTAGGGGCGGCGGGTGCGGGCGAGATGGGCGCAGAGCGGCCCGGCCATGCGCCGCATCGCCTCGGTGTAGAAGAGGCGCAGCACGGCCTCGGGGCGACGGATGAAGAGGGCGCGCACCGGCGCGGCGCCGCAGATGCGGTGCGGCTCCGGCGGGCGGGGCGTGGGGGCGGGTTCCGGCAGCACGCGCGTCAGTCCATCGCCAGGGCGACCAGCACCCGGGCGGCGATGAGGGAGGAGACGCGGAGGTTGCTCTCCCGCGTCGCGCCCGCGATGTGCGGCGTCAGGATCAGGTTCGGCGCCCCGGCGAGCGGGTTGCCGGGGGGCAGCGGCTCCTCCTCGAAGACATCGAGCACGGCGCCGCCGAGATGGCCGGCGTGCAGCGCCGCGGCCAGCGCCGCCTCGTCCACCACCCCGCCGCGCGAGGCATTGACCAGCACGGCGCCCGGCTTCATCGCGGCGAGGAATTCGGCCGAGACCAGGCCGCGCGTCGCCGGCTCCAGCGGCACATGGAGGGTCACGGCATCCGCCTCGGCGAGCAGCGTGGCGAGGGAGACGGACTCCGTCCCCGTCTCGGCCCAGCCGGAATGGTCGATCGGCAGCACCGGGTCATGCGCGATCACCCGCATGCCGAAGGCCCGCGCCAGCCGGGCGACGCGGCGGCCGATATCGCCGAAGCCGAGGATGCCGAGGGTCTTGCCCCCCATCTCCCGCCCGGTGCTGAGGCGCTCCCGCGGCCACCCGCCCGCGGCGATGGCGGCGGTGGACTGGAAGGCGCCACGGATCAGCATCCCGACCGAGAGGATGGCGTATTCCGCGACCGAATCCGCATTGGCCCCCGCGGCCGGGATCACCTCCAGCCCGCGCCGGCGGCAGGCCTCGAGGTCGATGTTGTAGAGGCCGACGCCGAGCCGGCCGAGCACGCGGAGCCGGGGCGCGGCGTCCAGCAGGGCGGCGTCGACCCGGGTCCGGTTGCGGACGATCAGCGCCCGCGCCTCGCCCAGCCGCCCGTGCAGCCGGTCCGGGGCGGTGCCGAGGTCGGGGTCGTAGAGCGTCGGATGGGCCGCGCTGAGCCGCGCGATGGCGGCCGCCTCCATGTATTCGGTGATGACGATATGGCCCATGGCGGGAGGATAGCGGGCTTCGGCGCGGAAGTCGCGTGAGCCAATGTTGCTGGAGGCATTCCCGGCGCGGCCGCGGAACCAGGCCCCCGCAAGGTCGCGCAGTGGTTTCCTGCGGGGTGCTACGCCACGGGCAGGCGGATGATGAAGCGGGCCCCGGTCACCCGCCCCTCGGCGTCGCGCCGGTTCTCGGCGGCGATGCGGCCGCGCAGCCCCTCCACGATCTGCCGGCTGATCGAGAGGCCGAGGCCGGAATGCTTGCCGAAATGCTCGCCGCTCGGCCGCTCGGAGTAGAAGCGCTCGAAGATGCCCTCGAGCTTGGCCTCGGGGATGCCGGGCCCCTCATCCTCGACGACCACCTCGACCAGGGCGCCGGTCGGCCGGGCGCGGACCCAGACGCGGCCCTCCTTCGGGCTGAAGGAGAGGGCGTTGCCGAGCAGGTTGCGCATCACTTGCACCAGCCGCCCCTCGACGCCGCGGACGACGAGCGGGCCGGCCGGCGCCTCCAGCACCACCTCCGGGTCCGCATCCTCGCGCGTCGCGTTGTGCAGCTCGGCGAGCGTCGAGAGGATGGGGGAGATGTCGACCGGCACGGCGACGGTCCGCGAGAGCTCCGCATCGACGCGCGAGCTGTCGGAGATGTCGGCGATCAGCCGGTCCATCCGCACCGCATCCTCGGCGATGATGGCGAGCAGGCGGCGCTGCTGGTCCGGGTTCTCGATCCGCCGCAGCGTCTCGATGGCGGAGCGCACGCTGGTCAGCGGGTTGCGCAGCTCATGCGCCACGTCGGCGGCGAAGCGCTCATTGGTGTCGATCCGGGCCCAGAGGGCGCGGGCGGCCGATTGCAGGTCCCGCGCCAGGATGCCGATCTCGTCCTCGCGGGCCAGGACGGCGGGGGGCACGCTGCCGCCGCGCCCCTCGCCCTGGCGCATGGCGGCCGCCGCGCCGGCCAGCTGCATGATCGGGCTCGCCAGCGTCTGCGCCAGGTAGAGCGAGAGCAGCACCGTCAGGATCAGCGAGATGACGAAGATGCCGAGCACGCTCGCCCTGATCTCGAACAGGCGCTGGTCGACCTCGCGCGCCTCCCGCGTCAGCAGGACGATGCCGACGGACTGGTTGCCGCGCCGCGCCGGCTCCGCCACCGAGACCAGCAGGCGGCCATCCGCGGTGCGGCGGATATAGGGGGTGACGCCGCCCTCGAGGGCGAGGCGCAGCTCCTCCCGCCGGTCGGGGCCGAGATTGGGCTGCCAGTCGAAGGAGGGGGCGTCGGGGGCGATGTCGACCGCGACGTCGGACTGGCCGTCGCGCGGCACCAGCCGCAGCAGGCGGTCATAGAGCCCGGCGATGCTGGTGGAGAAGGCGCCGCGCGGCTCGGGCGGCGGCAGCGGCTCCGTCACCACGGCGCCGCCCGCGCCCTCGCGCACCCGGCTGTCGGCGACGACGAGGCCGGTATTGTCGAAGAGCCGGGCCTGGGTGTTGGGCGAGGGCTCCACCAGCCGGCGGAGCAGGGGGCGGACGGCATCCGGCACCAGCACGGCACGGTCGTCCTGCATGCGGGTGCCGGCCTCGGCGATGGCGCCGGCATAGATGCGGGCCTGGGTCCGCAGCGCCTCGACCTCGGCGGCCAGCAGGCCGTTCTGGTACTGGTCGAGATAGAGCATGGCGGCGGCCAACAAGGCTGGCGGCAGCACGTTCAGCAGCAGGATCCGCCGCAGCAGGGGCGAGACCCAGCGCTTCCGCCGTGGCGGGCCGGGGGCGAGCTGCTGGTCCTGGAGGACGCCGACATCGGGCATGGGGCCAGTCTATAGACCATTGGGGCGGGAGGAGGGCATGGAACAGCGCATCCACAGCATCGAGGTGCCGACGCGCGGGCGCGGCCTCACCGAGGTCACCGGGCCGGTGCGGCGCTGGGTGGCGGCCCAGGGCCTCGGCACCGGGCTGCTGACGATCTGGTGCCGGCACACCTCCGCCTCCCTCCTGGTGCAGGAGAATGCCTCGCCGGAGGTGCGGGAGGATCTCGAGGCCTTCCTCGCCCGGCTGGTGCCGGACGGGGGCGACGGGCGCTACCGGCACGAGGAGGAGGGGCCGGACGACATGCCGGCGCATATCCGCGCGGCGCTGACCCAGACCGGCCTCTCCATCCCCGTCGCCGGCGGGGCGCCGGTGCTCGGCACCTGGCAGGGCATCTTCCTCTACGAGCACCGGACGCGGCCCCACCGGCGGGAGCTGGCGCTGCACCTGCTCGGAGAGGCCTGACGGATCGGTGAGGCAACGCCCCGATGGAACCGGGCGTGCTGCTCCGGCGCTCCCCTCCGGTCACAGGCGGCTCCGTGAACCGGTGCCGCGAGAGGGAACGAACGATGCACAGAATGCCTCACCACGGGCCGAAGCCGGCCACCGCGCTGCGGCTGGCAGGCGCTGCGGCCCTGGCCCTCGGCCTGATGGCCGGCGCCCAGGCCCAGACCCAGGGTGGCCAGGGCCAGACCACCCAGACGCCGCCGAGCCTCGCGCCGAGCCAGCAGCCCGGCAGCACGGAAGCCCCGGTGGTGGGGCGGCTTCGCACGGTGGAGCAGGCGCTGCAGCAGTCGCAGGGCGAGCTGTCGGGCGGCGCCCAGCCGAATTTCCTGCAGGCGCGCAGCACGGTGGATGCCGGGCTGAAGACGGTCCGGGAGGTGCCGCAGCAGGTCCAGGGGCAGCAGGCCTGGCGCGACGCGCAGCAGAAGCTCGAGCAGGTGCAGCAGGCGCTGCAGGGCGAGCGCCCCGACCAGCAGCAGGTGGCGACCCGCCTCGGCGATGCCGCCACGGCGGTCGGCGCCCTCGCCACCCGCATGGGCTCCGGCGCCGAAGCGGGCGGCAACCAGGGGCGGAGCGGCTCCGGCACGGGCCGGTAGCGGCTCAGTCCAGGCGGATGGCCGGCGGGCCGGGCGTCACCGTGCCGATGAGCGCGGCGGCGGCGCCCAGCCTTCGAAGCTCCGCCAGGCAGGGCGCGACGGAGGCCTCGGGCAGGCCGGCGAGGAAGCCCCCGGCGATCTGAGGGTCGAGCAGGGCGGCAGGCGGATTTTCGGCGAGGCCGGCGATGGCGGCCTCGTTGGCCGCGTGCCGCGGGCTGCGGATGCCGCGCTCCAGCGCCTCTTGCGCGCCGGGGAGAAGCGGGATCGCCCTGGCATCGAGCCGGGCTGCACTCCCGCTGGCCCGCAGCATCTCCCCGAGCTGGCCGAGCAGGCCGAAGCCCTTCACGGCCGCGAAGGCCGTCGCGCCATGGGCGAGGAGCGCCGCGGCCGCCGGCCCGCCCGGCTGCTGCATGACGGCGACGGCGCCCTCCAGCCAGGCCGCCCTCGCCTCGCCCCGCATGGCGGCGGCGAGGATCACCCCGGTGCCGAGCGGCTTGGTCAGCACCAGCCGGTCGCCGGGCCGAAGGCCGCCCGCCTGCGCCAGCCGCCCCGGCCCGGCCGCGCCGGTGACGGCGAAGCCGAGCGCCACCTCCGCCCCCTCGGTGCCGTGGCCGCCGATGAGGCGGGCGCCGGCTTCCTCCAGCACCTCCTGCGCGCCGCGGAGCATGGCGTGCAGGTCCTCTTCCAGCCAGGCGGCAGGGGCATCGGGCAGGGTGACCAGGGCAAGGGCCGAGAGCGGCCGCGCGCCCATCGCCTGCATCTCGCCCATCGCATGGTTGGCGGCGATGCGGCCGAGGAGGTGCACATCGCCGAGAAGGGCGGGGAACCGCTCGGCGTCCTGCACCCGCAGCGCGGCATCCCCCGGCAATGCCGGCCCCTCCGCGAGGCCGAGGCGGGCGAGGGCGGCGGTGAGCGCGGGCGCGGCCAGCCTGCCGCCGCAGTGCATCGGCACGGGCGGCGTGGTGCGCAGGCTGGCGAAGCCGGCCACCCAGTCCCGGTCGATCCGCTGCTTCCAGCGCCAGGCCCAGCGGCCGGCCAGGGCGAGGCGGCCACGCAGCGCGATCGCCTCGCCATCCGCCGTGCCGATCAGCGCGAGGGCGCGACGCTGCGGCCGCCAGGGGCGCGGCACCTCGCCCGCCATCAGCCGGCGGATGGCATCGGCCAGGGCCGGCCCCTGCCGGACCGGATAGACCCCGGCCTTCTCGCGGGGATGCCCCTGCAGGGCGGCGACGTCGCCGGCGGCGAAGACCTCGCGGTGGGAGAGGGAGCGCAGGGTCTCGTCCACGGCGATGAAGCCCTGCGGATCGAGGGCGAGGCCAGTCTCCCGCAGCCAGGCCGGGGCGGCGGCGCCGGTGGTCCAGAGGGCGAGGTCGCAGGGGATGCGGCGGCCATCGGCCAGCAGCAGGGCGCCCGGTCCCGCCTCCGCCACTGGGGCGCCCTCGACCAGGGCGATGCGGCGCCTCTCCAGGGCCCGGCGGATCACCCAGCGGGCCAGCGGCCCCGACCGCGGCAGCAGCCCGGCTCCGGGCAACAGGGCGAGCTCCGCCCCGGGCCCCAGCCGGCGGCGGAGCGAGAAGGCCAGCTCCACCCCGGCCGCGCCGCCGCCCACCACCGCCGCGCGCCCGGCCGGCGGGGCAGCGGCGAGGCGCGCCTCCAGGCTGCCGATCGGGCGGACGGCGACCAGCGGGCCCTCGCCCGGCGGCAGCGGGCGGGCGACGGAGCCGACATCGATGGAGAGCCAGTCATAGTGCAGCGGCGGATGGCGGGCGCAGAGCAGGCGGCGGGCGACAGGCTGAAGGCCGGTGGCGCGGTCCTGGATCAGCCGCGCGCCGGCCGCCAGCGCCAGGCGCGGCAGCGCGATGACGCATTCCTCCGCCGCATAGAGCCCGGCGACCAGCCCCGGCAGCATGCCCGAATAGACCGGCTCCAGCTCATCCGCGACCAGGGTGACGCGCAGCCCGGGGACGGGCCGCATGGCGAGCGAGCGCAGCAGGCCGAGATGCGCATGGCCGCCGCCGACCAGCAGCAATTCGCGGCCCTCGGCGGGGGGCGTCTCGGCGAGGTCTCGCGGCATGGCGCGGACGCTAGGCGATCGGGCCCAGCGGGGCCAGCCGGCACCGGCCGGCAGGCCGAAATCAAATCAAAATGAGTTCGCAGCCGGTCCCGACCGTCAAGATTGGTTGCCTGCCCCGCTTCGTCGTTGCGCTATCATACGACATGAAATCCCGTGGACCGCAGCCGGGCGGGATGTGGGCGATGCCGTCGCATGGCCCCGGCCGCGCAGGGGCAGGAAGAGGACCGAAGGATGGCTGGTCAGACCGCGGCGATCCGCGCGACCCTGGAGCAGATCCGCGCCAAGGTGAGGCAGCAGTCCCTCGAACAGGCGACGGCGTCGAAGGGCAAGGCGGTCGGCGACCCGCAGAACCAGGCCTTCTGGGACAAGCTGGCCCTCTACGAGGGCAGGCTGCGCCACATCATCCGCCAGCTTGAAGGCCGGGAGGTCGCGCTCAGCCACGAGCGCAATCTCCTGTGGCGCATCCCGCGGGACCTGCGCTTCTCGGCCCGCCAGTCGATCGACAGCCGGGAGGAGGTCAATGACGACCTGGTCGAGCTGGCCTACCTGACCTTGCGGGAGCTCCTCGAATTCTCGGGCGACGCGGCATCGATGAAGGTCGGCGACTGGCAGGCGCTCGGCAAGGAGGTCGGCGAGGCGATCAACAAGGCGCTGGTGCAGAAGACGGTCGAGCAGCTGCAGAAGGGCCCTGCCTATTCCCAGGCCAATGCGCATCCGCATATGGGGCTGGACATGCTCGGGCCGCTGATCGGCCTGCTGCTTGCGATCATCATGCGGAAGAGAAGCGGCGCCAGGCCACCCGCCCGCGCCTAATCCCCCTCGGCGAGCGACCGCATCGCCTCGAGCGCCTCGGCGAATTCCTGCATGAAGCCCTCGACCACGCCTCGGCAGGACTGCACGCCCTCCACCAGCCCGACGCCCTGGCCGACGAAATAGCTGACCAGGGCGCGGGCGGATTCGCTTCCGCCCTCGGCGGCACGGTTGATGCGGGCCATGGCCGGCTCGCTGATCAGCCCCTGCAGCGGCATCGGCAGGGTGCCGGGGCTGTCCGGCCCTTCCCAGGCCTCGGTCCAGGCGGAGCGGAGCTGGCGCGCCGGCTTCCCCGTCCGCCCGCGCGAGCGCACGGTGTCGCGCGAGCGCGCCGCCACCATCTTCTCGCGGAAGACGGGCGAGGTCTCCGCCTCCGCCGTCGCCAGCCAGACGGAGCCGGTCCAGGCGCCGGCGGCGCCCATGGCCATGCAGCCCGCCATCTGCCGGCCCGTCATGATGCCGCCGGCGGCGAGCACGGGCGTGCTGCCCGCGACGCGCAGCACCTCCGGGACCAGGACCATGGTCGAGACCTCGCCGCAATGCCCGCCCGCCTCGCCGCCCTGGGCGACCAGGATGTCGACCCCCGCCTCCACCTGGCGCAGCGCGTGCTCGCGCGCGCCGACCAGCGCGGCGCAGGGGATGCCGGCCGCCTTGGCGCGCCCGAGCATGGAGGCGGGCGGCACGCCGAGCGCATTGGCGATCAGCTGGATCGGATGGCGGAAGGCGACATCCATCAGCCGCTCCCCCGTCTCGCGCTGGTAGGGCGGCGGCCGGTCCGGGTCGTCGCGCCGCCGGTCGCCGAGCGGGCGGTCGGGGTCGATGCCGTGGCGCCGCAGCAGGTCCTGCACGAAGGCGCGGTGCTGCGCCGGGATCTGCGCCAGAAGCGCCGCGCTGCTGGCGCCGCCCTCGGTGCGGATGGAGAGGTTCTCGGGGATCAGCAGGTCGACGCCATAGGGCCGGCCCGCGACCTCCGCATCGATCCAGCGTAGTGCCTGCTCCAGCTCCTCGGGCGTATAGCCCGCGGCGCCGAAGACGCCGAAGCCGCCGGCCTTGCTGACGGCAGCCACCACGTCGCGGCAGTGGCTGAAGGCCAGCAGCGGGAAGCCGATGCCGAGCATGCGGCAGAGCGGGGTGTCCATGCCGGCGGCCGTGGCCTGCGCTAGACCAGCGCCAGCAGCAGGCCGCCCAGCGCCGCCGCCACGCCCGCCAGCCGGGCGACGCGCCGGGCCCAGGCGGCGGCCGGGACCGCCAGCGCCAGCCCCGCCGCATGCAGCACCGCCGTGCCGGCCAGCATGCCGAGGAAGGCCGTGCCGCCCAGCATCTCCGTCCCATGCGCATGCCCGTGCAGCAGGCCGAAGCCCGCCGCGGCCAGCATGCCGAGCGGCAGCGGCAGCCGCAGCGCCAGCCCCGCCAGCGCGCCGAGCAGGATGACGGAGGCGAGGATGCCCGCCTCCACCCCCGGCAGCGCCCAGCCCGCGAAGCCCGTCAGCGCCCCGCCCGCCATGCCGGCTAGGAAGCCCCCCGGCAGCGCCCAGCGCGCCTGCCCGCCGAGCAGCCCGGCCCAGAGCCCGACCATCACCATGGCCAGCAGGTGGTCCGCGCCCGAGAAGGGATGGAGGAAGCCGGCGGCGAGCCCGTGGTGCATCGCGTCGCCCGGATGGGCGAAGGCGGTCGCCGGCAGCAGCAGCAGGGTGGCGAGGAGAAGGATCGGGTTCATCAGGCAGCCTTTCGCGGGGCGATCCCGCCCTGGGTGAGGATGAAATCGGCGATCTCGGCCACGCCGAGATCCTCCTTGAGGTTGGTGAAGATGAAGGGCCGCTGCCCGCGCATCCGCCGCGCGTCGCGGTCCATGACGGAGAGGTCGGCGCCCACCAGCGGCGCGAGGTCGATCTTGTTGATCACCAGCATGTCGGAGCGGGTGATGCCGGGCCCGCCCTTGCGCGGGATCTTGTCGCCGGCCGAGACGTCGATGACGTAGATCGTCAGGTCCGCCAGCTCCGGGCTGAAGGTCGCGGCCAGGTTGTCGCCGCCGCTCTCGATGAACAGCACCTCGAGCGCCGGGAAGCGCTCCACCATGTCATGCACCGCGGCGAGGTTGATGCTGGCATCCTCGCGGATGGCGGTATGCGGGCACCCCCCCGTCTCGACGCCCGCGATGCGCGTCGGGTCCAGCGCGCCCGCGCGGGTCAGGAATTCCGCGTCCTCCTTGGTGTAGATGTCGTTGGTGATGACGGCGATGTCGTGCGTCCCGCGCAGGTGCCGGCAGAGGCGCTCCGTCAGCGCCGTCTTGCCGGAGCCGACCGGGCCGCCGATGCCAACCCTGAATGGTCCGTTGCTCATGAGCGGAAGAGCCTCGTGTACTGCGTCTCGTGACGCATGGAGAAGAGGTCGAGCGCCGGCGCCGCCGCGCCGAGCCCATCGAGATCGGCGGCGAGCGCCGCATCGGCCGCCGCTTCGACGGCAGGGTGCAGCGACGCGGTGGCGATCTGGCCATCCGTCTGCCCGAGCGGCACCAGCCGCACCCCGGCCGAGACGAGATTGGCCGCGAAAGCCGCCAGCCAGCCGCTGAGCGAGGGCCGCAGCGGCAACCCGTGAAACCCCGCCGCCGCACCGAAGGCGACGGGATGGGCGAGGCTCCGCGGATGCCGCGCGGCGAAGGCGGCGAAGCGCGGCTCCGGCCAGGCGGATTGCGTCACGCTGGTGAAGGCGGTGCCCTGCGCCATCGTCTCGAGGGCGAGTTCCGCCGAACCGCGCCAGGCCGCCGCCAGCTCGGCAGCCTCATCGAGCGCCGCATCATCGCCCGCCACCGCGCCGCGCCAGGCGGCCACCAGCAGCGCCCCGTCGATGCGCCCTGCGCCTGCCAGCAGCACGCTGCGGATGTAGCCGAGAAGCGCCGCGCGGTCGCGCACCGCGCCATCCTCCACCGCCCGCTCCAGCCCATGGCTGTAGGTATAGGCGCCGACCGGATAGGCCGGCGACAGCCAGGCCAGCAGCCGGTAGAGCGCTGCGCCTTCAGTGATGGTGGTCATGGTCATGACCACCATGGGCATGGTGATGGTGGTGATGCCCCGGCTGCCGGTTGTGCTCGCCATAGGCGCCGCCCTCGGGGTTGAAGGGCTCCTCCACCTTCCGCAACTCGGCGCCGAGCCCGCGCAGCATGGCGACGATGACATGGTCGTCGCGGATCAGCAGCCTGTCGGGCTGGATCTCCGTCGGCAGGTGCCGGTTGCCGAGATGCCAGGCGAGCCGCATCAGCCGCCCCGCATTCTCCGTCCGCACCTCCACCAGCGGCTCCGGCGCGGCGCGGACGAGGATGACGCCGCCCCCTTCCAGCAGCAGCCCGTCGCCCTGGCGCAGCGCCACGGCTTCCTCCAGGTCGAGCAGGAAGGCGAAGCCATCCTCCGCCACATAGCGCTTGCGGCGGCGGAAGCGGTCGTCGAAATCGAGCGTGACGACGTGGCGCGCGGTGCGCTCCACCCATCCGCCGGCCGGCAGCACCTGGGTGGCGCGGGGGAGATCGGCGCTCATCAGAACAGGAAATACCGCTGGGCCATGGGCAATACCTTCGCCGGCTCGCAGGTGAGCAACTCGCCATCCGCCCGGACCTCATAGGTCTCGGGGTCGACCTCGATCCTCGGCAACGCGTCGTTCAGCACCATGTCGCGCTTGCCGATGCCGCCCCGCGTGTTCCGCACCGCCAGCAACTCCCGCTGCAGACCGAGCCGCGCGCCGATGCCATCCTCCAGCGCCGCGGCGGAGGTGAAGGTGACGGCGCTCGCCACCATCGCGCGGCCGAAGGCCGCGAACATCGGCCGGTAATGCACCGGCTGCGGCGTCGGGATGGAGGCGTTGGGGTCGCCCATCGGCGCCATGGCGATGGAGCCGCATTTCAGCACCATGTCCGGCTTCACCCCGAAGAAGGCCGGCGACCAGAGCACGAGGTCGGCGAGCTTCCCCACCTCCACGCTGCCGACATGCGCGCTGATGCCCTGCGCGATGGCCGGGTTGATCGTGTACTTGGCGACGTAGCGGCGGATGCGGAGGTTGTCGTTCTCGCCCTGCTCGCCGGGCAGCCGCCCGCGCTGCTGCTTCATCTTGTGCGCGGTCTGCCAGGTGCGGATGATCACCTCGCCGACCCGCCCCATCGCCTGGCTGTCGGAGGACATCATGGAGATGGCGCCGAGGTCGTGCAGGATGTCCTCCGCCGCGATGGTCTCGCGGCGGATGCGGCTCTCGGCGAAGGCCACGTCCTCCGGGATGCGCGGATCGAGGTGATGGCAGACCATCAGCATGTCGAGATGCTCGTCCACCGTGTTGACGGTGTATGGCATTGTCGGGTTGGTGCTGCTTGGCAGGAAATTCGGCTCGCCCACGACGCGGAGGATGTCCGGCGCATGCCCGCCCCCCGCGCCCTCGGTATGGAAGGCCTGGATGGTGCGGCCGCCGATCGCCTTGATCGTGCTCTCGACGAAGCCGCTCTCGTTCAGCGTGTCGGTATGGATCGCCACCTGCACGTCGAGCGCATCGGCGACGCGGAGGCAGGTGTCGATCGCCTTCGGCGTCGTGCCCCAGTCCTCGTGCAGCTTCATCCCGCAGGCGCCGCCGCGCACCTGCTCCTCCAGCCCCGCCGGCAGGGCGGCATTGCCCTTGCCGAGGAAGCCGAGATTGACGGGGAAGCTCTCCGCCGCCTGCAGCATCCGCGCCATGTGCCAGGGCCCCGGCGTCGCCGTGGTGGCGAGCGTGCCATGCGCCGGCCCCGTCCCGCCGCCGACCATGGTGGTGATGCCGGAGGCGAGCGCCTCCTCGATCTGCTGCGGGCAGATGAAGTGGATATGCACGTCGAGCCCGCCGGCCGTGAGGATGCGACCCTCGCCGGCGATGATCTCCGTCCCCGGCCCGATGACGATGGTGACGCCCGTCTGCGTATCCGGATTGCCCGCCTTGCCGATGGCCGCGATCCGCCCGTCCTTCAGTCCGACATCCGCCTTCACGATGCCCCAGTGGTCGAGGATCAGCGCATTGGTGATGACGGTGTCCATCGCGCCGGCCGCGCGCGTCACCTGGCTCTGGCCCATGCCGTCGCGGATGACCTTGCCGCCGCCGAACTTCACCTCCTCGCCATAGGTGGTGAAATCCCGCTCCACCTCGAGGATGAGGTCGGTATCCGCCAGCCGCAGCCTGTCGCCCGTGGTCGGGCCATACATCCCGGCATAGGCCGAGCGGGAGAGGCGTGCCGGCATCAGACCTGGCCCTCCGTCTCGCCGCGGAACCCGTGCACCCTCCGCTTGCCGCCGAAGGGGATCAGCCGCACCGTCCGGCTCTGTCCGGGCTCGAACCGCACCGCCGTCCCCGCCGGGATGTCGAGCCGCCGCCCGCGCGCCTGTGCCCTGTCGAAGGCAAGCGCCGGGTTGGTCTCGGCGAAATGGTAGTGGCTGCCGACCTGGATCGGCCGGTCGCCGGAATTGCCGACCTCGACCTCGATGCTGTCGGCGCCGGCATTCAGCTCGATCTCCCCGCCGGCGGGAAACAGCTCGCCCGGGATCATCGGATCGGCTCGTGGATCGTCACGAGCTTCGTGCCGTCGGGGAAGGTCGCCTCCACCTGAACTTCAGGAATCATCTCGGCGATGCCCTCCATCACCTGGTCCCGCGCCAGCACCGTGGCGCCGTCGCGCATGAGCTCGGCGACGCTGCGCCCGTCCCGCGCGCCCTCGACCACATAGTCGGTGATGAGGGCCACCGCCTCCGGGTGGTTGAGCCTCACGCCCCGCTCCAGCCGGCGCCGCGCCACCTGGGCGGCCATGGCGATCAGCAACTTGTCCTTCTCGCGCGGCGTCAGGTTCATGCGGAGCTCATCCGTGGCGGGGCGATCATGGCCCCGCTTGCCTCATGTCGTCCACAGCCGAGGCAGCCGCGCCGGCTGGCCGAGCGCCGCCCCGCGCACCAGGGCGATTGCCGCCCCCGCCGCCCGCCGCACCGGCGTCGCCCCGCCAAGCCAGCGGGCGAGGAGCAGGCCGGGCCGCGGCAGGGTGGCTGCCGCCCCCGCGTCGCGCAGCAGGTCCCGCATCGCCTCCGCCTCGGGCGCGGCAAGCAGCAGCATGGCCATCGCCTCCGCCCCGCCGAAGCCGAAGGGGGCCGCCAGCTCCGTCGCCGGATCGGCGATCGAGAGCGCATCCGCCCAAAGCAGCCCACCCGGCCCCCGCAGGCGCCAGCCATCGAATACCGCGCCCGCGCGCATCCGCTCCCCCGCCGCCGCGCGGCCGAAGACCAGCATCTCGACCGCCAGCAACCGCGCCCCTTCGGCGAGCTCCACCTGCATCCGCCGCGCCATCCGCGCACCGTCGAAAAGGATGGTCTCCTGCGGCAGCCATTCCAGCACCGCGCCCGCGCCGAGGGAGAGGCGCGTCCCGATCCGCGTGTCCGGCCCGAGGCTGCGGTAGACCTTCTCCGCCGCCGCGGTGCAGAGCGTCGCCCGTGCCCCCGGCTCCAGCCGCACCGATTGCCGCAGCGCATCCCCGCCCGCCAGCCCGCCGGCGCAGTTGAGCAGAGCCGCGGTCGGCGGCTCGCCCGGCTCCGGGCCGGGGAAGAGGATACGCAGCGGCGCCTGCTGGAAGAGGTGCCGCAGCACCGTGCCGCGGGAGAGTGTGCCGAAGCCCAATTCGAAGGCACCATCGGCCCGCTGATGGCGGAAGGGCAGGGCGGGGGCATCGCGCGGCATCAAGCCGCAGCATGGCATGGCCGTGCCCGGGCGCAAACGGATCCCGCCGGAACCCCCTTCCGCTACCCGCCCGGGGCGGACATGCTGCGGCATCCTGTGCAAGGTGCCGATGATGATCCTGCGGGCCGAACCCCTGACCTCCGCCGCCTTCCTCCCCTATGGCGAGGTGATCGAATGCCCGGACATCGCGGGCCGCACCTATTTCGAGGATGCGCTGGCCAATCTGCGCCCGCATGCCCGGCCGAGCCTGTCGCTGACGGTGAAGGACAGGCCGGCCACGATGCCGCTGCGCTCCACCACCATGGAGCGGCATGAATACTCCTCGCAAAGCTTCATCCCCCAGCAGGCCGGGCGCTGGCTGGTCATCGTCGCGCCGCATGCGCCCCCTCGCGGCGCGGGACAAACCTCCGGCGGGCCGGACATGGCCCGCGCCCGGGCCTTCCTCGCCGGGCCGATGCAGGGCGTCACCTTCGGCGCCAATGTCTGGCACCACCCCTTCACCGTGCTCGACGTGCCGGCGCGCTTCGTCGTCACCATGTGGCGCGACGGCACGAAGGCCGACGAGGAGTTCGTCGAGGTCCCCGAGTTCACCGTGGAGCTGCCCTGATGCCCTACGAGGTAAGGCGCGACTTCATCGGCTACGGCGCCAACCCGCCCGATCCGCGCTGGCCGGGCGGCGCCAGGCTCGCGGTGAACTTCGTCCTGAACTACGAGGAGGGCTCGGAGCCCTCGATCGCGCTGGGCGACGGCTACACCGAGCACGGCCTCACCGAGTCCTACGGCGTGAAGCAGGTCACGCAGGGCCGCGACCTCGCCGCCGAGGGCATGTTCGAATATGGCAGCCGCGTCGGCTTCTGGCGCCTGACGCGGCTGTTCCAGGAGCGCGGCCTGCCGCTGACCATCTTCGGCTGCGCCCTCGCGCTCGAGCAGAACCCGGAGGCCTGCGCCGCCATCCGCGCCGCGGGCTACGACGTCTGCAGCCATGGCTGGCGCTGGGTGAAGCATTTCGAGCTCTCCGAAGCGGAGGAGCGCGACCACATCGCCCGCGCCGTCGCCAGCATTGAGCGCACCACGGGCGCGAAGCCCGCCGGCTGGTACTGCCGCTACGGGCCGAGCGTGAACACCCGCCGCCTCGTCATCGAGCATGGCGGCTTCCTCTACGACAGCGACTACTATGGCGAGGAGCTGCCCTTCTGGCTGACGGTCGAGGGCCGGGGCCATCTCGTCGTGCCCTACTCGCTCACCAACAACGACGGGAAATATGCGGGCTGGATGGGCACCAGCGACCAGTGGTTCTCCTATATCCGCGACGCCTTCGACATGCTGCTCGCCGAGGGCCGCGCCGGCCGGCCGAAGATGATGTCCGTCGGCCTGCACCAGCGCCTGATCGGCCACCCCGCCCGCGCCATGGGCCTGCAACGCGTGCTCGACCACATGATGCGGCAGGGCGAGGACGTCTGGATCACCCGCCGCCTCGACATCGCCCGGCATTGGGTCGCCACCCATCCCTATCCCGGCCGGGGCCTGAACGAATGACACCGCTGGTCGTCGCGCCCCTCGTTGTTGCCTTGGGCGAGCAGCGCTACCGCGTGGAGCGCCCCTGGGGCGAGCTGCCCGAAGGGCCCGGCCGCATCAGCGACGTCGCCTGCGACGCGGCCGGCAACGTCCTCGTCCAGTACCGCACGGACCCCTATGTGGACCCGGAAGCGCCGGCCATCGTCGTGCTCTCGCCGGCGGGCGAGCGCATCGGCGCCTGGGGCGCCGGCGAGGTGGCGGACGGCCACATGCTCACCGTCCACCCCGGTGGCCGCGTCTTCGTCGTCGACCGCGACGCGCATGAGATCATCATCTTCTCGGCGGAGGGGCGGCGGCTCGGGGCCCTCGGCAAGCGCCACGCGCCGGGCGAGCCCTTCAACGCGCCCTGCGACATCGCCTTCGCCCCCGACGGCAGCATCTATGTCGCCGATGGCTACGGGAACTCCCGGGTCCACCGCTTCGCGGCCGACGGCACGCCGCTCGGCGCCTGGGGCCGCCCCGGCCAGCGCGGCGGGGAGTTCACCACGCCGCATTCCGTCTGGGTGCTGGAGGATGGCCGGGTGCTGGTGGCGGACCGGGAGAACAACCGCGTCCAGGTCTTCACCCCGGATGGCAGCCACCTGATGGATGTGCGCGACGTCCACAAGCCGATGGACGTCCATGGCGGCCCGGATGGCAGCTTCTACGTGACGGACCAGATCCCCCGCCTCAGCCAGTTCAGCGGCGAGGGCAGGCTGATCGGCCGCTGCCGCCCCGTGCTGAACGGCGCCCACGGCATGTGGCGGGAACCCCGCAGCGGCATCATCTACCAGAGCGAGCAGAACCCCAACCGCCTCACCCGCCTGGTCCCGATCTAGCTCCTCAACCCTACCTTGCCGCCGCCGACGCCTCCGACCGCGTCGCGCCCACCCGGCTGGCCAGCGCCGCCGCCATGAACTCGTCGAGGTCGCCGTCCAGCACCGCGGCCGGGTTGCCCTTCTCGACGCCCGTCCGCAGGTCCTTCACCAGCTGGTAGGGCTGCAGCACGTAGTTCCGGATCTGGTGGCCCCAGCCGATATCCGTCTTCCCCGCCTCGATGCCGGCCGCCACCGCCTCCCGCTTCGACAGCTCCAGCTCGTAGAGCCGCGCCTTCAGCATGTTCATGGCGATGGCGCGGTTCTTGTGCTGGCTGCGGTCCTGGGTGGAGGCCGCGACGATGCCCGTCGGGATATGGGTGAAGCGCACGCCGGATTCCGTCTTGTTGACGTGCTGCCCGCCGGCGCCCGAGGCGCGGAAGGTGTCGGTCTTGATGTCCGCCGGGTTGATCTCGATCTCGATCCTGTCGTCGACCACCGGGTAGACATAGACGCTGGCGAAGCTCGTCTGCCGCTTGTCGTTGCCGCCGAAGGGGCTGATACGCACCAGCCGGTGCACGCCCGTCTCGGTCTTCAGCCAGCCATAGGCGGCGGGGCCGGTGACCTGGAGCGTCGCCGACTTGATGCCGGCCTCCTCCCCGTCCGACTGCTCGGTCAGCGCCACCTTGTAGCCATGCTGCTCGGCCCAGCGCTGGTACATCCGCAGCAGCATCTCGGCCCAGTCCTGCGCCTCGGTCCCGCCGGCCCCGGCATTGACCTCGATATAGGCGTCGTTCTGGTCGGCCTCGCCGGAGAGCAGGCTCTCGATCTCGCGCCGCTTGGCCTCGGTGGCCAGCGCATGGAGGTCGGCGATGGCGGCATCGGCGGTCGCCGCATCGCCCTCGGCCTCGGCGAGTTCGATCAGCTCGAGGGCGTCCTGCACGGACTGCTCAAGCCGCCGCACGCCCTCGGTCTGGTCGGCGAGGCGGGAGCGCTCGCGCATCAGCGTGTTGGCGGCCGCGGCATCGTTCCAGAGGCTCGGGTCTTCCGCCCTGGCGTTCAGCTCATCGAGGCGTCGGAGTGCGGCATCCCAGTCAAAGATGCCTCCTCAGCAGGGACACCGAAGCGGTGATCTGCTCGTTCAGGGATTCTGCATCAGCGCGCATGGCCGGGCGATAGGCCAAGCCGCGTGCCCTGTCCAGGGGATGCGGAGGGATACGATATGGAGGAGAAGTTCATTCGACCCTGAACACACCAGCAGTGTATAGTCCCGCGAACGGAAGCGGCCGCTCGCGGGCCGCGCAGGGAGGGCCTGCCCGGCCATGACTGCCGCCTCGCCGATCGACCTGGCCACCGCCCGCCGCATCCTGGCCCGCGCCGCCTATGGCGCCCGGCCGGGCGAGGCGGAGGCGCTGGCCCGCACCGGCCTCGCCCCCTGGCTCGACCGCCAGCTCGCCCTGCCCGCCGCGGAGCCGGCGCTGGAGGCGCGGATCGGCGCCCTGGCGATCCCCATCCGCTACGCCGCCGGCCCCGGCGAGCAGATCCTCGATGAGCGCCGGCCGCCCGTCACCCTGCCCCAGACCCAGGCGGAGCGCTGGCGGCTGGGCGAGTTCCGCCCGAACATCCGCATCCCCGGCGCCGAGCGGGAGCGCCCGCGCCTCGAGCTGACCCTCGCCACCCTCCTGAAGAAGACTGCTGCCGAGGCCCAGCTCCGCGAGCGGATGGCCGAGTTCTGGCACGACCACTTCAACGTCGCCTTCCAGGCCGATGGCCGCGTCGCCGCCTCGCTGCCCGACCATGACCGGCGCATCCGCGAGCATGCCCTCGGCTCCTTCCGCGCCCTGCTGGAGGCGATGGCGACCAGCCCGGCCATGCTGGTCTACCTGAACAACCAGAGCTCCCGCGCCGGCGCCCCCAACGAGAACTACGCCCGCGAGCTGCTGGAGCTGCACACGCTCGGCCGCGCCGCCTATCGCGGCAGCGCCCGCAACGGCCGCGACGTGCCGCGCCTGCCCGACGGCCGCCCCGCCTTCTATGTCGATGCCGATGTCTGGGAGGCCGCCCGGGCGCTGACCGGCTGGAGCGTCGCCTCGGGCCAGGCCTTCGACGGCACCCGCAGCCTGCCGCGCAGCGGCGAGTTCGCCTATGTCGCCCAGTGGCACGACCCCTACCAGAAGCACTTCCTCGGCCAGGACCTCGACCCCTTCGCCCCCGCCATGGCGCATGGCCAGGCGGTGCTGGACGCGCTCGCCGCCCATCCGGCGACCGCGCGCTTCCTCTGCACCAAGCTCGCCCGATTCCTGCTCGGCGACCCGCCGCCGGCCGCCGCCATCGCCCGCGCCGAGGCCGCCTGGACCCGCAGCCTCGGCCAGGACGACCAGATCGCCCGGACCATCCGCGCGCTGCTCACCGGGCCGGAGATACTGGACCCCACCCTCGGCCGTGCCCGCCGCCCGGTCGATGCCATGGCAGCCGCGGTGCGCGGGCTCGACATCCCCTTCACCCCGACCCCGGCGCTGATCGGCCAGCTCTCGGCCGCCGGCCAGACCCCTTTCGGCTGGGCGCCGCCCGATGGCCAGCCGCTCGACGCCGCGCCCTATCTCGGCGCGACGGCGCTGCGCGCGCGCTGGACCATGCTGCTCGGCCTCGCCCGCAACGCCAACGGCACCGGCCTCTCGCCGCATTATGCCGAGCTCGCCAAGGCCCCGGTCGAGGCCGTCGCCCAGCGCCTCGCCAGCCTCTCGCTCGGCCCGGCCGGCGCGCCGGTGGCCGAGACCGTCGCCGGGGTCTGGACCGCCGCCGGCCGCAACCCGCGCCCGGTGCCGAACGAGGTCGCCGAACTTGCCGGCTGGGTGCTGAACGCGCCCGCCTTCCAGACCGCCTGAGGGAGAAGGCCATGCCCATCCTGCTCGGCCGCCGCCACCTGATCCGCGCCGGCCTCGGCGGCGCCCTCCTGCCCGGCCTCCGCAGCCTCGCCTTCGCCGACCAGAGGGGCGCGGAGCAGCCCGGCGCCCCGCTGCTCGTCCTGGTCAACCTGCGCGGCGGGATGGACGGGCTGCACGCCCTTTCCCCGGCCGATGACGCGCATTTCGTCGACCAGCGCGCGGAGAGCCTGCGCAACCCGACCGGCGGCCCGCAGGCCGGACTCCGCCTCGACGCCTCCTCCGCGGTGGATTTCCGCCTGCACCGCGAGGCCGCGCCGCTCGCCGAGATCTGGCAGGACCGCCGCATGGCGATCTGGCCCGCCGCCGGCGTGCCGCAGGCGACGCGCAGCCATTTCGAGGCGCAGGCGATGATGGGGCTCGGCCAGGGCCTCCGCGCCGAGCATGGCGGCAGCACCGGCTGGCTCGCCGCCTGGGCCGGCGGCGCCGCCCCTGCCGGCGCCACCGTCGCCGCCATCTCCGCCCAGGGCGGCCTGGCGCCGGAGCTGAGGGGCGGGCAGCACAGCCTCGCCCTCGCCGGGCTCGGCGACGGCCTGGCGCCCCCCGGCGGCGCCTTCGGCGATGCGATGCTGGAGGCGCTCTACCGCCGCGGCCAGGGCCCCATCGCCCAGGCCGGGCAGGATGCGCTGGCCGGCCTCCGCAGCATCGACCGGCTGCTGCCGCGCGATGCCGAAGGCAGGCTCCTCCCCTACGCGCCGGCCGCCGGCGCCGACTACAATGCCGGCCGCGAATTCGGCCGCGCGCTTGCCGTCGTCGCCCAGACCGCGAAGCTGAACCCCGCCCTCATCGCCGCGACGGTCGATCTCGGCGGCTGGGACACGCATGAGGGCCAGCCCGGCCGCTTCGCCGACCGGATGCGGGTGCTCGCCCACGGCCTCGGTGCCTTCGATGCCGACATGGCCGGCCTGCCGCGGCGCTGGACGGTGCTGGTGGCGAGCGAATTCGGCCGCCGCCTCCGCTCCAACCGCAGCAACGGCACGGATCATGGCCGGGCGGGGGTGATCCTCGCCTTCGGCGGGGGCTTCGGCCTCGGCCGCCGCTTCGGCGACTGGCCTGGCCTCGCGCCGGATGCGCTGGACGAGGGCGTCGATCTCCGCGTGGCGACCGACTACCGCGTGGTCTTCCGCACCGTCATCGCCGACCTGGCGCCGGCCGCCCCGCCGCCCTTCGCGCGGAGCTGAGGTGCAGCCTTGCGCGCCCGACGGGTGATATAGGTATCCCCTCCTAATCACCAATTAGGCGAGGTACTGGCCGCACGGAAGGCACCGGCAAGCATTGCCGAAGCAATACCGGCCTCCCGCATGGTCGACCAGCCGGTTCCGGCGGGCAACTTCGCCCGGTCTCGTTCGCTAAGGCGGGCCAGGGAGACGACTCATGCCGAATGGAATACCAGACTCTGCCTTCTATTGGACTTTCGCATCGCCGGCGGGTGACCAATGGGCCGGGGTGACTGTCGCCGATGAGCCGTATGCGGAGCTGGGCCAGGTATTCTCCTCGCCCTATGGGCCGGAATACGGCGCCTACATGATCACCGACGTCTTCGATTACGGCGCGGAAACCGGGCACCCGGAAGGCGTGACCTGGGTGTCGAGCTACTTCGACCCGATCACGGGCGGGGTGTATCAGCCCTACTACTACAGCCAGGGCGTGCCCGGCACGCTCGGCGGCCTCGGGACCGAGGTGGACTATGTCTTCATCGACGGCGTCTGGAACGATTTCGGCCAGGGCGGCTATCTCCTGGCCTGAAGCCTCGCTTCCTCAAGCCGCGTCGCAGACCCCAAGCGGATCAACCACTTGCCCGCGCCACGCTTGAGGGATCGACGAGGGCTAGTACAGCCCGCCTAGCCCCCGGTCCAGCCCCACGGCCGTCCCTCTCGCCGGGTCCTCCCCCGGCGGCCGGGCGGCGTTTTCCGTCCCCGGCCGGAAGGCCTCGGTGAGGCTTTGCCCGTTATCCGCCTGCACCCGCACCAGCGCCACGCCCGGCGGCGCGCGGAAGGGCACGGCCGGGCTGCCGCGCAGCGCCGCCTCGAGCACGTCATGGAAGATCGGCGCCGCATTGCCGCCGCCCGTCTCGCCATTGCCGAGGCTGCGCGGCTCGTCGAAGCCCATCCAGACGGCGACGACGATGTCGGGCGTGAAGCCGACGAACCAGTTGTCGACATAGTCGTTCGTCGTGCCGGTCTTGCCAGCGATCGGCCGATTGAGGCCCTTGCCTGCTGCCGTGCCCGTGCCGCGCTGCACGACGCCGGCCAGCAGGTTGACCATCTGGTAAGCCGCGATCGGGTCGGTGATCTGCCGGCGATTGTCGACCAGCTCCGGCGGCCCCGCCTGCGGGTCGGTCGCCGCGCAGGCCTCGCAGGCGCGCATGTCGCTGCGCCAGATCACCCGGCCGCGCTGGTCCTGCACGCTGTCGATCAGCGTCGGCGTCACCTCGCGCCCGCCATTGGCGAAGGCGGCATAGCCGGCCGCCATCCGCAGCACCGTCGTCTCGCCCGAGCCGAGCGACATGGCGAGGTACCGTGGCATGTTGGGGATGACGCCGAAGCGCGCCGCCGTCTCCGCCACGCGGTCCATGCCGACCTCCTGCGCCACGCGGATGGTGACGAGGTTCAGCGACTTCTCGAGCGCGGTGCGGACGGAGACGTAGCTGTTGCTGACGCCGTCGCCGTAATTCCCCGGCCGCCAGACGCCCTGCGGCGTGTTGATCTCGATCGGCGCGTCGAGGAAGCGCTGCGTGGGCGGGATGCCCGCCTCCAGCGCCGGGAGATAGACGAAGGGCTTGAAAGAGGAGCCAGGCTGCCGCTGCGCCTGGGTTGCGCGGTTGAACTGGCTCTTGTCGAAGGACCAGCCGCCGGCCATGGCGAGCACGCGCCCGGTCGCCGGGTCGAGTGCCACGATGGCGCCCTCCACCTGCGGGATCTGCCGCAGCGAGAGCCGCTCCGGCCGTGCCGGCGCCCGCCCCTGCGCCGCCTGCGCCGGCTGCTGCTCCACCAGGACGACATCGCCCGGCGCCAGCACCTCCTGCATCCGCCGCGGCGCGGGGCCGAGCCGCCCCTCGCCGAGCGCCCGCCGCGCCCAGCCCACCTCCTCGAGCGGCATGGTCCCGCTGCGCGGCTGCACCGGCCCGCGCGGGTCCGGCCGCTCGAGCCAGCCGAGCCGCGCCTCGCGGTCCCTCACCTCGAGGGCGACGGCGAGCTTCCACTCCGGCATGGCGCCGCCGGGCCGCTGCACCGCCTCCAGCGCCGGCAGCCACTCCGTCGCGCTGGCCGGGATCTTCGCCACCGGCCCGCGGAAGCCACCCCGGCGCCGGTCATAGCCGAGCAGCCCGCTGCGCAGCGCGCCCTCGGTCGCCGCCTGCAACGTCGGGTCGAGGCTGGTGCGGACGACGAGCCCGCCCATCGTCGTCTGCTCCGGCCCGAAGCGGGTCGAGAGCTCGCGGCGCACATCCTCGGTGAAGTACTGGCCGACCGGCAGCACCTCCGGCCGTCGCACCGGGCGGGGGACGATGGGCTCGGCCTTGGCTGCGGCCGCCTCCGCCGGGGTGACGGCGCGGTCCTCGACCATGCGGTCCAGCACCCAGTCGCGCCGCGCCTTGGCGGCTTCGGGGAAGCGCATCGGGTTGTAGTTGTTCGGCGCCTTCGGGAGCACGGCGAGGAAGGCGGTCTCGCCGAGTGTCAGCTCGTCCAGCCCCTTGTTGAAATAGGCCTGCGCCGCCGCCGCCACGCCATAGGCCTGGTAGCCGAGGAAGATCTCGTTCAGGTACAGCTCGAGGATGCGGTCCTTCGGCAGCGTCTCCTCGATGCGGATGGCGAGGATCGCCTCGCGCAGCTTGCGCGTCAGCGTCCGGTCGGCGCCGACCAGCATGTTCTTCGCCACCTGCTGGGTGATGGTCGAGGCGCCGCCGAGCCGCCGCCCGCTGCCGTAATTCTCGACCGCCGTCAGCACCGAGCGCAGGATGCCGATCGGGTCGACGCCATGGTGCTCCCAGAAGCGCTGGTCCTCCGCGCTGACGAAGGCCGCCTGGAGCTGGCGCGGGATCGCCTCGATGGGCACGAAGATCCGCCGCTCCGTCGCCAGCTCGGCCAGCAGCCGGCTGTCGGCGGCATAGATGCGCGACATCTGCGGCGGCTGGTAGTCGGCCAGCCAGCGGTAGTCCGGCAGGTCTGCCGCCACCTGCCGGTAGAGCCCGTAGCCGGCCACCGCCCCGCCCGCCAGCCCGACGGCGAGCAGCATCAGCAGCCCGCCGAAGACCCCGCGGAAGGGTGTCCGCCGCCGGCGCTTTTTCTGGGGTGGCGGGTCGCGCGGCGGCGGGGGCGGCGGCGCGATGTCGAGGGTGGGCTCGGGGCGGTAATCAGGCGGCGACATGGCGGTCCCAATACAGGGTCGCGAAGCGGGCGGCCACGCAACCAGGCGAGATATAGGCCCCCGGCCCGCCGGCACCACGCAGAAGTGCGGGCCGGGTCAGCCCGCCGCCATTGCGCCCGGCGCGTCGATGAAGCCGTGAATGGCCTCCGCCAGCGCCGAGGCGACCTTGGCCCGGTGGCTCGCCCGGTTCAGCGCCGCCTCGTCCTGCGGGTTGGAGAGGAAGCCCATCTCCACCAGCGCCGCCGGCACGTCGGGCGCCTTCAGCACGACGAAGCCGGCCCGCCGGTGGGCGTTCGGCAGCAGCGCCACCCGGTCCTCGAGCGAATCGACCACCAGCCGGGCCATCCGCTCCGAGCCTGCGCGCGTCTCCTGCCGGATCAGGCTGAGCAGGATGCGCTGCACCTCGGGCGGGACGCTGGGCAGGCGGAGGCCGCCATTGCGGTCCGCCTGGTTCTCCCGCCGGGCGAGGCTGGCCGCCAAGCTGTCCGTCGCGGTCTCGGAGAGGGTGTAGACGCTCGCCCCCCGCGCCCCCGGCGCGCTGTCGGCATGCAGCGAGAGGAAGAGCGCCGCCTCCCGCCGGCGCGCCATCTCCACCCGGCTGCCGAGCGGGATGAAGACGTCACGCCCGCGGGTCAGCGCCACGCGGCAGCGTCCGCCGGCCTCCAGCTGCCGCTTGAGCTCGAGCGCCGCGGCGAGGGTGATGCGCTTCTCATGGGTGCCCTGGCTGCCGATGGTCCCCGGGTCCCGCCCGCCATGCCCGGCATCGAGCATCACCAGCGGCAGGGTGCCGCGCGGCGGCAGGGCGGCGGCGGCGAGCGGCCTTCCATGGGCGAGCCGGGCGAAGCCCTCCGCCGGCCCCGGCCGCAGCCGGATGACGAGCTGGCCGCGCGCCGCCGCCACCTGCGGCGCCGCCACCGGCCCGGCGAGGGCCAGGATCAGGGTCTGCGTGCCGCCGCTGCCCTCGCGCCGCGCCTCGGCTACGATGCCGGCGCCCGGCAGCCGGTCCGGGCCGCGCCAGCGCTGGTTCGGCAGCTCGACCACCAGCCGCGCCGGCCGCAGCGTGGCGGAGACCCGCCAGGCGATGCCCGGCCCGATCGGCACGGTGAGCCGCGTTTCGCCCTGCGCCACGCTGAGCCGCGCCTGCGGCGCTGCGGCCTCGGCGAGGCCGGGTATTATCAATCCAGCGGCGCCGGCGATCAGCCCGCGCCGCCCCAGCCGGAACCGGCCATCCCCCTCGGTCATCGCTGCCACGCCCCCCAGCGTTGCACCCTCAATCTACCCCTTGGCTCATGGCGGGTGAAGCCGCATCGGCGTGCATTGCCGCCGTGTAGGGCGTCGTTATGACCAAAACATGGGCGATGCGCCGTGACGCGATCCAGATGACCGCTGCGTCAGCCTTGTGGAAGCGAAACCCGTCCCTTATGGTGCCTTGCCCCGGCGGCGCCCGCTGCCGGCGGAGGATTACGGCGCTTCCACGCTTGCAGGCCATGGACCGGATCGGTCCGCCGGGCCTGCGGCACGGTTCGCGGCAGTCCGGCATGGGGGGCGGCAACCGCCCCCGCGTTTCGCCGGGCCGCCACCCGCCACGGTCCCCCGACAGGCCCCTGGGTTCGCCCCAGGGGCATGGCGTCGGTGGGGCTGCCCGGGACGCCGCCTTCGTCGCCATGCGGGACGTGTCGCGTGCGGACCCTTGACGCCCCAACCCAACCCTTCGGGGCGTCCCTGGTGCAAGCGTGGCCGACGTCGCCCCAGCCCCGCCCCGCGGGTCTGGCACCGGGGGCGCGAACCCTGGGGAGCCGCCCCGGGCCGATGCCTTGCGCCGCACCCGGCGCGGCGGCAGCCCGGGCCCCGGCCCCCGCCGGAGGAGGATGGATGGGCGCATGACGCGCGTGCCCTGCCCCCGCGATCGGCCGCCCGTGGCGCCGGTCAGCGGGAGGATGCAGGTCACCAGGATCGAAGCCCGGTGGACCGGAGTGGGGGGCCGCCGTCGCGCAGCCCCCGGCTCCGCGACAGCGGGCCGCGTCGCGCCATCCCTCGCTTCCGGGTCACGCCACCCCGATCCGCCGCGCCGCACGCTCGTGCCGCGCGGCGCGGAGCCACCGCTTCGATGACAAAGCGCATGCTGATCGACGCATCCCACGCGGAAGAAACCCGCGTGGTGGTGCTGGACGGCACCCGGCTCGAGGAATTCGACCTCGAGGCCGCGAGCCGGCTGCCCCTCAAGGGCAATATCTACCTGGCCAAGGTGGTCCGGGTGGAGCCCAGCCTCCAGGCCGCCTTCGTGGAATACGGCGGCAACCGCCACGGCTTCCTCGCCTTCAGCGAGATCCATCCCGACTACTACCAGATCCCCGTCGCCGACCGGCAGCGCCTGATCGAGATGCAGGCCGCCGAGGCGCGCGAGGAGGAGGAATCGGAGGAGCGCGAAGCCGCCCTCGCCGATGCCCTCGAAGCCGCCGTCGAGCCCGAAGCGGCGCCCGAGGTCCTGCCCGCCGAGGCCGCCGCCCCCGAGGCGGAGCCATCCGCCGAGGAGCCGGCCTCCGCCGGCCCCATCGAGATCGCCGCCGAGGCCCGCTTCGAGGCAACGCCCGAGCCGGCCGCCGAGCCCGCCCCCGGCGAGGGCGACCAGCCAGACCTCCCCACCCCGCTCGCCAACGGCGCCCTCCCCAACGGCCATGACCATCTGGCCGCCGCCGGGGAGCATGGCGAGGAGGAGAACGGCGAGGAGGAGGACGCGCCCGCCCCCGAGACCATCGGCGGCGAGGGCCCGGAGGAGGTGTCCCGCGAGCGGCGCATCCCGCCCCGCTTCCTCCGCCACTACAAGATCCAGGAGGTCATCCGCCGCCGCCAGATCATGCTGGTCCAGGTGGTGAAGGAGGAGCGCGGCACGAAGGGCGCGGCGCTCACCACCTACATCTCGCTCGCCGGCCGCTTCTCCGTGCTGATGCCGAACTCGCCCCGCGGCGGCGGCGTCTCGCGCAAGATCACCTCCGTCACCGACCGCAAGCGGCTCCGCGAGGTGATCGACGAGCTCGGCCTGCCGGGGGGCATGAGCCTCATCGTCCGCACCGCCGGCGCGCAGCGGCCGAAGCCCGAGATCCGCCGCGACTGCGAATACCTGCTGCGGCTCTGGGACAATATCCGCGACCGCACCATGGCCTCGTCGGCGCCTGCGCTGATCTACGAGGAAGCGGACCTCATCAAGCGCTCCATCCGCGACGTCTATGCCCGCGACGTGGAGGAGATCCTGGTGGACGGCGAGGACGCCTTCCAGGAGGCGCGCGAGTTCATGCGCATGCTGATGCCGCAGCATGCGAGGAAGATCCAGCTGTTCCGCGACGGCGGCCTCTTCGCCCGCCACCAGGTCGAGGCGCAGCTGGATGCGATGCACTCGCCGATGGTCCAGCTCCGCTCCGGCGGCTACCTGGTCATCAACCAGACCGAGGCGCTGGTCGCCATCGACGTGAACTCCGGCCGCTCCACCCGCGAGCGGCACATCGAGGACACGGCGCTCAGGACCAACCTCGAGGCGGCGGACGAGATCGCCCGGCAACTCCGGCTGCGCGACCTCGCCGGCCTCATCGTCATCGACTTCATCGACATGGAGTCGGCCAAGCACGACGCCATGGTCGAGCGCCGGGTGAAGGAGGCGCTGAAGCATGACCGCGCCCGCATCCAGGTCGGGCGCATCAGCCATTTCGGCCTGCTCGAGATGTCGCGCCAGCGCCTCAGGCCCTCGCTGACCGAGACCACCTTCGTCACCTGCCCGCATTGCCAGGGCCGCGGCCAGGTCCGCAGCCTGGAAAGCAGTGCCTTGCAGGTGCTGCGCGGCATCGAGGAGGAGGCGGCGCGCCGCCGCTCCGCCGAGATCTGCGTCCATGTCGCCTCGGCCGTCGCCTTCTACCTGCTGAACCGGAAGCGCGAGCGGCTGCAGGCGATCGAGGCGCGGTTCGGCATGTCCGTCGTCTTCGAGCCGGACGAGACGCTGCTGCCGCCGGCCTTCCGCCTCGAGCGGCTGCGCGCCGCCGAGCCGGGCCGCATGCCGGAGGCGCCGCCCGCCGCGCTGCGCATGGACTACGCGCCGGAGCCCGAGCCTGAGGTCGAGCCCGAAGCCGAGGAGGTGGCCGAGGCCGCGCCATCGGCCGAGGCCAGCGAGGCCGAACGCGCCGAGGGCGAGCGGCAGGAGCGCCGACGGCGCCGCCGCCGCCGCCGCACCGGCCCGCGCGGCGATGCCAGCCAGGCCAATGGTCAGGGCGAGGGCGACGAGGATGCCGAGGGCGAGGAGGAGCAGGCCGAGGCGCCCGCC
>CADCTD010000160.1 GCA_902805545.1 uncultured Craurococcus sp. | reverse complement strand
TTCACCTGATGGGTGACGACGACCAGCGCGCCCGGCCCGCTCCAGCCGAGCAGGATGCGCCGGGCCTCCGCCGTGCGGGCCGACCCCTCGCCGCGCTCGGCGAAGAACGAGTCGAACGCCGGCTCGGCCCGTGCGCGGCCCGGGTAGGCCAGGTCGGCCGTCTCGGCCGCCCGGCACCACCGCGAGGTCAGCACCGCGCCGGCGGCGACGCCTTCGGCGCGCACGGCCTCGCCGATGCGCGTTGCCTGCGCGCGACCGGCTTCGTCGAGATTGCGCTGGGTGGAGCAATTGCCGAGCCTCATGCCGGCCGGATCGCCGGTGCCCGGCGCGGTGGCGTGGCGGAACAGCACGATGGCGCCTGCACGCAGCGCTTCCCACGCCGCCGCTTCGGACGCGGCTGGCGAACCCGTGCCCGAGACGAGGAAGAGCGCAGCCCCGCATGCGGGCAAGGCCAGACGGCGCGAAACGGCAGTCATGGTTCTCGTCCCGTTCGCTTCAACCTTTTGCCGACGGAACGCCGCTCCGCAGGCAGCACGGCGCCAATCTGGCCCCGGCGCCGTGCTCGACAAGGCAGCCGAGGCCTTCGCCGCGCGCGACCCGGACATCGAGCCGTGCCCCGAAGCTCCGGCCGTGCGGCGTCACCGGGGGCGGTTGGGTGGCGATCGCCGCGCACCGGGGTGATGTCCGCGCCGGCGCCGCTCTGAACGCGAGCCGCGAGGCGCCTGCCGACAGCACGGTCGGTGGCATACCTGCGAGGCTCTGGATACACCGGGCCACGACCCCTTCGGCGCCGAGGGTGCCCAACCTGAACCTGCTGTCCGGGAGCGCCACGGTTGGCCCGTTCAACTGGCGCGCAGCCGTTGAAGTCCTTCCTGTGCGGAGTCCGGCGGGTCGACGGCGGCGCCTCGGTGCGGGATCCGCCCCGAGGAGGTGGCGGGCCGGCGCGACGGAGCGCCGATGCGCGCGGGCGTCGCCTCTCCGCCCTGTAATCCACGGGCGGGCGGT
>CADCTD010000159.1 GCA_902805545.1 uncultured Craurococcus sp. | reverse complement strand
GGCGCCATCGGCTTCCTCCGCTGGCTGGCCGAGGATAATTTCGTCCTGCTCGGTCATCGCCGCCTCGACCTCACGCCGGAGGGCGGGCTGCGCGCGGTGGAGGCGGAGAGCCTCGGCCTGCTGCGCGACGCCTCCCTGCCCGTCTTCGACGTGCTGCGCGGGGAGGGCGCGCTGCCGCCCGCGCTGCGCGCCGCGCTCGCCGACAGCGCCGCCGTCTCCATCGCCAAGGCGAACATGCGGAGCACCGTCCACCGCCCGCAGCATGCCGATGTGGTGGTGACGGATGTGCTTGGCGCCGATGGGCAGGTGGCCGGGTTGCGGCTCTTCCTCGGCCTCTTCGCGGCCTCCGCCTACAACCGCAACCCGCGCAGCATCCCGCTCCTGGCGGAGAAGGTCGCCCGCATCCTCGGCGCCGCCGGCTACGACCCGGAGGCGCATGACGGCCGCGCGCTGCGCAACATCCTCGATACCTGGCCGCGCGACGAGCTGTTCCAGGCGCCGGAGCCGCAGATCCTCGCCGCCGCCCGCCGCGCGCTCGACCTGCAGATCAGGCCGCGCCCGGCGCTGGTGCTGCGGCGGGACCCCTTCGGCCGCTTCATCTCGGCCATCGCCTGGCTGCCGCGCGACACCTTCGACACGCGGCTGCGCGAGCGCATCGGCGCCATGCTGGCACGGGCCTGCGGCGGGCATCTGAGCGCCTGGTACATCGCGCTCGGCGATTCGCCGCTGGCGCGCGTCCACTACATCATCGGCACCGACCCGGCGCGGCCGGCCGAGCTCGACGAGGCGGCGCTCGAGGCGGCGGTCGCCCAGGCGGCACGCGGCTTCCCGGAGCGCCTTTCCGAGGCGCTCGCCGCCGAGCGGGGCGAGGCCGCGGCCGCCGCTCTGCTGGCCCGCTGGCAGGATGGCTTCCCGCCCGGCTACCGCGAGACCGCGACCGGCGCCGAGGGCGCTGCCGACCTTGCACTGGCCGAACGCGCCCTGGCCGAGGGCCGCCCCGCCGCGGCGCTGGCCCGGCCGCC
>CADCTD010000158.1 GCA_902805545.1 uncultured Craurococcus sp. | reverse complement strand
CCCCTCCGGCGCCACCAAGCAGGACATCGCTTCCTGCCCGCCCGAGGATGAAGTCGTTGCCGTGGCGACCGATGACGAGGTCGTTGCCGTCTGTGCCGCGCAAGGTGTCATCGGCCTGCGAGCCGGGAATCTACGACATCCTGGTGTCTCCTCTTGCCGGAGGGTTCACCCTCCGGTCGAGGATTGGACAACTTCACCCGAGGCCAGTCACGAATTCCCCGTACAAGGATCTGTTATCCTAGGTTGCCATCGATAAGATCATTGCCTCCGCACGGCGAAATCCGGGGCCACCGTCCCGGTGCGCGGGGGCCCGAGCGGCCTCGAACTCCTCGCATCCTCAAGGCGGGCGCCAGGAAGCCAAGCCCGATCAAAGGCTTGTTCCTATCCCTGGGGCCCGGAACTGAGGCCGGTTTAGGCCAGTTTATGCGCCTCAACCGTTCCTGAGCGCCACGGTGAACGAAGCCTCGGTCTTCGCCGTGATCTCCTCCAGCGTCACCTCCGGCGCCAGCTCGACGAGCTTCACCTCCGTCTCGCC
The DNA here is from genome assembly GCA_902805545.1 of uncultured Craurococcus sp. Lineage (GTDB taxonomy): Bacteria > Pseudomonadota > Alphaproteobacteria > Acetobacterales > Acetobacteraceae > Belnapia. The sequence continues at coordinate 7,541 of CADCTD010000158.1, read as the reverse complement.
CTTCCTGGCGATCTCGAACACCCCAAGCTCGGTGATGACCATGTCGACGACCCGCGCGCCAGTCAGCGGCAGGCTGCACTCGCGCAGCAGCTTGGGCTTGCCGCCGGCGGTGTGCTCCATCAGCACCACCACCTTCTTCACCCCGGCGACGAGGTCCATCGCCCCGCCCATCCCCTTCACCATCTTGCCGGGGATCATCCAGTTGGCCAGGTCGCCATTCGCCGCCACCTGCAAGGCCCCGAGGATCGAGAGGTCGATATGCCCGCCACGGATCATGGCGAAGCTGTCGGCGCTCGAGAAGTAGCTGCTCGTCCGCAACTCGGTGATGGTCTGCTTCCCGGCATTGATGAGGTCGGCGTCCTCCTCCCCCTCATAGGGGAAGGGCCCGAGCCCCAGCATCCCGTTCTCGCTCTGCAGCTGCACGCTCATGCCGGACGGCACGTGGTTCGCCACCAGCGTCGGGATGCCGATGCCGAGATTGACGTAGAAGCCGTCCTCGAGCTCCGCCGCCGCGCGGGCGGCCATCTGGTCACGCGTCCAGGGCATCGTCGCTCTCCCTCAGGCCAAAACGCGCTTGCGCGTGGTGCGCTGCTCGATCCGCTTCTCGAAGCCCGCGGGGCACTCGATCATCCGCTTCACGAAGATCCCGGGCGTCACGATGTGGTCCGGGTCGATGTCGCCCGCCTCCACCAAGTGCTCCACCTGCGCGACCGTCATCCGCGCCGCCGTCGCCATCATCGGATTGAAGTTCCGCGCCGTCTTCCGATAGACGAGGTTGCCCTCGGAATCGCCCTTCCAGGCATGGATGATCGAGAGGTCGGCGACGAGGCCGCGCTCCATCACATAGGTCTCGCCGTCGAACTCCGCCGTCGGCTTGCCCTCGGCGACCTTCGTCCCGACCCCCGTCCTGGTGTAGAAGGCCGGGATGCCCGCGCCGCCGGCCCGGATGCGCTCGGCCAGCGTGCCCTGCGGGTTGAACTCGATCTCGAGCTGCCCGGCCAGGTACTGCTCGGCGAAGGTCTTGTTCTCGCCGACATAGCTGCTGATCATCTTCCGCACCTGCCGCGTCTGCAGCAGCAGGCCGAGCCCCGCATCGTCGATGCCCGCATTGTTGGAGACGATGGTCAGGTCGCGCACGCCGCTCTCGCGGATCGCCTCGATCAGCAGCGAGGGAATGCCGCACAGCCCGAACCCGCCGGACATGATCGTCATGCCGTCGCGGAGGGTCCCGGCCAGGGCCTCCTTCGCGTCGCTATAGACCTTCCCCATGGGCGCCAGCTCCCTGCCTTTGGCGGATATCGTGGCCGCAACCTAGTCGCCGGGAAGTCCGCAGGAAAGAGGCGGCGAAGGGGCTTGCGCACCCTGCCCGGCGCGGCTATACGGCGCCTCCTTCCTGGGGGGCCATAGCTCAGTTGGGAGAGCGCTTGAATGGCATTCAAGAGGTCGGCGGTTCGATTCCGCCTGGCTCCACCAGGGACCTCACCGGCCGGCCGTTAGGCCGCCGGCAGGAACCCTCCCCCGCCCATCTCGGTTCATCCCGCCTCACCAGAGGGATGACATCATGAGCACCGCCAAGCAGGACGACCGCCGCGCGGCCGAGCAGCATTCCGGCGAGGGCAGCACGAGCAATGCCGGCGGCACCGCCACCGGCCCCGGCAGCTCCTCCGCCAGCGCCGCCAAGGGCGACGAGCAGCGCAACATCTCCGGCAGCGGCAGCGAGAAGACGACGCACAACCGCCCCGGCCACAAGACGCATGGCTGAGCCCGTGCCGCCCGGGGTGTGACGCGCATCGAGGAGATGCTGCATCTCGCGGATCGCCTCGGCCAGGTCGAGCGCGGCGGTGCTGGCGCCGATCTCAGCCTGCACCTCGCGCTCGGCCTCGAGGGCGACGTGATGCCCTATACGCGGCAGGCGGCGCTCGCCTTCGAGCTGCTGCCAGCGGCCTATGCCTGGGTGCCGCCCATCCGCTCCGGCGAGCGCATCTACATGGCCTGCCGCCGAATGGATGTGGCGGTGCTGCACCGCCAGTGGGCCCGCACCTTGCCGCTGGCGATGTGCGGGGCCCTGCTCCGCGCCCATGCCGCCCTGGCGCGGGAAGCCTAGGCCCGGCGTGCGCGCCAGTCGGCCAGCCGCACCACCTTCTCCCCGCTTCCCGGCGGCACGACGACCGTGCCCTCCGGCGCCGCCCGGTCGACATGCCGGAAGGTCAGCTGCAGAGCGACCATCCTTGGCCGCACCCAGGGCGACTCGACCCGCAGCCCGGAATCGAGGCGGGCCGCATCCGGCCGCGCGAAATAGCTCGCGGCGTAAAGCCGCGCGCGGCGCTCATCCGCCGCCATGACGTAGCACGGCCCGCGATAGGTGCTGGCCGACCAGTCCGCGGTTTCCGCCACGGTCGGGATGGGGATGAGGCCAAATAGCGGCATGGGAGAGGCTCGTTTCACGAGGAAGCAATCACAGGTTGATTTTGCTTGCCCTCGATCACCGAGTTCTTAACGGCCAGCGCCTTAAGGTGTGACAAGCTCGTACCGATCTAACCTGGAGTTGAGCGCCCGGTGCATGGCGGGATCTTGCGGCGGAGCGTAATTCCCATCCCCGCGTCTACGGCGCCGACATCGCAAGTGCCGAGGCGGCTTCCCCAGCGGAGGCCGCCGGCGGGAAGGAGATCGTTATGCAGGCTGAGCGTCACAAGCGCTTCAATGGCTATGTGAAGATCGAGCTCAAGGGCCGCTCGCCCCGCCGCTGGATCTGGACGATCTATCGGGTCGAGTCGGAAACCCTCGCCCTTCGTGCCTCGGCCGGCTTCACCTGCGCCGAGGAGGCCTGGCAGGCCGGCCAATTGGCCCTGAGGGCGTTGGAAGCGGGCGGGCCCGTCACAGTGCCGATCGCAGCCTGACCGGGTGGGAAATCTGGTGCCGAGCTCAAGCTGGCAGACAGGTTCGTTGCCATCATTGAGCCGGAGGACATAGCGAAGGACCGGCCGGTCGTCGGTACCGAATGCGAGGACCTTGGGGTTCCTGCCATGGCGGCCGGCAACCGGAGCTTCATCCTCCGATAGACCGACGCCGCCTTCCGCCGGAAGGTGCGGGAGCCGCATCCCGGGCTCACGATTACCAGCTTGGGCGAGGGCTTCGGCCGGCGCATCCGCCCGCCGCCTCCAGTACCACCCGCACGTACTTCGGCAGGCTTGCGCCAAGTGCATGACCTCACTGCATTGGGTCAGGAGTGCCAAAGAAAAGGTATGCCCCGCCACGTGAACCGTACCGGTTCATCTTCGTTCTTATATTGCTTTGCAACTGATCGTGATATCTGGAACCAGCATAAAAACTGCCAGCATTACGGGTAGACAAAATTTGGGCCAATGCGGGGGAATTTGCATGCTGACAATTACACCGAATCATCCCATCGATTTCAACGGATATCCGAGAATCGAGGAAGGGCAGCCGCTTCAGTGGAGGATCGAGTCTTCCAACCCGGCGCTCAATGAATCGGTCGTCATCGCTCCCTATACCGCCAACTTCAGCAGATCCGAGCAGATCATCAATTTCGTCGCTGGGGGGCCGCAAACACAGTTCGCTACATTCACCTCAATAAACGACAAGGTCTACGAGGTGGATGATTGGTACGCATTCGGCTTCGCGCCGGTTGGCGGGACGGTATTGAACACGAGCTATTTCAGCGGCCCGCTTGTGAACAATGACGTTCTTCCCAGCATCACCATCGATGCGCGGCAAGCCACCTTGCTGGAGAATGCCGCCGATCGGGTATTCCGCTTTGATGTCGAGAGAGCGGGCGACGATCTCTCGATGGTGACGGATGTCGAGGTGCGGATCGCCCCAACAGGCGTAACGCCGGTCGATCAGGCCGATCTCACGACACAGCTTGGGCCGCAACTCGTCCGGTTCGCGCCGAACGAGACGAGCAAAACCATTGAAGTGCGGTTCGCCAACGACGCAGTCATCGAGGCTGCGGAGACGTTCGAAGCGCAGGTCGTGTCGGCAACCTCCACCTCCCCGACACAGTTCTGGTCCCAGCCGCAGTACACCCCGGTGAGCAAATACTCGGCGACCGTCGCAATCCTGAACGATGATCCCGGCAGTTCCGGTGGTAGCAACACCCCGGACCCGCCGCCCATCGACGTGCACCGGTTTTATAACGTCGCCACGCAGTCGCACTTCTTCACCGCATCGCCGGCCGAGCGCGACATCATCCGCAACACCCTGCCGGACTACCGCTATGAGGGTGCAGGTTTCCAGGCTGTCGTCGACCAGCCGGGCGCCGATCCCATCTTCCGCTTCTACAACACACAGACGAATACCCATTTTTTCACGCCGTCCGCGACCGAGCGAGACAGCGTGATCGCCAACCTGTCGTCGATCTACAACTACGAGGGGACCGGTTTCCACGCCTCGGACAAGGACGGCGGCGGTCTTACCGAGGTATTCCGCTTTTACAACACGGCCACGGGGGTACACTTCTACACCCCCTCGGTGTTGGAGCGGAACATCGTGCAGCAGACGCTTCCGACCTATAATTACGAGGGCGTGGGGTTCTACGTGCCCGACGCGTCCAGCTACGACCTGCTCGGCTGATCGGTGTGCCCTGTCGTGGCCGAAACCTTAGGGGTGCTGGCCACGAACAGCGGCATGGCGAACCTCAACACTAGCCACTCATACAAGCGCCGGCATCCGGCCTTGTGATGCCGAGACCTGCTTGCCCTGGAACCATCTGGCGACCCAGCCACCATTGCCAGAACGGCCGGCGCGGAAGGCGACACGCCGTACGCCCGAAAGCCGGGACTTAGGGGAAGAACGGCCTACGTCATCGGGCGGGTTTGCGCCGGGTCCTGCAGGATAGGGCGACCTCGTCAGCCGATCAGCCGGGGCCAAATGCCGCGTAGCGGGCCCGTTCGAGGCGACCGGATGAAGCCGGTGGTCCGCTATGAGCCGAAACAGCGGTCAAGCTTGCAGAAAGTCTGGTGCCGACACCCAGGATTGAACTGGGGACCTACTGATTACGAATCAGTTGCTCTACCGCTGAGCTATGTCGGCAACGCAGACGGGCGCTCAATAGCCGCGCCCGCCCGCCACGGCAACACCCTTCGAAGGGGTCAGCCGGTCACAGCCTGCAAAGGCCCGCTGAGCGCCTTCGCGCCGGTGGGCGGCGCATCCCGCTCCACCGCCGGCTCCGCCGTCCAGGCGATGCGCCCGGCGGTGTCGCAGGCCTCGCAGACCGGGGCCCAGCGGCGATGCTCCGTGCCGCAATGTCCGCAGCGCCAGCGCGGCTCCGGCCGGGCGCCGGCGGCCTCGCGCAGCCAGCGGGCCTGGGCGGCGCGGGACTCGGCGGTCTCGCCATGCTCCGCCTCCTCGAGCTCTGCCAGCAGCAGGTAGGCACGCCGGTCCGCCTCGCCCGACTTCACCACCGCCTCCAGCGCCCCACGCGCCCGGCCGGTGAGCCCGGCGGCGAGCGAGACGCGCCCCAGCAGCAGCCGGCTCTCGGTCGCGGTCGGGTTGCGGCGGACGAGCATCTCCACCGCCTTCACCCGCGCCAGCGGGTCAGGCTCGTCGGCCAGATAGGGCTCGGCAAGGTCGGGATGCGGCGAGGCGGTCCAGGCATCCTCGAGCACGCCCTTGGCGCGGCGCGGACTGCCCTCGCCGCGCAGCCGCCGGGCATGGGCGATCGCCGCCGGGGCGAAGGCCGGGTCGGCCTGGAAGGCCTGCCGCTCCAGCTCCGCCGCCTTGGCCCCATCGGGCTCCTGCCCGGCCGCGGCCAGGGCGAGCGGCGCGCGCGGCGCCTCCTTCGGTGCGAGGCTGAGCGCCTCCCGCCAGTTCCGCGTCTGCAGGGCGAGCTGCGCCCGCTCCTCCCGCAGCCAGGAGGCGCCGGGCTGCACCGTCTCGGCCTCCTTGGCGAGGGCGAGCGCGGCATTCCAGTCGCCCCGCGCCATCGCCTGCCGCAGCAGCCCACGCAGCCCGATGAAGCGCGCATCGTCGCGCTCCGCGAGCTGGCGGAAGACGGAGGCCGCCGCCTCGTCATGGCCGGAGAGGCGCTCCGCCTCGGCGGCCAGCAGCAGCGTCTGCGGCGTGTCGCCGAGCAGCTTGCGGGCCTTCCGGACCTCGAGCCGCGCCGCCTCCGCCGTGCCGGCCGAGAGGGCGACCAGCGCCCGGGTCACCGCCGCATCGCCGTCATGCCGGTGCCGCCAGGCGCGGCGGTTCCGCGCACGCCCCGGCCAGCGGCGGATCGCGCCGATCAGGCTGAGGATGCCGTACAGCACGAGGAAGCCGACACAGAGCACCAGCAGGGCGATGGCGAAGCTGGTGGCGATATAGGCCTCGCCCACCCTGACCTCGACGGTGCCGCCCAGCTCCGCGAGCCACATGGCGGCGGCGGTGCCGATGCCGAGAAGCAGCAGCACCCAGATCGCGCGCGCCATCGGCTCAGCCCGCCGTCAGCTGGCGGAGCGCCGAGCGCGCCGCGATCAGGGCACGGGCCTGGTCGGCCCAGCCCTGCATGGCCTGCCGCGCCGGCGGCGGCAGCTTGTCGACATGCTGCAGGCTCATCTCGATATCCCCGGCCTCCAGCGCGCGCCGGGCGCGCTCGATCTCGCCTTCCGCCGCATCGCCCCAGACCACCTGGTCGCCGCGGCGCACCGTCACCAGCCCACCGAGGCGGGAGAGGGCGCTGTCCACCACCCCGCCGCGGCTGCCGTCCGGCCCCTGCGCAGCATCGGAGGCAGCGCGCGCCGCCTTGGCCGCATCCTCGAAGGAGAGGCGGAGCGAGGCCTCGGTCGGCGGCGCCGACTGGGCGAAGCGGGAGAGCGCCTGCGGCGGCTGCTGGATCTGGCCCAGCGCCTGGCCGAGCGGCTGCCCGGCCATCAGCGCACCGCGCAGCCCGTCGATGGCGGCGAGGCGCGCGGTGCGCCCCTCGATCGCCGCGAGCCGCTGCTGCGCCTGCTCGAGAGCTGCCATGCGCTGCCCGAGCGTACCCTCCAGCGCCGCGATGCGCTGGTTGAGCGAGGCCTCCAGCGCACCGAGCCGGTCCTGCACGGCCTTGTCCTGTGCGGCGAGGCGCCCCTCGGCGGCGCGAGCCTGATCCTGCAGCCGGCCATCGAGGCCGCCGGCCTGCTGCTCGACGCGTTCGGTCAGCCGCTCGACACGGCTGGAGAGCTGCTGCACGGCATCGCGCGGGGCGAAGCCGGCCGGATCGGCGGCGGGGCGGGCTTCCAGCGCCTGCACCCGCCGCTCGATCGCGGTGTCGCGCTCGCCGAACTGGCCGGCATTCCGCTCGTTCGCCGCCACCTGCTCGGCGAGCGCGGCGAGGCGGGTCTCGATCGGGCGGGTGTCGGTCGCCACCGGCCGCTCCTCAAGGCTCTTGATGCGCGCCTCCAGCGGCTGGACCTGCTGGATGCGCCCATTGAGCGCGCCGACCTCGCCGCGCAGCCCGTCGAGCGCGGCGAGCCGCTGCTCGATCTGCGCCACGCGGCCGGGATCGACGCTGGCCTCCTGCAGGGAGCGCGGCGTCGTCAGCAGCCACCAGAGGGCCA
>CADCTD010000157.1 GCA_902805545.1 uncultured Craurococcus sp. | reverse complement strand
GCGCTCGTTGTTCACGCGGCAGCCCTCGCGCCTCGGCAGGTCCGGCTCGTCGAGGAAGTGCGCGCAGAAGGACGCCCACTCGCGCTCGTTCTGGATGGAGATCAGCACCAGCGATCCGTCGCGCGTCGGAAAAGCGCCGTAGGGACAGATGGACGGGTGGGCGAGGCCGATGCGCGGCGGCTCCTTCCCCGTGCCCTCGAACTGGAGCAGCGGCACCGTCATCCAATCCGCCATGCCGTCGAAGAGCGACACGGCGATGCCCTTGCCGCGGCCGGTGGTGCCGCGGTGTATCAGCGCTTCCAGCACGGCGGCGTGGGCGTTCATGCCGCAGGAGATGTCGCAAGCCGAAACGCCGACGCGGCCCGGCCCTTCCGGGCGGCCGGTGACGGAGGCGAGGCCGCTCTCGGCCTGCACCAGCAGGTCGTAGGCCTTCATGCCGGCGTAATCGCCTTCCTCGCCGTAGCCGGAGATGTCCACGGTGATGAGGCGCGGGTGGCGCTCGCGCAACTCCGCGCTGCCGAAGCCCGCGCGGGCCATGGCGCCGGGGGCGAGGTTTTCTGGATGAACACGTCGGCGCGGGCCAGCATCCGCGCCAGCAGCGCCTTGTCCTCCGGCTGCTTGATGTCGAGGACGATGCTCTCCTTGCCACGGTTCAGCCACACGAAATAGCTGGATTGGCCGCGCGCCACCGCGTCGTAGCCGCGCGCGAAGTCCCCCTCCGCCCGCTCGATCTTGACCACGCGCGCGCCCGCGTCGGCCAGGCGCGAGGCGCAGTAGGGCGCCGCCACGGCCTGCTCCATGGAAACGACGAGCAGGCCTTCGAGCGGGCGAGGGGCGGCCACGTCAGTAGCTCCGCGGCATGCCGAGCACGTGCTCGCCCACGTAGCTCAGCACGAGGTTGGTGCTGATCGGCGCCACCTGGTAGAGCCGCGCTTCGCGGTACTTCCGCTCCACGTCGTACTCCTCGGCGAAGCCGAAGCCGCCGTGGGTCTGGATGCAGGCCTCCGCCGCGGCCCAGGAGGCGTCGGCGGAGAGCATCTT
>CADCTD010000156.1 GCA_902805545.1 uncultured Craurococcus sp. | reverse complement strand
CGGCGAGGCCGCCCGTCACGGCGGCGGCCGAGCCGCCATCCGGCGAGACGCCGGCCGCGGCAAGCCGCGCGCGGGCGGAGGCGACGGTGCGCGCCAGCGTGACTTGCCGCTGCAGCGCCGCCTCCTGTGCCTGGGCCAGCGCGACCTGCTGCTGCGCTGCCACCTGCGCGGCATTGACGTGCGCCTGGGTCTTGCTCGAGGCGCTTTGCGCCTGGGCCTGGCGGACCTGGCCGTAGATCGTCGCACCGGCGCCGAGCACGGTGGCTAGCGAGGTGAGTGCGCCCATCAGTCGGTCATCCTCGTATCGGTGGTGACGGAAAGCAGCGTCATCGGCAGCGGCGTGTCGTCCTCGATGCGCCAGAGCGGCCGCATCGCATCGCCCCGCCAGCCGAGGGCGCGCAGCCGCACGTCGCCGGTGAAGGGCGCGGGCGGCGCATCGAGCATCGGCGTGTCGAGCCGGCGGAAGGGCACCGGCTGCGCGCCGCGGCCGAGATCGACGGCGAGCGCCGCCGTCTCCAGCAGGCGGAAGGTGACGGCGACGAGGCGGATCGGCGCCGCGCGGGCACCGATCGCCGTGCTGAGGTCGACGGGCAGCGGCTCGATCACATGGGTGAAGGCAAGGCCGATCTGCACGCTCGTCGCCGGCGGGTCCACGGTGACGGCGCCGGCCTGCACCACGGCCGCCCCGCGCGGGGCACCCCCTGCCACCACGCCAACCGCCTGGCCTTCGAGATGGGCGAGGCCCGACCACCTGTCCTGCGGCGCCTCGGCCGAGCCGGTCAGCGCCGCATCGAGGCCGAGCGCCTCGTCGAAGCGCTCGAGCCGGATCGTCCCCGCCCGCCGTACCGCGGCCCAGACCGTCCCCTCGATCTCGGCAAGCGCCAGGAAGGCGCCGGCCGTCTCCTGCCGCGTCCAGGCGGTGACCTGCTCGGCCCGGTAGAGCGTCAGCGTCGAGAGGCTGCCGTCCGCCATCGCCACATGCAGCAGCCGGCGGCGCTGGTCGTAGCACATCGAGACCGGGTCCCGGACCAGGTGCTGCGCGGCGAGGCCGAGGTCGTTCGCCTGGTAGAGCTGCTGCAGGTCGGTATAGGTGAACTCGAAGATGCCCCGCCCGCTGCGGCTGGCGAAGATGGTGGAGCCGTCGACATCCACCGGCGGCACCATGCGCGCCGTGATGGAGCCGACGCGCGTCTGCCGGTCGAGCTGGATGCTGCCCGGCGTCAGCGGCGCGCCGCTCACCATCCATTCCGTCCCCGAGGTGAAGACCTGCAGGTGCTGGCCGGAGAAGACGGCGCGGATCGCATTCACCTGATCGGAGAAGAGGCCGAACTCGATCGCCTGGTCGTCGAGCCCGGTGCCGGGGTCGAAGTTGAACAGGTCGCCCGTGCGGGACAGCCAGAGCCGGTTCGGCAGGTCGCGCGAGCCGCCCAGCACCAGCCTGTCCTGATGGAAGCAGAGCGTCACCGGCCAGCCATGCACCGGCGAGAAGGCCGCCTCCTCCCAATCCGCCGTCGCCCCGGTGCCGGAGAGCGTCTCCTCCACCACCGCATCCGCCTGGGTCGGCGAGACGACGCCGCTCACCACCAGCCGCCTGCCACCAATGCGGAAGCGCACGCCCGCATGGCCCGCGGTGAAGACGGCGGCGGAAGCGGCGAGGGTGATGCTGCCCGTCGTGCCGCTCGGCGCCAGCGTGACCTCGGGCGCGGCGAAGCGGTGGAAGGGCTCGCGCAGGAAGCCCCAGGGCGCGATCGTCCAGTCCACATGGCTGGTCCGCGTGATGCGCTGCGGCGGCAGGCCAGGGTGGCAGACCAGCAGCGTGTCGGCGCTCTGGGTGAAGGCGATCTGCGGTAGCATCGCCGCCGTCCAGGGCGCCGCGAACTGCGCCACCTGGCCATCATCGACGAAGACCTGCAGCAGCCCATCCGTCAGCACCAGCAGATAGGCCTGCTCGGTGTTGAACTCGAAGGGGATGAGCCGGGCAGGCCCGGGCAGCATCGCCACATGGCGGAGGCCGGGCCGGCGGGTGACGCCGCCGGTCGGCTGGATGAAGACGTTGCGCAGCCGCCGCGCGCCATTCGCATAGGCGCGGAGGTCCGGCCGGCCGAGCAGCGTCGGCGCCACCTCGCCGGCGGTGAAGCTCGTCTTCAGCGTGCGGGCCTGGGCCATGCTCAGCCCCGCACCGTGACGAGCGGGAAGTCCTCGATCGCGCGCGGCGTCGCCTGCTGGCTGTCGGCGCGGCGGGCATTGCGCAGCTCCGCCTCGGCCTGGGCCAGCAGGAGCTGGGCACGCGAGGTGTTCTCCGTCAGCGGGATGCAGAACTCGGCGGCCAGCCGCGCCGCGAGCGCGGCGGCGAAGAAAGCGGGGAAGGCGCCTTCATCCGGGCGGAAGATGTAGCTGAGGACGACCTGCGGCGCATTGCAGTGCAGCCGGTCCTCGAACAGCCGGTAGGCGAGGCCGCGGCCGCTCCTCGGCACGCCGGCCGAGAGCACGCGCAGGATGCCGGCGGGCAGCTGGAAGGCATGCTGGAAATCGGCGACCGGCGCCGCCGCCAGCCGCGGCAGGCGGGCCTGCCCGGTGGCGAAGCTCCAGGGATGCGAGGAGAGCAGCGCATCGCGCGTGCCGGCATAGAGGTTGGCCGCCACCTCGGCCTCGGCGGTGCCTTCGTCGAGCGAGGCGATCGGCTGGGCGCCGATCTTCAGCAGCGCGCGCGTGCAGAGCGCGAGGGCGGAGAGGGCCATCGGGACGGGAACTCCGGCGGTGAGGAAGGAGGAAGCCCCACCCCGCAGGCGCGGGGTGGGGCAGCGGCTGCGTTACTCCTTGCAGCGCATCCGGACGACGCCGATGTTGTCGACCAGCACGGCGCCCTGGCTCATCATCGTGTTGACGAAATGCGCGGCGCGGTCGCCGTGCCAGGTGACGTCGGTGGAGATCTCGGCCGCCGCGGCATGGCCGACCGCGGTCTTGTGGAAGAAGTAGCAGTAGCGCAGCGCGCCGTTCTTGGTCAGGCCGCTATGCGGCATCCAAGTGGCGCCAAGCCAGCGCTTCGCCTGCGTACCCTTCCAGGGCAGCTCGTCCGGGCCCATGTACTGGGTGTTGGCGAATTCCTGGATGGTCAGCAGCTCGCTCCACTGCTTCCAGCCGACGACAGCGAAGCGGTTGCCGTCATCCGGCACGTCGGCATTGCCGAGCGCCTGGAAGGCGAGCAGCACCTTGGCGCGCGTCATGCCGTCATTGTCGGTCTCGCCGGAGTTGGCCCCGATCGCCTCGGTGGTGGCGGAGTCGAGTGCGGCGATGATCAGCTCGTCGGTCTTGCGGCCGAGGGCATAGGCGCCGGCATTCGCCACCACCGCGCGCTCGTCGATATTGGTCTTCAGCTCGTCCATCCGGTCGACCCAGTCGCCGGCATAGTAGTCCTGCAGGAAGCACTCGACATTGGTGTGGTCGATGTTCATCACCGGCACGACGCCGTTGCGCGCCTTGGCGGCGGCGGTGCCGCGACCGACCTTCTGGAAGATGGTGGAGGCGCCGCGCACGTCGGACTTGCTGCGCACCAGCGGGCGCAGCTTGCTGCCCTGGCGCTGGTAGGCTTCCTGCACTTCGGCCTGGTACTGCTTGATGAAGGCCTGGTCGATGGAGCTGGACATGGTCTGCCCTTCGGCTTGGGGTCTGGGAAGGCCATGGCGCGGCGGTTTGCCCCGCTTGCGGGACCGCCCCGGCACGGCACGCCGCGGCGCCGCCCGCGCAGGGCGGGCGGTGTTGTTCGCGGCGGAAAGGGGACGGGGCGCTACTGGCCGACGAGGCGGCGGAAGCCCTCGGTCACGCGGGTGACGAAGGCCGGCTCGCGGGTCCGCCAGTAGCGCGGGTCGCGCATCATGGCGCGCAGCTCGGCCTCGCTCTCGCCCGGCGGCGCGGCGCCCTCGCGGGAGAGGCCGGGCTCGCCGGCCTGCATCATCCGCTCGAGCGCGAGCACCCCCTCGGCGGTGGAGGAGAGCGCGGCATAGACCGGCGCCGGGAGCTTCGCCTTGCCCCAGGCGGAGAGCTGCGCCGCCATGGCCTTGAAGCGCTCCTCGCCGCCGTAATGCGCGGCCAGCCTCTCGCGCTGGCGATTGGCCTCGAACTCGGCCGCGGCCTCGGCGATCATCGGCAGGAGCCGCTCGGCCGCCAGCTCATAGACGAGCTGCGCCTGGCCTTGGGTGAAATGCGCCGCGTGCAGCCGGCCATTCACCTCGGCATCGGGGCAGCAGAGGTCGTGCGACGGGGTGATCTCGTAGCCGTCGGGCGAGTCGGGGATGCCCATCGCCTGGCGGAAACGGCAGAGCTCCTCCGGCGCCGCATCGGAGCCGGGCGGGGCGGCGCGCTGGGAGAGGCGGCGCTCCAGCTCGCGGTAGGATTTCAGCAGCGCCTCGGTGCGCAGCGTGCCGGTCTCGGCATCCCAGAATTTCTCCGGCACATCGGCCGGGCGTGCCGGCGGCGCGGCATCCTCGGCGGGCTGCAACAGATCCTCGGGCATCTCTCGGGTCACTCCCGGTTGGAGGGGGGTTGGATCGGCGCCAGCACCTCGGCCGGGGCGCCGAGGGTGCGGGCCAGCCAGCGCGTGGCCGCCGCGGCATCGACCTGCCGCGCGGCCTCGCCGCCGAGCTGGCCGACCGCCTGGAGGAAGAGCAGCGTATTCGCCGCGTCGGCCCGGCCCTGGATGCGGGCGAGCGGGCTCTCGTAGCGCAGCGCCACCTCGCGCCCGTCGAGCAGCAGCGGCGGGATCTCGCCGCGCCGGCCGAGGATGCCGAGGCAGCGGGTGACGAGGGGCGTCAGCAGCTCCGCCTGCAGCCTTCCATAGGTGGCGCCGAGCAGCCGCGCCGTCTGCGCGCTGCGCTCCAGCACCTCGGTCGCCGTCATCGCGCTGCCCTGCATCGCGCCGAGCCGGTCGGCGAGCAGCGCGCCGCGGATGCGCGTCCGCAGGTCCTGCAGCACCAGCTGCGACACGTCGAAATTCCCCGGCGCCGCCAGCGGGGTGAGCCCGCTGCTGCCCGGGGCGCGGGGAATGATGGCGCCGGGGACGAGCTTCACCGTCGCCGGGTTGAGCACGCCGTCATCCTCGGCCTGCCAGATGCCGGTCGCCGCGATGGAGGCGTTCTTCAGCACCAGCTCCACCACCTTGTTGGCGGTGCGGATGTCCGGCAGCGCCTTCATCACCGGGCCGCGGCCATAGAGCTCGCCCGGCACCTTCAGCCAGCGGAAGGCGATGCAGGGGCTCTCATGGAAGCGCCCCTCGGCCAGCAGCAGCGGCCGGGCCGGGTCGGCGGTGAGGATGGCGGCGTAGCGCGTGCCGCCGCGCTCGGCCCAGAGCGACTCGAGCAGCGGCAGGGGCGCGGCGTCGCTGCCGGCCCGCTCGAGCTCCGGCGGCGCCCCGGGGAAGCGGGCGCGCAGCTGGGCGGGCGTCAGCCGCGCCTGGCGGTGGATGGTGTCGAGCCGCCCGTCCGGCCCCTCCTCCAGCACCGCGCTGCGCAGCGGCAGGGCAGCGAATCGGAAGGCGGAGGCCTCGCCGAGCGGGGCCTCCTCCACCAGCAGCAGGCCGGTGCCGGTGACGACCAGCTCGACGAAGGCCTGGTGCATCTCGACCGCGAAGTTGGAGCGGTCGAAGTGCCCCTGCAGCGCGGCGGCCGCATCCTCCAGCGCCTCGGCCATGGCGCGGCCGGCCTCGCCCTCGGCGAAGGGCCGGGCGGGAGAGAGGCCGAACCAGCGCGACCAGGGCGGCGTCAGCTCCGCGAGCAGCGAGGCGGCGAGCTGCTCGGCCGCATCCGCCGCCGTCGCATCGAACAGGGCGCCGCCCTGGCCAACGGGCGGCAGCACATGGGCGTAGCAATCCTGCCAGACGGGCTCGAGCGGACGGCGGCGGTCGAGCGCGGCCTGGTGGCGGGCGAGGATCTCCTCGGCGGTCATCGGCGCTACTCCCCGAGCAGGGATTTGCGGGCGACCGCCGGCAGCGGCGCCAGCACGCCGCGGTCGGAGGTGGCGATGGTGCCCTCCAGCCCGCGGCGCGAGCGGGCCCGCGATTCGGTCTCGGCGGCCTGCTGGGCCTGGGCTGGGGTTGGCGCCACGGCCGCCGGCGCGGGCGCCGGGGGCGGCGCGACGATCACCGGCTTCGGGGCACGGAACAGGCCACCCATGCGCGTCACCTCGGGTCTTGGGGGATGGAGGGCGATCCGGCGCCCAAAAAGCCCGCGGGCCCGGTCTGGTGGACCGGGCCCGCGGCAGTCGGGAGGATCGGGAGGAGGCCAGCGGGCGCAATTCGCCCGTTGACGAGGGATGTTCTACGTCGAAGCCGGCGCGGTAGTCAAGATATTTTTCCTAGTTCCGAGAAGTTTGTTCAAAGAACAAAACAAACCGAAGGGAGTCACGGCGAAGGGCGCATCGCTCCCCAGCACCGCCCGGCACAAGGCCACACAGGAGACGGGCTCGAGCGGCGGCAGGCGCCGCGCCCGCGGCTCGCCGGGCAGGAAGGGGCCGAGCACCAGCAGCCCGGCCCGCCGGTAGAAGCCCGGCAGGTCGAAGCCGAGCGGCACGCCGAGGCGCGAGACCACCAGCCGCCCGGTCAGCGGGTCGAGCACCGTCCAGCCCGCCTCATCCGCCAGCGCGGCGAAGCAGTGGCGGAAGCCCGGCCGCAGCAGGCGCAGCCATGGCTGGCCCGCCCCGTCGCCGAAGACGATGAAGACCTGCTGCGCCGCCCCACGCCGGTGCGCCGCGCGCATCATGCGTCGCTGCCCGGAAAGCCGAGGATATCCGCCGGTTTCGCCACCGGCAGCGGGCCGGTGACGATGCCCTTCACCCGGAGCGGCCAGTCGAGCCGGCGCATCGCCTCGCTCCACAGCCGCCAATCGCCCGCCTCGCGCGGCTGGCGCGGATCGGGCGCCTCGCCCCGCTCGCCCCAGAGGCGCATGATGCGGGCATGGGCAAGCTCGACCCGGCGTTGGCGGTAGAGCCGGTCCAGGCAGCGGATCACGTCGTCCGGCTCGCAGGGCCGGGCGACCAGGCCGGCGCCGGAGACGATGCGGGCGCCGTCGCGGCGGGCGACCAGGGCGGCCATGGTCCAGAACCACGCCTCCTCCACGCTGTGGAAGGGCTGCTCGCGTGCCTCGGCGAGGCGGCCGGGCGCGCGGCTGGGCTGGGGGCTCGGCATCGGGGATTTTCCTCTCTGCTCAAACGAGAACATTTCGGGAACGTAAAGCCTTGCCCGGCCGGATCGCAAGGGAAAAGAAAGGAAAATTCGCCTATTGATCTTAGTCCCAAGACCTAGGATGTTATGCCCATGAGAGACCCCATATCTGGCGCAGCGGGCGTCCGTGTGCTCCGCACGACGCGCAAGGCCGAGGCCGCGCCGTGACGCATGAGGAGATCTGGCGCGCGCTCGATGCGCTGGCCGCTGAGAACGGGCTTTCCGCCTCTGGACTCGCCCGCAAGGCCGGGCTCGACGCCACCGCCTTCAACCCATCGAAGCGCATCGGCGCCGATGGCCGCGCCCGCTGGCCCTCCACGGAAAGCCTCGCCAAGGTCCTCGCCGCCACCGGCACCGGCATGGCGGATTTCGCCGCCCTCGTCACCGGCATGGCCGCCCTGCCCCGTGCCCGCGGCGTGCTTGGCCGGCGCATCCCGCTGATCGGCCTCGCCCAGGCCGGCGGCGAGGGCTTCTTCGACGATGGCGGCTTCCCGGTCGGCGGCGGCTGGGACGAGATCGGCCTGCCCGACATCGGCGACCCGCATGCCTATGCGCTCGAGATCTCGGGCGAGAGCATGGAGCCGGTCTTCCGCGACGGAGACCTCGTCATCGTCTCCCCCGGCGCCCCCATCCGCCGGGGCGACCGCGTGGTGGTCCGCACCCAGAAGGGCGAGGTGATGGCGAAGGAGCTGAAGCGCCAATCCGCCCGCCGCGTCGACCTGCGCAGCCTCAACCCGGCGCATCCCGACTACACCTTCGACCTCGCCGAGCTGAACTGGATGCACCGGATCGTCTGGAGCAGCCAGTAAGGCGTGAGCCACGCGATGACAGGCCAGAGCGAGCGCCGATCGGGTGGAGTCACCTGATCGGCGTGATTGGCTCGACCGGACAACAGGCGAGAGCGGGTTCCGTGAGCCACGCCGAACGGAAGCCGCTCCAAGGCGCGATCACCCCTCCCGCGGGAGCAGCTCCTTGAGCGCCACCAGGTCCCGCTCCGCCCGCAGTGCCAGGTAGCGCGGCCCTTCCCCGAGCGAGACGGCGACCAGGCCGATATCGCCATAGACCCGCAGCAGGTCCGGCCCCACGCGCCAGAAGGCGGGATCGACGCCCGCCCGCTCGCAGAGGTCGCGGAAGCGCCAGATGGCGGAGATCGCATCCCGCCGGTCCCCCGCCGGGTCGCCGAGTGCCAGCCATACCCCGTCCCGCTTGAGGAAGGCGAAGCCCGCCCGCTCCGCCTCGCCGAAGACCGCGCCATCCGCCTCCGCCGGGGCCAGCGCGCCGAGCGAGGCCAGCCGCGCCCGAACCCCCGAATCCCAGGCCAGCGGGCGGAAGCGCGCCGGCCGCAGCAGCCGCACCATGGCGATCAGCAGCAGCACCCCGGTGAGCCCCACGGTGAAGCGCAGGCTGTCCGGCGCCAGCGGCGACATCGCCACCGTCCACCAGCTCTCATCCGCCACCCGCCCGCCATAGGCGATGAGGGCGAGGGTGATGCCGCAGGCCGTCACCGCCATCAGCGGCACCAGCGCCTGGGGCGAGAGCGGCTCCCGCGCCAGCCGGCTGTCGCGGTAGAAGGCCGGGCGCAGCGCCGCCACCAGCACGCCGAGCAGCAGGAAGGCGCCCCAGAG
Organism: uncultured Craurococcus sp.; assembly: GCA_902805545.1. Lineage (GTDB taxonomy): Bacteria > Pseudomonadota > Alphaproteobacteria > Acetobacterales > Acetobacteraceae > Belnapia. The sequence continues at coordinate 35,188 of CADCTD010000156.1, read as the reverse complement.
CCACCAGGCCTCGCCCCGCAGCCAGGCGATGAAGGCGCCGTTCACCAGCAGGAAGAGGGTGAAGCCCCAGGCGATGGTCAGCCGCCGCAGCAGCCCATAGGCCATGACCAGCAGCAGCGAGCCGACGACCGAGGCGGCGAAATGCGAGGCGAGCGCAGTGATGTGCCCCGCCCATTCCTCGAGGATCGTCCCCTTGGTCGGCAGCGCGCCGAGGAAGACGAGCAGCGCCCCCGCCAGCGCGACGAGCGAGGCAATGGCCGGCACCTCCAGCGCATCCGTCCCACGCCCGAAGGCGGAGAGCCGCTGCAGCACCCCGCGCCGCTGGCCGAGCTCGAAGGAGACGAAGAGCCCGCCGGCGATGAAGAGCGGGATGATGTAGTAATAGAGACGGAAGACGAGCAGCGCCCCCACCACCTCCGGCGCCGACATGTAGGGCTGCAGCCCGAGCAGCACCGCGCCGTCGAAGACGCCCAAGCCTCCCGGCACGCTGGCCGCGATGCCGACCGCATAGGAGGCGAGGTAGATGCCGACGAAGCGCAGGAAGGTCAGCCCCTCCGCCGGCGGCAGCAGCGTGTAGAAGATCGCCGCCGTCATCGCCACGTCGACGGTGGCGAGCGCGGTCTGCATCAGCGCCATGCGCGGGCTCGGCAGGTCGATCTCGTATTTGAAGATGCGGACATGCCGCCGGAAGCGGCTCAGCACCACATAGGTGCCGACGATGCCCCAGAGCGGCAGCGCCAGCGACTGCAGCGCCCAGCGCGGCAGGGTGCTGCCGAAGAAGGGCACCACCTCCGGCTCGAACATCAGCACGAGCCCGCCGAGCGCCATGCCGCCGAGGCCGAAGGTGAGGCTGGTGAACCCCACCACCTTGGCGATCTCGAGCGGGGTCAAACCCCAGGCGGAATAGAGCCGGTAGCGCACCGCCGCGCCCGAGACCGCGGCGAAGCCGAGGTTGTGCGCCAGCGAATATCCGCAGAAGGAGGCGAGCAGCGACCGCCCCCAGGAGACGGGCCGCCCCGCATAGGCCGAGCCGAGCTTGTCATAGGCCGCGAGCACGAGGTAGGCGAGCACGGTGAGCCCGCCCGCCATCCAGAGGCCGCCCACGGTGAGCTTGCCCATGGCCTCGCGGATTTCCGCGACGGAAAGGCCGCGGAACTCCTTCTGCACCACGTAGAGCGCGCCGACGAGCAGCACGAGGCCGAACACCGTCGCCCCATGCCGGCGCAACCAGCCCAACACGCCCGACACTAGGCCGCAGCCTCCCGCGCCAGCGCCGACTCGATCAGCCCGATCGTGCCCGGGATGCCGTAGAGGGCGACGAAGCCGCCGAAGCGCGGCCCCTCCTGCTGCCCGAGCAGCACCTGGTAGAGGCAGGAGAACCAGTCGCGCAGGCTGGCGAATGCGTGCCGCTTGCCGACCTCGTAGAGCAGCGCCTGGATCGCCTCGGCATCGCTCCCGGCCGGCAATGCGCGCAGCGCGGCCAGCAGGTCCTCGAGCGCCGCCCGCTCCACCGCGCCCGGCGCCCGGTGGCGCTTCTGCGGGGCGACGAAGTCCCGGTAATAGGCGACGGCATGCCCGGCGAGGCGGGCCAGCATCGGGTGGCTCTCGGCCGTGACGCCCGGCGCATAGCGGCCGATGAAGCCCCAGAGGATCTCCGGCCCCTCCGCATTCACCACGCTGGCGAGGTTCAGCAGCATGGCGAAGGAGATGGGCGAGCCCGGATCGTTGCTGCTGCCGTTGTGGATGTGCCAGGCCGGGTTGGTGCCGTCGGGTGCCGCCTTCAGCTTCTCCAGATTGGCGAGGTAGTCGTCCACCGCGCGGGGGATGACGTCGAAATAGAGCCGCTTGGCCCGCTGCGGCTGGCCGTACATGAACTGCGCCAGGCTCTCCGGCGGGGCGTAGCGCAGCCATTCGTCGATGGTCAGGCCGTTGCCCTTCGACTTGCTGATCTTCCCCCCGGTCTCGTCGAGGAAGAGCTCATAGGTGAAGCCGACCGGCGGCTGGCCGCCGAGGATGCGGCAGATCTGGCCGGAGAGGCGCACGCTGTCGATCAGGTCCTTGCCCGACATCTCGTAGTCGACGCCGAGCGCGAACCAGCGCAGCGCCCAATCCGCCTTCCACTGCGCCTTGCAATGCCCGCCGGTGATGCGGGTGCCGTGGCGGCGGCCGGTCGCCGGGTCGGTCCAGACCAGCAGGTCCTCGGCCGGCCGCACCTCCTCCATCGGCACCTGCATGACGATCCCGGTCTCGGGATGGATGGGCAGGAAGGGCGAGTAGGTGGCGCGCCGGTCCGGGCCGAGGGTCGGCAGGATGACGCCCCTCACCTCCTCATGCCGCTCCGCCATCCGCAGCAGGGCCGCGTCGAACCGGCCGCCCCGGTAGTAGTCGGTCGAGGAGGCGAATTCGTAGTCGAAGCCGAAGGTGTCGAGGAAGGCCTGCAGCCGGGCATTGTTGTGCGCCCCGAAGCTGTCATGCGTGCCGAAGGGGTCCGGGATGGCGGTCAGCGGCCGGCCGAGATGGCCCGCCAGCATCTCCTTGTTCGGCACGTTGTCCGGCACCTTCCGGAGGCCGTCCATGTCGTCCGAGAAGGCGAGCAGCCGGGTGGGCAGGCCGGTCATCCGCTCGAAGGCGCGCCGCACCCAGGTGGTCCGCGCCACCTCGCCGAAGGTGCCGATATGCGGCAGGCCCGAGGGCCCGTAGCCCGTCTCGAAAAGGGCCGCCCTCTCCCCCTGGGCCGGTTTCGGCGCCGCGGCCAGCCGGTCGGCGACCTTGGCGGCTTCCTCGAAGGGCCAGGCCTTGACGGTGCGGAGGGAAGGATCGGCGCTCATGCAGGGCAGATGGCAGGGGGAGGCGGCGCGGTCAACGCAGGACGCCGCTACAGATGCATGGCAGACCGGCCTAGGCCGCTGTGGATTCCCCTGGCTGGCTGCGCTAATCGGCAAGGATTGCACGGGAGTGAAAGGTGCCATGCGGGTTGGCGTGATCGGAGCCACGGGCGCGGTCGGCAAGGAATTGGTGGAGGTGCTGGCCAAGCGGCGCTTCCCCGTCACGGAATTGCGCCTCTTCGCCTCGACCCGCAGCGCCGGCACCAAGCAGAAAACCCCCTTCGGCGAGATCACGGTCGAGGCCTACAGCCTGGAGGCCGCCCGCAGCCTGGACCTCGCCCTGCTCGCCGTCTCCGGCGACTTCGCCAAGGCCCATGCCAGGACCCTGGCCGAGGCCGGCGTCGCGGTGGTGGACAACTCCTCCGCCCTCCGCCTCGAGCAGGACGTGCCGCTGGTGGTGCCGGAGGTGAACGCCTCGGCCATCGGCAACCGCCGGCTGATCGCCAACCCCAACTGCACCACCGCCATCCTGGTGGTGGCGCTGGAGCCGCTGCGCCGGGCCTTCGGCCTCCGGCGCGTCATCGTCTCGACCTACCAGGCGGCCAGCGGCGCCGGCGCCGAGGGCATGGCGGAGCTGGAGCGGGAGACGCGCCGGGTGCTGCTGGAGGGCGGCCCGGCCGGGCATGAGGTCTTCGCCCACCCCCTCGCCTTCAACGTCATCCCCCAGATCGACAGCTTCCAGCCCAATGCCTACACCCGCGAGGAGATGAAGGTCGCCTGGGAGAGCCGGAAGATCATGGGCCTGCCCGATCTTCTCATCTCCTGCACCGCCGTCCGCATCCCGACCTTCCGCGTCCATGCCGAGGCGGTGACGATCGAGACCGAGCGGCCGGTGACGCCGGAGGCAGCCCGCGCCGTGCTCGCCCAGGCTGCAGGGGTGAAGGTGGTGGACGACCCCGCCGCCCAGCTCTACCCGATGCCGATCACGGCGACCGGCCAGGACGATGTCGAGGCCGGCCGCATCCGGGCCAACCCGGTCTTCGGGGATTGCGGCCTCGACCTCTTCCTCTGCGGCGACCAGCTGCTGAAGGGCGCGGCGCTGAACGCGGTGCAGATCGCGGAGCGGCTCCGCCTCCGGGCCTGACCCGATGCGGTTCACCCGTGTACGCCACGGGTGGACCGCTCTAGCCTCCGCGGGACACGGCCAGCCAAGGACAAATCCCGCATGAACCTCGCACGCTTCCCGCGCATCCGCCTCGGCCACCTGCCGACGCCGCTGGAGCCGATGGAGCAGCTCTCCCGCCACCTCGGCGGCCCGCGGCTCTGGATCAAGCGGGACGACTGCACCGGCCTTTCCACCGGCGGCAACAAGACGCGGAAGCTGGAATATCTCTGCGCCGAGGCGCTCGGGCAGAACGCCGACATCCTCGTCACCCAGGGCGCCACCCAGTCGAACCATGCCCGGCAGACCGCCGCCGCCGCGGCCAAGCTCGGCCTCGACTGCCTGATCCTGCTGGAGGACCGCACCGGCTCCACCGACCCGGCCTATACCCAGTCCGGCAACGTGCTGATGGACAAGCTGCACGGCGCCCAGGTCGCCCGCCGCCCCGGCGGCGTCGACATGCAGGCGGAGATGGAGGCCGTCGCCGCCGACCTCCGCGCCAAGGGGCGGCGGCCCTATGTCATCCCGGGCGGCGGCTCCAACCCGGTCGGCGCGCTCGGCTATGTCAACGCGGCGCTGGAGCTGGTGGCGCAGGCGGCGGAGATGGGGCTGCGCATCGACCATCTCGTCCATGCCACCGGCTCGGCCGGCACCCAGGCGGGGCTGGTCGCCGGCCTGGTCGCGCTGAACAGCGGCATCCCCGTCCTCGGCATCGGCGTCCGCGCGCCGCAGCCGAAGCAGGAGGCGAATGTGCTGGCGCTGGCCGAGCGCACCGCCGCCCATCTCGGCCTGCCCGGGATCATCAAGGCAGAGCATGTCGTCGCCAACTGCGACTATGTCGGCCAGGGCTACGGCATCCCGACCGAAGGCATGGTCGAGGCGGTGAAGCTGGTGGCGCAGAAGGAGGGCATCCTCCTCGACCCCGTCTATTCGGGAAAGGGCATGGCCGGGCTGATCGACCTGATCCAGAAGGGCCGGTTCACCAAGGACCAGAACGTCGTCTTCCTCCATACCGGCGGCCAGGCGGGGCTTTTCGGCTATCCGGAGGCTTTCGGCCTGCCCGGCGACATCGCTGCCTGAGCCGGCGATCGGCTCATCGGGGCTCCCGCAAAACTGCGAAGCGGTTTTGTGGGGAGTTCTGAAGACCCGGCGCAGGTTCTGGGGTAAAGCGCGAACATATGCCCCAGCCCCCGCGTCTTCTCCTGCCCGATGCCCCGGCCCTCATCGCCGGGCTCGGCCGCGCCACCCTCCTCACCCCGGATGGCGAACTGCTGACGGTGCCCGCCTCAGGCCTCGCCGCGGCGCTGGGCGGCGCGCCGCCGCTGCTGGTCCATGCCCCGGCCGCCGCCCGCCGCCTCGACCTGCCGCGCTTCGACGCCGCCTTCGACCTGCTGGAGCTGTTCGCCTTCTGCATGCCGGCCCGCCCGGCGGCGCCGACGCCGCGCGGCCTCGCCATGGCGCTCGACCTCGCCCCGCCGGCGGATGACGCGGCGGCTGCCGCCCAATTGCCGGAGATGGCGACGATCCTGCTGCGCCACCTCGCCGCCGGCCGCCACCTGCCGCTGAACCGCGACGCCGCCATCCTCGCCGCCCACCTGAAGAAGGTCGCCGGCTGGCCCTGGGCCGAGTCCGTCCTCGCCGCCCTCGGCGCCGGCGAGGAAAAACCCTCGCTCGATCCCTACAAGGTCTGGCGCCGCCTGCCCGACTGGGAGGACCCCGGCCCCGCCCAACCCCCCGGCAGCTTCGATGTCGCGCCCGGCGAGGCCCGCACCCGCCTCGCCCAGATCCTCGGCGAGGGCTCCGAGCAGCGGCCGCAGCAGGCCGACTACGCCTCCGCCGCCAGCGGTGCCTTCGCCCCGCGCGAGGATCGCGGCACCCCGCATGTCGTCCTCGCCGAGGCCGGCACCGGCACGGGCAAGACCCTCGGCTACATCGCCCCGGCCAGCCTCTGGGCGGAGCGGAACGGCGCCCCGGTCTGGATCAGCACCTTCACCCGCAACCTCCAGCGCCAGATCGACCAGGAACTCGCCCGCCTCTACCCGGAGCCGGAGGAGCGCCGCCGCCGCGTCGTCGTCCGCAAGGGGCGGGAGAACTACCTCTGCCTGCTGAACCTCGACGAGATGCTGGGCCAGGCGACCCACCCCGACATGGCCGTGCCGCTGGCCCTCGTCGCCCGCTGGGCCCTGGCGACGCGCGACGGCGACCTGATGGCCGGCGACTTCCCCGGCTGGGTGGCGGAGCTGCACGGCCCCGCCAGCATCTGGCCGCTGGCCGACCGCCGCGGCGAGTGCATCCGCTCCGCCTGCCCGCGCTACAAGCAGTGCTATGTCGAGCACTCCATCCGCCGCGCCCGCACTGCGACCCTGGTCGTTGCCAACCATGCGCTGGTGATGGTCCAGGCCGCGCAGGGCGGGGCGGAGGATGCAAAGCCCCTGCGCTACGTCTTCGACGAGGGCCATCACCTCTTCGATGCCGCCGATGCCGCCTTCTCCGCGGCGCTCTGCGGCGGGGAGACGGCGGAGCTGCGCCGCTGGCTGCTCGGCGCCGAGGGCGGCCGCAGCCGCGCCCGCGGCCTCCGCCGCCGGATCGAGGAGCTGGCCGGCGACCTGCCCGACCTGCTGCCGCCGATGGAGGCCGCCCTCCACGCCGCCCGCGCCCTGCCCGGCCTCGGCTGGGTCACGCGCCTCTCCGAGGAGCCGCGCGAGCCCGCCTCCGATGCCGCCGCCGAGCGGCAATCCAACCCGACCGAGACCTTCCTCCGCGCCGCCCGGCGCCAGGTGCTGGCTCGGGCACGGGAGGAGGACGGGCTCTACGATGTCGAGTGCGACCTGCACCCGCTCGGCGAGGACCTGCCCGAGGCCGGGGAGGCGCTGGAGCGCGCCCTCAAACGCATCGAGGAGCCGCTGGCCCGGCTGCGCGAGAAGCTGATGGCCCGGCTCGAGGACGAGGTGGAGGAGCTGGAGACCGCCGACCGCATCCGCTACGAGACCGCCGCCAAGGGGATAGAGCGTCGCGGGCTGATGCCGCTCGCCGCCTGGCAGGGCATGCTCCGCGCCCTCCGGGAGCCGCCGCCCGCCCCCGGCGAGCGCCGCGCCTTCGTCGACTGGCTGGCGCTGACCCGCCGCGAGGGGCGCGACGTGGATGCCGGCCTGCACCGCCATTGGCTCGACCCGACGACGCCCTTCGCGCTCACCGTCGCCGCCCCCGCCCATGGCCTGCTCGTCACCTCGGCGACGCTCCGCGACGCCGGCCAGGCCGGCGACCAGGAGGCCGACTGGGTCGCCGCCGAGGCCCGCACCGGCGCCAGCCACCTGGCGACGCCGGCCATCCGCGCCGCCGTCCCCTCCCCCTTCGACTACGCCGCCCGCACCCGCGCCTTCGTGGTGACGGACGTCGACAAGACCCGCCCGGCCCAGGTTTCGGCGGCGATGGGGGCGCTGTTCCTGGCGGCCGGCGGCGGGGGCCTCGGCCTCTTCACCGCCATCCGCCGGCTGCGCGACGGCTTCCGCCACATGGCGCCCCGGCTGGAGGCGGCCGGCATCCCGCTCTATGCCCAGCACATGGACGCGATGGACAACGCCACGCTGGTTGATGTCTTCCGCGCCGAGGAGAATGCCTGCCTGCTCGGGACGGATGCCATGCGCGACGGCGTCGACGTGCCCGGCCGCAGCCTCCGCCTGCTGGTCTTCGACCGCGTGCCCTGGCCCCGCCCTTCCATCCTGCACCGGGAGCGGCGCGTCCACCTCTCGGGCGGCGACCCTAAGGGCTATGACGACGCGCTGGCCCGCCACCGGCTGCGCCAGGCCTTCGGCCGCCTCATCCGCCGCGCCGACGACCGCGGCGTGTTCGTCCTGCTCGACCGCTCCTGCCCGAGCCGCCTGCTGGCCGGGCTGCCGGACGGGGTGCCGCTGCGTCGATGCGGCCTCGCCGAGGCAGTGGCGGAAACCCGCGCCTTCCTGGCAGAAGGGTGACAGGCTGGGTGGTTGACGCCGCCCGCCCGCCGGGCGACCAACCGCCGGAAAGCGAGGCCCCCATGCCCAACACCCGTTTCAACCCGCAGGAGGCGCTGGTCTGCGCCATGGTGCTGATGGCGGCCTCCGACCGCATGATGTCGGATGCCGAACTCGCCATGATGTCCCGGCTGGTGCAGACCCTGCCGGCCTTCAGCGACTTCCACCCGAACGGCATCTCGAGCGTGACCGAGACCTGCCTCACCCTGCTCGACAAGGCGGACGGGCTGGACCGCGCCTGCACCCTGATCCGCGAGGCCCTGCCGGCCCGGCTGCGCGAGACGGCCTATCTGCTGGCCTGCGAGGTGGCGGCGGCGGATGGCGACCTGACGCAGGAGGAGCTGCAGTTCCTCCAGGACTTCCGCATCGCCATGGATATCGACCGGCTGATCGCCGGCGCCATCGAGCGCGCGGCGCGGGCCCGCTACCAGGTGATCTGAGGAAAGCCCCGGCGTGCCGCGGCACGCCGGAGCGGGATGGCCTCAATCGTCCTTCGAGCTGCTGTGCTTCGAGCTCTTGTAGACCTGGTCGTGGGTATGCGCGACGTCGCGCTCTCCCCCGCCGCCCGAGACGCGCGAACGGTCCGGGTTGGTCGGCGTGCCCGGCTCCCGCGTCGTGTCGCTGTTCGCCTTGTCCTGGGAGCGCGTGGCGTGGCCGTGCGAGCCGCCCTGATGGCTGCTCCCGGGGCCGCCGCCGGTATGGTCGTTGTTCTTCTCCGTCGTGCGCGGCTTGCTCATGGTCACCCTTCCTGTGTCTTGTCCTGCCTGCAGGCGCCCCGGGAGAACGGCCCCGCCAGCGACAAGTTTGATCCGGGTCAGGCCGCCTTGCCGCCCCAGGGCCTGAGCGGCTCCGGCGTCCGGTAATCCTCCGGCACGACGAAGTCGCTCGCCGCGCCGCGCATCGCGCCCGGCGGCCGCGGCAGGCCGCTGCGACGCCGGTACTCGGCCAGCGGCATCGGCAGCCGGGGCCGAGACGGTCGCAGCGACAGCACGCAGGCCAGGTCGAGCGCCGCGACGCCGAGCACCGCCAGCAGCGCGACCCCGGACCGCTCGCGCCCCCGGTTGGCCGGCCGCAGCCCGGCCGCCAGCGTGCCGAGATCGAGCGCATCGCCGCCCACCCGGCCCCAGAGCCAGGGCGCCGGGTCGCGCGAGGTCAGCAGACCGATCCCCGTGGCGATCTCCCGCACGCCGTAGCTGGCGACGAGCCGCTCATGCCCCTGCAGCCCCGTCGCCCGCGCGACGCGATGCGGTGCCAGCAGCTCGGCGAGACCGAGGCCGATGCTGAACCAGCCGAGGCCCTGCGCCAGCGCCTGGGCCTGGCGGGGTGCGATCCTGCGGCCGCTCATGGCGTCAGCACCACCTTGATGCAGCCATCCAGCTTGTCGCGGAAGGTCTTGTACATCCCCGGCCCCTCCTCCAGCCCGACCTTGTGGGTGATGACGAAGGACGGGTCGATCTGCCCCTGCTCGATCCGCCGCAGCAGGTCGTCGGACCAGCGATTCACATGCGTCTGCCCCATGCGGAAGGTGAGGCCCTTGTTCATCGCCATCCCGAAGGGGACCTTGTCGAGCAGCCCGCCATAGACGCCGGGGATGGAGAGCGTGCCGGCGGGCCGGCAGACATACATCATCTCCCGCAGCACATGCGGCCGGTCGGTCTCCAGCATCACCGCCTGCTTGGCGCGGTCGTACATGGAGTCGATGGTTGCCGTGGCATGCGCCTCGAGCCCGACGCAGTCGATGCACTTCTCCGGGCCCTTGCCGCGGGTCAGCTCGTTCAGCCGCTCCACGACGCTCTCCTTCGAGAAGTCGATGACGGTGGCGCCGCCCGCCTCCGCCATCGCCAGCCGCTCCGGCACGCGGTCGATGGCGATGACATGCTTCGCGCCCAGCAGCAGCGCGGAGCGGATGGCGAATTGCCCGACCGGCCCGCAGCCCCAGATGGCGACGGTGTCGTCGGGCTGGATGTCGCACTGCACCGCGGCCTGCCAGCCCGTCGGGAAGATGTCGCTGAGGAAGAGCAGCGTCTCGTCCGGGATGCCGAGCGGCACCTTGATATGCGTCCGGTCCGCGAAGGGCACGCGCAGGTACTCCGCCTGCCCGCCCGGATAGCCGCCGGTCAGGTGCGTGTAGCCGAACAGCCCCGCGGTGGTGTGGCCGAAGACCTTGTCGGCCAGCGACTTGTTGCGGTTGCTCCGCTCGCAGACGGAGAAATTGCCGCGCCGGCACTGGTCGCACTCGCCGCAGAAGATGGTGAAGGGGATGACGACGCGGTCGCCCTTCTTCAGGTTCGAAACCTCGGAGCCGACCTCCTCGACAATGCCCATGGTCTCGTGGCCCATGATGTCGCCATTCTCCATGCCCGGCATGAAGCCGTCATAGAGATGCAGGTCGGAACCGCAGATCGCGCAGGACGTCACCTTGATGATCGCGTCGCGCGGATGTTCGATCTTCGGGTCGGGGACGTTGTCGCAGCGGATGTCCTGCTTGCCGTGCCAACGGAGTGCGCGCATCGAATGTCTCTCCCAGTCAGGGGGAGGAACGCGATGCTACCGGTCCGGGTTGTCGGGCCGCGCGCGGAACGGCCTCAGAGGGACTCCGCCGGCGCCAGCGCGCAGGGATGGGCCGGGTCGCCCTGCTCCACCTGCAGGGTCGCATGGCCGATGCCGAAGCGCTCGCGCAGCCCCTGCTGCACGCCGCCGAGGAAGCCGTCATCCACCGCCGCACCGGGCCGCACCAGATGCGCGGTGAGCGCCGTCTCGGTCGTGGAGAGCGCCCAGATATGCAGGTCGTGCACCTCGGCGACGCCGGGCCGCGCCGCCAGCCAGGCGCGCACCGCCTCCGGCTCGATGCCGCGCGGCACCGCATCCATGGCGAGGTCGATCGCCTCGCGCAGCAGCCCCCAGGTGCCGACCAGGATGACGCCGGCAATGACCAGCCCGACCACCGGGTCGACCCAATGCCACCCCGTCAGCCGGATCAGCAGCCCGCCGGCCACCACGCCCGCCGAGACGGCGGCATCAGCCACCATGTGCAGATAGGCGCCGCGCCGGTTGATGTCGGCCTCGCGCCCCTTGGCGAAGAGCAGCGCCGTCGCGCCATTGACGAGGATGCCGGCCGCGGCGACGCCCATCATGAAGCCGGTGGCGACCGGCGCCGGCGCCACCAGCCGCTGCACGGATTCGAGCGCGATGGCGCCGACCGCCACCAGCAGCAGCATGGCGTTGCCGAGCGCGGCGAGGATGGTGCCGCGATGCCAGCCATAGGTCCGCCGCCCGCCCGGCAGCCGTCGCGCCAGCCGCACCGCCACCCAGGCCAGCACCAGGCCGAGCACGTCGGAGAGGTTGTGCCCCGCATCGGCCAGCAGCGCCATCGACCCGGCGACGAGCCCCGCCACCAACTCCAGCACGACGAAGCCGAGATTGAGCGAGACGCCGAGGGCGAAGCCACGTTCGCCCGGCGCCGGGCCGTGGGCATGGTCGTGCTCTTGGCCATGATGATGATGGTGATGATCGTGGGGCACGGCGCCTACCCTACAGGCCGAGCCCGCTCAGCCCGGGATGGTCCGCCGGCCGCGGCCCGGGCGCCGGCCAGCGGAACAGCCGGTCCGACTCGGTGATCGGCCGGTCGTTGATGCTGGCATGCCGCTCCGCCATCAGCCCGTCCGCGTCGAATTCCCAATTCTCGTTGCCATGGCTGCGGAACCATCCGCCGCTGTCGTCGCGCCACTCATAGACGAAGCGCACCGCGATGCGGCTGCCGCCCCAGGACCAGACCTCCTTGATTAGCCGGTAGTCCAGCTCCCGCGCCCATTTGCGCCGCAGGAAATCGACGATGGCCGGCCGGCCGGCGAAGAACTCCACGCGGTTCCGCCAGCGGCTCTGCTCGGTATAGGCCAGCGACACCCGCTCGGGGTCGCGGCTGTTCCAGGCATCCTCCGCGGCGCGGGCCTTCTGCCCGGCGCTCTCGGCGGTGAAGGGCGGCAGGGGCGGGCGAGGCGCCATCCAGGTCAGAACCGCTTCAGCAGCCGGTCGATGTAGTCGAGTTCCTCTGGCGGCCGTTCCCGCTCGGCCCCGCGCCGGCGCAACTCGTCCTGGAGCTGGCGGGTGCGCAGCATCTCCGCCTCTTCCGGCACCCGGGTATCGGCGCCGTTGTCGGCATTGCCGTTCACGTCGCGCGAGCGCCGGCCGAGCGGGTCGCGCCCCTCGCCCTGGCCCTGTGCCTGCTCCTGGCCCTGGCCGCCGGGCTGGTTCTCGCCGGCCATGTCGCCAGGCTCGCCCTCCTCCTCGCCCTCGCCCGGCTGCGGGTTGCCGAACTGCCGCTGCATGGACTGCGCCATCTGCCGGCCGCCCTCCTGCAGGGCGCGGAGCGCGCGCTGCTGCGCCTCGCGCGGGTCGCCGCCCCGACCGAGCGACTCCTGCGCCTCGCGCATCGCCTGATCGGCACGGCCGAGGCCTTCCGGGATCTCGCCGGTGAGGTCGCCGAATTGCTGCATCAGCTCGCCGAGCGCCCGGCGCAGGGCGCGCTGGCGGCGGCCATCCTGCCCGGCCTCGGGCTGCTGCTGCGCCTCGGCGCCCTGCTGTTGCTGCTGCTGCTGCTGTTGCTGCTGCTGTTGCTGCTGACGCTGCTGCTGGCGGCTGCGCTGGCTGCGGTCCCGCTCGCCCTGCTCGGCGCGCTGGTGGCTGCGGTCGAGCATGTCGCTCTGCCGCTTCACCATGTCCTGGACGACGCCCATCTGCTGCTGGCCGCGCTCCCGGCGCTGCTGCCGCTCGGGGCTCTCGGCGCGCTGGGCGCGGCCTTCCTCGAGCGCCTTCAGCATCTCCTCGAGCTCGGCGAGCTCGCGCCGGGCATCCTCGTTGCGGCCCTCCCGCGCGGCCTCCTCCATGCGGCGGGTGCGGCGGTCCATCTCCCGCTGGTCCATCAGCCGGTTCTGGCTGCCCTCCGGCATGGCCTCGGCATTCTCGCGCTGCAGCCGCTCGGCCAGCGCCTCGAGATGCTGGCGGATGGCATCGCGCAGCTCCTGGATGCGGCGCTGCAGCTCGGCGCGCTGCTCGGCCTGCTCCGGAGCCCGCTCCGGATTCTCCCGGGCCTCCTGCTGCTGCCGCTCGGCCTGGTCGAGCGCCTCGCGCAGCGCCTCGCGGGCCTGCTCCAGGGCACGGGCGGTGCGGCCGTCGCGGCCCTCCTCCAGCGCCAGCGCGGCCTCCCAGAGGATGTCCTGCACCTCCCGCACCGCTTCAGCCCGGCGGTCACTCAGCAGCCGGCCGCGGGCGACCCGCAGGGCGAGATAGGTCGCCGTGTCGTGCTCGAAGGCCTCCGGCGCCTCGGCCACCTCCTCCAGCGCCCGGCGGGCGGGGGCGCGGCGCTCCGGCTCCACCGACAGCTCGCGGCGGATGGCGATCAGCCGCCGGGCGACGGGGTGGTTGAAGTTCCGCTCCGGCAGGGTCAGCGTCGCCGGCTCGGACATGCCCTCCTGCCCGGCGCCGTCGCGGGCGATGAGCCGCGCCGCCACCTCCAGCCCGGCCCAGGGATGGGCGGAGAGGTCGGGCTGCGCCGTGCCGCGCGCCGTCTTCGGGTTGCTGCCGGGCAGCGGCAGGTCGAGCACCAGCGGCGCCGCCTCGGGCCGCCCCGCCAGCCGCATCTCGGCCCGCAGCCCGGCGAGGCCCCAGTCATCCTCAGCCCGCCAGGGTATCCGCGTGCCGAGGCCGCGCTGCACCCGGCCCGGCGGCTCGGCGAAGGCGACGGAGGGCGGCGCATCGGCCTGCACGCTGAGCGCCCAGCGCGCCAGCTCCGTGCCGCCGCGGCGGACGGCGAGGCGCAGGCCATGCTCCAGCGGCATCTCGGCGGAGAAGCTGGCGGCATCGAGCGCCTGGAACGGCGTCGCCGTCCCATCCGCCAGCAATTCGGGCACCCCGCCCCCGCCACCGGAGAGCGAGACCTGCAGGCGGCTGCCCGCCGGCACCGTCGCGCTGCCGCCGGCCGCGTCGAGGAAGATCGGCGGCGCCCCGGTATAGGCCGGTGGCGTCACCCAGGCCTCGAGCCGCAGCCCCGGCCCGGTGGCCGGGCCGGCGAAGGCCGGGGTCACCGCCCGCCGCAGCCGCTCCCCCGTCTCGCCCCCGGCGATGACGAAGGCGGCCACCAGCGCGCCGGCCAGCGCCGCCCGCAGCGCCCGCGGGTCCCGCGCCGGCAGGCCGGGCCGCGGCGCGCCGATCCGCAGCCGGCCGATCTGCGCCGCCGCCCGCTCCTGGTGCACCCGCCAGAGCGCCAGCGCCGCCGGATCGTCGCCCGCCGGCCGGTCCGCCAGCGCCGCCAGCGGCCGGTGGCTGAGGCCTGATTCCCTCTCCAGCCGCCGCTCCGCCGCCGCCTCGCCGGGCGGGGCGAAGCCGCGGAAGGCCCGCCGCCCCGCCAGGCCGAGCGCCGCGAGGAAGCCGATCAGCAGCAGGATATGCAGCCCCGCCGGCAGCTGCCGCGGCAGGTCGAGCAGGGCAAGGGCGAGGAACAGGCCGAGCACCGCCAGCACCGGCCAGAGCCGGGGCCACAGCCCCTCCCACAGCAAGGCCAGCCGCGCCAGGAGGCGCCGGCGGGCGAGTGCCGCGGCGAGGCGCTCCGGGCTCAGGGGACCGCTCCCCCGGCCAGCCAGTCGGGCATCCGCTGCCCGGCCAGCATCGCCTCGAAGCCCTGCCGCTCCCGCACCACGGCGAAGCGGGCGCCGTCGACCAGCACCTCCGCCGCCAGGGGACGCGCATTGTAGGTGCTGCTCATCACCGCCCCATAGGCTCCCGCATCGAGGAAGGCGACCAGCGCCCCCGGTTGCAGAGATGGCAACGCGCGGCCGCGCGCAAAGGTGTCGCCCGTCTCGCAGACCGGCCCGACGACATCGGCCGGGCTGAGGGCGGCCGCGCAGGCCGCCGGCGCGACGGGGAGGATGCCATGCCAGGCATCGTACATGGCCGGTCGCACCAGGTCGTTCATCCCGGCGTCGAGGACGAGGAAGCGCCGCCCCGCCCCCTGCTTCTGCAGCACGACGGAGCTCAGCAGCAGGCCGGGCGGCCCCGCGATCCAGCGCCCCGGCTCCAGCATCACCGGCAGGCCGAGCGGGCCGAGCGTCGCGGCGATCGCGCCCGCCAGGGCCTCCGCCGCCGGCGCCGGCTCGTCCCGGTAGGGGATGCCGAGGCCGCCACCGCAATCCAGGTGCTCGACCGGCAGGCCACGCGCCATCAGCAGGGTGGCAAGCTCCGCCATCCGCGCATAGGCGGCGCGATAGGCCGCCATGCCGCTGGTGATCTGGCTGCCGATATGCATGGCGATGCCGACCGGCCGCAGCCCCGGCAGCTCGGCGAGCCGCGCGTAGAGCGCCGGCGCATCCTCGAAGGCGACGCCGAACTTGTTCTCCGACTTGCCGGTGGTGATCTTGGCATGGGTCCGGGCATCGACATCCGGATTGACCCGCAGCCCGACCCGCGCCACCCGCCCGGAGGAGGCGGCGAGCGCGGAGAGCATCGCCGCCTCCTCCGCGCTCTCGATGTTGATCTGCGCGATATCCTCGTCGAGGGCGAGGCGCAGCTCCCGCTCCGCCTTGCCGACGCCGGAGAAGACGATGGCGGAGCCCGGGATGCCGGCCGCGCGGGCGAGCCGAAGCTCCCCCTCGCTGACGACATCGGCACCGAGCCCCTCGGCCGCCAGCACCCGCAGCACGGCGAGGTTGCCGTTGGCCTTCACCGCATAATGGATGGAGGCGCGCAGCCCCGCCCCCGCCAGCGCCGATTTCAGCGCCCGCGCCCGGCGGCGCAGCGCCCCGGCGGAATAGACCCAGGCCGGGGTACCGGCGGCGGCGGCGATGCGGGCGAGCGGCACCTCCTCCACCGTCAGCCCGTCGAGGGCGTTGAGGGAGAGATGCGGCCGGGCGGCCACCATCTCGGCGAAGCCCGGCTCGGCATCGGCCGCGGCGAGGGGAAGGGGGGAAGCCATCCCCCATTGTGCGGCGCGGCGGGCCCGCGGGACAAGCGCCCGCTGCGCCTATCCTTCGGCGAGTTCCGGCACCCGCGCGGCGCCCGTGACGGAGCGCCGGTCGAGCGGCAGCGTCATGCAGGCCGCAGCACCCCCGGCCAGGATGAACGGCGCGAGATCGAGCCCCGTCACCCGGTAGCCCCGCTCGGCGAGGATGGCCGCCAGCCGTGCCGGCGGCCGGGCCATCACCAGGCGCCGCCCGACCGGGACGGCATTGAGGCAGAAGCGCGCCGCGGCCTCGGCATCGGCCTCGATCCGCAGCGGCGCCGGCACGCGCTCGCGGATCGCCCGCAGCGCCGCCGGGGAGAAGGCCGCCGGGTGGTAGAGCACCTCCCCGCCCGGCAGCGGGCAGAAGCAGACATCGAGGTGGTAGAAGCGCGGCGAGACCAGCTCCAGCGCCACCGCCTCGCGGCCGAAGGCCTCGGCGATGCAGCCCGCCGCCCGCGCCTCGGAGCGCGGCCCGTGCCCGGCCCAGAAATGCCCGCGTGCCGCATCCCAGAGGCAATCCCCGGCGCCCTCCTGCACGAGGCCCGCCTCGAGCTCCAGCACCTCATCCAGCAGCCCGCGCTCCCGCATCGCCAGGAAGGCGGCACGGAACCGCGCCTCCTCCGGCTGCCGCTGCGGCAGGGCGAAGCGGGCGAGCAGCGCCCGCCCGTCCAGCACCACCGCGGCATTGGCGGGGAAGACCATGTCCGGCAGGCCCGGCACGCCCTCCAGCACCTCGAGCCGCGCCCCGGCCTCGCGCAGCGCCCCGGCCAGCGCCGCCCAGGCAGCCCGCGCCGCCGCCGCATTGCCCGCCGGGTCGCCATGCCAGGCGGCCGGCTGCATCCAGGGATTGATCACGTAGTCCACGGCGAAATGCGCCGGATCGGTCATCAGGATATGCGGCATCGGGCACCCCGTTCGGTCGGCCGGACCATGCCAAGCGGAAGCGTCAGCATTCCGCCCGAAAATTGGCAATCGGGCCGCTCGAATCGGGCAGAGTGCCAATCAGGCTGGCATATCGGCAGGAGCCATGGACCTCGACGAGACCGACCGCCGCCTGATCGCCCTGCTGCGGGCCGATGCGCGCCGCCCCGCCTCCGGCCTCGCCGCCGCGCTCGGCGTCTCCCGCGGCACGGTGCAGAACCGCATCGCCCGGCTGCTGCGCAGCGGCGCGATCCAGGGCTTCACCCTGCGCCTCGGGCCGGAGGCGGCGGGCGTCGGCGCCGCGGTGCGCGCCATCACCGCGATCGAGATCCGCGGCCGGCAGGCCACCGGCGTGCTGCGGGCGCTGAAGGGCTTCCCGGAAATCCGGGCCCTGCACATGACCAATGGCCGCTGGGACGTGATCGCGGAGCTCGGCGCCGAGAGCCTGGAGGCCCTCGATCAGGCGCTCAACCGCATCCGCATGCTGGAGGGCGTGGCCAATTCGGAGACCAGCATCCTGCTCTCCACCCATGCTGGGTAGGCCGCCGCGGCACCCATCCGCGGCGGCGCAGCCTCACCGCGCGCGGTAGTTGCGGTGGCAGCCGCCGCAGAATTGGGGCCCGGTCGCCTGGAAGGCGGTGGCGAAGGCCGCCGCATCGCCCGAGGCCGACGCTGCCTTCAGCACGTCGAGCTGCCCGAGCAGGCGGGTATTCGCCGTCTCGAACCCGGCCCGCTCGGACCAGACGGCCGGCAGCGCCTTGGTGTCGCCCCGGTCGGACCCGGGCGGGAAGCGGGTCGGCATGGTGCGGAACCAGGCGATCATGTCATCGATCCGCGGCTCCAGCGCCTTCACGTCACCCCGCGCATCGGTCACGGGCTTGATCGCCTCCATATGAGCGCCCATACGCTTCAGCCCGGCCCGGCGCTCGGCGATGACATCGCCTTGCGCCATGGCCGTCCCCGCCAGCGCCATCAAGGCCAGCGCCGACGCCATCATTCGCCACTTCATGCAAGACTCCTCAACCCAGACTCATGATTGCGATCATGGCACGGCTTCCCCTCGCATTGGCAAGCTTCGGACTGTGACGGAGCGCCCCCAGATACCAGGCGGTGCCGCCGCGTTGCAGCCGGACGCACCCGGAGTTCACCCGATGCCCGAGCCCATCCGTTCCGTCGCCGTCTTCTGCGGCAGCCGCACCGGCACCGACCCGGCCCATGCGGCGGCGGCCGAGGCGCTCGGCCATGCCCTCGCCGAGGCCGGCATCACCCTGGTCTATGGCGGCGGCGGCGTCGGGCTGATGGGGATAGTGGCGGAGGCCACCATCGCCGCCGGCGGACAGGTGAATGGCGTCATCCCCGAATTCCTGACGCGCATCGAGCGCCCCCACCCGAAGGTCACCGAACTCGAGGTCACCGACGGCATGCACAGCCGCAAGACCCGCATGTACGAGCTGTCGGACGCCTTCATCGCCCTCTCCGGCGGCCTCGGCACCATGGACGAGCTGATGGAGGTGCTCACCTGGCGCCAGCTCGGCCTGCACGACAAGCCGATCATCCTGCTCGACATCGCCGGCTGGGCGCAGCCCCTTCTCGCCCTGATCGAGCATCTGGTCGGGCAGGGCTTCGTCGGCGAGGACGGGCGGCAGCTCTTCGCCCTCGCGCCTGACGTGCCGGCCGCCATGGTGCTGCTGCGCAGGAGCCCGGCCGGCGACGGCGCCCCGTCCCGCCGGCTCTGATCCCCCTTGCCGTGCCCAGGCCCGGCTTGTATATGGCCGCCTCCCGCGGCGAAGGGCCGACCAGCGGAGCGTAGCTCAGCCTGGTAGAGCACTGTGTTCGGGACGCAGGGGCCGGAGGTTCGAATCCTCTCGCTCCGACCAAGTCGGCCTCGCCGGAAACCCCGCCAGCCCCGCTGGCGGGGTTTTTCCTTATCTCCCGCCGGCGGCCCAGACGATCAGCTTGGTCGCGGGCAGGGTCCAGACCGTGCCGGCAACCAGGAAGAAGAGCGCCTGCACCGCCCAATGCATCTGCAGCACGTGGTCGGCCAGCGTCACCACACCGACGACATAGGCGAGGAAGCCGGACAGGCCGACCAGCGTGGCGATGGAAGTGCGCGACATGGCTTGCACATGGCCCAGCCAGGCGCCCTCGCCAAGACCTGATCGATCCGCGGCCCGTTGCACCGCAGCGTCGCCCGGTGCTTATTGGCGCCGCCGCCGGGACCCGGGGGCGCGCCCACCCGAAGGACCGGCCATGCCCGAGACCCATCCCGATATCGATCTCCGCGCGCATATCCGCGGCATCCCGGATTTCCCGAAGCCCGGCATCCTCTTCTACGACATCTCGACGCTGCTGCGGCACGGCCCCGCCTGGCGCGCGGCGATGGAGCGGCTGGCGGACCGCATCCGCCCCTACAGGCCCGATGTGCTGGCCGGCATCGAGAGCCGCGGCTTCCTCGTCGCCGCCCCGCTGGCGCTGGAGCTTGGCCTCGGCTTCGTCATGCTGCGCAAGCCGCGCAAGCTGCCGGGCGAGACGATCGGCCTCGACTACGCGCTGGAATACGGCACCGACCGCATCGAGATGCAGGCCGATGCGGTGAAGCCGGGCCAGCGCGTGGTGCTGCTCGACGACCTGCTGGCGACCGGCGGGACCATGGCGGCCGGCATCGGCCTGCTGCGCCAGGCAGGGGCCGAGGTGCCGGCCGTCGCCGCGCTGATCGAGCTCACCTTCCTGAATGGCCGCACCCGGCTTGACCTCCCCTGCGAGACCCTTCTGCGCTACGACGACTAGCAAGGTCCCAACCAAGAGGAGGTAGGCACAGTATGGCGACGGGCCCGCGACCGACCCGCCGGGGACTCCTGGCCACCGCCCTCGCCGCCCTGCCCGCCCCGGCCCTTGCCCTGCTGCCGGCGACCGCCACGCTGCTGGTCCCCGGCCCCGAGGACGGGCTGCTCGCCGACTGGTCAAGTCGCATGGCAGCGGCGCTGGCGCGCGGCAGCACCACTGCGGTGATGCTGGAGCGGAGCGTGCTCGGCGGCCCGGATGGCGTCACCGCCGCCAACCGCTTCGCCACCGCCGCCGCGCCGGATGGCCGCACGCTGCTGGTGCTGCCGGGCGCCGCCGCCCAGGCCCGCCTGGTCGGCGACCAGCGCGCCCGCTTCGACGGCGCCGGCTGGGTGCCGGTCTGCGCCGCGCAGGGGCCGGCGGTGCTGGCCGGGCGCGGCCGGCCGCCGGCGGCCAACATGCCGCTCCGCCTCGGCCTTGCCGGCGCCGACCATTCCGGCGTCGCGGCCCTCCTCGGCCTCGACCTGATCGGCCATGCCGCCACCCCGGTCCTCGGCCTCGCCGGCCCGCGGGCGGAGGCGGCGCTGACCCAGGGCGCGGTGGAGGCGGTGGTGATGCAGGGCGGCGACTGCCTGCCCCGCCTCGCCGCGCTGGGCGCCCAGCCCTGGTGCGTGCTGGACGAGGCGCGCGACCCGGCCCTGCCGGATGTGCCTGCCATCGCCGAGCTCGCCACCGGCGGCGATGCCGCGCTACGCGGCGGCCTGTTCGCCGCCGCGGCGAATGCGCGGCTGCTCGGCGCGCTGCTGCTGCCGGCGCTGACCCCCGGCGACCTCGTCGCGCTGTGGCGCGCCGCGGCGCAGCGCTGGCTGGAGGAGGAGCGCACGACGCTCGGCCCCGGCATCCGACTCAGCGCCGGGACCGATCTCGCCCCGGTCCTGAGCCCGCTCGCCCCACCATCCGAGGCCGTCCTCGCTTATCGGGGCTGGCTGTTCCGCCGGCTCCGCTGGAAGCCGGACTGAGCGCGGGAACCGTTGCAAGCCTAAGGCGGCAGCAACGACATCACTTATGTGGTGATAGGGCCAAAGCTTTGCTGTTTGTGAAGCGGCGTCTTTTTGGAAGGGCATATATTGCGGTGCGCTGTCGCCGCGGTGGAAGCCTATACAGAAAAGAACAGGCCGATGGTTTTCAGTTCCGCCACATTCATCGTAGGTTTCCTGCCATTCGTCCTGCTTGGCTTTCTGGTCCTCGCAGGAGCCGGGCAGCAACGTCTGGCGGCGGGCTGGCTGACGATCGCGTCGCTCGTCTTCTATGGATGGTGGAATCCGTGGTGTGTGCCGATACTGGTGGCCAGCATCCTCGCGAACTACATCCTCGGCGGCTATCTTTTGCGCAGGCCGTCGCGGACGGTGCTTGTGCTTGGCATCATCGGCAACCTGCTGCCGCTGCTTTACTTCAAGTATACCACCTTCCTGTTGACCAATGTCGACGCCGCCTTCGGCTTCGACTGGCAGATCCGCGAGATTGTCCTGCCGCTCGCCATCTCCTTCTTCACCTTCCAGCAGATCGCCTATCTCAGCGACGCGCATGACGGGGCGGTGGTGGAGCACGACTTCCTCAACTACTGCCTTTTCATCACCTTCTTCCCGCATCTCATCGCCGGTCCGATCACCCATCACCGCGAGATGCTGAGCCAGTTCGCCAACCCGGACAATTTCCGGCCGCGCTTCGACAACATCTCGGTCGGCCTCACCCTTTTCGGCCTTGGCCTGGCGAAGAAGGTTCTCCTGGCGGATCCGCTCGGGGCGCTCGCCAGCCCGACCTTCGCCGCGGCCGCGGCCGGCGAGACCCTGCCGCTGCTCGATGCCTGGGGCGCCGCGCTGGCCTATGCGCTGCAGATCTACTTCGACTTCTCCGGCTACACCGACATGGCGATCGGCCTCGGCCTGCTCTTCGGCATCAGCCTGCCGCCGAACTTCGACAGCCCCTTCAAGGCGCGCAACGTCATCGAGTTCTGGTCGCGCTGGCACATGACGCTGACGCGCTTCCTGACGGCCTATATCTACAACCCCATCGTGCTGCGGGCGACGCGCGCACGCATGGCCGCCGGCAAGCCTCTGCCGCGCCGCGGCCGGATGTCGCCCGGCACCTTCCTCGCCCTGGTCGCCTGGCCGACCATCCTCACCATGTTCATCTCCGGCGTCTGGCACGGCGCGGGCTGGCAGTTCGTGGTCTTCGGTGTGCTGCACGGCGTCTACCTGGTGGTGGCGCATGGCTGGCGCGCGCTGAAGGCGAGCCGGGGCTGGAAGCTCGACGACGACCGCCTGCTGCCGCATGCCAGCTCGGTGCTGCTGACCTTCCTCTGCGTCGTCGTCGCCCTCGTCTTCTTCCGCGCCGAAAGCGTGCCGGCGGCGCTGAACCTGCTGGCCGGCATGGTCGGGCTCAATGGCGTGGTCGTCCCGGCGACCCTTGCCCATCTGCCGCTGATCTCGGGCTTCGTCGCCAGCTATGGGCTCGAGGTCGGCGCCGGCCGGTTCTTCCAGATCGAGGACTGGGCGCGGATCCTGGTGCTGCTCGCCTTCGTCTGGACCATGCCGAACACCCAGCAGTTCATGCTGCAGTTCCGCACCGCGCTCGGCTGGCGCGGCCGCCCGGCCTGGCTGCAGGCGATCCTGCCTGCGATGACCTGGCGGCCGGCGCCGATCTACGGCGTCGCCCTCGGCGTGCTCTGCTTCTTCGTGCTGATGCAGACCTTCTCCTCGGCGCCGACCGAATTCCTCTACTTCCAGTTCTGAGGCCGCCATGGAACAGCTCGCCTGGCTTCCGGTGCATGACGATCTCGGCGCGGCGCTCTCCGCCGCCCGCCGCATCGCCGATCCAGGCGAGCGGCTCTCGCGGGCGATGCATCTCGCCGGCTTCCGCCGCGACTTCACCGCAACCGGCCGGCTCGACCGGCTGGCAGAGGAAGGCCTTGCCGCACCGCCGGCCCGGCTGGGCCTGGCGCCGCTGCGGCTCGCCATCCTCGCCTCGCATACCGTCGACCATCTCGTGCCCGGCATCCGCGTGGCCGGGCTGCATCGCGGCCTCGCGCTCTCGGTCCATGTCGCGCCCTACGGCAATTACCGCCAGTCGCTGCTGGGCGAGGATCCCCTGCTCGCCGCCTTCGCCCCGCAGGTGATCCTGCTCGCGCTCGATGCGCAGGACTCACCGATCGACCTGCCGCTCGACTCGCCGGACGGCGCGGTCGAGGAGGCCGTCGCCGGCCGCATCGCCGAGCTCCGCCATCTCTGGCGCCGGGCGCGGGAGCGCTTCAACGCCCAGGTGGTTCAGCAGCTGCTGGTCCCGGCCACGCCGCCGCTCTTCGGCAGCTACGAGGCGATGGTGCCCGCCGCCCCGCGCTCCATCCTCGACCGGCTGAATGCCGCGATCCGCGCCGCTGCCCGCGAGGATGGCGTATTGCTGCTCGACCTCGCCGCACAGATGGCCGGCCAGGGCCCGGCCGACGGCCTCGGCGACCCGGTGCGCTGGCACCAGGCGAAGCAGCTCGTCAGCCCGGTGATGGCGCCGCTGCATGGCGACCTCGTCGCCCGCATCGCCGGCGCCGTGCTCGGCCGGGCGCGGAAATGCCTCGTGCTCGACCTCGACAACACGATCTGGGGCGGCGTCATCGGCGATGACGGCATCGAGGGCATCAAGCTCGGCCAGGGCAACCCGACCGGCGAGGCCTTCCTCGCCATGCAGCGTTACGCCGCCCAGCTCGGCCGGCGGGGCATCATCCTCGCCGTCTGCAGCAAGAACGACGCTGCCGTCGCCGAGGCCGCCTTCGCCAACCATCCGGAGATGGCGCTGCAGCGCGGCGACATCGCCGCCTTCCAGGCCAATTGGAACGACAAGGCCGGCAACCTCCGCCAGATCGCCAAGCAGCTCAACATCGGCCTCGACGCCCTCGTCTTCGTCGACGACAACCCGGCCGAGCGCGACATCGTCCGGCGGGAGCTGCCCGATGTCGCCGTGCCGGAGCTGCCGGAGGATGTGGCGCTCTACCCCACCTGGCTCGGCGCCGCCGGCTATTTCGAGACGGTCGGCTTCACCGCCGACGATGCCGCGCGTGCCCGCAGCTACGCCGCCAACGCGGCACGCCAGGCCGTGCTCGAGCAGACGACCGATCTCGAGGGCTATCTCCGCAGCCTCGAGATGGTGCTGACCGCCCGCCCGATCGGCGCGGCCGAGCTGCCGCGCGCGACGCAGCTCGTCAACAAGACCAACCAGTTCAACCTCACCACCCGCCGCTATACCGAAGCCGAGATGCAGGCCCTCGCCGAGGATCCGGACGCCCTCGCACTGGCCATCCGCCTCACCGACCGGTTCGGCGACAACGGCCTCATCAGCGTGGTGCTCGCCCGCCCCGATGCGGCGCTGCGCCCCGGCGAGTGGCTGATCGACACCTGGCTGATGAGCTGCCGCGTGCTCGGCCGCAAGGTCGAGGAGGCGACGCTGCAGGTGCTGCTGGAGCATGCCAGGCACCAGGGCGTCACCGCCCTCATCGGCGAATACCGCCCCACCGCCCGCAACGGCATGGTGGCGGAACATTACCCGCGCCTCGGCTTCACGCCGATGGCGCCCTTGCCGGATCGCCCCGACGGGACGCTGGTCTGGCGCATCGAGACTCGCGGCTCCAGGCCGTTCGCCCACCCCATCGCCTTGGACACCACATGCACGAACAGGAGATCTACGCGGAACTGACGCAAGTCTTCCGCGACGTATTCGACGACGACGACATCACCCTCTCTGCCGCGACCACCGCCGAGGACATCCCTGGCTGGGACAGCCAGGCGCATGTCAACCTCGTGGTCGCGGCCGAGACGCGGTTCGGCATCCGCTTCCGCACGGCGGAGCTCGAGTCGCTGCACAATGTCGGCGACTTCGTCCAACTGATCGCCACCAAGCGGAAAGGCGCATGACGCCATGTCCGGAACGCCGATCGCCCAGGCTTCACCGAGACCGGTGCGGCCAGGCTACCTGCTGGCCTTCCTCGGCTCGCTGCTGGGGATGTTCGCCCTCTACTACGGCGTGCTGCTGACGCTCTCGGCGACGGGCAACCTGCCGCCGCCGGCCTTCAGCAACTCGCTCTGCCTCGACGAGAAGCTGCACTTCCTGCGGAAGGAGCAGCCCGCCTCGCCGAACCTGCTGGTCGTCGGCTCCTCCGTCGCCTGGCGCCACTTCGACGGCAGCACCCTGCGGCAGGAGGCACCGGGCCTGACGCCCCTGAACGGCGGCTTCTGCGGCCTGCGCCTCAACCAGACCGCCTTCGCCACCGACTGGCTGCTCGACCACTACCGCGGCGTCCGCGACGTGGTGATGATCGCCTCGCCGCAGGACTTCCAGAGCTGCACCAGCAACCCCGCCGCCATCTTCGACCGCGATGACGCGGCGGACTACGTCTTCGGCCAGGCGGCGCCCTGGGTTTACTACACGCGCTACTTCTCCCTCGTCGCGCTGGCACGCAACGCTGCCACCATCGCCGACAAGCGCTCCGGGGCGAACCGCACCGACCCGCTCGTCTTCGACCGGTTCGGCAGCGGGCCGCTCGGCGCGGAGAGGCCGCGCGGGGAGCTGCTCTACGGCGCCGTCGACAAGCCGGACCCGGCCTGCCTCTCGGCATTGTCGCAGATGGCCAGGAGGTTGCACGGCGATGGCAAGCGGCTGATGGTCGCCATGACGCCTGTGCACCCGCAGTGGCGCCGGCAGCATGACCCGGATGGCGCCGTGCTCGGCAGCTTCTCTACCGGCATCACCACGGCGCTCGGCGGGAGCGGCGCACGGTACTGGGACAGCAACCAGACCTTCGCGCTCGGCGAGGAAGATTTCTTCGACGCCATCCACATCCGCTGGACCGGCGTGCCGCGCTTCACCGCCGCCCTGGTGAAGGCCTTCGGCATCGCCGAACCCGCTGTGACGCCGAGTGCCCAGTCTCGGCTGGTGTTCAATCCGCCTGCCGCGGACGTGAAGGCCCAGGACTGAGATCAGGGTGGCGTCATCGCGCCACCACCCACCGCCATGTGAAGCGGACCTCCTGTCGGCGAGGCGTAATTCCGGTTGCGCCGACAGCGTGACGACTTGAATTCACAGCGTTCGTTACTGAACGATAAAGCCATCTTGAGTTGATGAATTGAATCATTCCTTTGAATAACGACGGCTGTTCGTTGGAGATCGCGCCGTGCTGCATGAAACCGTTCGAAATGTTTTGACAGGCATCGGCGACCTCGCTGGCACGGCCGACACGCTCGCCAACGACGCCGACCTCTTCGACGCCGGCCTCTCCTCCTACGGCACCGTCGAGGTGATGGTCGGTCTCGAGAACGCACTCGGCATCGAGTTCCCTGAGACGGCCCTGACGCGCGACACCTTCTCCTCGATCGACGCGATCGTGCGGGTGCTGGAGCGGCTGCAATCCGGCGCCGCAGCCGCCGGCGGCGGGGCGATCGACGCCAATGGCTGGCCTGTCGCCGCGGAGGGCGTGCGGTGAGCACCACCGAGCTCGCCCCCCGCCTCAGCGCCCACATCTTCCGCCAGGAATTATTCGAACGCGGCCTGCTCTTCGCCACCGGCGTCGACGGGCTCTACGGCCGCAGCGCAACCTTCGAGAGCCTGGTCGATGCCGTCGACCGGCTCATCGGCCGGCTCTCCGCCGCGGATGACGCGGAGATCATGCGCTTCCCGCCGATCATGACGCGCAGCGGCTTCGAGGCGAGCGGCTATTTCAAGAACATGCCGCAGCTCATCGGCACCGTGCACTGCTTCTGCGGCGACGACCGCGAGCACAAGCGGGTGCTCGCCTGCACGCCGGAGGAGGGCGGCTGGACCGCCGCGCAGCAGCCCTCCGATGTCGTGCTGACGCCTGCCTCCTGCTACCCGGTCTATCCGATCGTCGCCGCGCGCGGCCGGCTGCCGGAGGAAGGCTGGCTGGTCGACTCCTCCTCCTACTGCTTCCGCCGCGAGCCCTCGGTTGACCCCGCGCGCATGCAGATGTTCCGCCAGCGCGAGCAGGTCTGCTTCGGAACGCCGGAGCGCATCCGCGCCTTCCAGTCGCACTGGATGGCCCGCGCGCTGGAGATGTTCCGGCTGATGGGCCTGGAGGCGACGACCGACCTCGCCAACGATCCCTTCTTCGGCCGCCCCGGCGTGCTGATGGCGAATGGCCAGCGCAGCCAGCGGCTGAAATTCGAGATCCTCGTCCCGGTCTCCGATCCCGACCGGCTGAGCGCCTGCGGCAGCTTCAACTACCACGTCCATCACTTCGCCGACGCCTACGGCATCCGCGGCACGGATGGCGAGGCGGCGCATACCGGCTGCGCCGGCTTCGGGCTGGAGCGCGTCGCCCTCGCCCTGCTGCGCCAGCACGGCTTCGACCTCGAAGCCTGGCCCGAAGCAGTGCACGCAACGCTCTGGCCCCAGGCCTGAGCCGGGGAGGAGGAGAGCAGCCGATGATCCCGGTCGCCTTCCATGGCTGCCGCGGCTGGCTGCATCCCGCACACGGGGCGGCGTCCCATGGCCTCGTGCTCTGCCCGCCCTTCGGCTACGAGCTGATCTGCACCCAGGCCGGCCTGCGTCTCTTCGCCGAGCAGGCGGCCGCAGCGGGCACGCCGGTGCTGCGCTTCGACTATCCCGGTACCGGCGACTCCCTGGGCGACGAAGCCCCGCACCGCCTGGCCGACTGGCTCGCTGGCATCGGCACGGCCTGCGACTGGATGCGGAGGACGCTCGGCCTCGGGGCGATCAGCCTCGGCGGAATGCGGCTCGGCGCGCTCCTCGCCGCGGCCAGCGCTGCACGCCGCCCCGGCAGCATCGCCGACATGATCCTTCTCGCGCCCGTCTGGTCGGGCCGCGCCCATGGGCGTGAGCTGCTGCTCGGCGCCCGCGCCGCCGGCGACGCCACGCCCGAGCCGGGCTGGCTCGAAGCCGCGGGCTTTCGCCTGCATGACAGCGACATCGCCGGCCTGCGTGGCCTCGACCTCGCCCCGCTGCTGCGCCAGGCGTGCCCGGCCCGCATCCTGCTCGCCGAGCCGCCCAAGCCGGGATCGACGCCGGACTTCGGCGCGCCGGTGACGGCCCTGCCCTTCGAGGGCCATGCCGCCTTCCTGCGCCATGCGCAGCTCAGCATCCCGCCGAAGGCACTGTTCATGACCGCCGCCCAATGGCTGGCGAAGGAGGCGGCGCCAGCGGCCACGCAAGCCACCGTCACCGACCGCCTGCCGGTCGCCCCCGGCATCGAGGAGCGCGTGCTGCGCTTCGGCGACGACGACCAGCTCGCCGGCATCCTCTGCGCTCCGGCGGAACCACAGCCGGTTGGCGTGCTGATCCTCAACACCGGCGCCAACCACCATATCGGCAACGGCCGCATCGCCGTGCGCCTGGCGCGCCGCCTGGCGGAGCTCGGCTTCGCCTCGCTGCGGATGGACGCCGATGGCATCGGCGAGAGCGGTGCCGTCGGCGATGGCGAGCGCGCCGAGGCGCTGTTCGGCGAAGGCGCGACACGCGACGCCATCGCCGGGCTCGCGGCGCTGGAGCGCCAGGGATTCCGCCGCATCCTCCTGGTCGGCATCTGCTCCGGCGCGCATCACGCCTTCCACGCCGCGCTGCGGGATGTGCGCGTCGCCGGCCTCGCCCTCGCCAATCTCCCGGCCTTCGACCGCGCCGCCGGCGGTGCGCCCGACCTCGACGGCGGCCCCCCGCCCGGCGAGAACCCGCGGCTGCGGAAGCCCCGCATGGCGCTGCGCCGGAGCCTTGCCGAGGCCGACCGCTTCCTCGCCGGACGCCTGGGTCTCGAGACCGGCCTCGACCGCGCCGGCCGCTGGTTGCGGCAGCTGCAGGCCCGCGGCACGACGCTGCTCCTCGCCTACAGCGACCGCGACCGCTCGTTGCGCGAGTTGCGCGCGCATTTCGGCCGCGGCGGCCGGAACCTGCCGCGGCGCGCGCCGATACGTACCCTCGTCCTCCAGGGGACCGACCACGCCATCAACCCGCGTGCGATGCAGGACGAGTTCATCGCTGCAATCGAGGAGGAGCTGTTCCGGCACCATCGTCAGCCCCGCCCTGCCGCAGCACAGCCCCGCCCTGCCTTCGCCATCCCGCTCCATACGACATAACAAGACCAGCCGGGACGAACGCCATGAGCATCCTCCAGTCCGCGCTTTCCTCCGAAAGACCCGTCGCGCAGGCCGAGGCCTCGCGCAGCATGCCCGCCAGCCTGCCGACGACCATCGAGGTGGCGCGGGTGGTGCTCGTCATCGGCCTGGTCTTCCTCCATTACTTCTCCTTCCCGAACAGCCGGGTCTCGCCCTTCACCGGCTTCGACCCGGACAGCCACCCCTTCGCCACCTTCGTGAACAGCTTCATCCTGCTGTTCTTCTTCAGCGCGGTGCCGCTGCTCAGCACCATCTCCGGCTGGCTCTTCTTCGGCCTCGCCGACCATCCGCTGCAGACCATCATCCGGCGGATGCGCAACCGCATCGGCTCGCTGCTCTTCCCGCTGAT
Organism: uncultured Craurococcus sp.; assembly: GCA_902805545.1. GTDB lineage: Bacteria > Pseudomonadota > Alphaproteobacteria > Acetobacterales > Acetobacteraceae > Belnapia. The sequence continues at coordinate 5,968 of CADCTD010000156.1, read as the reverse complement.
CACCTGGAACCTCGCCACCATCGCGGTCGGCCTGACCCTCTACGCCCTCGCCCCGACCACCGGCCTGCTCGGCGAGTTCCGGTTCGACTTCGCGGAGCCGAGCCTCTTCGGCGTGCTCGACGCGGTCTTCGGCATCACCGGCCTGCCGATCGCCTTCCAGTTCTGGTTCGTGCGGGACCTCTTCCTCTCGGTGCTGGTGAGCCCGCTCCTCTGGCTCGTGCTGCGCCATGCGCCGCTGGCGGGCGTGGTGGTGCTCGGCGCCTCCTGGGTGCTCGACCTCACCTTCGGCATCTTCATCCGCACCGACGTGCTGTTCTTCTTCTTCCTCGGCGGCTTCGCCCGCATGCGGCAGGTGTCGCTGAACATATCCTGGCGCACCGCCAAGATCCTGCTGGTCGCCTATGCGGTGCTGATGGCGCTGCGGGCGCTGGCGCCGCTCTGGTTCGACCCGACCACGCCGCCGCATGAGGACATGCTCGACCTCGCAACGCGCCTCGCCCGCCCGCTCGGCGTCGCTGCCTGCTGGGGCCTCTGCCTCCGCCTCGCCACGACGCAGCTCGGCGGGTTCTTCGCCCGCTATGGCGGCTTCGCCTTCTTCCTCCATGCGGCGCATTTCCCCATCATCATCTTCGTGAAGTACCTCCTCTGGCGCCTGGTGCCGGAAGAGACGGATATCTGGATGCTCGCGCATTACGCCGCCAGCGTCGCCGTCACGATCTCGATCGCAGCCGTCTGCGCAGCGGTGATCTACCGCCTCTCGCCCGCCCTCTACGCCTTCCTCGCCGGCGGGCGGCGCTTCGGCTGATGGAGGGGATGGATTTGCTCGGCGAGCCCGTCGATCCCGCACCGCGCCCGCGGCCGGAGCACGCCGCCATCGCCGGCGCCAGCGTGACGCTGGAGCCGCTGGCGGCGGCGCATGCGGAGGAGCTCTGGCCCGCCGCGCAGCAATCGGCCGAGAGCTGGCGCTGGCTGCCCGTCGGTCCCTTCGCCGATCGCGCCGCCTTCGCCGGCTACCTGCGCTTCATGGCCGTCAGCAAGGGCGAGCTGGTCTGGGCGGTGCGGCCCCATGGCGCCGACGGCAGGCCTGGCCCCGCGGCCGGGTGGCTCGCGCTCCTCGACATCCGTCCGGCGGATGCGGCGATCGAGCTCGGCAACATCTGGTTCCCGCCCGGCCTCGCCCGCACCCGCGCGGCCACGGAGGCGATGTTCCTGCTGCTCGACCTCGCCTTCCGCCTCGGCTACCGGCGCGTGTCCTGGAAGTGCAACACGCTGAACGCAGCCTCCCGCCGCGCGGCGGAGCGGCTCGGCTTCCGCTTCGAGGGCGTGCTGCGCGCGCATATGGTCGTACGCGCCCATCGCCGCGACACGGCCTATTTCTCGCTGCTCGAGGAGGAGTGGCCGGAGCGCCGGGCCGCGATCTCCCATTGGCTGCGCGACGCCAATTTCTCCTCGTCCGGCCACGCGCGTGAGAGCCTTCCTATGCCCAGGGCCCAGCATGACGCCGCCTGAGGATGCCCTGCCCTTCGGCCTGCGGCTGATCGGCCCCGCCCCCGCGCCACGGCCGGGCGAGGTCCTCGGCATCGTCGTCGCCCGCAACGAGGCGCTGCGCCTCGACGCCGCGATCCGGCATGCCCGGCATCTCGGCATCGGCCCGATCATCCTCATCGACAACCGCTCGACGGATGCGACGCGGGAGATCGCGCTCCGCCATCCGCGCCTGCATGTCGTCGAGGCGCCGGGCCGCTACGCCGAGGCGCATTTCGGCATCGACTGGGTGAATGCGGCTCTGGACCGCCACGCCGGCGGCCACTGGGTCCTGCTCTTCGACGCTGACGAGACGCTGGTCTTCCCCGGCAGCGACGCGCCCGGCGCCCTGCCCCGGCTCTGCGGCCATCTCGACCGGCTCGGCTCCGAGGGGCTCACGACCGTGATGCTCGACCTTTTCCCGCGCGAGCCGCTGCATGCGACACGCTACCGGCCGGAGCAGGACCTGCTCGATGTCGCCCCCTGGTTCGAGCCGCCGCAGCTCCGCCAGGAGCCAGAACCGGATTGTCCCTACATCGCCACCTATGGCGGCCTCCGCGAGCGCCTCTTCTTCCCCGAGGCGATCCCGACCCGACCGGCGCGCTTCCTCCACCAGAAGCTCTACAATCTCGGCTGGCGCCTGCCGCCCTTGCGCCGCGCGGCCTGGTATGCCCGCCTGGCGCCGCGCCGCTCGCCCAACCTCACCAAGCTGCCGCTGCTGCGCTGGCGGGAGGGCATGGCGTTCCGCTCGGCGCATTCGGTGGCACCGCTCGCCCTCGCCGCCGGGCAGCCGAGCGGCGTGCTGCTGCATTTCAAGTTCCTGCAGGACTTCCACGCCCGCGTGCTGGATGCGGTGGCGCGCGACGCGCATTACGACGGCTCGGCCGAGTATCGCCGCTACCTCGCGGCGCTGAAGCGCGACCCGGACTTCACGCTGCACGGCGCGCGCAGCCTGCGCTATGCCGGGCCGGAGCAGCTCCGGGCGCTCGGCCTGCTGCGCGACACGGCCGCATGGGCCGAGGCCCGCGCGGAGGCGATGGCCCTCGTCCCCGCGCCCGGCTGAGACGCCTCAGCCCATCGTCCCGCGCGCCGCATTCTCCGCGAGGGCACGCGAGCTGACCTCGATGCCCGCGGTGTCCGCCCGCAGCAGCTCGCTGATCGCCATGCGGACGAAGCCCTGCGCATAGGCCAGGCGCCAGCGCAGGCCGATCAGCGCGCTGCTCCGCTCCGGCACCAGGGCGAGCGGCGCCAGCACCAGCGCCAGCGCCAGCCGCCGCGGCAGCTCGCTCCGGACCATGCGCGGATGGCCGAGCATCAGCCGCGTCAGCACCGAGGAGGCGCCCTGCCAGTAGAGCCGTCGCAGCAGCCAGGCCACTGTCAGCCGCCGCGCCTGGATGCAGTGGTGCACCGTGATGCGCGAGTCGTGCCGCGCGGACCGTCCGCCGTCCTGCAGCTTCCAGGCGAGATGCACATCCTCGTCGGAGAGCAGCAGGCCGCCGCGCCGCCCGAGATCCTCGGCGAAGCCGGAGGCGGCAAGCATGGCCGCCCGCTCGACGATCAGGTTGGCGCCACAGGGGCCGAGCCCCGCCGGCACCTCGGCGGTGCGGTACTCGCCACGCCCCTCCCATTCGGTGATGGTGAGGATGCCGCGCAGGCTCTCTGGCCACCACGCCGGCAGCGGCGCCTCCCAGATCGGCAGGGCGCGGCCGCTGAGCACGGCCGGCGGCACCGGCTGCTCCCGCACCGCGGCCATGATCTGCTCGATCCAGTCGGGCGCCGCCAGCGCATCGTCGTCGATATAGGCGATATACGCGCCCCGCGCCGCGAGCGCCCCGGCATTGCGGGCGAGGCTGATGCCGGTCTCCTCCAGGCGGATGAGCCGCGCATTCGGCAACTCCGCGACCAGGCGCTGCATCTCCGCCGCCGCGGCCGGCGGCGAGCCGCTGTCGACCACCACGATCTCGAAACCCTCGGAGCCGACGCTCTGGTGCCGCAGGCTCCCGAGGCAATGCCGCAGGTAGCGGGTGCGGTCATGGGTGCAGATGCAGGCGGTGACGAGGACTTCCTTCCCTGGCGGCATCGGGTCCGAAAGGCTTACCGGGAGAGTTCTGGACATGCCTGCCGCTCGGCCTCGACGCTGATTTCGGGCGGAATGTCAGCCGCCCGTTTCACCCTCGCAATCGACGAGCCCGTGAGATTCGGTTCCTTTCCGGAAAGTCACGTGTCGCCCGCGTCACGTTGCGCGGTGAGCACGATGCCGGCTACTGTCCGGGATGGCCCGAAACGGTCGACTTAAACCCCTTGGCGAAATTCCAGCCGAAACGAGTAACAACTTGGCCAATACCATTCCCCGCTCCGGACAGGCGCTTGCCCCGACTTGGCGGCGCCTGCAATGTCGCACCTCTCGGTACTTGGTGACTGGCGATGCAGGGTGATGCCGCGCTGATGGCAGGATCCGCCCCTCGGGCCGGCGGCGGCTTCGGCGCACCATGAACGTCCAGGCCGACATCGCAGGCCGCTACGAGTTGCGCGGCACGCTCGGCACCGGCGCCGGCACCGTCGTCCATGAGGCCTTCGACCGGCTGATCGAGCGCCGCGTCGCGGTGAAGGTCGTGAACCTGCCGCCGATCGAGGATGCGGAGACCGCCGACGCCATCGCCCGCTTCCGCCGCGGCGCCCGGGCCGCGGGCGGCCTGAACCACCCGAACATCGTCGCCGTCTTCGACTATGGCGAGAATGCCGAGCAGGCCTGGATCATCATGGAGTTGGTCGAGGGCGGCTCGCTGAAGTCGATGCTCGACACCGGCGAGCGGCCGACGCTGCCGCGCGTCGTCCAGCTGATGACGCAGCTGCTCGACGGGCTCGGCTATTCCCATGCCAGGGGCGTCGTCCACCGCGACATCAAGCCGGCCAACCTGATGCTGACGCCCTCGGGCATGCTGAAGATCGCCGATTTCGGCATCGCCCGGCTCGAGAACTCGTCGATGACCCATATCGGCACCATGATGGGCACGCCGGCCTACATGGCGCCGGAGCAGCTGCGCGGCGAGACCGTCGACCAGCGCGCCGATCTCTGGGCCGCCGGCGTGGTGCTCTACCAGCTGCTGTCGGGCGAGAAGCCCTTCTCCGGCGGCATCACCTCCGTCATGCAGAAGGTGCTGAACACCGATCCGGTGCCGCCCTCCCGCATCGGCGTGCCGCCGACCGGCACGCCCTCGATCGATGCCATCGTTGCCCGCGCCATGGCGAAGGCGCCGGAGGATCGCTTCGCCTCCGCCGCGGAGTTCGCCGCCGCGCTGCAGCAGGTCGCGGCCGGCGTCTCCTGGCCTGGGCCGATGCCGGCCTCCGTCGCCGCCTCGCCCTTCCGCCGCCCGCCGGAGCCGCCGGATGACGGCACCGTCGTCCGCCCGCCCCTGCGCCCGCTGCTGCAGGAGCCGCCACGGAGCCGGCGCCTGCTCCTGCCGCTCCTCGGCGGCGGCGCGGTGGTGCTCGCCCTGCTGGTGACCGGCAGCCTGATGCTCGGCGGCACCCGCTCCCCAGGCGGGCCGCCGCAGCAGGACGTCGCTGCCGTGTCGCCGCCGCCCCCGGCGCAGCCGCCGGCACAGCCCGCCCCCGTCCTCGCCCCCGCCCCGCCGCCCGTTCCGCCGGCACCGAGCCCGGCCCCGCTCCCGGCGCCGGACGCCGCGAGCATCGCCGCCTCGCTCCGCGCCATGCCGTGCAGCCTGGTCCAGGTCACCCAGGCCGGCGGCGGCCTCTCCGTCGCCGGCGTCGCCAGCTCTGCCTCCGCCGAGGCCATGCGGCGCAACCTGGCCGCGGCCGGCCTGCCGCCCGGCGCCACGCGGGTCGCGCTCGACAGCTTCAGCGCGTCCTACTGCCAGCTGCTCGACATCGCCCGGCCCTTCGCCGCCCTCGGCGAGGATGCACCGAACCTTGCCTTCACCAGCGGCAACCCGCTGCGCGAGGGCCAGGGCCTGCGCTTCAGCGTCACCACCCCGCCCTGGCCGGCCCGGCTGCATGTGGCCTATGTGAGCGAGGCGGGAGAGGTCGGGCATATCGTCCAGGGCGGCACGCCGCAGCCGCCGGGCACCAGCCTCGGCTTCGGCGACGGCAACCGCTGGGTGGCGACGGCGCCCTTCGGCACCGACATGCTGGTCGTCATCGCCTCCGAAGCGCCGCTCTTCCAGCAGCGCCGGCGCCCGGAACCGCTCGAGGATTTCGACATCGCCCTCGCCGGCGCCCTGCGCGATGCCCAGGAGGCCGGGCGCGTCGCCGTGCGGGTGGTGCTGCTGCGAACGGTGCCCGGCCGATGAGACGTCTCCCGCTCGCCCTGCTGCTGCTGCTCGCCTGGCCGGCCGCCGCCGCCGTCACATTCGAGGATGATGCGCCGGCCCCGCCGCCGCCCAGCAGCGTCCGCCCCGCCGCCCCCGCGCCGCGCCCACCTCCC
>CADCTD010000155.1 GCA_902805545.1 uncultured Craurococcus sp. | reverse complement strand
GGCGGGTGCGGACGAAATCCTGGATCTCCCGCGCCAGCGCGTCGTCCGGGGCGATGCCGGCGGCGGGCACCACCACGGCGGCAACGCGCTCCGTCCGCAGCACGTCCGGCACACCCACCACCGCGACCATGGAGACGGCGGGGTGGCGCAAGAGGCAGTCCTCGATCTCGCCGGGGCCGATGCGGTAGCCGGCGGAGGTGATGACGTCGTCCTCGCGCCCGACGAAGCGGAAGTAGCCGTCCCCGTCCTGCACGCCCTGGTCGCCGGTCAGCAGCCAATCGCCGGCGAACTTGGCGGCCGTGGCCTCCGGGTTGTTCCAGTAGCCGAGGAACATCACCGGGTCCGGCCGTCGCACAGCCAAGGTGCCCGGCGTGCCGGGTGGCAACGGGTGGCCCTCGGCGTCCACCACCGCAACCTCGTGCCCCGGCACGGCGCGGCCCATGCTGCCCGGCCGCACCGGCAGGATGGAGGAGCAGTTGGAGACAACGAGGTTGCACTCGGTCTGGCCGTAGAACTCGTTGATCGCGCAGCCGAAGGCGGCTCGGCCCCAGTCCAGCAACTCTTCACCCAGCGTCTCGCCGCCGCTGCCGACCGAGCGCAGCTTCTGGCCGAAGCGCGCCGGGTCGGGCACGGCGCGGAGCATCTTCAGCGCGGTGGGCGGCAGGAAGGCGTTGCGGACGCCGTGCTCGGCCATCAGGCGCAGCGCGAACTCCGGGTCGAACTTCGCCATGCGGTGCGCCAGCACGGGCACGCCGTGGTGCAGGCTCGGCAGCAGCACGTCGAACAGCCCGCCGATCCAGGCCCAGTCGGCCGGAGTCCAGAACAGGTCGCCGCGCTTGGGGAACAGCTCCTGCGGCATCTCCACGCCCGGCAGGTGGCCGAGCAGGACGCGGTGCGCGTGCAGCGCGCCCTTCGGGCTGCCGGTGGTCCCGGAGGTGTAGATGATGACCGCCGGGTCGTCCGCGGACGTGTCCACCGGCGCGAAGGCGTCGGAGGCGCGTTCGGCGAGCGCCTGCAAGTCGAGCGCGCCGTCGTTCGGCCCGTCCACCGTGAACA
>CADCTD010000154.1 GCA_902805545.1 uncultured Craurococcus sp. | reverse complement strand
GGGGGGCGGGAGCCGATCGTGATCTCGGCCAACTCGACCCGCCACTTGGCCGGCGCGGCGGAGGACGTCCCGGCGCTCGCCCGCCGGGTCGGGGCTGACTATCTCGCTTCCGGCAGCCTGCAGCGCTTCGGCGGGCGGGTGCGCCTTTCGGTCGAGGTAGCTGAGGCCACCAAGGGCGCCGTCGTCTGGCACCGCGTCTACGACCTGACCGCGGCCAGCCTGCTCGAGGCACCTGACGAACTGGCGACGACCATCGCGCATATGCTGGTGCCACGGCTGCGCGACGCGGAGCTGCGCAACGCGCTGCGCCGGCAGCACGACCTCGGCGCCTATCACCTGATGCTCGAGGCGCAAGCGACGATGTTCCGGCTTGAGCGCGCGAGCTTCGACAAGGCGGGCGAGATGTTGCGCCGCGCCGTCGCGCTCGACCCTGGGTTCGCCGCACCGCATGCCGCGCTGGCCAACTGGCACAGCTTGCGCATCGGCCAGCGCTGGTCGGACGACCCGGCGGCCGAGGCGAAGGCGCTGGAGGACGAGGTCCGCCTGGCGCTGGAGCTGGACGGCGGGCATGCCCGGGCGCTGGCGCTGCTTGGCCACAGTCGCACCATCCTGCACCGGGACTACGACCGCGCCCAGGACCTGCTCGACCGGGCGCTGGGCATGGCGCCGAACGATGCCGAAACCTGCCTCTGGACCAGCCCGACGCTCGCCTATACTGGCCGGACGGAGGAAGCGGTGCGCAGCGCGGAACGCGCGATCCGGCTCTCGCCCGAGGACCCGTTCCTGTTCCGCTATCAGCATTTTTTGAGCATTGCGCACTACGCAGGAGGCTGCTGGGAAGAGGCGGCGCACTGGGGGTTGCGGTCCCTGCGGACCAATGGCGACTATGCCTCGAACCTCGCCGTAACCGCCGCCGCGCTCGCGGCGCTCGGCCGGACGGAGCGGGCGCGCCCGCATGCGATGCGCTTGAAGGCGATAATACCGAGCTACCGCGTCAGCGCCGCCATGTCACGCTGGCCCTACCGCGACGACGCCATGCGGGAGCGCTACGGGCAGCACCTGGTCGCGGCCGGTCTTCCTCCCTGAGGCTGGAAGGGCCGGGCCCCATTGGTCTGGAATGTTCGCTCGGGGTCGAGTGCAGCGGTACCGCATGCTCGGCGGGAGCGAGCACCGGGTGGCAGGGCTAACCTTTCCCACCTGGCTTTATCGCATGTGTGGATGCTCCCTGCGGGCCAAGGCGCGTCTTCAACTCTGGCACCGAGAGCACGGGTCCGGTCAGGCGTCCGGCCTTGTATGCGGTCGGTCTGGCCGCGGGCCCTGATGCTGCGCGAAACGAGGGGCAATCATGCGAGCGCGCTCGGGTGGCGCACTGCGATAAACGGCCCCTCTCGTCACCGCCTTACCGGTCTCTCGCTGTCATCGTCACTTCAGCACCTTGGTCCTCGCCGGACGCGGCGCCCGCTTCACGTACGCCGGCGGCATGAGCCGGGCCGTGTGGCCGAGGCGCGTGGTTGGAGTGCAGACACACCTGCCCGGTTCGCCATCTGGCGGCAGCATGAGCCGCAGCCCGCTCTCAGAACGGCTTGCCAACAGCCAGCAATGCGACGGCGGTGAATGAAAGAACCGCCGCCACAGGGGCCCAGGCGAAGCCGTGGCGAGGTCTCCCGGCCCCAAGCGCCAGCCGACGGAGCGCACCGACCTGCACGCCGTGCAGGCCAGTAAGCGCGGCTACCAGGAGCAGCTTGGCGGAAAGCCAGCCTGCTCCAAACCAGCCACCATCGAGCGCTGCAGCGATGCCAAGAGCCCAGACAGCAAGCAGTGCCGGAACGGTTACGCGCTGGTCCCATTTCCGCAGCCGGGCTACGAGGTCGGGGCTGACGCTGCCCTGCTGCGCAGCCGCGACCGCAAGCGACTGTGCCAGTAGCCCGCCGGCAAAGACGAGGACTGCCGCGACGTGCACCGCCTTCAGCCAGATCGGATCCATCACGCCTCCTCGCTGCTCACCGCAGCCAGCGCCGCTTCCTTCCGCCGCAGCAGCCTGGTGCTGTGGAGGGCGCCGAACGGCACGAAGGCCGCGGTCATGAGGCGCAAGATCTCACCCGGGCGCCAGGACCCGCCTGACACGGTGGCGAGGAGCATCCACACATAGCCCACGAACGCCAAGCCATGCACCGGCCCCATTACCTTCGTCAATGCGGGCACGCCGAACAGATGCTTCGCGGGCACCGCGACGAGCACGAGGAGGACCAGCGTCACCCCTTCCACCAGCGCCGCCAGGCGCAGCCGTCGAAGCTGCTCCAGCTCGGCCGCCCCTGCCGCCCTGTCGGGGGCCACAAGCCCGCTGCCGGTCATTGCACGGCGTCCGAAGTGCCGGGCATGGCCGTGCGGCGCAGCAGCGCATCGAAGGCGTGCCATGCCCGCGCATCGGCGGCGGGATCGCGCAGGAAGCGGGCGGAGGCGTGATGGCTGAGATAGATGCCGCAGAGCTCCCAGACGAACTGCTCCACATCCGTCTCCGGGTGGAGGTCCCCCAGCGCTACGGCAGAGGCAACGAGGGAGCGGAGAAGCTCGCGCCACTCGCGCTCCAGCATGGCGACGTGCTCGCGCACCCTGCCCTCGCTGTCGTCCAGCTCGAACAAGGCCGCTGCGACAGGACAGCCCCCGGGCAGACCCGCGCGGGGCGCCCAGCCAAGCCATCGCTCAACCAGGGCGCGGAGCCGAGGCAGGCCATCCGGCGCCACCATCGCTGGTTCGACCACCTGTGCGCGCGCCAGGCGCGCGGCTTCGTCGAGCAGCGCGACCTCGAGCTGCTCCTTCGAGCGGAAATGGGCGAAGAGGCCGCTTTTGGACAGGTTGGCTGCCTCAGCCAGCCGGCCGAGGGTAACGCCCGACAAGCCGTCGACGCTGAGCGCGCGAAGACCGTGGTGAAGGAGAGTGATGCGGGTCGCATGTGACTTCATAGCGCATTGTTACGACCGGTCGTGCTATTTTACAAGCGTCCAGCTGAGCCGCGGCTTGATCGGTGCGACGAGGGCAGTCGGTAGCCGGCTCCGCGCGACGTTGGCATCCAGCGACCCAGCAGTCTTGGTCGCTTGGCCGCGGCACGCGCCGCGACCCGCAGAGCTGGGGCTCTTCCAACCGCCCTGGGCGGAGCCAGCGGCACGCTCTCTGCGCGCTTCCAGGGACAGGACCGCGCCGCTAAACACCCCCGCATGCGCGTGCTCCTCACAGGGTCGTCTGGCTGGCTTGGCCGCTTTCTTGCGCCGATGCTGCGCGCCGAAGGCCATGTGGTCGTCGGCCTGGACGTTGCCCCGGGGGGCGACACGGACGTCCTCGGCAGCGTCGCCGACCGCTCCCTCCTCGAGCGCGTCTTCGCCGATCATGAAATAGATTCGGTCGTTCATGCCGCAGCGCTCCACAAGCCGGACATCGCAAGGCATCCGAAGCAGGCCTTCATCGACATCAACGTCATCGGCACGCTCAACCTGCTCGAACTGGCTACGGCCGCAGGCGCCGGCCGCTTTGTCCTCACCTCGACGACGTCGCTGATGATCAGCCAGGCAATCCGCGACGAGGCGGGCAGCTCGGCCGTTTGGCTCGACGAGGCGTCAGGCCCGCTCGCGCCACGCAATATCTACGGCGTGACGAAGCTGGCTGCGGAAGGGTTATGCCGCCTGCACCATCTGGAACATGGGCTGGATTGTTTGGTCCTCCGAGCCGGTCGCTTCTTCCCCGAGGAGGACGACACGCATCGGGACCTCACCGGGCCCAACCTTAAGGCCAACGAATTCCTCCACCGCCGCCTTACTGTCGAGGATGCCGCGCGCGCGCACCTCGCCGCGCTCAAGAGGGCGCCAGCCTTGGGCTTTGACGTCTTCGTGCTGTCCGCGCCGACACCGTTCTCCCGCGTGGACGCAACCGAGCTGAAAAGGGATGCGGCGACCGTTGTCGCGCGCCGCTTTCCCGACGCGCCCGGGCTCTACGCTGCCCGTGGCTGGCAGCTGCCGCGGAGCATCAGCCGCGTCTACGACAGCAGCCATGCGGAGCAGGCGCTCGGCTTCCGATTCGAAACCGACTTCGGCGCCGTGGTGGAGGCGCTGCGATGCGGCACCGCGCTGCCATTCATCCACGATCCCGCCTATGTCTCGCCGCGAGCGGGGCAGGGCGCCGGTCGAGGCTGACGTTTGCAGAGGCTTCAAATGGTGCGGGCACGCCGAGGAGGGACCGCTTCGGGTCCATTATGTCGGAAAACACCGGGCGGCAGCGCAACAGGTCGGCATCCGTTCGGCGGCGCCAATCGCCACAAGTCCATGTCGCACGGGTACCCAGACGTGAACGGGTCTCGCGCAAATCTCACCTGTCAACGCTAGCGGTCGAACTTTTCCAACACAATCGATCGGGGGCGGCGACAGGTGTCGGACAGGCGTGAACGAAGACTAGGCAAGGTCGTGTCGCACAACGTGGTGTAGGAGCGATGCTTCTTGGCGGGCTATGCCGTAGCGTCAGGCAGCTGCAACGGGCAGACTGACGGCTGAAGTATCGCTCACGGCGCTGATGGTCTCCAGTGTCATATAGCGCGAGCGCTGGGTGGCCCATTCGTCGGACTGCTCAAGCAGGAGCGCGCCGACGAGCCTGGCGACGGCGGCCTCGTTGGGAAAGATGCCGACCACGTGGGTGCGGCGCTTGACCTCGCCGTTGAGCCGCTCAATGGGGTTGGTGCTGTGGAGCTTGGCCCTGTGCTCGCGGGGGAAGTTCATGAAGGCCAGGACGTCCTCCTCAGCGCTGTCCATCAGGCTGGCCAGCTTCGGCACCTTGGGGCGGAGCTGGTCGGCAACCCGGCGCCACTGGGCGTGCGCGGCCGGAGCATCGGCCTCGGCATAGGCGGTGCCGATCCAGGCCGAGACGATGCGGCGTTGGGTCTTGCCGGCATGGGCCGCGGCGTTGCGGCCGAAATGCACGCGGCAGCGCTGCCACGTCGCCCTGAGCGCCTTGGCCACCGCGGCCTTGAGGCCCTCATGGGCGTCGGAGATCACCAGCCTCACAACGCGCAGGCCGCGTCGAGCCAGGGCAAGCAGGGTCGACGCACTGCGTCGACGGTCCAGAACATCTCCGCCTCGGAGGCGCCCACCGCCATGCCGAGCACCTCGCGCCGGCCATCGCCGTTGACGCCCACCGCGATGGTGACCGCGACCGACACAATGCGGCCCGCCTCGCGGACCTTCACATAGGTGGCGTCGAGCCATAGATAGGGCCGTCGGCGTATACGCCGACCCCTCGATCGGGCGGCCGAGGAAGTCCTGCACCCGGCCATCAATCTCGGTACACAGGCGGCTGACCTGGCACCTGCTGATGCCCTCCATCCCCAGGGCCCTGACCAAGTCGTCCACCGAGCGGGTGGAGATGCCCTGGACGTAGGCCTCCTGGGTCAGCGCCTTCTCCGCCAGCCGCCTGTTGAACGTATACGTTCAACCTAGGAAAGCCGGAAAGTAGGAGCCACGCCGCAGCTTCGGAATGCGCAACTCTACCATGCCAGCCCGGGTCTGCCAGTCCCGCTCCCGATAGCCGTTGCGCTGGTTCACCCGCTCGGCGCTGCGCTCGCCATGGCCAGCACCGCAGGCGCCCTCAGCATCCAGCTCCATCAGCCGATGCGCAGCAAAACCAATCATCTCCCGCAGGAAAGTAGCGTCGGAGCCGTTGAACGCATGCGTTCAACCCAGCAGCTCCCGAAGAGCGATCCTCTCATCGGTCATCGTGACGTCCTTGGGGCAGAGTTGCGTGTCGCAACACAACCCTACCCAGGACCAACTACGATGGCCGCCACCGTTACAGTGTCGGCCCCCTGCACCACGCCCAGGGACGCGACCGCTCCCGGCGCGCGTCCTCGAGCGCGCGATGCGCAGGTGCCCCCGCCTTGGCGGCTTGCCGGGCAGGTTCCAAGATGCCGTCGAGAAGGTCGCGCCGCGTACCCATCGGCACGCCGCTGCGCTCCAGGGCGGCAAGGGCCGCGCTCCGTTGCGCTTCGTCCGTGTCCCGCAGGCGGAGAGCGTGCCGTGGCAGCCCGACCGCCCGAAGCAGCCTGGTGAGCCACTGGCCGTCCCAGGACGGCGCCGGGGCGTAGAGCTCGTGGCCAGTCAGGGTCTCCACCATCCGCCGGGCGACCTCGTCGTGCGGCTCACCTTCCCGCAGCAGGCGTTCGAGGGGGATACCGTCGATGCCCTCGCCCTGCACGCTTCACTGCTCCCAACCTAGAGCAGAATCCGATCATTCGGGCTCATACCCTGCGGCGGTGAAGTAGCTTCGGCATTCGTCTGGGGTGAAGCGTGGCAATGCGTCTCGAACGGCATCCCAGAGGTCGTCGATGGTGCGGGCGGCGGCTTTGCGGAGGATGGCCTTGAGCTTGGCGAAGGCATTCTCGATCGGGTTCAGGTCTGGCGAATAAGGTGGCAGGCGGAGCAGCCTGGCGCCTGCGGCTTCGATAGCGGCACGGATAGCGGGGCGGCGGTGTGCGGACAGATTGTCCATGATCACGACATCGCCGCGCTGTAGGCTGGGCACCAGCACCTGTTCGACATAGGCAAGGAAGGCGACGCCAGTCATCGGCCCGTCGAGCACCATCGGCGCCGTCATACCCTCGAGCCGCAGCGCTCCGGTGAAGGTGGTGGTTTTCCAGTGCCCGTGCGGGATGGGTGATCGACAGCGCTGGCCGCGCTTCGCTCGGCCACGCAGACGGGTCATCTTGGTCGAGGCACCGGTCTCGTCGATGAACACCAAATGCTCGGGGTCGAGATCAGGCTGAGCGTCGAACCAGGCTTGTCGCCGTGCGGCGATGTCGGGTCGCTCCTGCTCGCTGGCGTGCGCCGTTTTTTTTAAGTGTCATGGCGTGCCGGTCCAGGAAGCGCCAGACTGTGCTGGGCGCGAAGGCGGCGCCGTGCTCCCGGTGCAGCATGCTGGACAGCTCCACCAGGGTGATATCCACCTGAGCCTCGACCGCCGCCAGGATGGCATCTCGATAGACCTCGATCCGCCCCGACCGAAGATCACCGCCCTTGGCCTTGGCGCGGGTGGCGCCGGTGGCACGCCAATCCCGAACCCAGCGGACCGCAGTCGCCGCCGCAACCCCAAAGCGATCGGCCGCAGCGCGCCGGGATTGGCCACCCTCGACCGCCGCAATCAGCCGGGAGCGCAGATCCTCAGACAGGGTTCTCGCCATGCAAGCTGGCCTCCTCACCCAGCCAGCAGGGTGAATCAGACTTCGAGGCCCAAGGGAATCCCCAATGACTCTGATCGTTCGGATTTTGCCCTAGCCGCGCCGCCAAGCCGCGGGCGATTTGCGGCTCGAACCTCTGGTAGACCGCCAGCAGCATGGCGTGCTACCGCATGCTCCGATCTGGTTGATCGAGCCATACCACCGAGAGCGTCGCATCCCAAAGGATGTGCAATAGACGCTCTCCAAAGATCCACATTGCAGCGCCCGTGCCAACGTGCACGTCATCGTACACCAAGTTGGCCAAGGAGTTCAGCAGCAAACGCAATAATTCCAATTCTAGTCGGCGAGCATGCGAAAGGGCGCCCGAAGCGCCCCATGCATCAGCATCACCAACCTTGAGGCCGGGCGCGATCAGCCACCCGGGCGGGCGAACTGACCGGCAAGGGTCGGGCTGCCAGCCGGGGCAGGGACATAGGCCAGCGCCTGCTCGCGGCCGCCGCCGACAAACTGGGCAATGTAGCCGGTCGGGGCCTGGCCCGTGGTCGCGCCGACAGCGGCGACGCTGCGGTTGCCGGCCTCGCCGGTGATGCGGGCATGGCCGCCGCCGACCACGTTCTGGCTCGGGGTCACGTACTCAACGCGGGGGCCACCATCGGCGCCGCCACCCACCAGGCGGGGGCCGTTGTCCTGAGCCTGCGCGGCACCTACGGCACCGAGGGCGATCAGCGAGGCAAATACAGTCGTGCGGAACATGGCTTGGTTCTCCGTCTCGGAGGCCGGTAGTCCAGGGCGTGATGCCCGGCCGGCCTTGCTTGAGGCGGAAAATGACCCTTGCTTCGGCTCAGCACCAATACGAAGCCTGGATGCCATGCATCCATGGGATCGATGAACGGCACGGCGGCGGTACGGCTACCTGGAAGCCCGGAAACAGGAGGATACCAATGCCACGCCGCGCCGCCACGCCACCGCAGGACCCCACGCTGGAGGCGGCGACAGCCCTCTACTGCGCCGCCTTCGGCCGCGATGCGCTGCCTTGCATCGCCGGTCTCGACAGTGCCATGGCCGGTGCTGCCGCGGTCATGCTGGCCGATGCGGTCAAGGCTCGGCACCCGCTGCGATACTGCGCCATCGCTGATGCGTTTGGAGGGCCGCAGCCCCCAGAAAGCGCATCACTGTAGGCTTGTGGAAACTTGGCCCTACCTACCCGG